>CAVXCA010000001.1:0-3798 GCA_963759955.1 uncultured Alphaproteobacteria bacterium
CACACGCGCGGCGCGAAGCCCTTGTCACCCTTCGGCGGCCCAATCGCCTCCGCGATGACGGGGCGCCCGTCCTTGTCCTTCACGCTCTGCGCGAACTTGAGAACGGGATCATAGACTTTGGCCGTGACGTCGCGCGCCGCCTTGGCGACCTCGGGGATTGGATGCTCGCCGCCCTGCGTCTGCGCAAGATAGACCTGCTTTTTGAACTCGTCGAAGTTCATCTTGCCGTCGTTATTGCCGGTCAGATTCTCGACGGCGGCCTGCGCGCGCACGAGGATCGACGGGCCAGACTTACCGCGATACTGCGTGAAGGCGCCTTCAAGAGCGTCTCGATTGACCTGCTCGAACCGCATTTGCTGCATCCGCGAGATGCGGCTGATCGGGACAGTCCCGAGTGTCGAGGCGGTCTGCCCTTCGGCGGCCTGCGTGAATTTCAGCGAGGTCTCGGCGAGGTCGCCCATCGCCCGCGCGCCCGGCAGTGAGCCATTGAGGAAGGTTCGGCCGGACGGCGACGCCGCGAGGCCGATCTGCCGCATGGCGTTGAGCGCTGCGTCGCCGCCGGGGATCGCCGCGATGGCGTCGCGCACGACAGGCGGCAGAATTGGCGAGAGCACCATCGTCCGCTTGTCGGCCGCCGCGGCGCCAACGTCTTCGGCCATCGCAGGCGCAGCGCCGGGCGTCAGGTCGCGACGCATCGCCTCCAGGCCATCGACCGCGCCCTTGCGCTCGCCGCCCTCCAGCCAGCGCGCGCCGCCGCCGATGAGGCCCATGAGCAACGTGTTCGTCGCGACGTCCGCGCCAGCCTCGCCCGGCGTGCGCGAGACTTGTGAACTCATCAGCGCTGTTTCCGAGACGCCCGAGCGCAGCGCGCCCTCGCCCGCGCCGCGCAGGACGCGCGCGCCAATGCCAAGTTCGGCGCCGGCCCGCGCCTCGCCCGCGATCGGAATGAGCCACGATGGGTCAAACGCGCCGGCGGCGAGTGCCGCCACTGTGCCGCCCCAGCCGGCGTCGGCGAGCATCTGCTGGTCCTTTTGCTCGGCGTCGAACTTCGCCATCCGGGCGTCGGTCTCGGATGGGTTCACGTCGCCGAGCGACTGGCTAAGCAGAGACTCGTATTTTGTCCCAACCAATCGGGGGACAGGGTTATAGCCCGGCACGGGCGGGGCGACGGCGGGGCTTTTCGAGATGGCGTCGATAACCGAAACGACGGGGTTGTTCTGCCGGAAAGCAGCGCCCCAGACCTCAGGCGCAGTTGGGCCAATGAATTGATCTGGCGGAGTTGGCCCCATCGGCATACGCCCCGGCGCAGGAGCGCCCTGGTCGAGCGGGTCTTGGCCCTCAACGAAGGTCGGCATTACATCCCCTGAATCTGCATATCGAGCGGCGGGGCGTTGCGTTGCTCATTGGCCTTGGCGGCGAGATCGGACTGAGCCTCGGTCGGGTCGAAGCGATAGCGATATGGCGTCCCGTCCGGTTTGGAGAATGCAGAGAACCGGCCGTCCGGCTGCTGAATGACGATGGTGTATGACGGTGGTTTGTGCGCTGCAATATCGGCCTGTGTCGTTTGATCCGACACCAGCGCCCGCGGGGCGCGGTAGGCCGCCATCGCCGCGGCGTCTTGCTCGGTTCCGCCATATTGCGGCAGCGCGCCAGGACGGTCGAACGATTGCACGTCGAGGCTCGATCCGTATTGCGTCTTGATCAGCTTGGCGACATCGTCGTCGAGTTGCTTCGCCATCCAGTCTTGCGAGCCGTCGACCTGCGGATAGTAGCCCTCCGGCGCGTATGCCATCACGCGATTGCCGTTCGTCGGCGAGGTCGCAAACTTGATCTTGATCGCGTTGGTCGCGGCGACGTCGGCCGCGTGAACGTCGCCAGACGAAGCGAACGCCTCGCGGTAGGCGGTCCCGTACTCGCGCCGGAGCGCCATCGAGGCGTTGGCCGCGCCGTCGGGATTTACCGGCGCCTGCGCGGTTGTGCCGAACGGTCCCCAGCCGGTCGAGAATTTTGAGACCACGGCGGCTGGCGTGAGCGCCTTCAACGCTTCGTCGGCGACCTTCTTGGCGTCTTCGATCGCGCCGGCCTGCGCCGGATCATTGGCGCGCATCATGCGCTTCGCGGCCTCGGCGGGCGGGTATTGGCTGAGCAAAGACTGCCAGATGCTGAGGTCCTTCACGCCTTCCTTGTACTCGGCGTCGAACGAAAGCGGGTTGCGGCGCGCCAGCGTGTCCATGAGCGAATAGGCGGAGTTCATCTTCGCCGGGTCGCCCGAGCGCGACATGCCGACGACGCTCTCCTTAAATGCGGGCTCGCGCGCCAGGCGGTCGAGATCGTCAGGCCGCATGTTCGCAGCAATCTGCGGCAGGACTTGCGCGGCCTGCGGACCCTGCAACAGCGCGCGCAGCGCCGGCTCGTCGCCCTTCTCAAGCAACGGCGGCGGCGGTGTGCCGTCGAGTGCGCCGATGTGCTGCGACAGAACGCCGCGCTGAGCCAGCGCCTGGCCCGCCAATTCAGGATGCGCAGGATCGATCGCGGCCGGCGTTGGCGTGCCAAAGCGGTTCGCCGCGGCTGTGTAGGGCTGCTCGGCCTGCAATCTCTCCTGCTGCTTCGCCTGCGTCATCGCCGCGGTGGCAATCGCCTGGT
The DNA here is from genome assembly GCA_963759955.1 of uncultured Alphaproteobacteria bacterium. Taxonomy (GTDB): domain Bacteria; phylum Pseudomonadota; class Alphaproteobacteria; order Rhizobiales; family Beijerinckiaceae; genus Roseiarcus. The sequence goes on from CAVXCA010000001.1 coordinate 2,644, forward strand.
GATAGATGTCGGGAGCGGCGACGGCGGCGGCGCGCGCCTGTTCGGCAAAGGCCGCGCGGTCAGGGCCGCTCATGCCGGCCGCGCCGAGCGCCGCCAGCTTGCCGGTCAACTCTGAACCGAGGAAGCCGAACTTCGCCTTGTCGCGGTCGGCCGCCTGATAGACTAGCGCGATGGCGTCGTCGGACGGCTTGATCCCTGCGTCGATCGCCTTGAACGCGGCTTCGGCGGTCGCCTTGACCGTCTCTCCGCGATCCTCCGGGTCAGCCGCGAGCGTGCGGAAATAGGCCGACAACAGGTAGGGATTGCGAGCGACGTCCGCCTGGCTGAACGGCGCGCCGCCATTGGCCGACGGGGCGCGACCGCGCGTTGCCGCTGTAGGCAGCTTGCCCGGTCACAGCGGCGCCTCCGCAAGGCGGCGCGAATAGTTCAGCCCCGTTGTTGTCGCCAGCGTGCGCGGCGATCGCCGACGCTACCGCCGCCGCATTGCCGGTCTTCGCCGCGGCCTCGACGTCAGAGGGAAGGTGGCCGTAGTTATAGGCGATGGAAACGAGGGCCGCTCGGGCGCCGACAGGCATGGCCGCCCATTGCGCCTCGCCGACCGTCGCCTGAGTCTTCGCGGCATAGTCCGCCGTACGGCGCTGCAAATCGCGCTCCGCGTCCTCCGGCGTGATCTGCGTCGTCGCCGTGACACGACCTCGGTCGATCCGTCGGCGCGCGTCACCGTGTCGGAGCCGTAGCCGGTTCGCCAGTGGTTGACGTCCCAATAGGCGTTGGTGCGCAGTCCTTCGGACAGTCGCAGCGCGCTTTGCACGTCGCCGCCGTTGAGAAACTGATTGTAGCGCTGGACTCCGCGACGTTGCCGCCGGCGGCGGGGACGCCGATTGCCGCGCCGCGCGCGCCGGACGGCAGCGCGCCGCTGGCGTTGAGCGCCGGCGCGACCTTGATCGCCGCCTGAGCCGCAGCACGCTCGAATCGTCGCCTATCGCCTTGGCCTGAGTGATCGCCGAGCCGATCGCCGGGTCTCGGGCTGCAACTTGCCGGTCGAGACCAGCTTCTGGATGTTGGTCGTCGTCTGGCGGCTCGCCTGAATGGATGCGTGCGATCGCCAGTCAGGAATCTCCAGGTGCGCCATGCCGAAGCGATAGAGCCTATTCG
>CAVXCA010000002.1:0-5786 GCA_963759955.1 uncultured Alphaproteobacteria bacterium
TGTTGTGTGTACCTGCTGTTCTTCGACTCGTCGTCTTGCTGAAGCTGCTCGCGGTCACCGTTCTCACCTCCTGCGACGACGCCGATCTCGCGAGGCCGGCTACACCCTCGGCGTCAGCTCGCCGGTCGCGCGCCGCGCCGCGCAGGCGGAGGCGGCGGGGGTCGACGGACTCGTCGCCAGCGCGTCGGAGGCCGTGATGTTGCGCGCTGATGTCGGCAATTCGCTCATCCTCGTCACGCCGGGCATTCGCCCGCCGGCGCCGCCGCGGGCGATCACAAGCGCGTCGCGACGCCGGCTCAGGCGATCGCCGACGGCGCGGACTATCTCGTCGTCGGGCCGCCCGGTGACGCAAGCCCCGATCCCCGCGCCGCGGCGCAGCAAATCGTCGCCGAGATCGCCGCCGCGCTGTGACGTTGCTGCTGTGACTTGCCATCTGAGCGCAGCCGGCTAGGCTCGCGCGCCAACGACGGAGCCGTCCATGCCCAAGGGCTATGTCATCGCGCGCGTCGACATCACCGATCCCGAGGCCTATGCGCGCTACGCCGCCGCCGCGACCAAGGCGATCGCGGATCATGGCGGACGCGCGCTCGCGCGCGGCGGACGCTACGAAGCGCTGGAAGGCCCGGCGCGCGCGCGCAACGTCGTGCTGGAATTCGAAAGCTACGACGCGGCGCGCGCGCTATTTCCATTCCGAGCAATATCAGGCGGCGCGAAAGCTGCGCGAAGGCGCGGCGCGAGATCGAAATGGTCCTGGTCGAAGGCGCCTGATCATGGCCAAGGGCTACTGGATCGCCCATGTCGACGTCGCCGACCCGAAGCCTACAAGGCCTATTGCGGCGCCAACGCGATCGCCTTCGCCAAATACGGCGCGCGCTTTCTGGTGCGCGGCGGGCCGAGACGAGTGAAGCGAGGGCGCGTTGCGCTCCCGCCACGTCGTCATCGAATTCAAGGACTATGCGACGGCGCTGGCTTGCTACGAATCGGAGGAATACGCCCGCGCGCGGGTGTTGCGCGAACCGGTGTCGCAAGTCGACCTCGTCGTCGTCGAGGGCTATGACGGGCCGCAGCCGGGCTGAGATCGACAACGAGGAGAGCGCCATGGCCGACATGCGGCTGGTCGTGACCGGCGCCGCCGGGCGCATGGGCCGGATGCTGATCAAGACGATCGCGCGAGACGCCGGGCGTCGCTTGATCGCGCGCGCTCGAGCGGGCGGGCGCGCCCGCGCTCGGGCAGGACGCCGGGCTGCTCGCCGGCGTCCGGCGCGCCGGGGTCGCGATCTCGGACGATCCGCTCGCCGCCGATGCTCGAACGCCGACGGCGTCGTCGACTTCTCCGCGCCGGCGGCGACGGTCGAGATCGCCGCGCTCGCCGCCCAGGCGCGCATCGTCCACGTCGTCGGCACGACCGGCCTTTCCGAGCGACGATCTCGAAAGCGTCGGCGCGGCGGCGCGCCACGCGCCGATCGTGCGCTCGGGCAACATGAGCCTCGGCGTCAATCTGCTCGCGCGGCTGGTGCGCGACGCGGCGCGCGCGCTCGGGCGCGGAGTTCGACATCGAGATCGTCGAAATGCATCACCGCATGAAAGTCGACGCGCCGTCGGGCACCGCGTTGCTGCTCGGCGAGGCCGCCGCCGAAGGGCGCGGCATTGCCTTGAGCGAGCATTCCGAGCGCGGGCGCGACGGCCTGACCGGCGCGCGCAAGCCGGGCGACATCGGCTTCGCCTCGTTGCGCGGCGGCACGGTGATCGGCGACCACAGCGTGATCTTCGCCGGCGACGGCGAGCGCATCGTCCTGTCGCACCACGCCGAGGACCGCGCCCTATTCGCGCGCGGCGCCCTCAAGGCGGCGCTGTGGGCGCGCGAGCGCAAGCCGGGCCTCTATTCGATGGCCGACGTGCTGGGCCTGGGCGACGGTTGACTGCGAACCTCGGGACGTCGCGCCGCACAAAAAAAGCCCCGGTCCGCTGCGCGCGGGCCGGGGCTCGTATCGTCGCTCGAACGCTCAGCCTCGGCGATCGCCGGCGAGCATGAGCAGCATCTGGAACATGTTGATGAAGTCGAGATAGAGCTTCAACGCTCCATAGATCGACTTCTTCTCCGAGGCCTCATAGGCGTCGCCGGCGAAATAATTCTCCTTGATCGCCTGCGTGTCCCAGGCGGTCAGGCCGGCGAAGACGCCGATGCCGACGATCGACAGCGCCCATTGCAGGCCGCTGCTCTGCAGGAAGATGTTCACCACGCTGGCGATGATCAGCCCGAACAGGCCCATCACCATGAACGAGCCCATCGCCGAAAGGCTGCGACGCGTCGTATAGCCGTAGAGGCTGAGCGCGCCGAAAGCGGCCGCGGTCTCGAAGAACACGCGCGCGATCGAGGCCTGCGTGAACACCACGAAGATCGTCGAAAGGGAAAGCCCGATCAGCGCGGCGAAGGCGATGAACACCGCGCGCGTCGCGCTCACGGACATCGTGTTGCGGCCCGCCGAGATCGCGAACACCAGCGCGAGCGGGGCGAAGATCACCACCCAGCGAAGCGGCGAGACGTAGATCGCCTGGCCGAACGGCGTCAGCCCGATGATATGGCCGCTCGCCAATTCGATCGCACCGAACTTATAGGCGACATAAGCGATGACGCCGGTCAGGCCGAGACCGAGCGTCATGTAATTGTACACGCCGATCATGTAGGCGCGCAGGCCCTGATCGATCGCGCCGGCGCTGGGCCGGGCGAGGCCCGCGCCATGACGGGCGCTGGCGAAGCGATCGTAATCGGACATCGAAAACCTCGTCGTTTCAGCCGCGGCGTCAGATATCCGGCCCCGGGCCGGGGCGCCGCGCTAGGCGCCTAATATGGTCGGGACGGCTTTCGCGCGCAAGGCCCCCCGCGCGCGGCGGCGATTTCCCGTTCAGTGGGTGGTGCGCGCGCGATAGAGGGCCTCCGGACGCGCATGGCCGCGCAGGGCTGGAAACAAGACGATTTCCTCTTCCTCGCGCGCCGCGATGGCGAGCGCCACGTCGGTCTTGGCGACCCGCAACGCGAGAACCGTCGGATCGGAATAGCTGATGGCGCGACGCCCCAGCGCGTAGCCGCGTGCGACGTCCTTCGACAGCGTGAAGGAGCCGGCGGCCGCCAGTTCGACGCCGTTCTGCCCGCGATAGGCGGTGAATTCGTCCGGCAGCATGTCGTAGAACGCGCGATCCTCGGGCGAGAAGAAGTCCGGCGTCCAATAGGACCGGAAGCGGCAGAACAGTCGCGCCCATCGCGTCCGCTCGATGGGATTGAAGCCCGGCCATTGCCTTGCGACGACGTTCCAGAATTGCTCGCCGATCGTCGCCGAGCGCCGGCGCATGGAGAAATGATCCAGCGTCGCGCCGGGGGCGCCGCGTCGGCTCGGCAAAGACCGGCGGCCGTTCGAGCGCTAAAGGGTCGGGGAACGAAATGACGGTCAACTCGGGCCTCGCGGTTGGAAAGCGGGCGCGAAATTGCGGCGCCAAGGTTGCCCGGGGCTGGAACGAACCGGGCGGCGCGGCGCGCGCCACGGCTCCTTCATGCGGCGCTTTCAAACGGCGCTTTCAAACCATTGCGGACCGCGGCGCAAGCGGCTAGTGTCCGCCCGTTCAACTCAGTTTAGAATGGCTAAAGGCGCCATTCCGGTGATCGGATCGAGAAAGAAATCCTCCATGCGGCCGAAGAATGCCTACGGCGGCCATGCGGACACGAAGCTCGTTCGCGACAAGCTCGTCGCCGCTGGGGTGCGCCCGACGCGCCAGAGGCTCGATCTCGGCCGGCTGATTCTCCAGTCGGGCGACCGGCACTTCACCGCCGAAATGATTTATGGCGAAGCTCTGGCGATGCGTTATCCGCCGTCGCTCGGCACGATCTATAATACTTTAAATGAGTTCGCGCGCTGCGGCTTGCTGCGGCAGATCGCCATTTACGACGCGAAGGTTTGGTACGACACCAAGGTCGGGCCGCATTTTCATTTCTACCGCGAGGACACCGAGGAATTGTCCGATATCCCGGACGAGCTTCTGCCGAAGCTCGACATTGCCGCGCCCGAAGGCACGCGAATTGAGGCGATCGACATTATCGTCCGCCTCAAATCCGCCTAGCAAGCGCGGCCTCGCGCCGGGGTTGGCCTATCCCCACAGCCCCGCGATGCCGGAGTAGACGCCGAAGATGACGGTCGCCAAAATCACGACGCCCGAAAAGGCCGCGTAGCCGCCCTTGAGCCGGTACGGGCTCCGGCAGCCGCCGCGCAAGCAGAAACAAGAACCCGAGCACGATCGGCAGCAGCAGCGCGTTCATCACCTGGACGCCGACGCTCAAGGCGACGAGATTGACGTTCGAGGCGACGACGATCGCGCAGATGATGAGCGCGGCGGCGTAGAACCCGTAAAACCACGGCGCTTCGCGCGGCTCGTCCTCCAACTTGTGCTTGGCGCCGAGAACCTCGGCGAGCGTGCGCGCGGCGGTCAGGGTGACGACGATCGCAGCGACCAGAGCGGCGCCGCTCATGCCCAGGCCGAACAGCAGCTTGCCGGCAAACCCGCCGAGGAACGGCGTGATCGCGCCGACGATCTCCTCGACCGTGTCGAGGGCATGGTCGCCGCCCGCCTTGCCGAGCGTCGCCGCGACCGCGACCAGCACGGCGGCCATGATGAGCTGGGTGACCACGGCGCCGACGGCGGTGTCGACCCTGGCGGGGCGCAAATCGGCGGTGGTCAGCCCTTTCTCCACGACCGAGGACTGCTGGAAGAACACCATCCACGGCATGATCACCGCGCCGATATTCGCCGAGGCGAGGTAGAGATATTTGGGGTCGGCGAGCGGAATCGACAGCGCGCCCGACGCCATTTCGCCAGCGCCCGGATGCGCCATCCAGGCCACCAGCAGAAACACCAGTTCGAAACCGCCGACGACGATCGCGATGCGTTCGACCGTCATGTAGCTGCGCGTGAAGGCCATGATCAGCAGCGCCGCCACCACCAGCGCCATCGTTGCCGGGATCGGAACGCCCATTAGGGCGCCGACGCCCGCCAGGCCGGAAAGCTCGGTGAGCAGAGCGCCGAGGCAGGTCACGATCAGCGTCGTCACCGACACCCAGGCCCAAATTCGTCCGAAATGTTGCTTGATCAGTTGCGCGTGTCCCTTGCCGGTCACCGCGCCGAGCCGCACCGTCAATTCCTGAACGATGTAGAGGATCGGGATGAGGAGGAATTGCAACGCCAGCAGACCGTAGCCCCATTGCGCGCCGCTCTGCGCCGCGGTGATGACGCTGCCGGCGTCGGTATCGGCCAGCATGACGACGATGCCGGGCCCGGCGACGACGAGGAACCTTCGCCAGTTGAAGGGAAGAGGCGCGACCGCGATTGACGACATCAAATGATCCTTTGGCTCGAATGGCGAAGGGTCGCTTATTCGTCGCCGACGAAGGACCGGGTGGCAAGGCGGGCGGGCCCAAATAGGAATTGTTTCAAATTCAACGCCCAGCCGGCTCGTTCGTCTCGGCCGAGGCGGGGTCTTGCGCGTTGGCGGAACATTTCGCGCCCGACGCGGCGGAGCCTGTCGCGCGCTGTGCGGCTTGCGGGGGCGTGACCGCGCGCGCGGTCCCGCGCGCAAAATGGACAGTTGCTTTCCGGTCTGGAAACATATTTTCTATCCGCCGCCGCCTCCGCACTCCCGCTCGCAGCGAATTCCGCTTACGCATCAATATCGTCGCGAGGGCGCCCGGCTGGCACGTCGCTTGCCCCCGGACGGACCAACGAACCAACCGCGGAGGAATCCC
>CAVXCA010000003.1:0-8491 GCA_963759955.1 uncultured Alphaproteobacteria bacterium
GACTTACCGCGCCGATGTCGAGGCCGATCGGCGCGTGGATGCGCGCGAGCGCCGCCTCGCCGAAGCCTTCGGCGCGCATCCGCTCGATCCGCTTGGCGTGGGTTTTGCGCGAGCCGAGCGCGCCGATGTAAAAGCAGTCGGCCTTGAGCGCGCGCTTGAGCGCGGGGTCGTCGATCTTGGGGTCGTGGGTGAGCAGGCAGATCGCGGTGTAGCGGTCGAGCGGCGCGGCGGCGAGCGCTTCGTCCGGCCATTGCGCGACGAGCGGCGTGTCGGGAAACCGCTCCGGCGTCGCGAAAGCCGTGCGCGGATCGATGATCGAGACGTCGAGCCCGGCGATCTTGGCGATCGGCGCCAGCGCCTGCGAAATATGCACCGCGCCGATCATCACGAGGCGCACCGGCGGAACGAGGACGGTGAGGAACCAGCTCGCGCCGGCGTGCTCGACGAGGCCGCTCTTGCCGGCCCGCAGCGCCGCTTCGAGCGCTTCGGCGAGCGGATCGGCGTGGGCCGCCTCCGCGGCAACGAAGCGCTGTTCGCCGTCGGCGAGCCGGGTGGCGAGCGCGCCGGCGCGCCGCTCGCGCCGCGCCGCATTCATCGCCTCGAGAATGTCCAGGCGCATCAGTCGACCCGCTCGACGTAGACCTTGATGCGGCCGCCGCAGGAAAGGCCGACCCGCCACGCCGTTTCGTCGGCGACGCCGAACTCCAGCAACTTCGGCGCGCCGTCGGCGATGACGTCGAGCGCCTCGGTCACCACCGCGCCCTCGACGCAGCCGCCAGAAACCGAGCCGAGAAAATTGCCTTCGCCGTCGATCGCCAGATGCGAGCCGACTGGGCGCGGCGCCGAGCCCCAGGTCTCGACGACGGTGGCGAGCGCGACTTCGCGCCCCGCTTTGCGCCAGTCCTGCGCGGCGGCCAGAATGTCGTCCTCGGTCGTCAGCATCGTGCGCCCTCCCCTAATCGCCCAGCATGTTACAACGGCGCTCCCGGCGCAACGAAGCCGATCGTCTTGTGCGTCCCGTCGCAATAGGGCTTGTTGTTCGAGCCGCCGCAGCGGCACAGCGCGGTCGCTTGCGTGCGCTCGATCGCGCGCCCCGTACCGGACAGGATTTCCACGTTCCCGCTGACGCCGAGCGGCCCGTTGGGACGGAGCGTGATCTTCAAGGCGCCGTCGCGCGCGGCGAGCGGTTCGCTCGGCTTGGTCGCGGGCTCGCCGGTGGCGACGAATCCCGCCCGCACATGCGATCCGTCGCAATAGGGCTTGTTGGCGGAGGCGCCGCAACGGCACAGCGTCGCGCGCTTTCCCGCCGGCTTGCCGTCGATTTCGATCTCAGCGTGGACCGCGAGCGGGCCGTTCTCGCGCACCGTGATCGTGTTGACGAGCGGAAGCGGCTCCGGCGCGCCGCCGTCGTGGCGCTCGACCGTGATTGCGCCCGACGGGCAGTCGAGCGCGACGAACATCAGCGCTTCGGCCGAGGCGGCGTCGGGATCGATCCAGTCGCCTTGGACATTGGCCTTGAAGACGCCCGGCAGCGAAATGACGCAGCGGCGCGCATGAATGCAGCGACGCCCGTCGAAGCGGATTGTCGCCCACCGGCCGGCGACTTCTTCGACTTTGCTCTCGCTCATGTCTCCTCCCGCGAAACGGACGTTGGAGCCGTGGCGACAAAGATGGCGACCGCAGGGCGGCTCCGCAAGGCAGGCGCAGGAGCGGCCAAACCCGGCGCCGCCACTACGCCGACCGCCGCAGCCAGATCTTCGGATCGGCGTCGGCGGCCTTGGCCTGCGAAAGCGCGCGGCAGAGTTCGGCCATGCTCGCCAGATTGTGGATCGGCCGGAACTCGTCGACGTAGGGCAGCATCGCGCGCACGCCGCGCGCCTTGGCGGCGAATTCGTCGTAGCGCAGCAGCGGGTTGACCCAGATCAGCCGGCGGCAGGACTTGCGCAGCCGCTCCATCTCCGCGCCGAGCGTCTCGACGGCGTCGCGCTCCAGCCCGTCGGTGAACAACAGCGCGATCGCCCCCTGCCCGAGCACGCGGCGCGACCATTCGCGATTGAAGCGGTGCAGCGACGCGCCGATGCGCGTGCCGCCCGACCAGTCGGCGACCTGGGCGGCACAGCGCTGCAGCGCCTCGTCGGGATCGCGCGCGCGAAGCGCCCGCGTCACGTTGGTCAGGCGGGTGCCGAACAGAAACGTCGTCACCCGGCGCGTTTCGCCGAGCGCGTGCAGGAAATGCAGGAACAGGCGCGTGTATTCCGACATCGAGCCGGAAATGTCGCACAGCGCGACCACCGGCGAAGCTCGCTCCGCGGGCGCGCGAAACGTCAGGTCGATCACGCCGCCGCCTTTGAGCGAGCGGCGGAAGGACCGGCGCGGATCGATGCGTCCCCCGCTCGCATCCGCGACGAAGCGGCGCGTGCGAACCCGCTCCTGAGGCAAAGCGAGCCGCGCGATCTGCGCCTTGGCTGCGGCGATTTCCGCCGCGCTCATCTGCGCGAAATCCTTCGTGCGCAGGATTTCCTCGGCCGACATGGTGAAGCGCGCATCGAGATCGAGCGACGGCGCCGCCTTGGCTTCGTCCTGCGCCCCCTTGAACAGCGCGTCGGCGACGCGGGTCGCGCCCGCCTCGACCTTTTGCTTTTTCGGCTTGTCGGGGCGCGCCTGCGGCGACATCATCGCGACGAGCTTTTCGATCAACCCCTTGCGCTTCCAATAGATCGCGAACGCCTGGTCGAACAGCAGCGTATGTTCGTGCTTCTTGACGAAGACGGCGTGCAGCGTCTGGCGGAAGTCGGCCTTGTCGCCGATGCCGGCCGCCTCGACCGCATTGAGCGCGTCGAGCACCGCCCCCGGCCCGACCGGCAGGCCCGCCTCGCGCAGGGCGCGCGCGAAATAGAGGATGTTTTGCGCCAGCGCGCCCGTTCCGCCCGCGCCTGCCGGTTCGTCGCGTGAATTGTCGAGCATCGTCAAGTTATCCCCATCGGGCCGATCATTCGCGCCGCGGGGCGGATTTGCACGCTCTCATTCAGGGCACCTCATCGCCTGCTCGGCCTGGAGGATCGTCGCGGCGTTGCCGAGCTCAATCGCGTTGAGCCCCAGCGCATTGGCGTTGCTGCTGACGCAGCCCGCGTTGCCGAACGTCGCAATCGCGCGCGCCGTCTGGAAGCAATAGCCGTGCTGCGCATAAATTCGGTTGCGCATCACGTAGAGAAACTCGCAATTCGGCCCGCTCATCAGATCGTTGAGGCGAAAGCGATCGCGGTCGGTGCAACCGAACACGTCGTAACAGTCGGCCGCCGCGGCGCCGCCATAGACGACCAACGCGAAGAAAGCGGCGGCGCGAAATGTCCTATTGCGCATCGTCGGTAAATCCTTCTGTTCGGGATGATCGCGGAGAATTCCGCGCGAAATAGACTTTCATCGGCTCGAAATCATCGTCGCATCGACCTTCCCTCCGTCGGCTGAACTGATCATCGAGCGCATTGCTATGCAATAGCCTCGACCGCGCGCCCGCTTTGACCGGCGTCAATATGACGGCGATCGTCGCGCGGGGGGTCGCCCTCGGCGAATTCGCCGGCGCGCCGGGCCTCGCAGATCGCTTCGGGCGGCGCTGGAAGCGCGCCAGTCGGCTCGAAATCGCAACCCACCGCCACAACTCCCCGAGTTTGCGCCCTCGCCGGCGCCGTCAGCGCATCTCGGCGAGGCGCAGCTCGGCGCGCGCCTGCTCGATCAGCTCGTGCGCCTTGGCGCCCTGGATCTTGGCGATGTCGTCCTGGTACTTGAGCAGCACGCCGAGGGTGTCGGAAACCTGCGCCGGATCGAGCGCCACCGCGTCGAGTTCGCTCAGCGCGCTCGCCCAGTCGAGCGTCTCGGCGACGCCGGGCGACTTGAAGAGGTCCTGCTTGCGAATCTTCTGCACGAAGGCGACGAGTTCGGCGGTCAGGCGCTCGGACGCTCGCGGCGCCTTGGCGCGCACGATCGCGACCTCGCGCGCCGCGTCGGGATAGTCGACCCAGTGATAGAGGCAGCGCCGCTTCAGCGCGTCGTGGATTTCGCGGGTGCGGTTCGAGGTGATGACGACGATCGGCGCGCTTTCCGCCTTGACGACGCCGATTTCGGGGATCGTCACCTGGAAGTCCGAAAGCACTTCGAGCAGATAGGCCTCGAACGCCTCGTCGGCGCGGTCGATCTCGTCGATCAGCAGCACCGGCGCGCCGCCCGCCGAGGGTTCGAGCGCCTGCAACAGCGGCCGCTTGATGAGATAGCGGGAGGAGAAGATGTCGTGCTCGATGCGGTCCTTGTCGTGCTCGCCGGCCGCCTCGGCGAGGCGGATCGCCATCATCTGCGCGGGATAGTTCCATTCGTAGACGGCGGTGGCGACGTCGAGGCCCTCGTAGCACTGCAGGCGAATGAGCCGGCGCCCGAGCGCGGCGGCGAGAACCTTGGCGACCTCCGTCTTGCCGACGCCCGCCTCGCCTTCGAGAAACAGCGGACGGCCGAGGCGCAGGCTCAGAAAGACGACCGTCGCCAGCGCGCGCTCCGCGACATAAGAGGCGCCGCTCAGCAGCGCGAGCGTTTCGTCGATCGAGGCGGGCACGGGGATAGGCCGGGGAGTTGATTGCGTCATTGCAGTTCCGAATCGCCTTGCGCCGACCGCGAGCGGTTTCGCGATCGGCGAGCCCCGAGCGCCCTCCGGATAGGCCGGAGGACGCGTTTTGGCAAATCGACGAAGCCTCAGCCGGCCGCCGCGACAGCACGCCGGGCGAGCACGCCGATCAGATGGGCGCGGTAGTCGGCGTCGGCGTGGATGTCGGCGTTGAGGCCCGTCGCCGGAACGCTCAGGCCGTCGAGCGCCGCGGGCGAGAAATTGGCGCTCAGCGCGTCTTCGAAGCTCTTGACGCGGAACACGCCGCTCGACCCCGCCCCGGTGACCGCGACGCGCACGCCGCTCGCCGTCTTGGCGACGAACACGCCGACCAGCGCGTAGCGCGAGGCGGGGTTCGGGAACTTCGCGTAGGCCGCCTTCTGCGGGATCGGGAAGCGGACGTGGGTGATGATCTCGTCTCCCGTCAGCGCGGTCTCGAACAGGCCCTTGAAATAATCGTCGGCGGCGATGCGCCGCGTGTTGGTCACGAAGGTCGCCCCGAGCGCCAATGCGGCGGCGGGATAGTCGGCGGCCGGATCGTTGTTGGCTAGCGAACCGCCGATCGTGCCGCGATTGCGCACCGCCGGGTCGCCGATGCCGCCGGCGAGCGAAGCGAGCGCAGGGATAGCGGCCTGCACGACCGAGCTGTCGGCGACATCGGCGTGGCGCGTCATGGCGCCGATCTCGAGCGCGTCGCCGTCGCGGCGGACGCCGACGAGCTCGCCGATCTTGCCCAGATCGATGAGCGCGGTCGGCGAGGCGAGGCGTTGTTTCATCGTCGGAAGGAGCGTCTGCCCGCCCGCGAGCAGTTTGGCGTCCTCGTGCTTGAGATCCGTAAGCGCCCCGGCGACGCTGGTGGGATTGTGGTAGGTGAAAGCATACATGGCGAAATCTCCGAAAAGGTGGGGAGCGAGGCGGCGGCCTCGAGCCGCCGCTTGCGTCTCGATCACTCGGCGGCGCGCTTCATCACGGCCTTCTGCGCGGCGCGCCAGACGACTTGCGGCGTCGCCGGCATCGTCACGTTCTCGTGGCCGAGCGCGTCGGTGATCGCGTTGATCACCGCCGGCGGCGAGGCGATCGCGCCCGCTTCGCCACAGCCCTTGATGCCGAGCGGATTGGACGGACACGCCGTCTCGATCGTCTCGACATGGAACGACGGCAGATTGTCGGCGCGCGGCATGCAGTAGTCCATGTAGCTCGCGGTCAGCAGTTGGCCGTCGGCGTTGTAGACGGCGCCCTCGAACAGCGCCTGCCCGACTCCCTGCGCGATGCCGCCGTGCACCTGGCCTTCGACGATCATCGGGTTGATCAGCTTGCCGAAGTCGTCGACCGCGGTCCAACGGTCGATCGTCACCACGCCGGTCTGCGGATCGATTTCGAGTTCGCAGATGTGCACGCCCGCCGGGAAGGTGAAGTTGGTCGGATCCCAGAACGCGCTCTCCTTCAGACCGGGCTCCAGCTCCTGTCCGTTGAACTTGTGCGCGATATAGGCCTGCAACGCGACCGAGCCGAAGTCGATCGACTTGTCGGTGCCCTTGACGGTGAACTTGCCGTCCTTGAACTCGATGTCCTGATCGGAGGCTTCGAGCACATGGCCGGCGACCTTTTTCGCCTTGGCTTCGATCTTGTCGAGCGCCTTGGAGATCGCCGACATGCCGACCGCGCCGGAGCGCGAGCCGTAGGTGCCCATGCCCATTTGCACCTTGTCGGTGTCGCCGTGGACGATCGAGACGTTCTCGAAGGGGATGCCGAGACGCGAAGAGACGAGCTGCGCGAAGGTCGTCTCGTGCCCCTGCCCATGGCTGTGCGATCCCGTGAGGATCTCCACGGTGCCGATCGGATTGACCCGCACCTCGGCCGATTCCCAGAGGCCCACGCCGGCGCCGAGCGAGCCGACCGCCGCCGACGGCGCGATGCCGCAGGCTTCGATATAGGCGGAGAAACCGACGCCGCGCAGCTTGCCTTTGGCGGCCGAAGCCGCCTTGCGCGCCGCCACGCCCTTGTAATCGGCGGCCGCCAGCGCCTTGTCGAGCGCGCCGGCGTAATCGCCGGCGTCATAGGCGAGGATCACCGGCGTCTGATGCGGGAACGACCCGATGAAATTGGCGCGGCGGAATTCGGCCGGGTCACGGCCTAGCTCGCGCGCCGCGATCTCGACGATCCGCTCCACCAGGAACGTCGCCTCCGGGCGTCCGGCGCCGCGATAGGCGTCCACCGGCGCGGTGTTGGTGTAGACCGCGTCGACTTCGGCGTAGATGTTCTTGATGTCGTACTGGCCCGACAGCAGCAGCGCGTAGAGGTAGGTCGGGACGCTCGAGGCGAAGGTCGAGAGATAGGCGCCCAGATTGGCGATCGTATGCGCGCGCAGCGCCGTGATCTTGCCGTTGGCGTCGATGGCGATTTCCGCGTGGCTGACGTGATCGCGGCCGTGGCAATCGGAAAGGAACGCCTCGGTGCGGTCGGCCGTCCACTTGACCGGACGGTCGATCTTCTTGGCCGCCCAGACGCAAACCGTCTCTTCGGCGTAAATGAAGATCTTGGAGCCGAAGCCGCCGCCGACGTCCGGCGCGATGACGCGCAGCTTGTGCTCGGGCGCGATGCCGATGAACGCGGAGAGCACCAACCGTGCGACGTGCGGGTTCTGGCTGGTGGTGTAGAGCGTCAGCGAATCCGAGCCCGAATCGTATTCGCCGACCGCCGCGCGCGGCTCCATCGCGTTGGGGATGAGGCGGTTGTTGACGAGGTCGAGCCTGGTGACGTGCGCCGCCGCGGCGAAGGCGGCGTCGGTCGCGCCCTTGTCGCCGATGTGCCAGTTGAAGACGGTGTTGTTGGGCGCGACGTCGTGCACCTGCGGCTGGCCGGGATTGGCCGTCGTCGCGGGGTCCACCGCGGCCGGCAGCACGCCGTAGTCGACGACGATCTTCTCGGCCGCGTCGCGGGCCTGAGCGTAGGTGTCGGCGATGACGACGGCGACGTGGTCGCCGACATAGCGCACCTTGCCGTGCGCGAGCGCGGGATGGGCGCCCGCCTTCATCGGCGAGCCGTCCTTCGAATGAATCATCCAGCCGCAGATGAGGCCGCCGACCTTGTCGGCGGCGATGTCGTCGCCGGTGAAGATCGCGACGACGCCTGGGGCGCTCTTGGCCGCGGTCAGATCAATCTTGTCGATCGTCGCGTGCGCATGCGGGGAGCGCAGAAAATAGGCGTAGGCTTGGCCGTGCCGATTGATGTCGTCGACATAATGGCCTTTGCCGGTGATGAAACGAATGTCTTCCTTGCGTTTGACGGAGGCGCCAATGCCGGTCGCGCTCATATAACACTCCCTGATGTCGCTTTTGACTATCGAACCGATTTTCGCTCGCCGTGCGCAGCCCCATCGGGCGCGCCGAACACGTTTGGCGTTTTGCTATTCGGCGGCCTTGGGCTGGCTCTGTGCGCCCATTTCGTGGGCCCCCTGCTTCACCGCCTTGACGATGTTGTGATAGCCGGTGCAGCGACAGATGTTGCCTTCGAGCTCCTCGCGGATCGTCGCCTCGTCGAGGTCCGGGCCCTTGCGGTTGACCATGTCGACCGAAGTCATGATCATGCCGGGCGTGCAGAAGCCGCATTGCAGGCCGTGATTGTCCTGGAACGCCTGCTGCATCGGATGCAGCCTGCCGTCGTGGGCGAGGCCCTCGATCGTGGTGACGTGGGCGCCGTCGCAGGACGCGGCGAGCGTCGTGCACGACTTGATCGCCCGGCCGTCGACATGGACGACGCAGGCGCCGCATTGCGAGGTGTCGCAACCGACGTGCGTTCCGGTGAGCCGCAGGTTCTCGCGAAGAAACTGAACCAGCAGCGTACGCG
>CAVXCA010000004.1:0-21952 GCA_963759955.1 uncultured Alphaproteobacteria bacterium
CCAGATCCACACGCTTCGCGGCATCGGCTACCTCTTGGCGAAACCCGCGTCATGAGGCGCCTGCGCAGGACGCTCTTCGGCCAGATCGCTCTCGGTCTGGTGGTCGTGAGCGTCGTTTCGGCGGCGGCCTGCGCGGCCTTCCTTTATGTGAAGTTTCGGGCGATCGACACGAGATTTCGCGAGGACACCTTGCGCAGCTTCGCCGAGAACCTTGCGCGCGAGGCGCAAATCCCTTGGAGCGTGGATCGTTCCGCATCGCTGGCGCCGATCGCGCGGCGGATCGACGAAGCGGGAGGACGCTTCGCGATCGTCTCAACGGCAGGCGCGGTGCTCGCCGCTTCGAGCGGCGTTTCGGCGCCGCTCGGGCCGGTCGGCGACGGCGGCTTTCGCTACTTTTCGCTGCCGTTGGTCGGACGGCAAGAGCCGATGTACGGCCTGTCGGCGCGCATTCGGGACACTTCGCCCGCCCTCACGGTTCAAGTGGCGTTTCCCGGCAATCCGGTCGTGTTCGATTCCGTCCTCGAGGAATTCGTCGGCGACATCGGCTGGATCGCCGTTCCTTTTGTCCTTGGCTTGCTCGCCACCAATCTGATCGTCGCGCGCCATGCGCTTAAGCCCCTGCGCGTAGCCGCGCGCGAAGCCGAGGCGATCGGACCGCACGGCGTCGCGGTGCGCTTGAGCGGCGGCAACCTGCCGCAAGACGTGCACGCTCTCGTGCAAGCGGTGAACAGCGCGTTGGATCGGCTTCAGGCGGGCTACCACGAACTTGACGCGTTCGTCGGCGAAGTGGCGCACGAATTGCGGACGCCGCTGGCGATCATCCGCGCGCAACTCGATGTTTCCGACGCGCCGGTCGCGCGCGCGCTGGGAAGCGACTTCGCCGCGATGGAGCGCCTGGTGTTGCAGCTTCTGGACCGGGTGCGGCTCGGCGGGCTGCATTTCGAGCCCGACGACAAGGTCGACATCAGCGACGTCGCGCGCAGTGCCGCCGCGTTTCTGGCGCCCTTGGCCGTGGCGCGCGGCCGCTCGATCGAGGTCGTCGGCGCCGAGCGTCCGATTTTCGTCGGCGGCGCTCGCGACTACATTTTCCGGGCGCTGCGAAATCTCATCGAGAACGCGATCGCCAACGCTCCTGTGCGGACGACCGTCTCCGTGCAAGTGAGCGGCGCTCCGGCCATCGCCGTCCTTGACCAAGGGCCGGGCTTTCCGCTCACCCGATTCGATAAGGACGCCCGCCGGCTCGCGGCGAACGGCGGCGAGGGCCTGGGCCTGGGCCTATCCATCGTCGAGCGCACGATGGCGGCCCATGACGGCCGCCTGATCCTATCGAACAGGCCGACCGGCGGCGCGTCCGCACGCATGCTGTTTTCGCAAGAACGCTGAGCGCGGACCGCCGGCAAGGCAAGTAAGCGGAGATCAGGCTTTGCGCCGGCCCGTCGATCCGCCTTTCCCGCCCGCCCCGCCGCCGCGCTTTTCGGCGACCGCCACCGCGAGGGTCATCGCTAGGCAAAACGTCGCCGCGTTGGAGCGGAAGGAGCCGAAATCGCTTTCGGCGATCTCGAAGCGCGCATCGGCCATTGCCGCCAGCGGGCTCAGCGCGCTGTCGGTGATGACGACGATCGGGGTCTTCTTCTTTCGCGCCGCTTCGACCTCAGCGATGGTGAACGGCGAATAGGGGGAAAAGCTGACCGCGATCAAGGCGTCGTTCGGCCCGGCGCCCGCGAGCTGTTCCGGCCCGAGGCCGCCGACGTTGTCGATCAGCGCCGCGCCGACGCCGAGCTGGGCGAGCGCGTAGGCGAGATAATGAGAAACGCAGAACGAGCGCCGTTGGCCCAAGAGATAGATCGTGCGGGCGCGGGCGAGCAGCGCGATCGCTTCGTCCAGTTCCTTGCGGTGAACGGCCCGGCGCAACTTGGCGATCGAAGCGGCCGCCGAATCGGCGAAGCCGAACAGCAGGCGCAGCGGATCGCCGCTGTCGAGGGCGCCTTCGTGCAGCGCCTTCAGGCGCTCGGAATAATCGGGCCAGCGGTTGCGCAAATGCGTGCGGAAGACGCCCTGCAATTCGGAGAAACCGGCAAAACCCAGCGTCTGGGCGAAACGCACCAGCGTCGAGGCCTGCACCTGCGCGCGCTCGGCAATGCTCGAAGCGGTGCCGAGCGCGACTTCATCCGGGTGTTCGAGCGCGAACGCCGCCGTCTGGCGCAGGCGCTTGGGCAATTCCGGCTCGATGTCGATGAGGCGACGCTTGAGCGCGTCGAAGTCCTGCGGCGCGTCCATGATTTCCTTTTGTCTCCCCACGGGCGAAAGTTTCGCGCGGCTCTTTGTTCGCGCCGTCCGCGCCCACCCGGCGAATGCGATTCCCGCCGGATAAGCTAGAACAAGTATTCCAAAGTTGATAGCGGCGGGAATGTTTGTGCCGCACAGGAGCGATTCGAGCGCCGGCGCAAGGTTGGCGGGCGCGACGCGGCGTGCGACCATGGAGCGGATTGGCCGGATGGGCGGCGGCGCGCGCCGGTCCGAGACTTGCAGGCCGCGACGAAACGCGGAGGAGGCTTTAGGCGCCATGCACAACGAGACGGCGGTCGACGACGGCCCGTATCTGTCGCTGCGCGGGATCACCAAGCAGTTTCCTGGGTGTCTCGCCAACGACCGCGTCGATCTGACCGTGGCGCGCAACGAGATTCACGCGCTGCTCGGCGAAAACGGCGCCGGCAAGAGCACGCTGGTCAAGATCATCTACGGCGTCATGCGGCCGGACGCCGGCGAGATCGTCTGGCGCGGCCAGAGCGTGACGATGCAAAGCCCGGCGCATGCCCGCCGTCTCGGCATCGGCATGGTGTTTCAGCATTTCTCGCTGTTCGAGTCGCTGACCGTCGCCGAAAACGTCGCGCTCGGCATGAACGATCCGAAGGACCGCGCGAACCTGCGCGAAAGAATTGTCGAGATTTCGCGAAAATACGGCTTGCCGCTGAGCCCCGACCAGACCGTGCACGATCTTTCGGTCGGCGAGCGCCAGCGCATCGAGATCGTGCGCTGCCTGCTGCAAGACCCGCGCCTGCTGATCATGGACGAGCCGACCTCGGTGCTGACGCCGCAGGAAGTCGCCAGCCTGTTCGCGACGTTGCGGCGGCTGGCGGCGGAAGGCTGCTCCATCCTTTACATCAGCCACAAGCTCGAGGAGATTCGCGCGTTGTGCGACACGGCGACGATCATGCGGCTCGGCCGCGTGGTCGCTCATTGCGTCCCGAGCGAGAAAAGCGCCAAGGAATTGGCCGAACTGATGATCAACGCGCAACTCGCCCCGCCTTCGCGCAGCCGGCGAGTCCTGACCGAGGGCGCGGCGCCGAGACTGGCGGTCGACAATCTCTCGATGAAGTCGCCCCATCCGTTCGGCGCCGATCTCAAGCAAATCACGTTCTCCGTCTCGCCCGGCGAGATTCTCGGCGTCGCCGGCATCGCGGGCAACGGCCAGACCGAGCTGATGGACGCTTTGTCGGGCGAAGTTCTCGCCGACAGCCCCGAGAGGATCACGCTCGACGGCGTCGCGGTCGGCCGCTCGGGGCCGCGGGAGCGACGCGCCCTCGGCGGCTGCTTCGTCCCCGAAGAGCGCAACGGTCACGGTGCGGTCGGCGCGATGACGTTGAGCGAAAACGCCTTTCTCACCGCCGGCGGGCGCCGCGCGCTGACGCGCCTCGGCTTCGTCGATCAAGCGAGGACCGTCGACTTCGCCAAAGAGATCATCCGCCGTTTCGACGTCCGCACCACCGGCCCGAAAGCGCAGGCGCGCGCGCTGTCGGGCGGCAATCTGCAAAAGTTTTTGGTCGGACGCGAAGTGATGCAATCGCCGGGCCTGCTGGTCGTCAACCAGCCGACCTGGGGCGTCGACGCCGGCGCCGCGGCGGCGATTTATCGCGCGCTCGCCGAGCTGGCCGAAAACGGCGCGGCGGTGGTGATCATTTCGCAGGATCTCGACGAGATCTTCCTGGTCTGCGATCGCGTCGCCGTGATCGCGGGCGGCCGATTGTCGCCCCCGATCCCGGTCAAGGAGGCGACGATCGAGCAGATCGGCCTCGTCATGGGCGGCGCAGCCGCGAAGAAACCGGCCGGCGCGGCCGCAAGGGAGCATGCCTAACCCATGAGGTTCGAACCGCGCGGCAAAGTCTCGATCCTTTGGACCTATGCGTCGCCGGTCCTCGCGATCGCGCTGACGATCCTCGGCACCGGAGTCATTTTCTGGGCGCTCGGACAGGCGCCGGGTCCGGCGGTCTACACCTTCCTCGTCGCGCCCTTGGTCCAGGCCGGCGGCCTTTCCGCGCTCGCGGTCAAGGCCGCGCCGCTGATCATGATGGGGGCGGGACTGGCGCTGTCCTACCGCGCCTCGGTATGGAATATCGGCGCGGAGGGCCAGTTCACCGTGGGCGCTATTTTCGCCGGCGGCTTCGCGCTGGCGTTTCCCGACTTGCCGGGCTGGCTGCTCTACCCCGGAACGCTCGCCATGGGCGTCATCGGCGGCGCGGCGGCGGCGGCGATCGTGGCGTTCCTCAAGGCCGATCTCAACGTCAACGAAATCCTCTCCAGCCTGATGCTGACCTATGTCGCGCAGTACCTGCTGATCTATCTCGTCACCGGCCCGTGGAAGGACCCGAAAGGTTTCGGCTTTCCGCAGACCGCGATGTTTTCCGACGGCGCGACGACGCCCATTGTCGTCGAGGGCACGGGCGTGCACCTGGGCTGCGTCGTCGCGCCGATCGCGGCGATCGCGGTCTGGGCGCTGCTGTCGAAGGCGGTTCTCGGCTTTCAGCTTCGGGTGGTCGGCGAAGCGCCGCGCGCCGCGCGATTCGCCGGGTTCAGCGAACGGCGGCTGATCTGGGTGGCGATGCTGGTCAGCGGCGGGCTCGCCGGACTCGCCAGCATGTTCGAAGTCACCGGCCCGATCGGCCAGCTCACCGCCGACATCTCGCCCGGCTACGGCTTCACCGCGATCATCGTCGCCTTTCTCGGGCGGCTGCACCCGATCGGGGCGATCTTCGCGGGATTGCTGCTCGCGCTGTCCTATCTCGGCGGCGACGCGGCGCAGATCGACCTCGGGCTGCCCAACGCCGTCACCGGGATCTTCCAGGGCGTCCTGCTGTTCTTCCTGCTCGCCTGCGACATCCTGATTCTCTATCGCGTCCGACTCGCCAGGCCGCGAGGCAAGCCCGTCGGAGCCGCCCCATGAACTTCTTCCTGACCAGCTTCCTCGTCAGCGTGATGGCGTCGTCGACGCCGCTGCTGCTCGCCGCCACCGGCGAGCTGGTCGCCGAGCGCGCCGGCGTGCTCAATCTCGGCGTCGAAGGCATGATGCTGGTGGGCGCCGTGACAGGCTTCGTCATCGGCCATCTGACCGGCAGCGCCACGCTCGGCCTCGCGGCGGCGATCGCCGGCGGCGCCGCGCTGTCGGCGATCTTCGCGTTCCTGACCTTGACCCTGCTCAGCAACCAGACCGCCGCGGGTCTCGCCCTGACGATCTTCGGCCGCGGCTTCAGTTCCTTGCTGGGCGCCGGCTTTGTCGGCATCAGGGGGCCCGAGCTGGCGAAGCTCGACGCGCCGGGCTTGTCGCAGATCCCGTTCTTCGGCCCGGTGCTGTTCGGCCAGGACGCTCTGGTGTACGCGTCGTTCCTAATTCTGGCCGCCGTGGCGTGGTTTCTCTATCGCACCCATGCCGGGCTGGTGCTGCGCTCGGTCGGCGATTCCCACGACGCCGCTCACGCGATCGGCTACCCGGTCAACGCGATTCGCCTCGGCGCGACGCTGTTCGGCGGCGCGATGGCGGGGCTGGGGGGCGGCTACATGTCGCTCGCCTATTCGCCGATGTGGGCGGAGAACATGACGGCGGGTCGCGGCTGGATCGCGCTCGCCCTGGTCGTGTTCGCGACCTGGCGGCCGGCGTGGCTGCTCGGCGGCGCTTATCTGTTCGGCGCGATCATGTATCTCTCGCTCTACGTCCAGGGCCTCGGCGTGGCGATCCCCTCGCCGTTCATTTCCGCGCTGCCCTACATCGTCACCGTCGTGGTGCTCGCGATCATCTCGCGCGATCGCCGCCGCATCCGCCTCAACCAGCCGGCCTGCCTCGGCAAGCCGTTCTACGCGGGCGCTTGATTCCGCGCACCTGTGACGAGCGTCTTCGCGGCCTCGCGCCCAACGATGAGGCGCCTGGGGGGATTCGAGATCTTGGCGAAGACTGCGGCCAATCCCCCGAGCCCCTCACCCAGCCTCGCCCCGTAAACGGGGAGAGGAGCGCGCGGCGCCGATTTGCTCCTCTGCCCGCTTGCGGGGAGAGGCTGGGTGAGGGGCCGGGGTGAGTTTCCGCTTGGCCTGCGTCTTGCTTGCTCAGGCGGCGATTGGCGACCGCGCGGCGCGGGTGTAGTGAATTCGGCGGGCAGACAGGAGAAATGCGATGGATCGTCGGACGTTCAACAAGCTTCTGGGGACGGGACTCGCCGCCGCCGCGACGCCGCTGGCGCTGAGCCGCGCTCGCGCCGCCGAACCCCTGAAAGCCGCTTTCGTCTATCTCGGCCCGGTGGGCGACTTCGGATGGACCTTTCAGCACGACGTCGCGCGCAAAGAAGTGGAAGCGCACTTCGGCGACGCGGTCAAAACCGCTTACGTCGAAAACGTTCCCGAGGGGCCGGACTCGGAGCACGTGTTCTCCGACCTCGCCGCCAAAGGCGCCAAGCTGATCTTCGCGACTTCGTTCGGCTACATGAATTACGTGATCGCCGCGGCGAAGAAGTTCCCCGCGGTCAAATTCGAGCATTGCACCGGCTACAAGCGCGCCGCCAACGTCTCGACTTACAACATTCGCTTCTACGAGGGGCGCTTCGTCCAGGGCGTCATCGCGGGCAAGATCACGAAGACCGGCGTGGCCGGCTATGTCGGCTCGATGGCCGTGCCGGAGGTCGTCCAGGGCATGGACGCGTTCCTGCTCGGCATGCGCAGCGTCAATCCCAAGGCGCGGCTGAAATTCATCCTCATCAATTCCTGGTACGATCCGGGCAAGGAAGGCGACGCCGCCAAGGCGCTGATCGATCAGGGCTGCGACGTCATCACCCAGCACACCGATTCGCCGGCCCCCTTGCAGGTCGCCGAGAGCCGCGGCGTCCCGGCGTTCGGCGAGGCGACCGACATGGCCAAGTTCGCGCCTCACACCGAGCTCACCGCCGACGTCAACAATTGGGGGCCTTATTACATCAAGCGCGTCCAGGACGTGCTGGACGGCGCGTGGACGAGCACCGACGTCTGGGGCGGCTTCGCCTCGGGCATGCTGAGGATGTCGCCGTTCACCAACATGCCCGACGACGTGAAGGCGCTGGCGCAGAAGACGGTCGACGAAATCACCGCGGGCAAGCAGAAGGTCTTCGTCGGCCCGCTCACCGACCAGAGCGGCACGGTCAAGCTGCCCGCCGGACAGGTGATGGACGACGCCGCGCTCGCCAGCCTGCAATGGCTGGTCGAGGGCGTCGAAGGCAAGCTGAGCTGAGGTCCGACACGGGGCGCTCTTTTCGACCCGCTCATCGCGATCAGACCCCGCTCGCCCCCGCGCCGCGTCTATCGTTGGCGGCGCTGAATATCGAGCGTCGCCGTCCTGTCGCTGGCGCCGTCACGACGCAAAAAGCCCCGGTCCGCTGCGCGCGGGCCGGGGCTCGTTTCTTCGTCCGAAGGCTCAGTTCCGGCGGTCGCCGAACAGCATAAGCAGCATCTGGAACATGTTGATGAAGTCGAGATAGAGCTTCAACGCTCCGTAGATCGACTTCTTCTCGGAAGCTTCGTAGCCGTCGCCGGCGAAGTAATTCTCCTTGATCGCCTGGGTGTCCCAGGCGGTCAGGCCGGCGAAGACGCCGATGCCGACGACCGAAAGCGCCCACTGCAGGCCGGTGCTTTGCAGGAAGATGTTCACCACGCTGGCGATGATCAGCCCGAACAGGCCCATCATCATGAACGAGCCCATCGCCGAAAGGCTGCGCGGGGTCGTGTAGCCATAGAGGCTGAGCGCGCCGAAAGCCGCCGCCGTCTCGAAGAACACCCGAGCGATCGAGGCCTGGGTGAACACCACGAAGACCGTCGAAAGCGACAGGCCGATCAGCGCCGCGAAGGCGAGGAAGATCGCGCGCGTCGCGCTCACCGACATCGAGTTTCGGCCGGCCGAGATCGCGAACACCAGCGCGAGCGGCGCGAAGATCACGACCCAGCGCAACGGCGAGAGGTAGATCGCTTGGCCGAACGGCGTCAGCAGGAGGTGGCCGGTCGCTGTTTCGACCGCGCCGAACCGAAAGGCGAGATAGGCGACGACTCCGGTCACGCCGAGGCCGAGCGTCATGTAATTGTAAACGCCGATCATATAGGCCCGCAGGCCCTGATCGATCGCGCCAGCGCCGGACCGGGCGAGGCCAGCGCCGGTGCGGGCGTTGGCGAAGCGGTCATAGTCGGACATTGAAGACCTCGTCATCTGCGGCGCGGCGGCAGTTGTCCGGCCCCGGGCCGGGGCGCCGCGCTCAGCGGGTAATATGGTTGGGACCGCGTTCGCGCGCAAGGGCGGCGCGGCGGCGCATCGTCAATGGCCGCCGGCCGCGCCGATTTGCTGCGGACGGCGCATCACCGCCGCGAGCCCGACCAGCGCGAGAAAAACCAGGGTCAAGGCGAGAAACACGTCGCCGAGCGCGAGCACTTCGGCTTGCCGGCGCACCATCAGAGCCATCTGGCGCGTCGCCGCGAGCCCGGCGTCCGAGCCGCGCGCCGCCAGCGCCGCCGTCATCTGGGCCAGCGTCTCGTCCGCGGCGGACCGACCCCAGACGACGGCCTCGCGCAGACGCTCCAGGTGAAGGTCCATGCGCTTGTCGAGCGTCGTGTTGATCAGCGCCAGGCCGAAGGCGCCGCCAAGGTTGCGCATCAGGTTGAACAGGCCCGAGGCGTTCTTGATGCGCTCGGGCGGCATGGTGCCGAGCGCGAGATTGTTGATCGGCACCATGCACAGCATCAGCGAGAAGCCGCGAAACATCTGAGGAACGAGCAATTCCCAGAAGTCCCAATCGGCGGTGATGAACGAGGCCTGCCAAGTGCCGATGGCGAAGCCGACGAATCCTAGGGCGATCATCCATCGCGGGTCGACCTTGCCCATCAACCGTCCCGAAATCGGCGCCATGACGAACATGCAGACGCCGGTGACGAACATCGTCTTGCCGATCATCAGCGCCGAATAGCCGCGCACCGAGGCGAGGTAGACGGGGTAGATGTAGGTCAGGCCATAGAGGCCGATGCCGAGGACGAACCCGAACAGCGAGCCGGTCCAGAAATTGCGGTCGGCGAACGCGGTGAGATCGACGATCGGCTGACGCGCGGTGAACGAGCGCCAGAAGAAGGCGACGCCGCCGAGCGCCGATATGACGAGGGCGGCCGTCACCGGTTCGCTTTCCAGCCAATCCTTCGACGGGCCGTCTTCCAGCGCGTATTCGAGCGCACCGAGGAAAGCGGCCATCGCGATGAGGCCGGTCCAGTCGAAATTCTTGAGCAGCTTCAAGTCGGGCTTGTCGAAATCGATCAGGAACCAGCTCGTGGTGGAGACGATGATCCCGGGAATGATGTTGACCAAAAACAGCCAATGCCAGGAGAAGAGATCGGTCAGATAGCCGCCGATGGTCGGCCCGATGGTCGGCGCGAGCGTCGCCACCAGTCCGATGATCGGCGCGATGATCGGCTGCTTGCTGCGCGGAAAGATGGTGAACGCCGAGGAGAAAACGGTCGGGATCATGCCGCCGCCGATGAAGCCCTGCAACGCCCGCCAGACGATCATCTCGTCGATCGAGGTGGCGCGGGAGCAGAAAAAGCTCATCACGGTGAAACCCGCGGCCGAGACGACGAACACCGTGCGCGTGGAGAAGGCGCGCGACAGGAATCCCGACAGGGGGATCATGATGACTTCGGCGATGAGATAGCTGGTCTGCACCCAAGTGATTTCGTCTTGGGACGCCGAAAGTCCGGCCTGAATCTCGGACAGCGAGGCGGAGACGATCTGGATGTCCAGAATCGCCATGAACATGCCGAACACCATGAAGATGAAGGCGACGAGGCGGCGCGGCTCGAAATGCTCGGTCGCCGCCTCAGGCGCGGCGGCGATCGCGCCCCCACGCAACGCGGGCGCGGCTGCGCTCACGGCTTGACGCCGTTTTCTTTCGCCGCGGCGCCGAATCCCAGCGCGCCGAGCAGCGACGGCCTCGGCAAACTCTCGTCACGGGTGTGCACCGAGGCGACGACGGACAGGCCCGGCCGCAGCGTCCCCTCTTTGAGCGCTTCGGGCGCCACCGCGATGCGGACCGCGATGCGTTGGACGACCTTGGTGAAGTTGCCCGTGGCGTTATCCGGCGGCAGCAGCGAAAACTCAGCGCCCGAGGCCGGCGCGATCGAGGCGACGACGCCCGGAATCACCCGCCCGTCGAACGAATCGACGGCGAGGTCGACCTTCTGGCCCGGGCGGATCGAATCGAGTTGCGTCTCCTTGAAATTGGCGTCGACGTAGGCGCTGGTCAACGGAACCAGCGCGAGCAGCCGCGTGCCGGGCTGCGCGTACTGGCCGAGCTCGACCGCCTTGTTGCCGACGACGCCGTCGAAGGGCGCGCGAATTTCAGTGAAGGAAAGGTCGCGTTTCGCCTTTTCTTCAGCAGTGACGAGTTCGCTGCGCACGCGCACGGCCTCGGTCTGCTGCGCCTTCAGCACTTCCAGGTTGTCCTTGGCCCCGGCGAGCGCCGCTTCGGCGGCTGTCTTGGCGGCGTTCGCCGCGCTCATCGCCGCGGCGGTGCGCGCGCGGTCGGCGGTCGCCTGCTCGAGGCGCTGCTGCGAGCCGAAGTTCGTTTCCGCGAGCTTGAGCGAGCGATCGAACTCCAGCTTCGCGCGCTGCTGATCGGCCCCGGCGCCTTGAATTTGCGCCGCCGCCGACTCGACCTGCGCCGCGGCTTGCGCGATCGCCGCGCTTTGCGCCTCGACCTGCTGGCCGATGCGCGCGATGGTCGCGTCCTGGGTCGCGATCTTGTTCTTGGCCGCCTCCACCGCAAGGCGATAGTCGCCGTCGTCGAGCCTGACCAGGAGATCGCCGGCATGCACGAAGGCGTTGTCGGCGACCGCGACATCGGTGACATGGCCGGCGACTTTGGCGGCGATGATCGCGGTGTCGGCGCCGACATAAGCGTCGTCGGTGGTGACGAGGAAGCGCCCTTCGACGAACCAGTCGTAGGCGAGATAGCCGCCATAGCCGAGCGCGACGAGGAGCACGGCCGGCAGCAGGAAGCGGCGCGGCGAGCGGGGCGCGGGCGGCGCGATGGTCTCGCTCGTCGCTTCGGCGGCGCGTCCGACGGCGGGCGCAATCGGCGCGGGCTCCCGCGTCGGGGCGAACAGCAGCGGCGAGGCTTCGGCCCGATCCTGCGACATTCCGTAGCATCCACAGCTCAGACCGAACCGTTCGGTCACTTTTTCGTTGACGTAACCCGGAGGCCGGATTAAATCAAGCCCGAACTGAACGGTTCGGTCATTTTTCGATCGAACGGCATATGGGCGGAGGGCCTGACGGCTATGGAAGCCGAGACGATTGCGGAACGCGACGCGCAGGCGGGCGACGGCGGCGCCAAGCGACGTCAAATCATGGACGGCGCGCGCGCCGTCTTCCTGAGCGACGGGTTCGACGGCGCCAGCATGAACGACATCGCTCGCGCCGCAGGCGTCTCAAAGGGCACGCTCTACGCCTATTTCGACTCCAAGGAGCAATTGTTCGAAGCGCTCATTCGCGAGGACCGCAGCCAGCAAGCCGAGCGGCTGTGCAGCCTTCCCGTCGATCGCAGCGATCCGCGCGCCCTGCTCGGCGCCTTGGGGCATCGCCTGATCGAGGTGATGACCCGGCCTGAAACGATCGCCCACGTGCGCGTGGTGATCGCCGCGACGGCGAAGTTTCCTCGCCTCGGTCGCGCATTTTACGAGGCGGGACCGCTCTACGGCACGCAAAAACTCGCGGCGCAGCTCGACGCGTTCGTCGAATTCGGGCTCGCTCGAAATCGCCGATACGCAACGCGCGGCGCGGCAGTTCCTCGACCTTTGTCAGTCCGGCGTGCACAAGCCGCTGCTTTTCGGCGTCGTCGATTCGGTGGCGCCGAGCGAGATCGACGCCGCGGTCGACGCCGCGGTCGACGTCTTTCTGAAAGCCTATCGCGCCTCGCCCACGGCCGCCCCGCCCACGGGCTGAAACGGCCTTCCGCTCGCCTTGCTTTCCCGCCGTCGCGTCGATATAGAAGCGCCCCTGACCGGCGCTTGCCACGCTCCCATCGTCTAGCGGTCCAGGACGTCGCCCTCTCACGGCGAAAACTGGGGTTCGATTCCCCATGGGAGCGCCAATTCACAAGGCGGGCCGGATCGTCGCGCATAACAACATTGCCGCAGTTCGGGTGAAACCTCCTCGACGTGACGAATCCCGGTCTTGCCGATTTCGCCGACGAGCGGACGGCGCCCTTGACGGCGCTGGCGCGCGCGCGTTACCCAGGATGGGTTCAGCGGCCTGATCTCTATCGGCGCCAACGGGCCTGGTGTGGAGATGGCGCCGCAGCGACGCGAGGTGTCGACGGACATGAAAATCCTCACCGCGATTCTCGCCGGTTTGGCGCTTTGTGGAACCGCTTGCGCCCAGGGCTATTCTACTCCGGCGGAGCAGCGCTACAGCCCCTTTACCGGCAATCTTCCGAGCTGCGACGATCCGGGCGTGCTGTCGACGATCACCAGCCGGTTCGCGCAAAAAGAGTCGGAATATTGGCGTTCCGCCCTGCAGATCGACGGATACGATCGGATCCGCGAGATCGGGTATCGCTCCAATGGAGTCGGGTATATTCCGCGTCGTTACTGCGTCGCGCGCGCGCAAGTGAGCGACCTCGAGCCGCGCGCCGTCGTCTATACGGTCCAGGAAGACCTCGGCGTCATCGGCTGGGGCTATGGGGTCGAATGGTGCGTCGTCGGCCTCGACCGAGACCTCGCTTACGCTCCCCGATGCCAAGCGGCGCGCCCGATCGTCGATACCGATATCGTCGGCGAAAGGGCGTTGCAGGCCATTATTCGCGGCTTGTTGAGCAACAGCAACTACAGCGGCAGGAAAGAATAGCGGTCATTCGCTTCCAGCTCGGGCCGGCGGTTTCCCTTCCTCGCGCCCGCTCGATAGCCGATTTCGCTTGCGCGCCTGTAGCCGACCGCCTTCGCGGCCGCCTTGCGCGGCCCGTTCGATCCCGCCAAGGCGATGGAGGCAGGACTCGCGCTTGCGATCGCTAAGTGTGAGTCAGCGCGGTCCCCGGAGCCGGACGCCAGTTCTGAATACGCTACTGCGTTCCGCTGGCGAGCATGCGGCGTACGCCGACGAGCGCCGGGTCGAGCGCGCTCGGCGTCAGGCGCAAGTCGTTGGGCGCCACGGCGGTCAGCGTGAGGCGGCGTTCCTGCGCGCGGAAAATCCTGTACAGCGTCGTTCGGCCGCCTTCGCCGTGCAACAGGATCGCTTGCGGCGGCGCCTGGTCCGACTTGGCGATGCGATCGACCATCAATAGGATGAGCGACGAACCGGCCGCCAGTCGGTCGCTGTCGCGCGCGCGCTTGTTGGCGGCCAGCGGCAGCCCTTCCTCGTCGCTCAAGACGACATCGGAGAACCCGCCCGCTTCGGCGATCCTGTCGAGCAACTGGGTCAGGTCGCGCCGATCGCCCTGGCCGAGCCTCAGCCGGGTGAGATCGAGAGACAGTTGATCGCGTTGGACGAACGGCGCCAAGGCCTGCTCGATCGTCGCGCGCAGGCTCTGCTCCTGCGAATGGGCCTTGTGCGCCAGCTCCGCGTGGGCGCTGTCGAGCTCCTGCGCTTGGCGCAGCGTCTGCGTGCGCAGCGCCTCTCGCGCAGCGTAGCCGCGGCGCACGCCCAACAGATAACCGCCGACGCCGATGAGCAGTGCAGCGCCGAGGATCAGCACCAAGGAAATGACTGTCATAGCTTGCCCGTCGCGTCATCCGTAGCCGTGCAGACCGGAACGCCCTCGATCTGCAACACAACTTGGCGATTGTCGGCGGCGACCGGCGCTCCGAAGGGGGGCGGGCTGGCGCCGGCCGCGCGCGCGGCGAGCCTCTCGCGCGGCAACCCCAATCCCGTCAGCCAGGCGACCACAGCTTGCGCGCGCTCGTAACTCAGCATCACGTTGTACGACTCGGGGCCGACCGAGTCGGTGTGGCCCTCGACCGAAAACACGGCTTGCGGATGGGCGAGCAGCCATTTGCGCAGCGGTTCGAGTGCGGCCTCGGCGCCGTCGATCACCGGCTGCGAGCTGCCGCGCGCGAAGGTGACGGCGACGATCGGCAGGCAGGACGGCGCGACGTCGGCCTTCGCCGTCGTCGGCGCGACCGGGGCGGCAGCGGCGGCGCTCGCCGAGATCGCGACGCCGGGTGCGACCGGAGGCGGGGCCGGCGCCTGTGGCGCGACTTCCGGCCCGGCGGGAGCGGCTTGCGCGCCCGGGTCGGCGCCGCCCGCCGGTTTGGCGCCGAGAAGGGCGGTCTTGGATTCGCTCGGCGCGACGACTGCGGGCGGCGTCGACGGCGCCGTCGGTTTTTCCTCGTCCGACATTGGGCCGCGCAAGGCCTCGGCGAAGTCCGCCGGCGTCGGCATCGGCACGCTGGCGAAATCCGAGGCCGCGGCGTGAACGACCGGCGTCGCCGGCGACGGGGCGGGAGCCGGCGCGGCGAGCGCCGCCGGCGGCGGCGCGGGAGCCAACGCGACGAGCGCTGTCGCTGGCGGGACGGAAGGCGGCGCGACGAGCGGATCGAGGGTGAGGCCGACGGCCAACGCGAACAGCGCGCCGAGCATGCAGAAGCCGGTCGCCAACCAGATCGGCGCGTCTTCGCCCGCCAAACGATGCAAGCGGACGTCAGCCCCGCGCGCCTCGCTCGTCGGCGACGGAATCACGACCAGGGCCGTCATCGGCTGTCCGACTCCGGGCGGCGGCGCGACGAGGTCAAAGGCGCGGCCTCAGTAGCTCGGGACTTTGAAGGTCGGGGTGATGAGGTCAATTCCGCATTCCAATTGAGCGCACCAATCGATGAAACGTTGGACGAGCGCCTTGCCTCGAAAGTAAGCGCCGTGCTGCGGCGCGATGATTTCGATGTCGAGCGGCCGCACCATGTCCGCCCAAGCGCGCATGACGCGACGCGAAGTCATGTAGCGGCGGTGAAATCCCTCCATGTACTGCAGATGCGCATCGAAATCGGTCACCGCCACGTAGGGCGTGGCGACCGAGGCGCCGAGGTCGCCGGTGTACAGAATCTTCGCGGTCGGATCGTAGATCTGGAAATTGCCTTCCGAATGCAGGAAGTGCGCGGGGATCGCCACCAGCGGGGCGCCGCCGAGATCGAAGATCATGCCTTCGTCCGGAATCGGCTTCAAGCGATCGGCGACGAGATGGTCGACGCCGAAATGCGGCACGAAGCGAGTCCACAGGGCGGAGATATAGGCGTCGGCGTCCGTGGTCATCAGCCAGCCGTTGACCGCGGCGACGATGTCGGGATCCTGGTGCGAGAGGAAGATGTGGGTGAGCCGCGCCCGGCCGATCACATGGAACGTTTCGGAGAGCACGCGGCTGTAAACCTTGTGCCCGCCCGGGTCGAGAATCATCGCGCTGTCGCCGTGCACGATGACATGCTGGTTCGTCTGCACCGCGAACTCGCCTGAATCGAAGTCCTCGAGCAGGACGTTGCGATGTCCCGCTTTGTTGAAAAGCTCGATGTTCGCCATGAAAATTCTCTTCCACGCCGCAGCGTCGATGGGTTTCGCGCTCGTCGGAGCCGATCAGAGCACTTTCTTCAGACTTCGGATCGCTTCGTGCATGTCGAAGAAAATGAGCCCGAGCTTGCTGGTCTCGTTGGCGAGAGCAAGCAGCAAGGCGCCGCGCCCGGCGTTTATCATGACTGCGTAGCCGTTGTCGCCGCGAATGATCACCTCCTTGACCTCGCCGCGGCCGAGTTCGACGGCTGCGCGCGTGCCCAGGTTGAGCAGCGTGGCGGTCATGCCCGCGACGCGCGTCTCCTCGAACGCCGGCGTCAACGCGCTCGCGATCATCAATCCGTCCTCGGAGATCAGCGCGCTGGCTTCCACTCCCGGCGAATCGCTTTGCAACTTCCTGAGAACCTTGTTGATTTCGTCGAGCCTGGACATCGGATGTTCCTTGTTACGCACGCTTACGTCTTCGCTTGGGACGATTTCGATTTTGATACGGGCCTTTTCATATGCGACAGGGGCCTCTCGTTCATACACGACAGGGGCCTCTCGGAATGCGCTGGGCGCGTTCGCGGCTTTGGGCGGAGCGCTTTCGTATTCCGCGGGAACGTCTTCGAACCCGCCTTGGGCGCTCTCGTCTTCGACAGGAGCGCCTTCGTATCCGCTTGGGGCGCTCTCCTTTTCGCGAGGCGGGTCGCGATCGACGACGAGCTCACGATTGACGACGAGCTTGAGGGGGCTCTGCGCGGCGCCTCTCTCGCCGACGGCGGCCGGCGCAACGGCGTCGCGCCGATCCAGCGGCGGCCAAACTGCATTCTCGACGCGCGGCAGTCTCAGCGAACCGCCACGCGCGGCGCCGACCGCGTAGGACTGTCCGCCGTGCTCGGCTTCGATGCGCTCGACCGCGAGATTGAAAAGACGCTCTTCCTCAGCGACGGCTGAGTGCTGCGCCGGCGGCGCGCACGCTTGGAGCGTAACGATGAGGGCGCGATGCGCCGCTTCGTAAATCGCTCCACGAAGCTCCGGCGTCGGACGCCGCAACCCTCCTATCGCCTTCGATAACCGCAAGTAATAATCAACCATACGCGCGACACCAAGTTATTGGCGGACGTTAGCTGTTTTCGCAGCTACTTCGCAAGGCGTTTACGAATTGGTTCATTTCGTCGGTAGCCTGCCCGAAGTGCGATCCTGGCTGAAATATGGTTATTTTGCGACTGCGGACATTGGTGGGACGGGAGGACTCGTCGCTGCCGGCGGCATTGGATGCTACGACAACTCACGCCGCACGTCTCGCGCATTACTGCGCTTGTAGTTGGCGTGGCGAATATGACTAAGGTGATCGGTTCGTTATTGCGGGCGACGGCCAATGCATTGTTGTTAACGCCCACGTCTTGCTGACGTTGCGGCGCAGAACATTTGTTTCTCGACGGCCGGGCGAGCGCTCACATGAAATGTCCGGCCCTTACCGCATGTTAATGTCCGTGTCGTAATTGTGTACGTCCGTACCGTAATCTCACGGCATCGTAATGACAAAATGATGATGCGCTATATACACTTGTGCTTTAAACATTTTTTCCGACGTGACAAGCATCGTGGCAATTTATAAGGCAGTATACGTAATTGTCACGGTCGAGTCGGAAGCCAATTACATTTCCTGTCACGCTCCGCGGATGCGTATTGCGGATCGCCTTCTCGTCGCCGTTCTAACTGCCGTCAACCATACGTCCGAGCGTCAACCCGTCACAATCGTGCGGCGTTATGACGCATTTCGTTAATGGAAATGCCAGTGTTGCGCGGGCGGCATTTCGATGAATCAGCGTCACTTAGCTCCTTTGTTGGAGCCGTTGAACTTGGACGAACGTTAAGAAATCGCCCTGGCGACGCCGGCGCCACGCGCCCCCTGCACGTTCCTCGAATTCACCTGCTTCGTCGAGGCGGGGCGATCGAGAGCGCGTAGCGGCCTATGCCGGCGCCGTGACGCCTGAAAGCGCGCTGCAGGCGTCGAGCAGCCGATTCTGGAGGTCGACGTGGTAGACGCTGGGGTTCGGCGCCCGCGAGCGCAGGTGATAGAAATATTGGCCTGTCACGCAGGCGTCGTCGTCGTCGCTGACCGCCAGCCACGCCTGAGTTCTCCGCCCCTGATCGAGATCGTCGGGCGCGCCGGCGCCGCCCATGCGGGTCGCCACCCATCCCGGCTCCAAGGCGTTCGAGAACACCTCGGGCCAGCGCCGCGCGACGGCGAAGGCCAACAGAACGTCGTGCAGCTTGCTTTCCGCATAGGCCTCGGCCGCTCGCCAAGGACGCTTCTTCCAGACAAGATCGTCGATGTTCGCCGACGCGCTGCGATGCATGCCGGAACTGAGATAGACGAGCCGCTTCGGCCTTGCGATCAGCGCGGTGAGGATAAAGGGCGCGAGCGTGTTGACGGCGAAGACGAGGGGCAGGCCGTCTTCTGTCTCGACGCGCTGCGCCTCCTGATAGCCGACCCCAGCGTTGTGGATCACGGCGTCGAAGGGACCGAGCTTGTTGACCTCGTCGGCGAGGCCGCGGGTCTGGCCGATGCTGGCGAGATCGCCGACGACCGCCGCCTCGGCGTTCGGCAGCGCCTTGCAGGCGTCGTCAGCCCGGGCTCGGTTGCGGCCATGCAGGACCACGCGATGGCCTTGTTCCACGAGCAGGCGCGCGGCCATCAAGCCGAGCCCCGTCGACGATCCGGTGATGAGCACGCGTGACATCTTGGCTCTCCCGAGCGGCGTTGGCGGCGAGACGGATAGGACGATCGGATGGCCGCGTCATGGCGAACAGCGTCGGGCGAAGGTCGTTTGCCGCGTCATTGCGAGCGCCACGAAGCAATCGAGATGAGCCCGCGGCAAACCGGAGCCCGGATCGCTTGGTCGCTACGCTCCTCGCAATGATGGTGTGGACGGCCCCACCCTAACGGCATCAAGTGCCAAGACGTGGTCGCTGGCGCGCCACCAACGGGGAGACCGTCCGTGAGAACGTTTATCAGAATCGGCGTCGATTTGGCGAAGAATGTCTTTCAGCTTCATGGGATCGAGCGCGAAGACGGATCGTCGTTTCAGCGCAAGTTGACCCGCGCGAAGTTTCGAGAGTTCTTTTCTCGGCTGACGCCTTGTCGCGTGGGCATGGAGGCCTGCGGATCGGCGCATTATTGGGCGCGCGTCCTTGCAGCGATGGGGCACGAGGTCGTCCTGATCGCGCCCGCCTACGCCAAACCCTACGTCAAACGCGGCAAGAACGACGCGGCCGACGCGGCGGCGATCTGCGAGGCGATGTCGCGGCCCGACATGCGTTTCGTGCCGGTCAAGAGCGCGGACCAGCAAGCCGTGTTGATGTTGCACAAGACCCGGGATCTGCTGGTCAAACAGCGAACCATGAGCGTCAATGCATTGCGCGGCCATCTCCAGGAGTTCGGCCTCATCGCGGCCAAGGGCATTCATCGGGTCCAGGAGTTGGTCGCCCTCGCGCAGGCCGACGAAGGTCTTCCCGAGGAAGCCAAGCAAGCCGTCGCTCTGTTGGCCTGGCAGAGCGAGCAGCTCGCTATGAAGATCGACGGGTTGGAGAAGACAATCGCCGCGGCCAGCGCGAAGCGCCCGATGAGCCGCTTGCTGCAAGAAATTCCCGCCATCGGCCCGCTGATCGCCTCGGCGTTGGCGGCGAGCCTTCCCGATCCCAGCGCATTCAAATCGGCGCGCGATTTCGCCGCGTCGCTGGGCTTGACGCCGAGCCAGCACTCCAGCGGGGGAAAGGAAAGGCTCGGGGCTATCACCAAGAAGGGCAATCGATACTTGCGCAAGATGCTCGTCGTCGGCTGCACCTCGGTGCTGCGCGTGGCCCACAAACGCAAAGGCGCCTTAGCCGAGTGGATCGTGGCGATGAAGGCCAGCAAGCCCGAACGTGTGGCCGCGGTGGCTTTGGCCAACAAACTGGCCCGAATATGCTGGGCGGTCCTATCGACCGGCGAGAGCTTCCGCAAAGAGCTCTACGCCAGAGCCTGAAACCGAAAGACCCCGACGACAGGCCTTATCGAGGAGGCGTTCAATTCTTCAAAGTTTGGCAAGCGCACCGACGTGATGATCCAAAACGGTCGCCACCGAAAGCCGAGGACAACCCGCCAGCCGTCACGAACCTCCAGTTCGCCGCAATGATAGGGACCGAGGCCGTCGGAAATCATCAGGGCCAGCGGTCAAAGGCCGCACACAAAGGCCGGACATATGACCGCAGCCGACCAAGCCGATCAAAACGTCAAAATGTCTCTTGCCAATCGGGGCCGTCCACATATGACGGCTACGAAGAAACGACGCTAGGACAGCGCGCGTTGACAGACGCCAATCACCGCGCCATCGGCGCCGCCATCTCCACGGCCCGCTTGGCGATCTCGCCCTTCGTCCTGAGCCCGATCAGATGGCAGATCGCGAACACCAGATCGGCGCGGTTCATGGTGTAGAAGTGGAGGTGTTTCACGCCGCGATCGATAAGGTCGATCACCTGCTCGGCGCAGACCGCGGCGGCGACGAGGCGGCGGGTGGCGGGATCGTCGTCGAGGCCTTCGAAGCGTTCGGCGAGCCAGGCGGGCACGCTCGCGCCGGCGCGCTTGGCGAAGCTGGCCGTGGTCTTGAAATTCTGCACCGGCACGATGCCCGGGACGATCGGGATCGTGATTCCCGCCGCCGCGGCCATGTCGAGAAAGCGGAAATAGACGCTGTTGTCGAAGAAGAATTGCGTGATCGCGCGGTCGGCGCCCGCGTCGACCTTGCGCTTCAGCGTTTCGATGTCGTGTAGCAGCGTCGGGCTCTGCGGATGCTTATCGGGATAGGCGGAGACCGAGACCTCGAAATCGCCGATCGCCTTGATCGCGCTGACGAGGTCGCTGGTCGACTGGTAGCCGTCGGGCGGCGCGACGTAAGGCGTGTCGAGGCCGCCCGGCGGATCGCCGCGCAGCGCGACGATGTGGCGAACGCCGGCGCTCGCGTAGCTGCGGATCACCGCGTCGATCTCTTCGCGGCTCGCCCCGACGCAGGTCAGATGCGCGGCGGGCTTGAGACGGGTCTCCTTGACGAGGCGCGCGACGGTGGCGTGGGTGCGCTCGCGCGTCGAGCCGCCCGCGCCGTAGGTCACCGAGACGAAGCTCGGCTCGAGCGGCGCGAGGCGCGCGATCGCCTCCCAAAGCGTCTTCTCCATCTCGTCGGTCTTGGGCGGAAAGAATTCGAAGGAGACGCTGACGGGCGAACCCGATCGGCTGAGGCGAACCGGATTTTGCGCCATTTAAGCCCACTCCTTCGTGGTTTTCGGGAAATCGTCGGACATGACGCGCGGATCGCGCGCGAGCCACAACGCGACGGTAAGCTTGCCGGACTCGCCCGCTTCGGGCGGCACCAGCCTCGCCTCGACCGGCTGGAGGCCGGCTTCGCGCATGAACGCCTCGATCTCCTCGGTGGCGAAGCCGAGGCGGCGATGGGCGAATTGCTCGCGCAAATATTCTTCGCCGTGGGCGGCGAAATCGACCACGATGAGCCGGCCGCCGGGACGCAACGCGCGCGCCGCCTCGCTCAGCGCCCGCGCGGGATCGTCGAGGAAGTGCAGCACCTGGTGGATGATGACGAGATCGTAGGCGTCGCGTTCGACTGGCGGCGCATAGATGTCGCCCTGGCGCAGTTGCACGTTGCGCAGTCCGCTCTGGTCGATGCGCGAGCGCGCCAGCGCGAGCATCGCCGGGCTCTGGTCGACGCCGACGGCGCGCTCTGCGAGCGGCGCGGCGAGCTCGAGCATCCGCCCGGTGCCGGTGCCGAGATCGAGCACGGCGCGGATCGGCTTGGCGCCGATCATCGCCCGGATCGCGGCCTCGACCCGTTCCTCGGGCGCGTGCAAGGCGCGGATCGAGTCCCAATCGGCCGCGCGCTCGGCGAAATAGGCGGCGGCCTGCTTGCGGCGCGCCTCGCGCGCCACTCAATCTCCCCTTACCATCGCCCTCCTCTGGCGGCGTCTGCTGGGCGTGCCCGATGGCACCTCCCCGCAGTTCTCCATTCCCTCCTCAGCCATTGCCGTGTCGCTCGTTGTGGTCTGCATTATTTGTCTCGGCATGTTAAACAAGCGCATCCGCGCACGAGAGGTGGTCCGCGGATGAACGACCAAATC
>CAVXCA010000005.1:0-30653 GCA_963759955.1 uncultured Alphaproteobacteria bacterium
CGAGAATCTTGACGACGCGCCCGCCGTAGGCGGGCTCCTTCGGACCGGCTTGCGGGTCGAATTCGACGCGCATCAGCACGCGCGCGCCGAGGCCCGGGGCAGGGGCGGCCTCGCGCCTGAGCTTGGCGCGGCGCACCAGAATGCGCGGCGGTTCGCCCGTTTCGCTCCAATCGGCGGGACGCGCGACGAGTTCGCCGTCGCGATCGCGCGCGACGATTTCGGCGACCACCATCGCCGGCAACCGGCCTTGGCGGGCGAGGGTCTTGCGGCCGCGCGTGACCGCGCCGTCCGCTTCGAGATCTTTAAGGAGCAGCTTCAGTTCGGTCTTGGCCTCGCCTTTGACGCCGAAGGCGCGCGCGATCTCGCGCTTGGTGACGCGGCCGGTCGGCTTGTCGCCGTTCGGCGCCGCCTCGCCGGAAATGAAGGCGAGCAGTTCGTCGCGCGAGGGCAGGGCCCCCGTCGGGGCGGCCGCGCGCTGGGGCTTGGCGCGCGTGAGTTTGGCGTGCGTCGTTTTGGCGCGGGAGACGCGCTTTGGTTTCATGCTTTGTGACAATGTGATTTCTTGAATGGATGGCTGAATGCGCTTGGCGCGGTCGTCGCGGCAAGCTTCGAGCCAATCTAGGGGGGAGTCGCCGTTCTCACAAGGCGCGGTCGGCGGTAAGCCGCATGCGCGCCTCGATAGCTGTTTGTAAATGAGGACGCCGGCCGCGAATGTCAACGGCCGGGCGTTTGGCGGCGCACGCGTTTGAGATTCGGCCTTCGACCGAAGCGGGCATTCGCTTGCGGATCGCCAATGGCGGAATTTGAGCCGGGAGGGGAAGGGCGGCTTTGAGCGATCGAAGCGCTTAGACGGAAGGCCGCCGAATGGAAGGGGGCTTGGTTGGCGGGCGCGTATCACGGCCTCGGTTCTTGGTTGGAGGCTTCGCGCCCGAGCGAACGACCGCTTTGGATGCCTACACCTGCGGCGCCTATGGCGAAAGTGGGCGCAAGATGGACCTCTGGCCCTTTCAGGCTGCGGCGCGCAGCGGCTCGCTGGCGATGACGACGCGGTTGCGTCCGTCACGCTTGGCTTGGTAGAGCGCCGCGTCGGCCGCCCCGATTAGGCGCGTGACGTCGCCTTCCCAGCTCGCGGTCGCCGCGAGGCCGACGCTGATGGTGAGCAAATCGCGAGCGCCGTTCGCTTCCACGGGTTGCGCCGTCATGGCGGCGCGAAGCTGTTCGGCGAAAGCGACCGCTTCGCGGCGCGCGACGCCAACCATCAGCACGACGAATTCGTCGCCGCCGTGTCGGCCGAGCGCAAAGCCGCGGTCGCCCGCGGCGCCGCGCAGCATGTCGGCGAGGCGCCGCCGCCCGGCGTCGCCGAAATCGTGGCCGAAGGAATCGTTGATCTGCTTGAACTCGTCGACGTCGCAGACCAGCGCTGCGACGGGGGCGCCGCGCGCCTCGGGCGCGGCCGCCAAAGCCGCCGCCGCCTTTTCGAAACCGCGGCGATTGAGCAGGCCGGTTAGCGGATCGACGCCGGTGAGCCGATCAAGCTCGTCCCGCGCGAGATTGAGTTGACGCAGCGTCTCCACCGAGCGGATCGCGACGAGCGGCGTGAACAACAGCGTCTCCGCGAGGGCCAGGCCAAGGCAAAATTGCATCGCCTCCCAGCCGCCGACCGAGCGCGACAGATCGCCGCCGCACAGCCAGAGGCACGCCGCCGCAGTCGCCGGCACGATGAAAGCCGCCGTGTATGCGGTTTGAATGGCGATCCAGCGTGCGACTTCAGCGTGAGTGCGGATAACGGGCGCCATGCAAGAGTTCCCAGCGGTAGCGCAGATGACGCTACGGCGCCGGCGCAAATGAAAAAGTAACTCGGGCGCTGTTCGAGCGATTCTCGTTGTGCAAGGTTAATGCATTGGCCACACAGACCTCGGGGCCGATTCCACCCATGTCGTCCGGCGTAGAGGGCTTCGACGCCGGCTGACATCGTCGCCGATCGCATTCCTGAATGATGGCAGGATCACGAGCGCCAGCCCTGGTGGCCTCGCCAATCCGGCTTCGGCGGTCGACGGCGTTCCGCCTACAGCAACCGAGCCGGCCCGTCGCCTCAACGTCCGCTTGAGAGGCGCCGCGATCATCGGCTGAACGGCCAAGTTGGGCGCAAAGCGGCTGTCTGCGCCGCGCACTCGAAAGGCTGGCTCCCCCACCCATAGGCGTCATGAGGACCGTTGAGCTTTCGGCTCGATCCGGTTGCCTCCTGAACGCTTGCGGCGATCGGCGCCGACGCCGCCGCGTCACAACGCCGCCCAACTCTGATATTGCCGCCTCGCCGAACCTTCCGGAGGGGCGCGATGAAACCGATTCGCCGCGCGCGTCCGACCGCCTCGACGAAAAACGGAGTGCGGCTCGATTGCGGCGTCAGCGTCGAGGGCGCGCTGACGCGCGTGACCTTCGACCTCGCGTCGACGGCGTCGGCGATCACCCTCGCTGTCGGCGCGGCGGGCGACTATCGGCTGCCCTACCAGCGAGTCGGAGTGATCCTGCCCCAGGCGGCGCGCCGGCGCTGACGCTGGGCTGATGCGCCGGTCGGCCGACGAAGATCGCTCCCCCTGGTTGATCGGCCGCATTGACGCGGGGCGCGGGTCCGAGTCACGAAGGCCTGAGCCTTCGCGTCGAATCGGGCGGGAGGGGGAAGCCAACGCATGCGCTCGCGGGCGATCCAACCATGAATGAAGCCCGAAACCCTCAGAGAGCGCTTTCCGCCGCGTCCCTCGCGGCTCAGGCCGAGGAGCGTGCGTCCCACGCCCCGCGCGGCGGGATTGCGGCGCTGTCGATCGGCGCGCTCGGCGTCGTTTACGGCGACATCGGCACTTCGCCGCTCTACGCGGTCGACCAGATCTTCTCCGGGCCGGCCGGCATGGCGCGCACGCCCGCCAACGCGCTCGGCTCGATCTCGCTGGCGATCTGGACGATCACGCTGATCGTCGCGATCAAGTACGCGCTGCTCGTCCTCAACGCGGAGAACGACGGCGAAGGCGGCGTCTTCGCGCTCTACGGCCTGCTGCACAAATACAAGCGGCACGGCGCGCTGCTGTTGCTGTGGTCGTTGATGCTGGGGGCGGGCCTGCTGTTCGGCGACGGCATGATCACGCCGGCGATCAGCGTGCTCTCGGCGGTCGAAGGGCTCAAAGTCGCCACGCCCGCCTTCTCGCCTTACGTCATCCCGATCACGCTCGCGCTGCTGACCGGCCTGTTCGCCATCCAGTTCAAGGGCGCCTCGCGCATCGGCTTCTTCTTCGGGCCGGTGCTGATCGTGTGGTTCGTCGTCATCGCCGCTCTCGGCGTCGCGCAAATTGCGCGCGAGCCGCAAATTCTCATGGCGTTCAATCCCGTCTTCGGCTTGGCGTTCCTCGCGCACGCCGGATTTCGCGAAGCGCTGCTCATCCTCGGCGCGATGATGCTGGTCGTCACCGGCGGCGAGGCGATGTACGCCGACCTCGGCCACTTCGGCGCGCGGCCGATCCGCATAAGCTGGTTTGCGGTGGTCTTTCCCGCGCTGCTCGCCAATTATCTCGGGCAGGGCGCTTATATGCTCAGCGGCGCGCCAGTGGCGGACGGCAAGCTGTTCTACTCCATGGCGCCGGCGTCGATGCTCTATCCCTTGGTGCTACTAGCGACGGTCGCGACCGTGATCGCCTCGCAGGCGCTGATCTCCGGCGCCTTCTCGCTGACCTCGCAGGCGATCGGGCTCGGCCTGTTGCCGCGCATCGCCATCCTGCACACCCATCTCGCCCACGCCGGGCAGATCTATATTCCCTTCATCAATTGGACGCTGTTCCTCGGCTGCGTCGCGCTCGTCGTCGGCTTCGGCTCCGCTTCGGCGCTCGCGGCGGCCTATGGGCTGGCGGTGGCGGGCGTGATGCTCATCACTTCGCTGGCGATGTTCGCGATCGCGCGACGCTATTGGCGCTGGAGCCTGGCGCGCGCGGCGCTGGTGTGGGGGCCGCTGACGGGGCTCAACGCGGCGTTCCTGATCGCGAGCTCGCTCAAGTTCGTCGAGGGCGGATACGTGCCGCTCACCGTGGGCGTCGTCGCCTTCGCGATCATGGCCACCTGGCGCTGGGGCCGCAAGGCGACCTTCGCCGCC
This sequence comes from uncultured Alphaproteobacteria bacterium, assembly GCA_963759955.1. Taxonomy (GTDB): domain Bacteria; phylum Pseudomonadota; class Alphaproteobacteria; order Rhizobiales; family Beijerinckiaceae; genus Roseiarcus. The sequence continues at coordinate 4,133 of CAVXCA010000005.1, forward strand.
TATTCCGCGAAATCGACGATGACGATGGCCGAGCTGATCGCGCTCCATCGCGGCGCCGAGCATTTTCTCGAGCGCAACGCGCTTCTGATGGCGCCCCATCCGCTGCGCCGTCCCGGCGACCGCGCGCCCGCGCTCGTCACGCTGTTGTTGGAGCGCGGCGGCGTCCTGCCGCGCAACATGATCTTCGTCGAAGTGACCCACCCCAAGGTCCCCTACATCAGGGACGAACGCTATCGCGTGACGGTGTTCGACCGCGACCCCGACAAGGGCAGCATCATCGGCGTCGAGCTTCGCTTCGGCTTCATGGAGGAGCCGAACGTCGAGAGCTTCCTCGAGGACATGGCGCGCCACAAGCAGATCGACTTGCCGACGGAACCCGGACAATGGATCGTCCACGTCGCGCACGAGAACCTGCTGCCGGCCAAGCGCATGAACGTCCTCAGGCGCCTGCGGTTCCGCCTGTTCGTGTTCCTGCGCGTCGTCTCGCGCCCCGCCTACTACGCCTACGGCCTCGGCGACGAAGTGCGGCTCTCGGCGGAGATCATGCCGGTGAGGGTGCGGTAGGGCCGCTCTTTCCGTCATCGCGAGCGGAGCGAAGCAATCCAGCGATCGAGGGGTGGGAGGCGCGCGCGGCGGCGCCATTGAGGAATCACTGAGCCGGGACCGCGCACAATCGCGCCAACCGGCAGGCGTCACGATTGCTGGATTGCTTCGCTCCGCTCGCAATGACTGTTGGCGCCGGCTTTAAGCGCGCTCCGCCTTGCGCACCCTCAGCAGCGTGAACAGCCGCAGCGGCGCGAGTTCGCGCCGTTCCAGCAACTGCGCGTCGGCTTGTTGGGCGATCCAGTCGCCGACCGCGGAATAGGGGAACTTCGGATGCCAGCCGAGCCAGCCGGAGGACTTCTCCATCGCAGCTTCGACATAGGCGCGCGGGCCGCCTCGCGCTGCGAAATGGTTCATCACGATCATCTGCCCGCCGGGCCGCACGACGCGCCACGTCTCGCTGAGCACCCGCTCCGGATGGGGCACGACGCTCATGACATAGGGCGCGAGGGCGACGTCGAACTGCGCGTCGGGAAATTCCAGCGCGCCGGCGTCCATGACGTGAAGGCCCTTGACCTGCCGCAGACCCTTGCGGGCGACGCGCTCGCGCGCGATTTTGAGCATCGCCGCGCTGATGTCGATGCCGGTGACGCGCACGGTGTTGGGCATGAGCCCCAGTTCCAGGCCGGTGCCGACGCCCACGACGAGGATCGAGCCGTCCGCGCCCGCCGCTTCGACCGCCGCCCGCGTCGCGGCGAGCCGGCCGGGATGGAACGGTAGGTCGAAAATTAGATCGTAGAACGGCGCCCAGCGGCTGTAAGCGGCTTCGGTGAGGACTTTGGCGGCGGCGTGCGCTCCCGCCGCGCTGGAATGGGGCATTACGCAATCCTCCCCTTCTCGCCCTTCGCCCTGCGCGGCGGAGGCCGGGAACAATAAAACACCTTACGCCAATTGACCTCGCTCCGCAAAGCGCCGATCGATCGTCTTGCTTGGGTCCGCGTTCAGGCTTTTCGCTTCGTCTTCGCGGTCGCGGTCTTGGCCTTGGCGGCGGCCGGCTTGGTCTTCGCGGCTGCGCTCTTGGCCTTGGCGGCGGCGGGCTTGGTCTTGGCCGTCTTCGTCGCGACCGTCTTGGCGGGCGCTTTGCCGGCCGGCTTGGCGGTCTTGGGTTTGGCGCTCTTGCGGACGCCCGCCCGGGCCGGGCGGCCTTCACGCTCCGCGATCAACGCGATCGCCTCGCCGAGCGTGATTTCGTCGGGCGAAATCGATTTGGGGATCGTCGCATTGACCTTGCCCCAATTGACGTAGGCGCCGAAGCGTCCGGCGCGCACGGTCATCGCGCCGCCGTCGGGATGGTCGCCGAGCGCGCGGCCGCCCGAGCCGCCGCCTGCCGCCCTGGCCGCGAGCATCGCCACGGCGTCCTCCAGCGTCAACGACGCGGGATCGGTTCCCTTGGGCAGCGTCGCATTGATCTTGCCGTGATTGACATAGGCGCCGAAGCGGCCCTGCTTGACCGTGACGGCGCCGCCGAGCGTCGGATGCTCGCCGAGCGCGCGCCCTGAGTCGGCGCCGAAGCGGCCGCGGCCGGCGCCGCTCTCCTTGGCGACGATCAAGTCGATCGCGCGATTGGCGCCGATCTCCAGCACGTCGTCGTCCTTGCCGAGATTGGCGTAGGTCTTGCCGTGCTGCACGTAGGCGCCGTAGCGCCCGACGCCGGCGACGATCGGCTCGCCGCTGGTCGGATGCTTGGCCACCTCGCGCGGCAGCGCCAACAACGCGATGGCCTTCTCCAGCGTGACGTCGTCCGGCGCCAGGCCCTTGGGCAGCGAGCAGCGTTTCGGCTTCTCGCCCTCGCCCCGTTGCACGTAGTCGCCGAAGCGGCCGCTGCGCAGCGTAATCTCGTCGCCGTTCTCCGGGTCGACGCCGAGCGTGCGTACGCCTGGGCGCTCGCCTTCGCCGGCGCCGTTTTGTCCGTTCGGCGACAGAACGCGGGTGAACTTGCACTCGGGATAGTTCGAGCAGCCGATGAAGGCGCCGAACTTGCCGAGCTTGAGCGACAACTGGCCTTTGCCGCACAACGGACATTGGCGCGGATCGCCGCCGTCGGCGCGGGCGGGGAAAATATGCGGGCCGAGCAGCTCGTTGAGGCTGTCGAGCACCTGCGTGGTGCGCAAATCCTTGGTGCCGCCGAGCGCGCCGGAAAAATCGTTCCAGAAGTCGCGCAGCAGGTCTTTCCAGTCGACTTCGCTGTTCGAGACCTTGTCGAGCTTCTCCTCGAGGTCTGCCGTGAAGTCGTAGCCGACGTACTTGGCGAAGAACGACTCGAGAAACGCGGTGACCAGCCGGCCCTTGTCCTCGGGGATCAGCCGCTTCTTCTCCAGGCGCACGTAGTCGCGGTCGCGTAAGACCGCGAGCGTCGAAGCGTAGGTCGAGGGACGCCCGATGCCGAGCTCCTCCATGCGCTTGACCAGCGTCGCCTCGGTGTAGCGCGGCGGCGGCTCGGTGAAGTGCTGGCTCGCTTCGATGCGCTCCTTGGTCAGCTTTTCGTTCGCTTTCATCGGCGGCAGGCGGGCCGAATCCTCGTCCTCGTCGTCGTCGCGCCCTTCCTGGTAGAGCGCGAGGAAGCCGGGAAAGCGCACCACCTGGCCGGTGGCGCGCAAATCGAGCTGGCGCTTGCCCGCCTCGGCGAGGATGTCGACCGTGGTGCGCTCGAGCTCCGCGCTCTCCATCTGGCAGGCGAGGGTGCGGTTCCAGATCAGCTCGTAGAGCTTGGCCTGTTCGGGTTCGAGATGGCGCGCGACGTCGCGCGGGCGCCGCGTCATGTCGGTCGGGCGGATCGCCTCGTGGGCTTCCTGCGCGTTCTTGGCTTTGACGGTGTATTTGCGCGGCGCGCCGGGCACGTACTTGTCGCCGAAGTCCTTGGCGATGACCTTGCGCGCGCTCGTGACCGCTTCGGGCGCCAGGTCGACGCCGTCGGTGCGCATGTAGGTGATGAGGCCGACGGCGCCTTCGCCGATGTCGAGGCCCTCATAGAGGCGCTGGGCGATCTGCATCGTGCGCGCCGGGGCGAGGCCGAGCTTGCGCGAGGCCTCCTGCTGCAAAGTCGACGTAGTGAAGGGCGGGTAGGGGTGGCGCTTGAGCGGCTTGGCCTCGACCTGCGTCACCTTGAACTTCGCGGTTTCGAGCGCGGCCTTGAAATCCTCGGCCTCCTTGCCTGAGCCGACGTCGAGCCGCGCGATCTTCTTGCCGTCGGCGCCGACGAGGCGAGCCGTGAAGGGGGCGTCGGCGATCGTCTTCAAATGGGCGAGGATCGACCAATATTCGCGCTGGACGAATTTCTCGATCTCCAGTTCGCGGTCGCAGACGATGCGTAAGGCCACCGATTGCACGCGGCCCGCCGAGCGCGCGCCCGGCAATTTGCGCCACAGCACCGGCGAGAGATTGAAGCCGACGAGATAGTCGAGCGCGCGGCGGGCGCGATAGGCGTCGACCAGCGCCTCGTCGATTTCGCGCGGATGGCGCATCGCCTCGGCGACCGCGTCCTTGGTGACGGCGTTGAAGACGACGCGGTCGACGCGCTTGTCCTTGAGGACTTTCTTGGCCTTGAGGATTTCATAGACGTGCCATGAGATCGCCTCGCCTTCGCGGTCCGGGTCGGTCGCGAGAATGACGCGCTCGGCGCCCTTTACCGCGCCGGCGATGTCGGAAAGGCGTTTGGCCGCCTTGGCGTCGATCTCCCAGCGCATGGCGAAATCGGCGTCCGGATCGACCGAGCCGTCCTTGGCGGCGAGGTCGCGCACGTGCCCGAACGACGCGTAGACGTCGTAGTCCTTGCCGAGATACTTGCCGATGGTCTTCACTTTGGTCGGCGACTCGACGATGACAACTTTCATGCGCAATGGTCCTCACAGGAACAGCGCTATCTGGGGCGCGTCCTGAAAATCTCAAGGCCCGAGGGGAGCCGGGAAGCGCGCGGAAAATGGTCGAGAGGAGGCGGCGTGTCAAATGGCGCCGCTGCGGCGCTGTCGCGCTGCGACGATGAATCGCGCTGAACGACCGCCGGCGAACGCGACGCGTTCGAGCCCCAATTGAGGGCTCGAATTGCGCTGAGAACGCGCGGCCTCGAGGTCGAAGCGGGCCATTGGCGTTGCGATCCTCGTCGCGCGTTGGCAAATCGACGAGAATCACATCCAACACAAATCGCACGGCTTCCCTTTAGTTATGCTGTGAAATTTCATACGCTGGCCTCGCCGCTGCCCCGTTCCGTCGAACTCGGACCCGTCGTATGAGAATCCACCATATCGCCGGCCATGAACTCGACGACGGCCTGATGCGGCAGTGGGCGGCGCTGCAACAGGCGGCGCCCGTTTTCGAAAGCGCCTTCTTCCATCCGGAATTCACCCGCGCCGTCGCCGCCGCGAAATCGAACGTCGAATTGGGGATCGTCGAGGACGGCGGCCGGGCGCTCGCCTTTTTTCCTTTCGAGCGCGTCTCGCGCCGCGTCGGCGTCCCTGCGGGCGGCGTCCTGTCGGATTATCACGGGATCGTTTTCGATGCCGATCTCGATCCCGATTTCGACCCCTTGGAGCTGTTGCGCGCCTGCCATTTGAACTGCTGGGACTTCGACCATCTGCCGGCGGCGCAATCGCTGATCCCGAGCGATCCCAGTCGGCAAATCGCAAGCCCGCAAATCGACCTTTCCGAGGGGTACGAAGCCTACGCCCGGCGCAAGCGCGCTTCGCGTTCCCATCTCGTCGATCGCGCCGAATATCTGGAGCGGCGCCTCGCCCGCGAAGTCGGCCCTGTCCGCTTCGTCGCGCGGGAGAGCGACGAAGCGGCTTTCGAGATTCTGCTGCAGTGGAAGTCGGCTCAATACGCGCGGACGCGAAAGCTCGACATCTTCGGCGCCGGCGCCGCGCGCGAAGTGCTGGAGACTCTTCGCCGGACGCAGACGCCCGAATTCGCCGGGGTTCTTTCGGCGCTCTATGCCGGCGATCGGCTGATCGCCGCTCATTTCGGCATTCGGGCGGGCGGGGCTTTCCACTATTGGTTCCCGGCGTACGACGTCGACTTTTCTCGCTATTCGCCGGGTCTCGTTCTCATTCTCAATTTCGCCGCGAGCAGCGAAGCGCTGGGCGTTCGCTCGATCGATCTGGGCGCCGGCGCGCAGCCGTACAAATTGCGGCTCGCCACGCGCGCGAACCTGTTGTCCGCAGGAAGCCTCCAATTATCGAACTGGTTCAGCCTGACGCGAAACGTCCAGCGCAACTTGATCGACTATGCCCGCAAGGCGCCGCTCGCCGATTCCGGACGCGCATTGCTGCGAGCGGCGCGCGCTTTGCGCCGTTAGGATGCGCTGTCTCTAGGGACCGAGGATGGCGAGCTCGGTGAACGAGAGGTCTCCCAGCGCCGGCGGGTGAGGGCCTTTGAAATATTTTGGGTTCCGCTCGGGGCGGTAGCGCCCGACGAGACCGGCGATAGGGCCGTTGGCGTCGACGGCGCATAGCGCCACGCCCTCACGCAGCAGCAATAGTCCGATCGAGCCCGCCCATTGCGTCAATTCGGCCAGCGAACGGCAGTAGATCAACTGGCGGCCGGCCGCCAAGCCCTTCGCCATGCGGCGGCGCACGAAGACGAACGGAAAGGCGCGATCGTTCTCGACGCAGATCAGCGACTGGCAGCCGAGCGCGGCGTGCTCGCGGAGCAATCGCCGCTCATGGGCCGGCAACAGCGCCGCCTCGCGGCTGTCGTGCGAATATTCGTGAACGGCGCCGCGACGCAGGAATGGGCTGAGCGCCGGCGCGAACACGAACTGGCCATTGCAGAACCGGCGAAACCCCAACGCCTCGATGGCGCTCCAGGTGCGGACGTCCGCCGATATGGTGGTGTAGGTGACGTCGGCGCGCGCGAGGGCCGCAACGGCCATCTTCATCGCATAACTTCGGTAAGCGGAGTCGACGCACAAGCTCGAAAGATTGCAACGAAGGGCTTCGCGGTCGCCGTTTCGACAACGCGAGAAGATTTCAAGCACCACGCCGACGATCCTGCCCGAGGTCGCCAGACTGTGACCGTACCTCGGACAATCGTCGACCGTTTCACGTCTCGACAGGCGCTCGAGCGCTCGCACCCAGTAGCGTCTGTCGCGAGTGGGAAAACCTCGGACGAGACAATCGACGACTTGATCGAGATCGTTGTCGCAAATCGGTCGACACGTTAGGTTAGAGCGTAATCCGCCCAGCACCGCCATACGCCGCGCTTCCTCTCGTCGATGGAATACTTGGCGTTTTAGTAAACTGCTTCACATTGTTCAACGTGCAAGGCGCGGGAAATTCTCAGTTACCTTAACGGTCTTGCGGCGAAATGACGAGACCCGACACCGGAGCGTCTTGGCGTGTCAAAACTGGCGATTTGCGAACGTGGCGCGTAGCCGAGGGATCGTCCGCAAGCGTGAAAAAAGAATAGTGCAGGCGTGTCGGAACAATTGCACAATTGCAATGTTAGCGCTTCGTTAACCATGGCTGGAATATTTTCATGGTGCCAGGGCAGCCCGGATTTTACGGGCGGTTGCTCGATCGCCGGAATGTGCCAATGCGCAAACTAACCAGGACAGAAATTCAGCAGGACAGGCAGCGCCTTCATTTTTTATCACGTTCAGCGGCTGTCACGATCGCGGTTTGCGGCGTTGCGGTCACCCCCTTGGAGGCCGAGGCGGGAACCGCCACCGCCAACCTGACGGTTCAAATCACCATAACGAACGCCTGCACAATCGACGCGGCGACGCTCAATTTCGGCTCGTACGCCGGCGTCTCGATGCTGACTTCGGCGCCCACCGCAAGCACGACGGTTTCCGTCACTTGCACCAACCTGACGCCATACTCGATCGGAATGGACAACGGTCAAAATTATTCCACCACGCGGCAAATGGCGAGCGGCGGCAATTACATCGGTTACGGTCTCTATCTCGACTCGGCGTACACCCAACCCTGGACGACGACGACTTCCGCCTCGAACTGTTCTGGCGGCTCGAACACTTGCTATTTGGGCACCGGCACTGGAGCGGCGCAATCCGTCCCGATCTATGGCAAGGCGCCGACGGTCGCCACGGCGCCGGCGTCGGGGATCTATTCGGACACCGTCGTCATGACGATCTCATACTGAGATCTTTTTTTGCACGATCGCGTCGTCGGTGAACAAGCATCTTGTAGCCAATCGATCACCATGCCTGGGGACGCCAGCAGTCCGGACCTGACGCGATGAACACGAAACGATTTATTCCCAGACTTGCGCTCGCCGCGATGTTTCTTGGCGGCGCCGGCGCCGCCTTTGCAGATCAGTTGACCGTCGAGCCGGTGCTGTTGGAAATGGAAGCGCCTTCGGCTTCCGGAATATTGAAACTGCGCAACGACCAAGATGTCGCCGTGACCGCGCAGACCCGTGTCCTGCGCTGGACGCAGGTCGATGGCGTCGAAAAGCTGGAACAGACGAGCGACGTCGTTTCGTCGCCGCCCGAAGTCACGCTGGCGCCGAAGATCAATTACGTCGTGCGGGTCGTCCGCGTCTCCAAACAACCCGTGCATGGCGAAGAAAGCTATCGCGTGCTCGTCGACCAGTTGCCGAGCAATCCGCGGCTGTCCAATCCGACAGTCAGACTGCTCATCCGCCAATCGATCCCGGTGTTCTTTCGCGCCCGGCAGGTGAGCCCGCCCGAAGTGTCGTGGTCGCTGAGCCGCAAGGGCGACTTGCTGTTCTTGAACGCCGCAAATTCCGGCGACGAGCGATTGCGGATCGCTTCCTTGCGTCTTCAAGACGCGTCGGGGACGACGCTCTCGTTTGGAAACGGTTTGCTGGGCTACGTCCTGGGGCGTTCCTCGATGCGGTGGCAGACGCCGCGCCATCCCCGCAATTTTGCACGCAGCGGGCCAGTGACTCTTGTCGCGCAGACGAACAAAGGAGCGCTGAAGGCCACGATCAAATAGAATGATCGGGCGCGGAGCATTCATAATTCTCTGCTTCGCGGGCATGCTGGCAATGGCGCCGTGCGCCGGCTACGCCGACACGAGCCCGGGTCAGAAAAATCTTCAGCTCGAAGTCATCATCAATGGCGCGCCGGCCAATATGATCGGCAGTTTCGTGCTGTTCGACGGCAAGCGCCTCGGCGCGACCCGCAACGAACTGGAAGACGTCGGCCTCGACATCGGCCAGCGGCGCTTCCCCCAAGATATCGTCATCCTCGACGATATCCCGGGCCTCAAATACGTCTACGACGAGCCGGGCCAGGCCATTCGCATTACCGTGGACAACGCCAGACGTCGCGGCCAGACGTTCGATCTCAGCGGCGGCGGACCAAAGCTTCGCGCCCAGACCGGCTGGGGCGCATTATTGAACTACGATTTGCTGAGCACTACCGACAACGTCCTGTACATGCACGATTTGCTCAAGCCGGGCGCCTCGCTCACCGTCGACGGCCGCGCTTTCTCGCCCTACGGAACCTTCGAGCAATCGGGGATCGTCAATTCGGATGCGAACCAAGCGAGCGACGCCATCCGGCTCAATTCGACGTTCGAATATTCCGATCAAGACAATTTGGTCACCTACCGCGCGGGCGACGTCATCAATGGCGGCTTGACGTGGACGCGTCCGCTTCGCATCGGCGGGTTGCAGGCGCAGAGCGATTTCGCGTTGCGGCCAGACCTGATTACGATGCCTCTGCCGACGTTGGGCGGAATTGCCGCCGTTCCCTCGACGGTCGACGTCTATGTCAACAACATCAAGACGTTCTCGCAGGACATCGCGCCAGGGCCGTTCAGCATCAACAATATCCCGGTGATCACCGGCGCCGGCAACGCGCAACTCGTCGTGACGGATTCTTCGGGCGCCGTGACGAAGACGACCGCCCCGTTCTTTGCGTCGGCGAGCCTATTGAGCCCAGGACTCTCCAGCTGGTCGTTGGAAGCCGGACTGCCACGTCTTTCCTACGGCACGGTCTCCGACGCATACGTCGAGTCGCCGGTCGGGTCGGCGACGTTGCGGCGCGGCATATTCGACTGGATGACTGCCGAGAGCCACGTCGAAGGCGGCGCTGGAGTTGCCAACGGCGGCGTCGGTGCCGTCGTCAAGACGGGCGCGATCGGCGTTGCCTCCGCCGCCCTGGCGGTCAGCGACTATTCCGGAAGCAAGGGCTTGCAAGGCTCGGCGTCCTATCAGGCGCAGCTCTTCGGCCTGATGATGAATGCGAGTTCGCAGCGCACGTTCGGAAACTATAACGATCTCGTCTCGGCGACCGCCCGACTGCAACCCCTCCCGGCGGGCGTCTTGGCAGCCGCGATGTTCGCCGACGCCCTGCCGCCGAAGGCGCTCGACACCGTTACGATCAGCGCTCCATTGCCGTTCGACCCCAAGTCGAGCTTCAGCGCCAATTTCATTCATTCGCGCGCTGCCTCGGGTGAACTCTCGGAAATCGTTTCCGCGTCGTATTCCCGTTCGCTGCCCTTCAACGCTTCGGTGTTCGCGACCGTTTTCCACGACTGCGGGACCAACAGAAATGCCGGCGTTTTCGTCGGGCTCAACTTTCCCTTGGGCGCTTCGGCGTCCGTGTCCTCAAGCTATTCCTATGGAAGCGGCGGCGGCGTCGCGCAGCTCAACGCCGTCAAGCCGTTGGGCCTCGACCCGGGCAGCTATGGGTGGAGCGTCGAGGACGCCGAGGGCGGCGCGCCCTATCACGCGGCCGCCGTGTCCTACCGATCGAGCTACGGAACCGTTCAGGCCGGGGCCACCGCGAACAACGCGACGAGCAGCGGATCGTTGGAGTTGCGCGGCTCGATCGCGACGATGGGCGGCGACGTCTTCCTGTCGAATTGGATCGACGACGGCTTCGGCGTCGTCTCGACCGGCGCGCCTGGGGTGGGCGTGCTTTACGAAAATCAGCCGGTCGGCGTGACGGATTCCAAGGGGATGCTGCTGGTGCCGACCCTGCGGTCATACGAGAGAAACAACATTGCGATCGATCCGACCAATCTTCCCGCCGCCGCGGAGGTGGAAGGCACGAGCCAAATCGTGGCGCCGGCCAATCATGGCGGGATGCTGGTCAACTTCAGGGTTCACGACGACACGAATGCAGCCTTGGTCATATTCTCGAAGGCGGACGGCGGGTTTGTCCCCGCCGGGACGCCCGGCAAGATCGAAGGCGGCGATGAATTCGTCGTCGGCTACGACGGAGAGACCTTCATCAGGAATCTGCGCGGGTCGAACGTGGCGACCGTCGAATTGGCGGCCGGGGCGTGCCGCGTCGTTTTCGCTTTCACGCCGCAGCCCGGAGAGCAGGTGCGCATCGGTCCTTTGACGTGCCAGCAAGTCGACGGCGACGCGCTCGCGGCTGCCGGCGATCCGATCGGACTTAGAAAGTGACCGTGACGACGACCGTGTCGGCATAAGTTCCGGCCGCCGGCGCCGACTGCGGCGGCACTTGGCCATAGACGGTGACGCTTTGGTTGGAGCCGGTGCCGGTGCCGAGATAGCAGGTATTGGCGCCGCTGGTGCAACTCGTCGGGGAGGTCGTCGCCGTCCAGGCCTGCGAATAGGCCGCGTCGGTGTAGAGGCGGTAACTCACATATTGTCCGGCCGGCGAAATCATCTGGCGCTGGCTGCCGCTGGCGTTCTGGCCGTTATCGAGACTGACGGAATAGGGGGTTGTATTTGTGCATTGCACGGTGATCGTCGCCGTCGCGTCGATGGCGGCGGCGATGATCGACCCGGTCGTCCCGAAATTCAGCGGCGAGGCCGAGACGTAGCAGTCGGAATTGACCGTAGCGGTCCACGTGGAGCCGCCGGATATCGTTTGGAGAGTTCCCGTTGGGCACGCCGCCGTCGTCATGTAGGCGTATTCGGCGGCAGGCGCAGTCGTCATCGTCCAGACATACGACCCCGGCGCCGAGCTCTGCTGGTTCGCGAATACGTTGCCGTACACCGTCAGGGTGGCGCTCGCGCTTCCTGAGGCGCCCAAGGCGAGATCGTAGGTAATTCCGTAGGGATAGAGGGGATAGATCGACGTCGAAAGGCCCCACGAGCCCCATACTGTGGTGAGCGAAGCGTCGGCATAGAGTTCATGAACCAAACGATAATTGCCGGACGCGAGCCGGCGATTGCCGTTGCTGTTCGTCTGCCCCGGCGACATTTCAACGCAGAGACGGACGGTCTGGTTGGCCGTGCCGGTGCAGCTGATGGAGAAGTTTGCAGACGTCTCGACGGCGCCGCCGCTCAAGACGTTCACGACGCCATAATTGCCGTTGGCGCTGGTAATCGAGCAGCTTTGCGCCGCCGCTTGCGCCGCGCCGAGAGTCAACAGCAGCGCCGCGACAAACGCCCGCAAGCAGCGGCGGAGAAACCGCACGCCCGCCATCCCATCGCAAGCGGAACGCGGGACTTGAATCAGCGACATCCGAGGCCTTCCACGACTCGCGCCTTCAACGCGACGAAGGCCTTGCCGAGATTGTCGATTTCAACCGACCCTGGCAATGCGAAAGCGGCCGATCGCGGGGGCGGGGCCCTCGCAAAGCCTCACCGCGGCGCCGCGCGTTTGACGATCGCCTCGAGATCGAGCCCGCGCGGCAGCGCCCCCCAATTGTGCTGGCCGCGCGTCTCCAGCCGCGAGCGACAGAACGCGTTGGCGTTGGCCGCCGGCGCGGCTTTGACCATCGTCGCCGCCATCAGGCCGAGCGCGAGGCGGTCGCAGAGGTCGCGGGCTCGCTCTTCAAAATCTTGGAGATCGCGCATGTCGTCCTTCAGCGTCGCGACATGGGCGTCGAGCGCGCGGTTCTCGCCGCGCGCGCCTTCGACCTCGCCGAAATAGGCGTCGAGCGTCTCCGGCGAGCGACGGATCGCGCGCAGCACGTCGAGGCACTGCACGTTGCCGCTGCCCTCCCAGATCGCGTTGATCGGCGCTTCGCGATAGAGCCGCGGCATCGGCGAATCTTCCATCGCGCCGGAGCCGCCGATGCATTCCATCGCCTCGTAGGCGTGCGCGGGCGCGCGCTTGCAGATCCAATATTTGCCGATCGGCGCGCCCAGGCGGACGAGCGCGTCCTCATGAGGGCTCGCGCGATTGTCGAGCGCGCGAGCCATGCGCAGGGTCAGGGCGAGCGAAGCTTCCGCTTCGAGGGCGAGATCGGCGAGCACGTTCTGCATCGCCGGCTGGTCGATCAGCAGCGCGCCGAACGCCTTGCGCTGGCGGCAATGGTCGATCGCCTGGGCGACCGCCATGCGCATGCCCGCCGACGAGCCGATCATGCAGTCGAAGCGCGTCGTCGCCACCATTTCGATGATCGTGGCGACGCCGCGCCCCTCCGGCCCGACGCGCCAGGCGAGCGCGCCGCGCCATTCCGTCTCGCTCGATGCGTTGGAGACATTGCCCATCTTGCGCTTGAGCCGCACCACCTGGATCGGGTTCTTGGTTCCGTCGGGCCGCCAGCGCGGCGCGAGAAAGCACGTGAGGCCGCCTGGCGCCTGCGCGAGAACGAGGAATGCGTCGCACATCGGCGCGGAGACGAAGAACTTGTGGCCGACGAGTTCATAAAGCTCGCCTTGGCCGTCGCGGCCGATCGGAATGGCGCGCGTCGTATTGGCGCGCACGTCGGAGCCGCCCTGCTTTTCCGTCATCGCCATGCCGATCGTCAGGCCGTGCTTCTCGGCGACCGGAACGTTGCGCGGATCGTAGACGCGAGCGTGAATCTTCGGCAGCCACTCGCGCGCGAGATCGGGCTCGAGGCGCAGGCATGGCGTCGCGGCGAAGGTCATGGTGACGGGGCAGCCGTGGCCGGCCTCGACCTCAGCCTGCATGTAGTAGCGCGCCGCGCGCGCGACATGCGCGCCGGGCCGCGGATCGGTCCAGGGCGAAGAATGCAGCCCGAGTTCGATCGCGCCGCGCATCAGCGCGTGATAGGCGGGATTGTAGCGCACGAGATCGACGCGCCGGCCGTAGCGGTCGTGGGTGTCGAGTTCGGGCAGGTTACGATTGGCCTGCGCGCCGAGGTCCAGCGTTTCGGCGGCGCCGAGCCTGGCGCCCAGTTTTTCCAGCTCGACGCTCGCCCAGCCCGCGCCTTCGCGCGCGAGGCCCTGCTTCAGCGCGGCGTCGCCGGCGAAGAGATTATAATCGACGAGCTCGAACGGCTGATTGAAGACTTCGTGCGTCGCGGCGCCGTACGCGTCGAGCCCGGCGCCTTGCGTCTCGGCTTCAATCGGTTGCGCGCGTTTGGGCATGATCGTCCTCCCTAGAGCGGCGTTCGCTCGACTGCGTGGGCCGGGTCTGGGTTTGCATAGTCCGATATGAACCGGGTTTAATCGTGGTCGCGCGCGATTGAAAGAATTGACGGTCGGCCTGCAAGGCCTTGCGTCGATTCTACGCGTCGACAAAGACGTGCTCAGGCGGCATGCCGGACAGGCGGTGATCGTGCACGACCTGATAAGCCGTTTCAATACGCCGGGCGAAGCGATCGATATCAAACAGCGGATGAGTGAGGCGATTGGCCGCCAATTTTCGCCCTATACGCTCTAACATTTCCGGCTGCGTCGCCAATTGGACAGCCATCGATTCATACGATCGAGACGTTTCCGCTATCAATTCCGGCAGTCCTATGGCCGTTACGACGCTTGCAGCGACCCGGCCCGCGAAAGTCTCGCCGATTTGCGTCAGCACGGGCAAACCGGCCCATAGGGCGTCGCTCGCTGTTGTCCCCGCATTATACGGGAGCGTATCGAGAAATAGATCTGCGAGACGATAGCGCGCGATATATTCCTCATTGGGCGCCCTATCGGCGAATATCAAACGTTTCGGATCGAGGCCCCTCTGTTTCGCCTCCCTGGTCAGATTTTCTTTGGCGTCCTCGTTGTCGACGAACAGCCAAAGAACACTGTTGGGGACGGAGTTCAGTATGCGTATCCAGGAGTCAAATATATCGGGAGTCAGCTTGTAATTCTTGTTAAAGCAACAAAAAACGAAGGCCGCCTCCGGCAATCCGACCTCAGTCCTCGCAATCGGTCTGTCGGAAATTCCACGTTGCGTGTCGTTCGCTTGGTAGCTCGGAAGATAAATGATCTTCTCTGTATAATAATGACGGTGGCGGTCCGGAATAATAACGTCGTCGGCAATGATGTAATCTATATATTCGGCACCCATGGCGCCCAAATATCCGATATAGGAGATCTGTGTCGGCGCCGCTCGAAACGCGAAGATGCGTGTTCTCGAATTCTCGGTAAACCCGGCCAGGTCGATCGCGATATCGATTTCCTTTTCTCTGGCGAGCTTCGCGATATCTTTTTCGGAGAGAGCGTTGACATCGAAAAAATGATCGAATCCCTTTCGAAGCCGTCGATGCATCGCGTCGTCAGTCTTCGGTCCGAAGGAGAACGCGATCACGTCAAATTTGTTCCGATCGTGCTTTTCGTAGAGTTCAGCAGTCAACGCGGCAACGGGATGATTGCGGAAGTCCATAGAAAAATAGCCAAGGCGAATTTTCTCGTGGCGTTTATAGAAAAAATTCTTGCCGGAACTCGGATCCGCCGGATATTCGTTGCGAACGAATTCGACCACAGCCTGTTTTTGCAGCGCTAAACTTACCGGCAAAGACAACAACGGAAATGGCGTTGAAATTTTCTTTCCGTTCTGGATTCCCCCGGAGATCTTTTGGCAGAAGTCGTCAAAAGAAGACCAATCGCAGATCGTTTGCTTCACATGGAGTAAGTCGCCTAGCAAATAATCAAGTTCCGGATCTAACGCAAGAGCCTGCTTGTAATCGCCAAACGCCTCGTTGAAGCGTTTGAGTTTTCTGTAAAGTCCGGCTCGGTTACGATATGCGTCGGCAAAATCCGGCTTCAGGGCGATGGCTTTGGCGTAGCTGGCGAGGGCTTCGTCAAACCGCATGCGGTTTTCGAGCGCATTGCCGCGATTGGAATAAGCCTGCGCATAGTCGGGCTTCAGCGCGATCGCTTTGTCGTAGCAGGCGAGGGCTTCATCGACCCGCCCGAGATTTTCGAGCGCGCCGCCCCGGACGTTGTAAGCCTCCGCAAAATGACTTTGCAACTCTATGGCGCGTGCGCTGCTGCGCGCCGCCTCTTCGAATCTTTTCAGCTTAGAACAAATCACCGCGCGCAAAACATGCGCTTCTGGGTTGTCTGGAATAATGGCGATATAGGAGTTGATGGCGGCGAGCGCATCGTGAGGACAATGGGACCGATTCAGCACGTGAGCCAAATTGAAATGAGCGAGGGGCTTATCCGGCTTGAGCGCGACGGCCCGTCTTAAATGTAAAATAGCATTAGGATAGTCGCCTAGCTCGCCATATATGCTGCCGAGTAAGTATAAAGCGCCATAGTTGTTTTTGTCCGTTGTCAGCAGCGAAGCGCAAAGGGCGGCGGCGCCGTTCGGATCGCCGGATTCGTAAAGATCAAAGGCGGCGTCGACAGTTGGAATTGCCTTGTCCGATGCGCCCGATATCATGTAGTCGCCCACGTTCGCCAGTTCGCGGCCCGCTGCAGGCCAAGAACTGCCACAGTTTGATGTTTGCGGCAAACTCGCGCGTTCGCGGCGCTCGCCTTCCGTCGCTCTTGGCGGGACGCATGACAACCGAACTCCAAACGCCATCGGCATGATCGGAGGCGGCGATTCGGCGATTGGCCGCAATGTGTCGGCGAAGAGATTTCCTGGGATGACGGCCGTCGGCGACGCGAAACAGCGGTGATGGCTGACGCGCTTTGTGCGCCGCGCATTGCGAAATGCGAGAACCGAGGCCTCGCGCCCCCCCCTGTACAATCGCCGGCCGAGGCGCGAGAAGAAGCGGCGCCGAGCTGCGGAGACGCGGCTTGGCGGTGCGACGGCGATCGAGGATCGCGACGCGGGGGAACGCATGCGAAATCCGGGAAAGGCGTCGGCCTATCGAAATCCTCGCGCGGCGATGCTGGCGAGCTTCCTCGCCCTATGCGGCGCATCTATCGCGCACGCGAACGATTCCACCGCGGAGCTGACGACCGGCGGGCTGGTGCTGGCCAAGACCGCCGACATCGAGATGCGCTCCGAGGATCTGGCGGTCTCCGAGAAGCAGATCAACGTCCGCTATGTCTTCTTCAATCATGCCGCGCGGGACGTGACGACGACGGTCGCGTTTCCGATGCCCGACGTCGCCTTCGACAGCCCCGACACAAATGTCGCCATTCCCGAGCCGGAATCGGCGAATTTCCTCGATTTTCGCGTGACCGTGGACGGCCGCGAGGTTCAGGCCCAGTATGAAGAGAAGGCGGTCGTGGACGGAACCGACATTTCCGTGCGGCTCAAGGCGCTGGGCGTGCCGCTGGCGCCGCAAAGCGAGGCGACCACCAATGCGTTGAACGCTCTGCCGCCCGCGACGCAGGACGAACTCGCCAAGCTCAAATTCGTGATCGTCGACGAAGTCGACTTCGGCAAAGGGATGCAACGCGACCTGACGCCGATATGGACGTTCAAGTCGACGTTCTACTGGAGCCAGACGTTTCCCGCGGGAAAGGAGGTCGTCGTCGAGCATCGCTACACGCCGAGCGTCGGCGGCACGGTCGGCTCGTTCCTCGACTCCACCCCGATCGATCCCGCGCAATTGCGCAATTACCAAGCGCTCTATTGCATCGACGACGACTTCCTGACCGGCCTCAAGGCCGCGCTCGGAAAACCCGACGCGAGCGGTTGGGCCGCGCACCCGTTTTACGAAAAGCGGATCGCCTACGTCCTCAAGACCGGCGCCAACTGGGCCGGGCCGATCGGCGATTTCCATCTCACCGTCGACAAGGGCGCGGCCGATTCGCTGGTGAGCTTCTGCGCCGACGGCGTCAAGAAAATCGGGCCGACGCTGTTCGAAGTCCGCCACGCCAATTTCACGCCGACGCAGGATCTGCATATCCTGATCCTGTATCGGCCCAAGACCTGACACTTCGACAGAGGCACGAGCATGTCGTTCAAAGCGATACGCGCCGACAAGACGGAAACGGGGCAGAACGTGCGCTTCGTCGAGATGGACGAGGCGGACTTGATGGAGGGCGACGTGACGGTTCGCGTCACGCACTCGACCGTCAACTACAAGGACGGCCTCGCGCTTTCGGGCAAGTCGGCAATTCCTCGCCGCTTTCCCATGGTCCTGGGCATCGACCTCGCCGGGATCGTCGAGACGTCCGCCCATCCCGGCCATCGCGCTGGCGACGAAGTCGTGCTCAACGGCTACGGCCTCAGCGAAACGCATTTCGGCGGCTACGCCGAAAAGGCGCGGGTGAAGGGCGATTGGCTGGTCAAGTTGCCGCCGGGCCTGACGCGCGCCGAGGCGATGGCGATCGGCACCGCCGGCTACACCGCGATGCTGTGCGTTCTCGCGCTGGAAGGGCAGGGGATGGCGCCCGCGATGGGGCCCGTCGTCGTCAGCGGAGCGGCGGGCGGCGTTGGCTCGGTGGCGATCGCGTTGCTCGCCAAGGCGGGCTGGAGCGTGGTCGCTTCGACCGGGCGCGCCGAGGAGGCCGATTATCTCAGAGAGTTGGGCGCCGCCGAGATCATCGAGCGCGCCTCGCTCTCGGCGCCCGGCAAGCCGCTCGGCAAGGAGCGCTGGGCGGCGGGCGTCGACAGCGTCGGCTCGCATACGCTCGCCAACGTCCTCGCGCAGACGCGCTACGGCGGCGCCGTGGCGGCGTGCGGCCTCGCCGGCGGCATGGACCTGCCGATGAGCGTCGCGCCGTTCATCCTGCGCGGCGTCAGGCTCATCGGCGTCGACAGCGTCAATTGCCCGATGCCGGCGCGGCTCGAGGCCTGGGCGAGGCTGGCGCGCGATCTCGATCGCGCCAAGCTCGCGCGCATGACCGAGATCGTTCCGTTCGACAGGACGTTCGAGATCGGCGCCCGAATTCTCGCCGGCCAGGTGCGCGGGCGCGTCGTCGTCGCGATCGCCTGATCGCGGGGGCCGCCAGTCGCCGCTGATGCGATTGTGATTTGATCAACGGCGAGAGCGCCGGCAAAAGAGGGCCCATGACCGACATCTCGTTGCCTGCCGCCGCCGGGGCCGGACTCCTGTCCTTCCTCAGTCCATGCGTCCTGCCGCTCGCCCCGCCGTATCTGTGCTACCTCGCGGGAACCTCGCTCGAGGCGTTGGTCGACGAAGGGGAGAGGCGCGCGCGTCGCGACATCGTGATCGCGTCGCTGTTGTTTGTGGCGGGATTCTCCACCGTGTTCGTCGCGCTCGGCGCCACCGCCTCGGTGTTCGGCGCGCTGCTGCGGCAATGGAGCCACGTGCTGTCGATCGTCGCCGGGATCGGCATCGTCGTGATGGGCGCGCATTTTCTCGGCGTCTTCAAACTGAGCATGATGCACAAGGAGACGCGGATCGAAATCGCCAAGCCGCCGGGGCTTTGGAGCGCCTACCTGATGGGGCTGGCCTTCGCTTTCGGCTGGACCCCCTGCATCGGGCCGATCCTGGCGGCGATCCTCGCCGTCGCGGGCGCGCAGGACACCGTCGCGCACGGCGCCTTGCTCCTCGCCGCCTACGCGTTCGGGCTCGGCGTTCCCTTCGTCCTCGCGGCGATCGCGATGGAGACGTTCTTGGGGTTTGCGCGCGGCTTCCGCGGCCAGTTCGCTCGGCTCGAGAAGGCGGTCGGCGCGCTTCTGGTGCTCACGGGCGTGATATTTCTGACCGGCGGCTTTCAGACCGCCTCCGAATGGCTGATCGAGACGTTTCCGACGCTCGGCCGATTGGGGTAAGAGCCCCACAAAAAAAGAGCCCGCCGATCGCGCGGCGGGCTCCCGATTTTCAGTTCTGCGAACCCAAAGCGGGTCCGAGATCCGATCACAGCTGATGATAGGTGATCTTGCCGTCGGCGTCCTTCGACCAGACGTACCAGACGTAGTCGGCGGTGGTGCGGTCGCCCTTCTTGTCGTAGGCGATGGGGCCGAGCACGGTGTTGAAGCTCACGCCGGAATGCATGACCTCCGCGACCTTCTTGGGATCGAGGGACTTGGCCTTCTCCGCCGCTTCCTTGATGATTTGCATCGCGGCGTAGGAATAGAGCGTATAGCCTTCCGGCTCGAAGCCCTTGGCCTTGATTTCCGCGACCACCGCCTTGGCGGCGGGGTTGTTGCGCGGCTCGGGGCCGAACGACATCAGCGTGCCTTCGACGCCGGGGCCGCCGATCGAGGCGAACTCGTTGTCGGTGATGCCGTCGCCGGAGATCATGATGGTCTTCATGCCCTGGTCGCGCATCTGGCGAACGATCAGGCCGCCTTCGGTGTGCAGGCCGCCCCACATGAGATAGTCGGCGCCCGAAGCCTTGATCTTCGAAACGATCGCCGAATAGTCCTTCTCGCCGACGTTGACGCCTTCGTAGAGCACTTCCTTCTTGCCGCCGGCGTTCATGAAGCCCTTGGCGGCGTCGGCGAGGCCTTGGCCGTAGGGGGTCTTGTCATGGACGATGGCGATCTTCTTGTCCTTGAGCTTGGTCAGCGCGAGATCGGCCCACAGCTTGCCCTGCTGGTCGTCGCGGCCGCAGGTGCGGAACGCGTCCCACAGGCCGCGCTCGGTGACCTTGGGGTTGGTGGCGGAGGGGGTGATGAACAATATGCCGTTGTCGGCGTAGACTTCGGAGGCGGGAATGGTCACGCCGGAGTTGAAGTGGCCGACCACGAACTTGACGCCGTCGCCGACGAATTTGTTGGCGACCGAGACGCCCTGCTTGGGATCGGACACGTCGTCGCCCGGCTCGACCGTGATTTGCTGGCCGAGAATGCCGCCCGCGGCGTTGAAGTCGGCGGCGGCCTGATTCACGCCCGTCGTCAGCTGGGCGCCGAACGAGGCGTTAGGGCCGGTGATCGGACCGGCGACGCCCATCTTGAGCTGCGCCTGCGCGGCGCCGGTGAACGCCAACCCCGCAGCAAGCACGAGCCCCGTCAACCAATATTTTTTCATACTACACTCCCTATGTTTCGGGGCGTACATCGCGCCCCCGGCGGAACCTCATCCCACCTTGGTGGGAATAAAAGCCTGTTTTTGAATGGGTGTCACGTCAAAAGCCGCGAGCCGCGGCTAAATCTTTCCCGTGCGCGGACGAACAGCCGACCTCCCGTTCAACGCGCGCGCCAGCGCAATCCGATCCTCTCGAAGGCCCAGGAATATTGCGTCGCCATCTGCCGCGCACGCATCGCGGCGTAACCGAGCCAGGCGACGGCGAGCAGCAGAACGAAGGTGACGAGATAGTATTGGAGCGACAGCAACTCCTCCTGGAACAACGCGTAGTGCAGGAATTGCACCGCAGCGGCCAGCGCCACCATCGCCGGCGCGATGCGCCACTGCGGGCTCCAGCCGCTGGCCAAGGCGCGGCCTGTCGCGAACGCCGCCGCGGCGCCCAGGCCGTCGAGCACGATGAAGGCGAGAAGCGCATAATCGCTGTCGGGCCACAGAATTCCCGCCATCAGTGGCCTCCTTCGAGATAGGCCGCGCGCACCTCGGGCCGCGCGAGCAGTTCCGCGCCGGTGCCCTGCATGGTGATGAGGCCGTTGACCATCACGTAGCCGCGATGCGCGAGCTTGAGCGCATGGAAGGCGTTCTGCTCGACCAGAAACACGGATATTCCCTGGTTCCGGTTGAGTTCGGAAATCGCATTGAAAATCTGCTTGACGAGCAGCGGCGCGAGGCCGAGCGAGGGTTCGTCGAGCAGCAACAATCGGGGCCGGCTCATCAGCGCGCGAGCGATCGCGAGCATCTGCTGCTCGCCGCCCGAAAGCGTGCCGCCGCGTTGCTGCGCGCGCTCCTTGAGACGCGGAAACAACGTGAAGGCGCGCTCCAAGTCCTCGTCGAAATGGACGAAATTGTCGATCGAGGCGCCCATCTGCAAGTTTTCGAAAACCGTCATGCGCGGGAAGATGCGCCGTCCCTCGGGCGACTGCGCGATCGACATGCGCGCGATGCGATGCGTCGGCATGTTGGTGATGTCATGGCCGTCGAAAGCGATCGAGCCGCGCCGCGCGCGTGGGCTGCCGAAGACCGTCATCATCATCGTCGACTTGCCGGCGCCGTTGGCCCCGATCAGCGTGACGATTTCGCCTTCGTTGACGTCGAGATCGACGCCTTTGAGCGCCTGGATCTTGCCGTAAAACGTCTCGACGCCGCGAACGGTGAGCAGCGGCTTGGGGGCCGGCGCGGCGGCTGCGACGGGCGCGCCGCTCGAATTGGCGCTGGTCTGGCTCATGCGCCGATCTCCGCTTCCACGCTGGCGAGCTCCTCTTCGTCGGCGACGCCGAGATAGGCGGCGATGACCTTGGGATCGTTGCGCACCTCTTCCGGCGTGCCGTCGGCGATCTTGGTGCCGTAATCGAGCACGACTATGTGATCCGATATCTGCATCACGACGGACATGTCGTGCTCGATCAGGAGGATCGAGGTCTTGTGATCGTCACGGATCGAATGCAGCAATGCGTTCAGCTCCATGGATTCGCGCGGGTTGAGGCCGGCGGCGGGCTCGTCCAGGCACAGCATCACCGGGTCGGTGCACATGGCGCGGGCGATTTCGAGCCGCCGCTGCGCGCCGTAAGGCAGCTCGCCGGCGGGGTCGTCGGCGCGATCGGTGAGACCGATCTTGTCGAGCCAGTACTGGGCGCGCTCCACCGCTTGGCTTTCGGCCGCGCGATAGGTCGGCGCGCCGAACAGGCCGAGCACGGTGAAACCGCTCGCCAGCATAAGGGTGTTGTGATGGGCGACCATGAGGTTCTCGAGCACGGTCATGCCTTGGAAGAGGCGAATGTTCTGGAACGTCCGCGCGACCTTGGCGCGCCAAGCGATTTCGTTGCCGGGCATGCGCTCGAGCAAAAAGAGCTGACCCGTTTGGGTGGTCGCATGCTTGTTCGACGAAAGCGTGAGCGCGTCGACGTCGGCGGCCGTAGCGGAGCCCTCGCGCGCCAAGGCCAGGCGTCCCTCGGTCGGCTTGTAGAAGCCGGTCACGCAATTGAACACCGTGGTCTTGCCGGCGCCGTTGGGGCCGATGAGCGCGGTGATGTCGCCGCGCCCGACCCGAAACGTGAGGTCGTTGACAGCGACGAGGCCGCCGAAGCGCATCGTCAAATGCTCGACGACGAGCAGGGGATTGTCGTCCCAACGCATCAGCCGTGTCCTTCCTTGACGAGCGAGCCAGACACCGCTTTTTTCTCCTTGAGGAAGATCGACGGCGAGCGCGTCGAAATAAAGCCCCGCGGCCGCACGACCATCATCACCACCATGGCGAGGCCGAACAGCAGGCCGCGATATTGCGCGGGATCGAAGTCGGGCATCGCGAACTTGTCGAACATCGCGTCGGGCAGGAGTTGAAACGCCCGCAACGCGAAGACGGCGACGATCAGTGCGATCGCGACTTGCGCGGCGAGCTTGCGCGATCGGATGACGCCGAACGTGACGACGCCGAGGCAGATCACGAAGACGCCTGTTCCGTTCGACATGATGGCGCGCAGAAAATCGAGTTCGCGCAACAGCTCGAACCCGCCGATCAGGAACACCGCCGCGAGCGCGACGCCGATTTGCGAGCCCATGCCGCCGAGCACCACGATGGCGAGAATCGTCGCCGACTCGATGAAGGTGAAGCTCTCGGGACTGATGAAGCCCTGCCGCACGGAAAAGAAGGAGCCGGCCAAGCCGCCGAAAAAGGCGCCAAGCGCGAACGCCGTCAGCTTGGTGTTGGTGGTGTTGATGCCGAGCGAGCGGCAGGCGATTTCGTCTTCGCGCAACGCCTCCCAGGCGCGCCCGATGGGCAGCCGGCGTAAGCGCATGGAGACGAGGTTGGTGATCAGCGCGAGGCAGAGGATGACATAATAAAGAAACATCTTGCCGTGCAGCGGCGAATAGTCGAGGTGAAAGAAGGCGTCGAAGCCATCGGGCTCATCGGCGAAGCGCAAGTTGAAAAAGGTGATTTTTGGAATCGAGGCGATGCCGGCGCCGCCGCCGGTGAAGGCGACCCAGTTGACGAGCACCGACCTGATGATTTCGCCGAAGGCGAGGGTGACGATGGCGAGATAGTCGCCGCGCAAGCGCAATACGGGAAAGCCGAGCATGACGCCCCAAAGGGCGGCGAGGATCCCGGCGAGCGGCAGACAAACCCAGAAGGAAAGGCCGAACGTCGTCGCCAGCAGCGCATAGGAGTAGGCGCCGACCGCATAGAAGGCGACATAGCCGAGGTCGAGCAGGCCGGCCAATCCGACCACGATGTTCAGGCCCCAGGCCAGCATCACGTAGATCAGGATCTGGATGCCGTAACTATCGACCCATTTCAGCGACCTAGCGGAACCCAACAGCGTGAGCAGGACGAACGGATAGACGAAGAGCACCACCAGGCCGATGCCGGGCAGGTACTTCGCGCTCGCAGCGCGAAGGGTCGAGGCAATCTTGGATTCGGGCCTGGCTTCCTTCTTCACGCCGACGCCGACGCCGCCGTTTGAGACGGCGAGTCGTCCGAAGAACGCGAGCAGGGCGAAGATCGCCACCGCCCAGGGGCGCGGGTTCGCATGCAGCACGCCGTCGATGTCCGCATCGGCGTGAAGCAAGATGATCGGCACGCAGAGCAAGACGGTCAGCAGCGCCGCCGCCGTGGCGTCTTTGATCCGGTCGGCGAGTTTCGCGCTGTCCACGGTCTCGGCGACGGCCGAGGTTTGAGAAATGGCCGTCATCGTCACACCTTCTCGATTTCAGGCCGGCCCAAAATGCCCGACGGCATGAAGATGAGCGTTATCGCGAGGATGGAGAAGGCGGCGACGTCCTTGTAGTCGGAGGAAAAGTAGGCCGCCCAGAAGACTTCGATCAGCCCGATCATCAGGCCGCCGAGCACCGCGCCAGGCAAGGAGCCGATGCCCCCGAGCACCGCCGCTGTGAACGCCTTCACGCCCGGCAGGAATCCGTCGGAGAAATTCACCACGCCGTAATACATCATGTACATCGCGCCGGCGACCGCGGCGAGCGCGGCGCCGATCACGAAGGTGATGGAAATCGTCTGGTCGACGTCGACGCCGATCAACGCCGCCATCTTGCGATCTTGCTCGCAGGCGCGTTGGGCGCGCCCCAGCGCCGTCTTCTGCACTAGCCACCAGAACCCGAACAGCAGCAGTCCGGTGACCACCATGATGACGATCTGGCGATATTGCAGCGTAATGTCGTGGCCCGCGCCGCCCACGTGAATAATGTTGGTGAACATCGGCGGCACCGGCTTGTTGCGCGGGCCCTGCGCGACCTGGACGAAATTGGAGAGGAACGTCGACATGCCGATCGCCGAGATCAGCGGGGCCAGTCGGAACGATCCGCGCAGCGGCCGGTAGGCGATCCGCTCGATCGTCCAATTCCACACCGAGGTCAGCACCATCCCCAACACGAGCACAATGAGGAACGCCACCGGTAGGGAGGTGATGCCGAAGATCTGGGTGAGGACGAGGAACACCAGCAGCGCGATGAACGCCGACAGCATGAAGACGTCGCCGTGGGCGAAATTGATCATGCCGATGATGCCGTAAACCATCGTGTAGCCGATGGCGATGAGGCCATAGACCGATCCGAGCGTCAGCCCGTTGATCAGTTGCTGGATGAAATTGTCCATGCGTCGTCGCGCCCCCTAGTTCTTCATCCCTATGCAGGAACCGCGCCAATGTGCGCCGGCCGGCCTGTCGTCGATTGTGGCGAGCGCGACGCGCCCGTAATCACATTCAAAACCCCACTGCGCCCAAGCGAAAGGGCGTTGCGCAAGCTTAACAACCGGGTGTCCGCCCGGCAATCGCTGGAATTCGGTCTTCTCGCCGACCCGCGGAGCGCGAGCGCCGGGATTCGCGGCCTGTCCGAACCGCTCGCGGGTGCGCCTTCAGGCGCGCCGCAACGCGAGCGCCGCGCCGACAAGCGGCGCGTCGTCCGAATCTCGCCGCGATCGGTTCCCCGATCGCCCATGGTCCGTTCCTCCCAAGACTTCCGCCTATGATTACGCTCCTCGGTTGCAATTTCCAGCGAAATTGTTAGCCGTGCGCGTGACGTGACGCAACAATATATGCTCAATCGGTCCAGCTTCGGCATATTGTTGCGAATATCACGGTTTGACGCGAACAATCGTGCTTGGACGCGGTTGGGCGCGCTCGTCGCCCGGCCGACGCCGGAATGACGAATTTTTGCCCAACCAACGGGCGGGGCATTGCCCAAAATGTCGCCGTCTGCAAAGCTCGGCAGCTCCGCCTGAGGCGTCTTCCCCGGCGCGGGGCGGGAGGTTGTACTTTGGCGCCGAAGACATAGGTGAGAATCTCGCTTAACGTTGGGCGTCGTATCGAGGCGGCGCGCGCGGCGAATAAGCCGACGGCGCCAACGGTCGAAGGATACGGGGGCGGCGCGAGGTCCGCGTCCGGCGAATTCGGCCGATAACGGGAAAGGAAACATCCATGGCGATGACGATGACGGGCGAAGTCACGCTCCCCGCCGATCGCACCCGGGTTTGGGCGATGCTCAACGATGCGGCGGTCCTGAGGACTTGCATCCCCGGATGCCAATCGCTGGATAAGACCAGCGACACCTCGTTTGCGGCGGTGGCCAAGGTCAAGATCGGGCCGGTCGGCGCCACCTTCAAAGGCAAAGTGCAGCTTTCCGACATCGTGCCGAGCGAGGGCTACACGATCAGCGGCGAGGGCGAGGGCGGCATCGCCGGCTTCGCCAAAGGCGGCGCCAAAGTGGCACTGGCGGACGCGGCCGGCGGCACGGTGCTCAAGTACGACGTCGAAGCGAACGTCGGCGGCAAGATCGCTCAGCTGGGGTCGCGGCTGATCGACGGCGTCGCCAAGAAAATGGCCGATCAGTTCTTCACCAGCTTCGCCGCCGCGGTCGGCGCCTCGGCGACGCTCTGAAAGGCGCGTGGGCCGAGGTGAGGATGGCGGCGCCTGTCGTCAGGCTCGTTTGACGTCCTCGCGGTCGGCGAGACGTTTTAAGAAAAATGAAGAGCG
>CAVXCA010000006.1:0-5185 GCA_963759955.1 uncultured Alphaproteobacteria bacterium
GAGATGGCCCGCGCCAAGCGCACCCAGCTCGATTCCAGACGGGCGGAGGTAGAGCAGGAGATCCGTAGCGCCCGTATCATGCGCGCCTACACGCGGATCGCGGCGCCGTTCGCCGGGTTGGTGACGGCGAAATCCGTGGAACCGGGAAACCTGGCCGCGCCAGGGGTGATTCGCGATTTCAGCGAACTCAAACTGAAGCTGATGGCGTCGATTGTCGCCATTTCCGCCATCAAGCTGCTCGAGGCTTTTATGGACGTCGGCCACGAAACGGACCGCGACCTCGCCTGGCAGACCGGGGTGCTCGCGGTCTTCGTCGTCTCGGCCGTGCTGCTCGCGCTCGCCGACCGGATCGGCCATCGCGGAGGCGGCGGGCGCTGAACCGCCGCCCTATTTTTCCAGCAGCACGCGCCGGCATTCGGGCGGCAATTGCGCGAGCGTGATCGGCGCCTTGGGCTTGGCGTTGGGATCGACGCGCGGATGCAGCGCCTCGTCGGTGAACCACCAATCGAGCGACTTGTCGCAGCCGTCGCCCGGCGGAACGGGGTCTTGCGGTTGGCAAGCCGTGTCGCCGGCCGGGCAGACGATACGAATGTGGAAGTGATAATTGTGCCCCCAGTAGGGGCGCACCTTGTTCATCCACGGCTCGCCCGCGGCGGTCTCGCACAGCGCTTTCTTGATCGCGGCGTTGACGAAGATTCGTTCCACCTCCGGCTCCTCGGCGGCGGCCTTGATGACGCCCGCCTGCCGCGCCGTCCAATGCGCGCGATCGACCGAGAGCCCGTCCTCGCTGACCATATTGACCGCCGACATCTCCTCGCGTTCGTCGCGGCTCAGCGCGTGGTCCGGCATCGGCGTCAGCCACACGTCAGCGTCGAGGCCGATCTGATGCGAAGCGTGGCCTGTCAGCATCGGCCCGCCGCGCGGTTGCGAAATGTCGCCCACCAGAATGCCCGGCCAAACGCCTTCGCGCGCCGCCTTGCGCGAAAAGCGTTCGAGGAAGGCGATCATCGCGGGATGGCCCCAATTGCGATTGCGCGAAAGGCGCATCACCTGCCAGGTCTCGCCGTCGACCGGCAGCGCTTTGGCGCCGGCAAGACAGCCGCGCGCGTAAAAGCCGATCGAGCGCGTCAGAGTCTCCGTGGGGGTCAACGCGCGTCCGAAGATTTCCTTGGCCGGCAGTTTCGGATCGGCAGGATTGGCGATCGGCGGCAAGGGCGCGGGATCGAGCGAGCCTTTGTCTTGCGCGAGCGCGCCCTCGTCGGCGCCGAAGGGCGTAGCGGCGAGCCACGCCAAAGCGAGAAAGATCCTTCGCATCGTTCGCCCCTGTGCTTCTCGATCGCGCGCTCCGCCGAGCCGCGGCCGAGGAGATTGGCCACAGGCATGTCGCCCGGGCGCAAAGGGAGCGTCAATCCCCATCGCGCGTCTCGACGCGCCGCGAGGCGACGATCAAGAGGCGCGGGAACGGCAGCAGTACGCCGCCGCTCGCGCGCGGCGGATACGCGCCGGCGACGGCGGCGCGATAGCGTGCGAGGAAGGCGGCGCGCTCTTCGGACATAAGTGGGGCGAGAAAGGGACGAAGTCCCGTGCTCTCGACCCAGGCGACGATGGCGTCAGGGCCGTCGAGGCGATGGACGTAGACCGTGCGCCACATGTCGATCTCGTCGCAAAGCGGCGAAAGCGCCGCGTCATAATCGGCAAACGAGCCGATCGTCTCGCGCCCGGCCGCCGCGCGCGCCAGCTTGTCGCGGAAGCGCGGTTCGCTGGCGATCTCGCGCATCAGGACGTGGGTCGGCTCGTCTTCGTTGTCGGGCATTTGCACGGCCAGGCAGCCGAGCGGCGTCAACCGCCGCACAAGGCGCGCCATGATCGCGATGTGATTGGGAACCCAATGCAGAACGGCGTTCGCGAAGATGAGATCGGCCGGCCCGCCGCGCCAATCGGCAACGTCTCCCTGGGCAAACGTCAGCCGCGGCAGGCGCGCTCGCGCCGAGACGAGCATGTCCGGCGAGGCGTCCAGGCCCACGATCTCGCTTTCGGGATAGCGTTCGGCGAGCAATTGTGTAGAATTGCCCGGTCCACAACCCAGATCGACGATCCCACGGCGCGCGCCGGTCGGGACGCGTGCGAGAAGATCCGCAGCGGGACGGCTGCGTTCGGCTTCGAAGCGTCGGTACGCGCTGGCGTTCCAATCCTCCGTCACGGCGCGCATAAGCTCCTCGAAATGGGACGGCGCTCAATTCTCGCGCTTGCGACAAAATTGCAACATTTTTGCGACTGGGCGAGGTAAATTAGCACGAACATGAAAATGTCATACCTAACAAAACCTTAATGCATAAGGGCGCCGTCGACGCCTAACCATGCTGGGAAATATGGCGAAAATGTTCCAAATGTTTGACGGAAAGATATCGAAGGGGCGCCGCTCGCGGGAATTCCTTCGGCGGCGAACTTCGTCCGATTATCAAGCGTTTGCCGCGAGCGCTCCGCGACGGATCGAGCGGCCTCGTCGCGTGGACCCGAGGGGCGTCGGATTGTCGCTTTCAAGTCGCTTGCCCTGTCCGCGCCAGCGTGCAATATTGCCTTCAAGAAAGCATAAATCGATACGGCGTCAGAAATTGCGCATATGGCGTGGTATTTGCGGCGAAATCGATGAGAATGCCGGCGGGGGCTGTTAAATTAGGTAGGCGGTATACTTGATTTTGGGGGTTGGCGTCTGTTAATTGGCGTCGATAATCCAACAGTTTTCTTGCGGGTTCTCTAAGCTTCGGGAATATAGTTGTATAACTACCACAGTATGCGGGCTGTGGGAGGAGCAGAGGCCATGTCTTTTCAACGACCTGCGGGTTACGCGGGAGATTTGTCCATTGAGGACGCATACGCCCTTCTAGCCGAAAACGAAAACGCCGTTCTTGTCGACGTGCGCACCCAACCCGAATGGACCTATGTCGGCGTTCCCGACCTCGGTCAGCTCGGCAAGATGCCCATATTCTTGGAATGGCAAACCTATCCGTCGATGCAAGTCGTCGCGGACTTCACGCCTCGCCTAATCGTGGCGCTGAGCGAGCGGGGCGCCGATCGATCGGCGCCGGTGATTTTCATTTGCCGTTCCGGCGTGCGCTCACGCGCTGCGGCGATCGCCCTTACGGGCGCGGGATGGCCGCGTTGCTTCAATATTGCGGAAGGCTTCGAAGGGGGGCTGGACGCGACGCGCAAGCGCGGCGTGCTCGGTGGTTGGCGGGCGAGAGGCCTGCCTTGGACTCAGTCCTGATCGGATCCTTTCAGGACCGATTTTCATCCTTTCCCAATCGCCCCCGTTTCCACCAAGAGATTCCCATGACCCCCAGCGCCAATTTGGCCGCGGCTTCCGCCGACCTGCGAGTTGTTCCCACCTTGCGCGATCTCGAGGACAGGTGGCGTCGCTGTTGCAAACGCCTGCGAGCGGAATTGGGCGAGGACGTTTTCACCAGCTGGTTCGGACGCCTCGCGATCGATACGGTCGAGGGGGGCCGCGCGCATTTTTTCGTGCCGACGCGCTTCTTGAAGAGCTGGATCGAGTTGCACTATCAGGAGCGCATCCTCGCGGCTTTGGAAGCGGAGATCGGCGGCGTCACGTCGATCAGCATCTGCGTGCGCTCTTCGACCTGCGCGCCGGGACCGCAAAACGGGCCGTCGACGGCCCAGTCCAGCAATGTGAAAGCGATCGATGGTGGGCGGTCGAGGATGCCGCCGTCGACTTCCGGGGCGATCGCGCCGCGCGGCCCGCAGAAGAACGAAAACGGCGGGCATGGCGAGACCTTGGCGGGATCGCCGCTCGATCGCCGGCTTACGTTCGCGTCTTTTCTCGTGGGACGGTCCAATCAACTGGCCTTTTCGGCTGCGCAGCGCGTCGCCGAGGCGCGCAGCGGCGAGCCGCCCGCGTTCAGCCCGCTTTATGTCCACTCCGCGGTCGGGCTCGGAAAGACGCATCTTCTGCAAGCGACTGCGCAAGCGGCGATCGCGCAGGGACGCAGCGTCATCTATCTGACCGCGGAAAAATTCATGTACGGTTTTGTCGCGGCGTTGCAGTCGCAAACGGCGATCGCGTTCAAGGAGGCCCTTCGGTCGATCGATCTATTGATCTTCGACGACGCCCAATTCCTTCAGGGCAGTAAGGCGATCCAGAACGAATTCGGCCACGCGCTCAACGCGCTCGTCGACTCCGGCCGCCAGGTGGTGGTGGCGGCGGATCGACCGCCGAGCGATCTCGAATCGCTCGAGGAGCGGGTGCGGTCACGCTTGGCCGGGGGGCTCTGTGTCGAGATGAGCGCCCTGGACGAGCCGTTGCGCGTGAAGATTCTCGAGGCCCGGATCGCCGCGGCGCGAGCGCAAAACCCGCACTTTGAGATCTCGCCGGCCGTGCTCGCCTTTGTCGCGCGCTCGATCACGTCGAATGGCCGCGATCTCGAAGGCGCGGTCAATCGCCTGCTCGCCCACTCGATCGTCGGCGCCCCGCCGCTCTCGGTCGAAGCGGCGGAAATCGCGATCCGCGACCTCATCCGCGCGAGGGAGCCCAAACGCGTAAAGATCGAGGACATTCAAAAGCTGGTTGCGAGCCATTACAGTGTGACGCGCGCCGACATTCTCTCCTCGCGACGCACCGCCACCGTAGTCAAGCCAAGGCAGGTCGCGATGTACCTGTCCAAGGCGCTCACCTTGCGCTCGCTTCCTGAGATCGGCCGCCGCTTCGGCGGACGCGATCATACGACGGTGCTGCACGCCGTGCGCAAGATCGAGGGCCTCACCTCCTCGGACTCCGGGCTGCGCGAGGAGCTGGAATTGCTCAAGCGCATGCTGCAGGAGTAGGCTGATCGCACTCGCTCCGGCTCGCCAACGCGAATCCGATCAGCGTCTCTTGGTCAAGCGGGTTTTTTGACGGAAAACCAGTGTCCACTTTTCCGAAATCCTGCTTGGAAGCGGCGATGACGCTCATCTTCAAGATCGTCGGCGTCGAGGAATGGCGCGCTGCCGAAGCTGCAGGCGTCTTCGCCGGCGCCGCGGTCGACCGGGCCGACGGCTACATCCACTTCTCGACCGCCGCCCAGGCGCCGGAAACGGCGGCCAAGTGGTTCGCAGGGCGCAGCGATCTCCTGTTGGCGGCCGTCGACGCGGATGCGCTGGGGTCGGCGTTGCGCTGGGAGCCTGCGCGCGG
>CAVXCA010000007.1:0-3133 GCA_963759955.1 uncultured Alphaproteobacteria bacterium
CGGCGCCACCGCCAAGTTGGAGTTTCGGCTGATCGCCGATCCCGGCGATCCACCGAGCGACGTCGAGACCCTTCCGATGCAGCAGGGCGGCGGCACGATGACGGTGCAGAAGCGCGTGATGGTGTCGGGCGAGGATCTCGTCGACGCGGAGCCGGGCTTCGATTCGCGCACCAACGAGCCCGACGTCAATTTCCGCTTCAATCTGCGCGGCGGTCAGCACTTCGGCCAGGTCACCTCCGAGAACGTCGGGCGCCTGTTCGCGATCGTGCTCGACGGCAAGGTGATTTCCGCGCCGCGCATTCAATCGCCGATCACTGGCGGCAACGGCCAGATCACTGGCAACTTCACGGTCGAGCAGGCCGACAATCTCGCGGTGCTGCTGCGCGCCGGCGCGCTTCCGGCCAAGCTCACGGTGGTCGAAGAGCGCACCGTCGGCCCCGGCCTGGGTCAGGATTCGATCGATGCGGGCGAGCGCGCGGCGCTGGTCGGCGGCGCGCTCGTCGTCGTCTACATGCTGACGACCTACGGCGTGTTTGGCATTTTCGCGGATCTCGCGCTGGGAGTGCATATCCTCTTCATCTTCGCCTCGATGGCGCTGATCGGCGCGACGCTGACTCTGCCCGGCATCGCCGGCATCGTCTTCACCATCGGCATGGCGGTCGATTCGAACGTGCTGATCTACGAGCGCATTCGCGAAGAGGCGCATCTCGGCCGCTCGGTGATTTCGGCGCTCGACGCGGGGTTCAAGCGCGCCTTCGCCACGATCGTCGACTCGAACGTGACGATGTTCGTCGCGGCGGTGATTCTCTATCTGTTCGGCTCGGGCGCGGTGCGCGGCTTCGCCGTCTCGCTCGGCCTCGGCATTCTCACCTCGGTCATCACCGCGGTGACGATGACGCGCATGATGATCGCGCTTTGGTATCGCCGCAGCCGCGCGAAGACCTTGCCGATCTGACAGCGCGCGAAGGAAGACGTTGATGAAACTGCTGCGCCTCGCGCCCGAAAACACCAAGTTCGGCTTCATGCGGCTTCGCCGCGTGAGCTATCCGCTGTCGGCGTTTCTTTCGATCGTCTCGGTGGTGATGTTCTTCACCGTCGGCATGAATTTCGGCATCGACTTCTCCGGCGGCACGCAAGTGACCCTGCGCGCGAAGAGCGGCGTCGCGGAACTGGCCGCCGTTCGCGCCAAGGCCGACAGCCTCGGTCTCGGGCCGGTCGAGGCGCAACGCCTGGGCGGCGAATCCGACGTCATCTTGCGCATCAGTGTGCAGCCCGGCGGCGAATCGAGCCAGCAGACGGCGATCGCGAAGGTGCACCAAGCGTTCGACAGCGGCTATGATTTCCGCAGCGTCGACGAAGTCGGGCCGCGCGTTTCCGGCGAATATGTGCAGAGGGGCACGCTCGGTATCGTCGTGTCGATTTTGGCGGTGCTGCTCTACCTCTGGTTCCGCTTCGAATGGCAGTTTGCCGTCGGCGCGATCATCGGCACCATGCACGATCTGTTGCTCACCGTCGGCTTTTTCTGCGTCACACAGATCGAATTCAATCTCACCTCGATCGCGGCGATCCTGACCATCGTCGGCTATTCGCTCAACGAGACCGTCGTCGTGCTCGACCGCATCCGCGAGGTGATGCGCAAGTACAAGCGCCTGTCGACCGCCGAGATCGTCGACATGTCCGTCAATGCGGTGCTGCCGCGCACGATCATGACCGCGACGACGGTATTCCTGGCGCTGCTGGCCCTGTTCTTCCTCGGCGGCTACGTCATCCGCTCGTTCTCGGCAGCGATGATCTGGGGCATATTCGTGGCCACCTATTCCTCGATCTTCATCTGCTCGCCGATGCTGATCTATCTCGGCGTGCGCGCCGAGGCGCTTGGCAAAGCGGAGGAAATCGAGGCGGACGCCGCCGCCAAGGCGAAGGTGTGAGCGCGCCGCGCTCCTTGCATGAAGCCTACGTTCCTGGTCGTCACGCGATCGAGGCCTACGGGGCCGGCGGCTTTCGCTTCGCCGGCCTTTCGCATGTCGGCTCGATCCTGGCGACGCCGAAGGGCGTCGGCGCCGTCGCGATCGGCGCGCCGAGCGAGATCGACGCGGCCGCGCTGGCGCCGCTGTTCGCGGAACTTGCGGCCGAGCCGGGTTCGATCGAATTCCTGGTGATCGGCACGGGCGCGCGGATGGCGCCCGTGGCGCCGGCGCTAAAAGAGAGCCTGCGCGCGGCGGGCCTGCGCTTCGAGGCGATGGCGACGGGCCCCGCCACGCGGGTCTATAACGTCATGATGGACGAGAACCGCCGCGTTGCGGCTCTGCTCATCGCCGCGCCATGAGCAACGGTCAAGAGCGCGCCGAAGCGCTGCGCCAAGCGTACGACCATTGCGCGAGCCTCGCGCGCGAACGCGAACGCGACCGCTGGCTTTCGGCCCTGTTTGCGCCCGAGGCGGCGCGCCCTCATCTTCATGCGCTCGCCGCGTTCACATGCGAAATCGCGCGCGTGCGCGCCGCCGTGCGCGAGCCGCTGGCCGGCGAAATGCGCTTGGCGTGGTGGCGCGAGGCGCTGGCGGGCGAACGCGACTCGGAGGCTTCGAGCCACCCCGTCGCCGCCGCGCTGATCGAAACCAGGGCCAAGTTCGCGCTGCCGGATTCGGCGTTCGAAGACTTGTTGCAGGGGCGGACTTTCGATCTCTACGACGACGCCCTGGCGACGCTCGCCGATCTCGAGGCCTATTGTCGCCACACCGCTTCGGCGCTGTTTCAACTCGCGGCGCTGATCCTCGGCGAAGGGCGCGACCTCGGCGCGGCGGAGGCGAGCGAGGCCGCCGGGCTCGCCTTCGGTCTGACCGAGGTTCTGCGGAGGTTTTCGCAATCCGGAGCGCGCAGCCCGATCTACCTGCCGCGCGAAATGCTGGAGCGTCATGGCGCGTCGCTCGCGGACGTGCGCGCGCGCCGCGACGGGGCGGGTCTGCGCGCCGCGCTCGCCGAATTGCGCGAGCTCGCCGAGCGGCGCCTCGCCGAAGCGGAAACGCGCGTTGCAGCGCTGCCGGCGATTCTGACGCCCGCCTTCGTCCCGCTGGGCGCCTTGCGGCTCGATCTTAAGCGCCTTCGGCGCACCGAGGCGTCGCTCTTTGCGCCCTTCG
>CAVXCA010000008.1:0-39779 GCA_963759955.1 uncultured Alphaproteobacteria bacterium
GTCACCGCCGGCCCGGCGGGCGAATCCCGGCGCCGGCGACTCTATCGAGTTCGATTCTCGCGACAACGCGACGCCCGCATGAAAGACAAGCGGCGGGACGATCAGGGTTGACCGGGTCGGTGAGTTGCACGGTCCAATTCTTGGCGTCCTTGCCGGTGTCGACTTCAAAAAATCCCGTGCGGTCGTAGCCGCGCACGAAACAATCCTGGCGGCCTTCGACCTTGAACTCGCGGTCGCTGGTGCACATGAAGGCCTTGCCCTTCCACTCGCCGCCGCGCTCGTCCATCGCATAGACATAGTAATATTCCGCCGCGAGCGCGCCACGCAGCAGCGTGTCGCAATCCGACGGCTTGAGATTCCACCAGCCCTCGCTGACCCAAGTCTGCCCGTCGGTGTAGGCCAAGGCGACGCTGACGCGATTGGCGGTGAGATTGCACATGCGAAAATCAGCCCATGCGGGCTGTGCGGCCAGAAGCGCCGCGCCGAAAAAAAGCAAACTGAATTTTCGACCCATGACCGTCCGCGCCGCTCGTCGCCGCGTCATATTCGTCGGCGAGGCGCCGGTGTCAACCACGAGCCGCCGTCCGCGAAGCGGCGACAATCGCGCGCTATCGGCGCGTCTTCCCTCAAGTCGGCCGCGCAACGTAGATTCCCGCGAGAATCGACAGGCCGCCCAGCGCCTGGACGAGCGAGACCGGTTCGCCGAGCAGCAAATAAGCAAAGCTCGCCGCGGCGATCGCCTCGAGGAAAATCACCAACGACGAGAACGCCGCGGGCAAGCGGCCGAGCGCCACCGAAAGCAGGCCCTGGCCGCCGGCATGGCTGATCCACGCCATGGCCAGCAGCGCCGCAACGCCCTTGACGCTATGCGGCAGGATCCTGGGTTCGAGGCTGAGCGCGACGAAGAACAGCAACACGGCGGTGATCATCGTCGCTTCGAAGGTGACGCGCGCCGCCGAGCTCTCGCCGCGCGCCGCCTTCACCGCGAGGAAATAGAGGCCGAAGAACACGCCAGTCGCAAGCCCATAGAGATCGCCGATCGCGCCCGCGGGCCTCAGATGCAGGCTCTGCGCGAGCAGCGCCGCGCCGCCGAGGATGCACAGCGCCAGGCCGGCCAGCGTCTTCGCGGCGGCGCGCTCGCGCAAGATCAGCCAGCCGAACGCGACCACCCAGATGGGCGCCGTGGTGGCGAAGAACGTCGCGTTGGCGACGCTGGTGGTGACGATCGACAGATGCCAGAAGAACAGATCGCCAGTGAAGGCCAGACCCGCCAGGATGGTCGCGACGCCGAAGCGCCGCGCCGGCGCGGCGCCCGATTCGCTCACACGGGTCCATGCGTAAAGCGCGGGCAGCGCCAGGGCGACGCGCCAGAACGCGCTGGCGAACGGCCCGACGTCCGCCACGCGCACGAAGATCGGCGAAACGCCCATCGCCAGCGCGCCGGCGACCAGCGCGGCGAAAGGCTTCCCGAAGCCGCCGCGCGGCTTCGTCGCCGGAAGGGTCTGCGTCATCCGATTCCGGCCCAAATGCCAAGCGCGAATTCACGCCCGCGGTCAAACTTCGGCCCGTCCATATTCTCGCCGCATCGATCGAGCAAGGGGGCCCGATGGACGCCAAGCTGATACGCGAAGTCGCCAAGGCGCAGGAGGCCTTCCAGCCGGTCGAACGAATTGAGGGCGCGCTCGACGGCGGCGTCCTGGTCGTTTGCGATCACGCCGCCAACGCCATTCCGCCGGGCTACGGCGCGCTCGGGCTGCCCCGAGAGGCGCTCGAGCGACACATCGCCTACGACATCGGCGCGGCGCAAGTGGCGCGGCGCCTTGCCGCGCACTTGGGCGCGCCGGCGATTCTTTCGACCTTTTCGCGTCTGTTGATCGATCCCAACCGCGGCCCCGACGACCCTACCCTGGTGATGCGCATTTCCGACGGCGCCCTCGTGCCGGGCAACGCGCGCATCGACGCCGGCGAAATCGACCGCCGCCGCCGTCTGTTCTGGGCGCCGTACCGCGCCGCGATCGAAGCGACCGTCGAAGCGATGCTGGCGACGGGGGAGCCGCCGGCGATCCTTTCCATCCATTCCTTCACGCCGAATTGGCGCGGCTTCGCGCGGCGCTGCAAGGTCAGCGTCCTGTGGGATTGCGATCCTCGCCTGCCCGAGCCGTTGATGCGCGCCCTCGCGAACGAAGCGGGAATCGGCGAAGCGGAAATCGGCGACAACGAACCCTATGACGGCGCGCTGGCGGGCGACACCATCAACGCCGTCGCGACCGCGCGCGGCCTTTCCAATGCGCTCATCGAGGTGCGGCAGGATCTGATCGGCGATCGCGAGAGCGCTGAAAGCTGGGCTGACCGCCTCGCGCGAATCATCGCCCCGCTGATCGCGCCGCCCGAAGCGCGCGCGCCGCAGGACTGGGGCAGCCGCACCGCCGCCGGACGGCAGCCCTGCGCGGGAAGCGCGGCGCCGGCTTGACGCGGCGAGCGCGCCCGGCCATGGCTGGTCGCGTACGTCCCTCTCTTTTCACATCATGGATTGCGGCATGAGCGAAGACACCGTCGTCACCGGCACCGAAGCCGTCAATGCGTCCCACTTGCGCGCCTTCATCGAACGCATCGAGCGGCTCGAGGAAGAAAAGAAGGCGCTCAGCGACGACATCAAGGACGTCTACGCCGAGGCCAAGGGCAACGGCTTCGACGTCAAGATCATCCGCAAGATCGTGTCGATCCGCAAACAGGATCGCGACAAGCG
Organism: uncultured Alphaproteobacteria bacterium; assembly: GCA_963759955.1. Lineage (GTDB taxonomy): Bacteria > Pseudomonadota > Alphaproteobacteria > Rhizobiales > Beijerinckiaceae > Roseiarcus. The sequence continues at coordinate 2,747 of CAVXCA010000008.1, forward strand.
CCGCGAGGAAGAGGAAATCCTCGACCTTTATCTGGCCGCCCTGGGCATGGGCTGAAGGCCGCGCGGACGCCCGCGCGCGCTCCTCACAACATAAAGGCGAAGGTCATGTCGGTTCAGAGCGCGCGGGGGACGATTTTTCCGGCCTTGAGTCCCGAGGCCGCCCGCGTCGCCGCGGCTTTCTCCGCTTCGGTCGCGGGGCGCCGAACCTTCGCGGCGCCCTACCGCCATCACCTGCTCGAGAACATCCTGCCCGCCGACGTCGCCGACGAGCTCGCTGAGCTGCCGTTCGCCGCGCCCGCGCTCGACGGGGTTTCGGGACGGCGCGAACTGCACAACGACCAACGCAGCTATTTCGACGCGGCGGCGATGGAGCGCCTCCCGGTGATGCGCGCCATTGCCGAGGCGCTGCAGTCGCAAGCCGTCGTCCGCCTCGTTCACGAGGCGTTCGGCGCGCCGATCGACGACACTTTCCTGCGCCTGGAATACGCGCAGGACGTCGACGGCTTCTGGCTCGAGCCGCACACCGACCTCGGGGTGAAGAAATTCACCTGCCTGATCTACCTCTCCGACGGCCCCGGCCACGACAAGCTCGGCACCGACATCTATTGGAGCCGCGAACGCCATTTCGGCGTTTCCCCGTTCAAGCGCGGCGCGGCGATGGTCTTCGTGCCCGGCGACGACACCTGGCACGGCTTCGAGAAGCGCAGAATCGAGGGCGTGCGCCGCTCGGTGATCCTCAACTACGTCAGCCAGGACTGGCGGGCGAGGGAACAGCTTTCGTTTCCGGACCGGCCCGTGCGGGTGTAGCGGGGCGTGATCGCCGGACTTGGATTGAAGATGTGCTGACAACAGCAACACATCCTGGCATCGTTTACGGATGAGCGAGCAATCAACAATTGCCGAAGTGAATATCCACCTGCGCGCGCGCGCAGGATCGGGCGATCATCGACCAAGCGGCGGAGCTCGTCGGCGCGAACCGCTCACAGTTCATGATGGCCTCGGCGCTGAAAGAGGCCAAGAACGTTCTTCTCGATCAAACGACCATCTATGCCGATACGAAAACCTTCCAAAAGGTCATGGATTGGATGGACTCCGATACGACCGCCGCCGAAACCGCCGGCATGAAGCGCATCCTTCAAGCCAAATCCGCTTGGCGAAGCGGCTGACGCGCCGTTGCCCCTCGACGCCCCCGTCCTGCTGACGGAAGCTCACGACAGCTCGGCCTTCGATTCCGGCGAACCCGCTCTCGACGACTGGTTGCGGCGCCGCGCGTGGAACAATTTGCAGACGGCGGCGAGCCGAACCTAGGTCGTCCGCCCCCAAGGTTCCCATCGGATCGTCGGCTATTTCGCCCTGAGCATGGGGCAAATCCTCGCTCAAGAGGCCACCGGCGCCATACGGAGAAATATGCCGAAATTCATTCCGGCCGTCACGCTCGGGCGGCTGGCGATCGATCGAACCTGGCAAGGCAAGGGGCTGGAACGCGCTCTGCTCGCCGATGCCGTCCAGCGTTCCCTTCGCGCCTCGGCCGAGGTCTCGGCGCGGCTCGCGATCGTTCACGCGATTTCTCCGGCCGCCAAAGCCTTCTGTCTCCACCACGGCTTCACCCACCTTCCCGTGGACACCCAGACGCTCGCGCTCGATCTGGTCAAGCTGCAGAAGCTTGCGAAGGAAGCGTGAAGGGAAGGCATGGATTGCGGTGATGCGCGTTGCCGGATATCAGGCGGATTGAAGTGGGGAATTGATATCATCTCCCCGTCATGCCCGGATGGGTTCGGCGTTTGCGCATTTCGTCGATCATGGACGAATTCGGGCGAACTAGCGATCATTTCGAGGAAACGACCTGCGGCTATATTTCGCGCGCCTCTATGGCCGACTCCATCTTTCCTTGATTACGCTGTCATTTTAGAACGTGACGGAGCGCAATTCGAAGAACTCTGACGGTCCAGGACATCAAATCCATGGAAGATAGAGATCTGACAGGCGAAAAAAGCAACCTCTCCTTGTCGCTTCCAGCCAGCGCGGAAGATGCCGACGGCGTCTGGCGGCGATTCGTCGCGCGGCCCTTTGATGGGCTCGTTCACTGGCTGGATATTCACCACGGCGCGCTTATCGCCGCGGCCGTGATCGCGATCGCCATCCTGACCTATCAACTCGCCAGGTACGCCGGCAATCAGGAAAATATTCTCGCTAAACAACTGGCCGCGACGCAAGCCCAAGCGGACCTGTTGGAGAACGACATGCGTCCCTGGATTTCCGTCACGACGACCATAGAGCGTCCGCTTTTCTTCAGTAATTGGGCCGGAAACAAGAGCTTCCAGGTTCCCCTCAAATTCGCGCTGAAGAACTTCGGCCGAACTCCCGCCGGCAACGTTCGCATCTTCGCGGAGATCAATCCCCATCCCGGAAACGCCAACACGGCGATGATGGACGAAAGAGAAGACGCCGACTGTCGGAAGGCGAGGGTGCAGGCCGACGAAAATCCTGTCGCTGGGGTCACGGTTTACCCGAATGACACACAGTCCGTATCGCAGAGCGTCGGCGCCGCGGGAATAGACAAACCCACATTGTATTCCGTCAGCGGGTGCGTGGATTACACATATTCCAAACAATTGCACGGCCAGGCGGGTTTTAGGATGCTCCTTGGCAAGCTCGCCGACAACAAGTGGGGCGGAATCACTTTCCTCAACAGCCGCACGCCGTGGCCGGATTATCAGCCGCCCCCCGGAACAAGTCTGGCGCCCCCGACGACCGCAAAGTTGCCAGAAGCGGAGGTCGACTTCGCCGTCGACCCGGTCGGGGGCAATTTCGCGCGTTAGGCGAAGAAGCAGAAGCGCGGCCAAATCCGCGCGCCGTTCGCAGCGGGCGCCGTCAGGAATCCGCGAAGAAGTCCTCGCGCGTCTGACGATCCTGCTTGAACACGTCGTTAAGCTCTTCGCGACGCGATACAGCGCTTCCGGGTGGCCAAGCGGCGCTGGGCTTGCTATCACGCCGCCCAAATCTTAGTCACCCAAAGGGCAGATCATGCGCAAAGGCGTCGTTTCGCGCAAAACCACCGAGACCGCGATCGAGGTCGCCGTCGACCTCGACGGTTCGGGCAAGGCGGACGTTTCGACCGGCGTCGGCTTTTTCGACCATATGCTCGATCAGCTCGCGCGCCACTCCCTCGTCGACATCGCCATCCGCGCCGAGGGCGATCGGCATATCGACGACCACCACACCGTCGAGGACGTCGGCATCGCGCTCGGCCAGGCGTTGCGCCAGGCGCTCGGCGACAAGCGCGGCGTCGCGCGCTACGCCGATTGCCTGCTGCCGATGGACGAGACGCTGACCCGCGTCGCGCTCGACGTGTCGGGACGCCCGTTCCTGGTGTTTCGCGTCGAATTCCCGACGCAGAAGATCGGCGCCTTCGACGTCGAACTGGTGCGCGAATTCTTTCAGGCGCTCAGCGTCCATGCCGGCCTGACGCTGCACATCGAGACGCTCTACGGGGCCAACAGCCACCATATCGCCGAGTCCTGCTTCAAGGGCGTGGCGCGCGCGCTTGGCGCCGCGCTTGCAATCGACCAGAGGCAGGCCCAGCGCGTTCCCTCCACCAAGGGCGCGCTGTAAGGCATAGATTAGGGAGGCCGTCCGCAACGGACGGCGGCAAGCGAATGGCGATCTATGCGGTCCATTGTGCGGGCGGCGGCGGCGACGCGGCGGCGCTCGAACGCGCCAAAGTGCTGAAGCTCGGCTTCTGCCGAGCGGCTTTCGTCTTCGGCCCGATCTGGCTCGTCGCCCATCGGCTTTGGCGCCCACTCGCGCTTTGGGCCTTGAGCGCCGCGCTGGTCGGCTGGGCTGTGGCCGCAGGTATAGTCAGCGCGGACGCGGCGGTTTGGCTCTATGCCTTGAGCGCGCTGTATCTCGGCCTCGAGGGTCGCGCCCTGCAAGGCGCCGCGCTCGCGCGCGGCGGGCGGCCGCTCGCCGACGTCGTCTGCGCGCCCGACGCCTCGACCGCGGAGCTCGGCTTTTTCGCACGTGCGTTCGGCCCGCAGGCGCCGCGCGCGATCCAAAGCGCCGCCGTCGCCCCGCCGCCGCCCCCGCCGCCTGACGTTCTCGGACTTTTCCCGGAGGCTGGCCGCTGACATGAGCGTCGCGATCGTCGATTACGGTTCGGGCAATCTGCACTCGGCCCACAAGGCGTTCGAGCGCGCCGCGCGCGAGGCGGGCCTCAACCGCGAAGTCAAGGTGACCGGTCGCCCGGAGGACGTCGCGCGCGCCGAGCACGTCGTGCTGCCCGGCGTCGGCGCCTTCGCCGATTGCCGGCGCGGGCTCGATGCGGTTCCGGGCATGGTCGAGGCGCTGGAAGAGACGGTGCGCCGCCGAGGCCGGCCGTTCCTCGGCATTTGCGTCGGCATGCAGCTGATGGCGACGCGCGGCCTCGAACACGAAATCGTCGCCGGCCTCGATTGGATCCGCGGCGACGTCGCGCCGATCGTTCCCGATGTTCCCGGCTTGAAGATTCCGCACATGGGCTGGAACACCCTGACGGTAAAGCGCGCCCATCCCGCGCTGGCGGGGATCAAGACCGGAGAGAACGGCCTGCACGCCTATTTCGTCCACTCGTTCCAGCTTTACCCGCTCGATCCCGAGGACGTCGTCGCGACGGCCGACTACGGCGGCCCGGTCACTGCGATGGTCGCGCGCGACAATATCATCGGCACGCAGTTCCACCCCGAGAAGAGCCAGACGCTCGGCCTGGCCCTGATCGCCAATTTCCTCAAGTGGCGCCCGTGATCCTCTTCCCCGCCATCGACCTCAAGAGCGGCGAATGCGTGCGCCTCGTTCGCGGCGACATGGCGCAGGCGACGGTGTTCAACACCGACCCGGCCGCGCAGGCGCAGGACTTCGCGGCCCAAGGCTTCGAATGGCTGCACGTCGTCGATCTCGACGGCGCTTTCGCCGGCAAGCCGATGAACGCTTCGGCGGTCGAACGCATTCTATCCAGCGTGACGATGAAAGTGCAGCTCGGCGGCGGCGTGCGCGACATGAAGACGGTGAGCGGCTGGCTCGAAAAGGGCGTCGCGCGTGTCATCATCGGCACCGCCGCGGTCGAGGATCCCGCTTTCGTGCAGGAGGCGGCGCGCCGCAATCCCGGCCGCATCGCGGTCGGCATCGACGCGCGCGACGGCCGCGTCGCCGTCGACGGCTGGGCCAAGACGTCGGACATTTCCGCGCTCGACCTCGGCCGCCGCTTCGAGGACGCGGGCGTCGCGGCGCTCATCTACACCGACATCAGCCGCGACGGCGTATTGCAGGGGCTCAACATCGCGGCCACCGTGGCGCTCGCGGAAGCCGTCGCCATCCCAGTCATCGCCTCGGGCGGACTCGCCTCGATCGACGACGTCAAACGCCTGCTCGAACCCGATTGCGCGCGTCTCGCCGGCGCGATATCGGGGCGCGCGCTCTACGACGGACGGCTCGATGCGCGCCAGGCGCTGGCGTTGATCCGACAAGCGGAGAGCCGGCATGCTTAAATCGCGTCTCATTCCCTGCCTCGACGTCAAGGACGGGCGCGTCGTCAAGGGCGTGCAATTCGTCGATCTCCGCGACGCCGGCGACCCCGTGGAATGCGCCATCGCCTACGACAAGGCGGGCGCCGACGAGTTGTGTTTTCTCGACATCACCGCGAGCCACGAGGATCGCGGCACGCTGATCGACGTCGTCCAGCGCACCGCCGAAGTCTGCTTCATGCCGCTCACCGTCGGGGGCGGCGTGCGCAGCCTGGAGGACATCCGCAATCTCTTGCTCGCCGGCGCCGACAAGGTCTCGATCAATTCGGCCGCCGTCGCCGATCGCGCGATCGTGCGCGCGGCGGCGGAGAAGTTCGGCGCCCAATGCGTCGTCGTCGCGATCGACGCCAAGCAGGCCTCCAAGCCCGGCGAGCCGCCGCGCTGGGAGGTCTTCACTCACGGCGGTCGCCGCCCGACGGGGATCGACGTGGTCGGCTACGCGCGCGAAGTCGCCGCGCTGGGCGCGGGCGAAATCCTCCTGACCTCGATGGACCGCGACGGTTCCAAGGCCGGCTTCGACATCGCGCTGACCCGCGCCGTCGCCGACGCGGTGACGATTCCCGTCATCGCCTCGGGCGGCGTGGGAACGCTCGACCATCTCGTCGCCGGCGTCGTGGAGGGCCACGCCAGCGCGGTGCTCGCGGCCTCGATCTTCCATTTCGGCGAATTCACCATCCGCCAGGCCAAGGAGCGCATGGCGGCGGCCGGCATCCCGATGCGGATGGATTAATGCCTATGTCGACGAACGCCGATCGAGGCGCGGCTCAAAAATAGGCCGACAGCTCCTTGGCGGTCTCTTCGGGCGGGCGTTGGAGATTGAGCGCCTCGACGAAGGCGCCGTTGGCGTCCATGAGATAGACCACCGAAGAATGGTCCATCGAATAGTCGCCATTGGCCTGCACCGGCCCCTTGCGCGCATAGACGCGATAGGCCTTCTCGATCGCGGCGATCTCCTCGGGACTGCCGGAAAGGCCGATCAAGCGATTGTCGAAGCTGCTGACGTAATCGGCCATCGCGGCCGGCGTATCGCGCGCGGGATCGACGGTGATGAACAGGAGGCGGATCGGCTTGTCCGGCATCTTGCGCAGCACGTCCGAGATTTCCGCGAGCGTCGTCGGGCAGACGTCGGGGCAATGGGTGTAGCCGAAATAGACGAGGAAGGGTCGGCCCTTCATGTCGGCGTCGGTCAGCGTCTTGCCGTCGCCGGTGTGCAGCGTGAACGGCCCGCCGACCAGCGCGGTCGGGCTGCGCGCCGGCGTCGCCGCGATCCAAATCCCGATGCCGATCAGCGCGATCACCGCGATCGCGACGGCGAGGGCGCGTGTCGGGGGACGCGACCGGGACGATTTGCGGCTCGATTTGGCTGGGCTCAAGGACCGCTCTCCTTCGATGGGCGAGCCTTCCATAGCGGCAAGCGGCCGCGGCGGCAATCGATAGAGGCGGGCTATCGCCGGAGACGCCCGCCCGCTAGATTGGCCGTCATGGTGCTGAGACAATTGGAATATCTCGTGGCGCTGGCGCGCGAAAGGCATTTCGGCCGCGCCGCGGCGGCATGCCACGTGACCCAACCCACGCTTTCGGCGGCGATTCGCCAACTCGAGGAAGACCTCGGCGCGCCGATCGTCGAGCGTGGCCATCGCTTCGTCGGCCTGACCCGACAGGGTCGGCTCGCGCTCGCGCGCGCCCATCGCATCCTCGCCGAAGCCGAGGTCATGCGCCAAGACATCGAGGAATTGGACAAGGGGCTTTCCGGCCGACTGCGCCTCGGCGCCATCCCGACCGCCCTGCCGATCGTCTCACAACTGACCGCGCCGTTCATCGCGCGCTATCCCCAGGTCTCCGTCACTGTGCTGTCGCTGAATTCAGGGGACATCGAGCGCGGCATCGAGGATTTCGAACTCGACGTCGGCCTCACCTATCTCGACAACGAGCCGCTGGAGCGGGTGAAGGTCAAGCCGATCTACGAGGAAGAATATGTCTTCCTGACCCCCGCCTCGGGCCCCTACGCCGAACGGCGAACCATCACCTGGAAGGAGGCCGCAGCGGCGCCGCTTTGCCTGCTGACGCCCGATATGCAGAACCGCCGCATCGTCGACGGCGTTTTCCGCTCGGTCGGCGAGACTCCCCAGCCTTCGGTCGAAACAAACTCGATCTTCAACCTCCTGTCGCACGCCAATTCCGGCCGGTGGTCGTCGATCGTGTCGCGGCAATTGCTGAAATTCTTCGGTCTGCCCCGCGATACGCGCGCGGTCGAACTCGTCGAGCCGACCGCGCGCCGCACGATCGGCCTCATCATGGCCGACCGCGACCCTCCCGCACCGCTCGCGCGCAATCTTTTCGCCATGAAGCAGCCTGCCGACATCGGCGCGCTCATCGAGGCGCCGATCAAGGCGGACCTCTCTTGATAGAATTTCTCTATCGATCGGTCCAAAGGTTCGATTTGCATCGCCTTTCGCGGTGGGAGATTCTTGCCACGGTGACGAGATAGTATGACGACGCGACGAGCAGTTAAGAGACGTCGCGCGTCTTTTCAGGAGGGCGCCAGATGACGGGCAAAACGCCTTGGGACGACGCCCAGGCGCGCGCTGTGATCGCGAAGATGAGCGCGGAACCCGGCGCCGCCCTGCCCATCTTGCACGCTTTGCAGGAACGATTCGGCTATATCGACGACGCGGCGATTCCCGCGATCGCCGAGGCGCTCAACCTCTCCAAGGCGGAAGTCCTCGGCGTCGTCGGCTTCTACCACGATTTCCGCCGCGCGCCGGTCGAAGGGGCGACGCTCAAGCTCTGCCGGGCCGAATCCTGCCAGGCGCTCGGCTGCGAGGGCCTGGTCGCGCATCTCAGCCAAGCCCACGGCCTCAAGGTCGACCACGTCGACGCCAACGCCCCGCTCGGCGTCGAGACTGTCTATTGCCTCGGAAATTGCGCGCTTTCTCCCGCCGGGCTGCTCGACGGCGAGCCGATCGGCCGGCTTGATCGCGACGCGATCGACGAAATCGTCGCGCGAACCGCGAAGAGGCGAGCATGACCGCGCGCGTCTTCGTTCCCGCCGACTCCTCCGCCGTTTCCGTCGGCGCCGACCGGGCGGCGCGCGCCATCGCCAGAGAGGCGCAGGCGCGCGGGGTCGCGATCGAGCTGACGCGCACCGGCTCGCGCGGCCTCTACTGGCTGGAGCCGATGATCGAAGTGGAGACCGACGCGGGCCGCTTCGCCTACGGCCCGATCGCGCCCGGCGACGCGCCCTCGCTGTTCGACGCCGGGTTCCTGTCCGGAGGCGGGCACCCCAAGGCGCTCGGGCTGGTCGACGAGATCCCCTATCTGAAGAACCAGCAACGGCTGATTTTCGCGCGTTGCGGCGTCATCGATCCCCTCTCGCTCGACGAATATCGCCGGCACGGCGGCCTCACCGGGCTCAACCAGGCGATCGCGCTCGGACCGGCGCGCACGATCGAGGAGGTCGTCGCCTCGGGGCTGCGCGGGCGCGGCGGCGCCGGGTTCCCCACCGGAACCAAGTGGCGCACGGTCGCCGGCGTCGAAGCCGATCAGAAATACGTCGTGTGCAACGCCGACGAGGGCGACAGCGGCACATTCGCCGACCGCATGCTGCTGGAAGGCGATCCGTTCGTGCTGATCGAGGGCATGGCGATCGCCGCACTCGCCGTCGGCGCGACCAAGGGCTACGTCTACATCCGCTCCGAGTATCCGCACGCTTTCGCCAAATTTTCCGTCGCCCTCGAGCGGGCGCGGGCGGCAGGCCTGCTGGGGCCAAGCGTGCTGGGCTCAGGCCGAGCCTTCGACATCGAAGCGCGGCTCGGCGCAGGGGCCTATATCTGCGGCGAGGAGACATCCCTGCTCGAAAGCCTGGAAGGCAAGCGCGGCCAGGTGCGCGCCAAGCCGCCGCTGCCGGCGATTCGCGGCCTGTTCGGCAAGCCGACCCTCATCAACAACCTGCTGAGTTTCACCTCTACGCCCTGGATTCTCACCCAAGGCGGCAAGGCCTACGCCGAATACGGCGTCGGGCGCTCGCGCGGTTCGCAGCCGTTCCAGCTGGCCGGAAACGTGAAATACGGCGGCCTGATCGAACTCGCCTTCGGCGCCACCATCCGTCAGCTCGTCGAGGATTTCGGCGGCGGGACGCGCTCGGGTCGCCCGGTTCGCGCGGTGCAGGTCGGCGGCCCCTTGGGCGCCTATTTTCCCCAAAGCCTGCTCGATACGCCGCTCGACTACGAGGCGATGCTCGCCGCCAAAGGCATGCTCGGCCATGGCGGAATCGTGGTGTTCGACGACACCGTCGACTTGGCGCGGCAAGCCCGCTTCGCCTTCTCCTTCTGCGCCGCAGAGAGCTGCGGCAAGTGCACGCCGTGCCGCATCGGCTCGACCCGAGGGGTCGAAACGGTCGATAAAATCATCGCCGACCGAAACCGCCCCGAAAATATCCAACTCTTGCGCGATCTTTGCGAGGTGCTGACCGACGGGTCGCTGTGCGCGCTCGGCGGGCTCACGCCGCTCCCCGTTCTCAGCGCGCTCGATCATTTCGCTGAGGATTTCCTCAAGGATTCCCCGCGAGTCGCAGCCGAGTAGGAGCCTTTCGATGGCGTTGGCGCAGGAATTCGATTCGGGCACGCCGATAAGGGTCGGCGAGGCGAGCGTGACCCTGACCATCGACGGCCGCCAGGTCAGCGTCCCCCGGGGAACCTCGGTGATGGCCGCGGCGGCGCTCGTCGATTCGCCGATCCCGCGGCTCTGCGCCACCGACAGCCTGGAGGCCTTCGGCTCGTGCCGGTTGTGCTTGGTCGAAATCGAAGGGCGCAAGGGGACGCCCGCTTCCTGCACCACGCCGGCCGAAGAGGGCATGGTGGTGCGCACCCAGACGCCGCGGCTCGCCAAGCTCCGGCGCGGCGTGATGGAGCTCTATATCTCGGACCATCCGCTGGATTGCCTGACCTGCAGCGCCAACGGCGATTGCGAATTGCAGACCCAGGCGGGGCTCGTCGGCCTGCGCGACGTGCGCTACGGCTATGGCGGCGCCAACCATCTGAAGGCGCCGACCGATTCGTCCAATCCCTATTTCACCTTCGAATCCGCGAAGTGCATCGTCTGCTCGCGCTGCGTGCGCGCTTGCGAGGAAGTGCAGGGGACGTTCGCGCTGACGATTCTCGGCCGCGGCTTCGCTTCGAAAGTCTCGCCGGGCGGCGGCGACTTCTTCGGTTCGGAATGCGTGTCCTGCGGCGCCTGCGTGCAAGCCTGCCCGACCGCGACCCTCAACGAGAAGAGCGTCATCGCTTTGGGAACGCCCGAACGCTCGGTCGTCACCACCTGCGCCTATTGCGGCGTCGGCTGCTCCTTCAGGGCGGAAATGAAGGGCGAGGAAGTCGTGCGCATGGTCCCCGCCAAGTCCGGCAAGGCCAACGAAGGCCATTCCTGCGTCAAGGGCCGCTTCGCCTACGGTTACGCCACCCACAAGGACCGCATCGTCAAGCCGATGATCCGCGCTTCGATCGACGATCCCTGGCGCGAAGTGACGTGGGACGACGCGCTGCAATACGCGGCGAGCGAATTCAAGCGCATCCAGGCGCGCTACGGGCGCGATGCGATCGGCGCCATCACCTCCTCGCGCTGCACCAACGAAGAAGTCTTTCTGGTGCAGAAGCTGGTGCGCGCCGGCTTCGGCAACAACAACGTCGACACCTGCGCCCGCGTCTGCCATTCGCCGACCGGCTACGGGCTGTCCAAGGCCTTCGGCACCTCGGCGGGCACACAGGACTTCAAGTCGGTCGAAAAAGCCGACGTGATCCTGGTGATCGGCGCCAACCCGACCGACGCGCATCCGGTGTTCGCTTCGCGGATGAAGAAGCGGCTGCGCGCGGGCGCGAAGCTGATCGTCATCGACCCGCGCCGCATCGACCTGGTGCGCACGCCGCATGTCGAGGCGGACTTCCACCTTGCGCTGCGGCCGGGGACGAACGTCGCCGTCATCAACGCGCTCGCGCATGTGATCGTCGCCGAAGGGCTGGTCAACGAGGCCTTCGTGCGCGAGCGTTGCGACCCCGCCAATTTCGAGTCCTGGGCGCGCTTCATCGCCGAAGAGCGCCATTCCCCCGAAGCGACGGCCAAGGCGACCGGCGTTCCCGCCGCTGACGTTCGCGCCGCCGCGCGACTTTACGCCAAGGGCGGCGCCAGCGCGATCTACTACGGCCTCGGCGTCACCGAACATTCACAAGGTTCGACCACGGTGATGGCGATGGCCAATCTGGCGATGGCGACCGGCGCCATCGGCCGCGAGGGGGTCGGGGTGAACCCGTTGCGTGGTCAGAACAACGTCCAGGGCTCGTGCGACATGGGATCGTTCCCGCACGAATTTTCCGGCTATCGCCATGTTTCCGACGACGCGACGCAAGAGATCTTCCGCCGCCTGTGGGGGGTCGAACTCTCCAAAGAGCCGGGCCTGCGCATTCCCAACATGATGGACGAAGCGGTCGAGGGATCGTTCAAGGGAATTTACATTCAAGGCGAGGACATCGCCCAATCCGACCCCGACACGCAGCACATCACCGCGGGCCTGAGGGCGATGGAATGCGTGATCGTGCAGGATCTCTTCCTCAACGAGACCGCGCGCTACGCCCACGTGTTCTTCCCCGGCGCCTCGTTCCTCGAAAAGGACGGCACCTTCACCAACGCCGAGCGCCGCATCAGCCGAGTGCGCAAGGCGATGGCGCCGCTCTCCGGCAAGGCCGATTGGGAGGCGACGATCGCCTTCGCGCACGCCCTCGGCGTTCCGATGGCCTATTCGCATCCCAGCGAAATCATGGACGAGATCGCCAAGGCGACGCCGACCTTCAAGGGCGTCTCCTACGCCCGTCTCGAGGAACTCGGCTCGATCCAATGGCCGTGCAACGACGCCGCGCCAGCGGGAACGCCGATCATGCACGTCGAACGCTTCGTGCGCGGCAAGGGCCAGTTCATGCTCACCGACTATGTCGCCACCGACGAACGCACGGGGCCGCGGTTCCCGCTGCTGCTGACGACGGGGCGCATTCTCACGCAATACAACGTCGGCGCGCAGACGCGTCGCACCGAGAACAGCCGTTGGCACGAAGAGGACGTGTTGGAGATTCACCCCTTCGACGCGGAAAGCCGCGGCGTGCGCGACGGCGATCTCGTCTCCTTGCACAGCCGCGTCGGCGAGGTCTCGCTGCACGCGAAGATCTCCGAGCGCATGCAGCCCGGCGTCGTCTATACGACCTTCCACCACCCGGGCAGCGGCGCCAACGTGGTGACGACGGAGAATTCCGACTGGGCGACCAATTGTCCGGAATACAAAGTGACGGCGGTGCAGGTCAGGCGCACGAATTATTATTCCGACTGGCAGGAACGCGATCGCGAGGAGGGCGTCGCGCGGCGCCGCATTGCCGGGGCCGAAATCCATGCCGCCGAATGAACTGCCGAGCGCGGTCTTCGCGCCGGCGCAAGCGTTCGATTACGATCGCGGCGCCTCGGGGCCGGTGCGCTCGCGCGCGATCGCCGTCGAGACGCCGATCCAACTGGCGTTCGGCGGCGCGCCTTTCGCGGTGATGATGGCGAGCCCACGCGATCTCGAGGATTTCGCCGTCGGCTTCGCGTTGACCGAAGGGATCGTCGAGCGCGTCGATGAAATCCGCAATGTCGCGATCGAGGCCGTGGAAGCCGCCGTGCGCGTCGACGTCGCGTTGTCGGGCGAGCGTATGAGCGCGCACCTCGCGCGTTCGCGCGCGATGTCCGGCCGCACCGGATGCGGCCTTTGCGGCCTCGAGGATCTCGCGCATCTACCCAAACCCCGCCGCCCGATCGCTGCGAGCGCGCCAGTCGCGCCGGCGGCGATCCGGGCCGCGCTCATTGGGCTCGAGCGCGTGCAGCCGCTCAATGCCGAGACGCGCGCCGTGCACGGCGCGGCCTGGAGCGACCGCTCCGGCGCCGTCCTGTTCGCGCGCGAGGACGTCGGGCGCCACAACGCGCTCGACAAATTGATCGGCGCGCTCGCGCTCGCCTCGGTCGATCCCGCGAGCGGTTTCGTCGTCATCACCAGCCGCTGCTCGTTCGAGATGGCGGCCAAGGCGGCGGCGTTCGGCGCGCCGACGCTGGTTTCGCTTTCGGCGCCGACCTCGCTCGCGCTCGAACGCGCGCGGGAGAGCGGCCTCACCCTGGTCGCGATCGCCCGCGCCGATCGGGCGACGATCTTCACCGACGCCGCGAGCGGCGCCAGCGGAGGGCTTGCGGCGTGAGCGGCGCGAAAATCGACAAGCTGGCGCGCATGGCCAACCAGATCGGCGCCGCTTTCGCGACGATGCCCGAGCGGGAGGCGGTCGCCGGCGCAGCGACGCATCTCAAGCTCTACTGGACGCCGAAAATGATTCGCGAAATCGTCGCCTTCGCCGAGACGGGCCGAGCCGGCCTCAATGCGATCGCGGCCGGCGCCGTGGCGGCGCTGAAAAGGGACGGCGCCGGCTGAGCCGGCGTTCGAGAAGCGGCCGGCGCACGAATTGTGGCGCGCCGGGCATTTGGGAGAGGAAGCGATGTTGACGTCTGAAGTTGCCGAATTCGGCGCCCAAGCGCGCGGAAGACCTATTTTCGATTCGACTGCGCGCGGGACGAACGCCGACAGCCGCGGCCTCCGAAAGGAGGGCGCGCGATGACCAGCGCCAACACCGCCCCGACCTCGGCGGGATTTTTCAGCTTTCTCGACCGCACGCACACCGTCGCCGAGCCCGGCTTCAGCCGATGGATGGTGCCGCCGGCCGCGTTGTGCATCCATTTGTGCATTGGGCAAGCTTACGCGTTCAGCGTATTCAACCTGCCGATGAGCAAGCTGATCGGCATCGATCATGCGACGCCGGACGACTGGAAGCTCACTGATCTCGGCTGGATCTTCTCCATCGCGATCTTCTTTCTGGGCGCGTCGGCGGCGGTGTTCGGGCGCTGGGTCGAGGACGGCGGGCCGCGGCGCGCTATGTTTGCGGCGGGCCTTTGCTGGTCGGGCGGCTTCGTCGTCGCCGCGATCGGCGTCTATCTGCACATGCTGTGGATCATTTATCTCGGCTATGGCGTGCTCGGCGGCATTGGACTCGGGCTTGGTTACATCTCGCCGGTTTCGACCCTGATCAAATGGTTCCCGGACCGTCCGGGCATGGCCACCGGTATGGCGATCATGGGCTTCGGCGGCGGCGCGTTCATCGCCTCGCCGCTTTCGGTCTGGCTGATGCAGAAGTTCTCGACGCCCACGCACATCGGCGTCGAGGAAGCCTTCGTCTGCCTCGGCGTGATCTACCTCTGCTTCATGTGGGTGGGCGCCGCGATCGTGCGCGTGCCGCCGGCCGACTGGAAGCCGGAGGGTTTCACGCCGCACGCGGTGACGCACCATCTGATCACCAAGAACGACGTCTACGTCTACGACGCGCTGAAGACGCCGCAGTTCTGGTTGATCTGGTGGGTTCTCTGCCTCAACGTCACTGCAGGCATCGGCGTGCTCGGCCAAGCCTCCGCGATGAGCCAGGAAATGTTCCCCGGCCGGGTCACTGCGATCGCCGCAGCGGGCTTCGTCGGCCTGCTCAGTCTGTTCAACATGGCCGGGCGCTTTTTCTGGGCTTCGATCTCCGACTATATCGGCCGCAAGAACACCTATTTCTGCTTCTTCGTCATCGGACCGGTGCTCTATGCGCTGGTGCCGTGGGCCGGATCGCTCGGCAACGTCACGCTGTTCGTGCTGTTCTTCCTGGTGATCCTGTCGATGTACGGCGGCGGTTTCGCCACCGTGCCCGCGTATCTGAGGGACATGTTCGGCACGCGCTACGTCGGCGCCATTCACGGCATGCTGATCACCGCCTGGTCGATGGCGGGCGTGTTCGGTCCGGTGCTGGTCAACTACATCAGGCAGTACCAAATCGACCACGGCGTGCCGAAGGCGCAAGCCTACAATACGACGATGTACATCATGGCCGGACTGCTCATCGTGGGGTTCTTCTGCAACCTGTTCGTCAAGGCGGTCCATCACCGCTTTCACATGCACCCCGACCATGACGCCGAGGAGGCGCAGACGGAAGTCGCCGCAGCCGGCGATCCGGCCGGAGCTTAAGGGGGAACGACAATGGCTAACGCGAACCTATCCGCTTCGATGAGACTGAAAGTCGCTCTCGCCTGGTGCTTCGTCGGTATTCCGCTCGCCTGGGGCGTTCTGCAGACGATCGCCAACGCGATGACGTTGTTCCGATAGAAGCCGCCCGCCCGCGCCGCGCCCGATCAGGCGCGCGCGCGGGCGCTGTTGGGCTCCGGCGGTTTGCCGGCGCTCGAAGGGGCGCGATCGCGGTAGGCGCGCACGCGATCGCGCGTCGCGATCAGCAGCTCCTCGAAATCCGCGAGTTTTTCGGGCGGCAATTGGCCGAGCGTCGCGGCAATCAGCGCGTGCTGGACGGCGATGGCCTTTTCAGCCGTTTGGCGTCCCGGCGCGGTCAGATAGATCGCGTACTGGCGCCGGTCGGCGGCGATGGAGCGCCGCTCGACGAGGCCGGCGTCCTCGAGCCGGTCCAACAAGCCGGAAATATTGCCCTTGGTCACATAGAGGCGCTTGGCGAGCTCTTGCTGACTGATCCCTTCCGCCTCGGTCAGCGTCGTCAGGACGTCGCATTGAGGAACCGAAAGCCCGATTTCGCGCAGCCGCTCGGCGACGGCGAGTTGCAGTCGGCTCTCCAGGCGGATGAAACGAAACCAGACGCGGACCGCGCGGTCCTGACTCTCCTGTTTGAGCATCGCTCGAAGTCTCCCGCGCCGCTTCGGGCGCTCTTGCGGCGCCACCCTATAGGCGCGCGAGCGCGCCGGCAATTTGCAACCGCCCGGGATTGCATAGCGCCGCGGCCGGCGCCATGTTATCGACCTGGAAAAATGAGGAAAACCGGAGGAGCGCGATGTTGGGGCTGATGCAGGAATGGCCGCTGTTGATCCACAAGGTCATCGACTTCGCCGCCATCCAACATCCCGGCCGGGAAGTCGTGACGCGCCTGGTCGAGGGTCCGATCCACCATACCAACTACCGCGAGGTGCGCGCTCGCGCGATGCGCGTGGGGCAGCGCTTGGCGCGCGACGGGATCGCGTCCGGCGATCGCATCGCGACGCTGGCGTGGAACGGACATCGCCATCTCGAAACCTGGTACGGCATCACCGGCGTCGGCGCGATCTATCACACCGTCAACCCGCGGCTGTTCCCCGAGCAAATCGTGTGGATCATGAACCACGCCGAAGACCGAATGGCCTTCGTCGATCTGACCTTCGTGCCGTTGCTCGAAGCGATCGCCGACAAACTGCCGACCGTCGAGCGCTACGTCGTCCTCACCGACGCCCAGCACATGCCGGCGACCAAGCTGAAGAACGCCGTCGCCTACGAGGACTGGATCGGCGAAGCCGACGGCGATTTCCGTTGGGCGGAATTCGACGAGCGCACGGCGGCGGGCCTCTGCTACACCTCGGGCACCACCGGCCATCCCAAGGGCGTGCTCTATTCCCACCGCTCGAATGTCTTGCATTCGCTGTTCAGCACCGGACTGGATTGCCTGCCCGTCGGACCGCAAACCTGCGTCATGCCGGTCGTGCCGATGTTCCACGCCAATTCGTGGGGTCTGGCGTTTTCGGCGCCGATGCGCGGCGCAAAGATGGTGATGCCGGGCGCGCGCCTCGACGGCGCCTCGGTCTACGAGTTGCTCGAAACCGAACAGGTGACCTTCACCGCCGCAGTGCCGACCGTTTGGCTGATGCTGCTCGCCTATCTTCAGAAGGAAGGCAAGAAGCTCTCCTCGTTGAAGACGGTCGTCATCGGCGGCTCGGCCTGTCCGCCCTCGATGATCAAAACGTTCGAGGACGACTACGGCGTCGAAGTCCGGCACGCCTGGGGGATGACGGAAATGAGCCCGCTCGGCTCGGTGGGCTCGATCAAGCCGCTGCGCCCCGGGGCGACCCGCGAGGACGTTCTCGCGATCAAATCCAAACAGGGCTGGGCGCCGTTCGGCGTCGAAATGAAGATCGTCGACGGCGAGAACCGCGAACTGCCCTGGGACGGCAAACGCTTCGGCCGCCTGAAAGTCGCCGGCCCCGCCGTTGCGCAATCCTATTACAAGGGCGAGGGCGGCCAGATTCTCGACGAGAACGGCTTCTTCGACACCGGCGACGTCGCCACCATAGATCCCGACGGCTACATGCAGATCACCGACCGCGCCAAGGACGTCATCAAGTCGGGCGGCGAGTGGATTTCCTCGATCGACATCGAGAATCTCGCCGTCGGCCATCCCGACGTCGCCGAGGCGGCGGTGATCGGCGTCACCCATCCCAAGTGGGACGAGCGGCCGCTGTTGGTCGTCGTGCCCAAGGACGGCAAGACGCCGCACGCCGAGGAAGTTCTCGGCTTCCTGGAAGGCCGCATCGCCAAATGGTGGATGCCCGACGACATGCAGGTGGTGAAGGAAATCCCCCACACCGCGACCGGCAAGATCAACAAGCTGAAGCTGCGCGAGACCTTCAAGGACTACAAGCTGCCGACGACGTGAGCGCGGCCGCGCCGCCGAAGTTCGGCGGCCGGCCTCAGCGTTCGCGGCGCAGAACGATCGAGACCGCCGAGAAATCGCCGCCCTGGGCGCGGATGTCGACGGATTGGCGCGCGTCGCGCGTCGTGAGCGTCACGTCGGCGTAAAACGCCTGGCCGCGCACGACCGCCTGGATGACGCCTTTCGCGCCATGGCCGGAAATGCCGCCCTCGACCCTGCGGGTGAGCTCGTTCCAGTTTCCCAAGATCGCGCCGCCGTTGTTCTCCAGCTGGATCTGAAAATCGAAGCTGTCTTTCGCGCTCGCGCAACGCAACGACTGGTCCAATGTGTCACCGCCGCCGCCGACGTCGTAAGTCGCCTGGCAACGCAAGCGCGCGACGGCGCCGTTCGTGAGCCGGACGGAGCCGTCGCCGGCCCACGTCCCCGACAGGCCGGCGAACGGATCGGCCGCCTGGGCGCGCGCGCGATCGATCGGCGAAGCCAGCGACCCCGCTATGAGCAGAGCGATCAGCGTCGCAAACTTCGGCAGGACCAGCCGCATCACGTCGTTCTCCCTTGGCAGGATCGACCCGAGACGGCGTCGGCCCGAGGCGACGCCGCCGACCCGGGCAGAACCGGTTTCGCCGCCCGGCGCCGGGCGGCGCGGCGCTTGACTAGAGCCCATGAGCGCGGCGTCCGCAAGGCGATCCTCGAAGAGAACGAAAAGCGCGCACAGGGGCGCAGGAACGCCGGCGGCGCCGGCGGCACGGCCGGCTCGACCAACGGAATCGCATGCTTCCTCGGGGTTTTTTCTTGCATCGCGCCGGCGCTTCCCCTATATAGCTGCCTGTACGCAATCTCATAGCTCCTCATCGGTGACGGTAAGGAGAGATTTTGAGAGTGGGGCCCGGCCGGGACCCGCTCTTTTTTATTGCCGCAAGGTTTCATGAACGAAACGTCTCCGTCGCATATCGCGCCCGCGCCCGGCGAAGGGCTCGACGAGGCGCGCCTGATCGCCGACAACGGCTTGGCGCGGCGCATCGCGCGCATCGCCGAGCCGGTGCTGCGCGATCTCGGATTGCGCGTGGTTCGCGTGAAGGTTTCCGCTGCCCAGGGCTCGACCGTTCAGATCATGGCCGAACGCCCGGACGGAACCATGTCGATCGACGATTGCGAACGGGCGAGCCAAGCGTTGTCGCCGGTGTTCGACCTCGAGGAGCCGGTGAGCCAGGCCTATCGGCTCGAAATCTCCTCGCCGGGCATCGACCGTCCGCTGGTGCGCGAATCGGATTTTCGCCGCGCGATCGGGCATGAAGCCCGCATCGAGATGGCGAATCCCGTCGACGGCCGCAAGCGCTTCCGCGGGCGGATCGAGGCGATCGCCTCGGCCGAATCGGGACCGTGCGCGCGCCTGCGCCTGCCCGGCGCAGAGAGCGACGCCGAGTTCGAGCGTCGAACTGCCCATCCAAGACATGGCCGAGGCCCGCCTGGTGCTCACCGAGGACCTGATCCGCGCGACGCTGCGAAGGGACAAGGCCGCGGTCAAGAAACGAAAGACAGAGAACAGAGAACGGAGAACGGAAGACAGAGGAAAGCGGACGGACGGATAGACCTATCCGTCCTCCGTCGTACGCCCTCTGTGGTCCGACAACAGGAGAAAACGATGGCCGTCAGCGCCAACAGACTCGAGCTCTTGCAGATTGTCGACGCCGTCGCGCGCGAGAAATCGATCGATCGATCGATCGTGCTCGCCTCGATGGAGGACGCGATGCAGAAGGCCGCGCGCTCGCGCTACGGCCAGGAGACGGAGGTGCGCGCCGAGATCAATCCCAAGACCGGCGAAATCCGCTTCTCGCGCCTGCTTCTGGTGGTCGACCAGATCGACAACGAGGCGACGCAGATCACGCTCGCCGACGCGCACAAGAAAAACCCCTCGGCGCAGATCGGCGACTGGATCGCCGAGTCGCTGCCGCCGTTCGACTACGGGCGCATTCCGGCCCAGGCCTCCAAACAGGTGCTGGTGCAAAAAATTCGCGAGGCCGAACGCGACAAGCAGTACGATGTCTACAAGGACCGCATCGGCGAAATCATCAACGGTCAGGTCAAGCGCGTCGAATACGGCAACGTCGTCGTCGACCTCGGCGGCTCCGGGGCGGGCGAAGCGGTGGTGCGTCGCGACGAATTGATCCCGCGCGAAATGTTCCGCCCTGGCGATCGCATCCGCGCCTATGTCTACGACGTGCGTCGCGAGGCGCGCGGGCCGCAGATCTTCCTTTCGCGCACCCATCCGCAATTCACCGCCAAGCTGTTCGCGCAGGAAGTGCCGGAAATCTACGACGGCATCGTCGAAGTGAAGTCGGTGGCGCGCGATCCCGGTTCACGCGCCAAGATCGCGGTCGTCTCCAACGATTCCTCGATTGATCCGGTGGGCGCGTGCGTGGGCATGCGCGGCTCGCGCGTGCAGGCGGTCGTCAACGAATTGCAAGGAGAAAAGATCGACATCATTCCCTGGTCGGCGGACGCGGCGACGTTCATCGTCAACGCGCTGCAGCCGGCCGAAGTGATGAAGGTGGTGCTCGACGAGGACTCCACCCGCATCGAAGTCGTGGTGCCCGACGATCAACTTTCCCTGGCCATCGGGCGGCGCGGGCAGAACGTGCGCCTGGCTTCCCAACTGACGGGCTGGGACATCGACATCCTCACCGAGGCCGAAGAATCCGAACGGCGGCAAAAAGAGTTCGTTGAGCGCACCACCGCGTTCATGAACGCCCTCGACGTCGACGAGACCGTGGCGCAGCTGCTCGCCTCCGAAGGCTTCCGCACGGTCGAGGAAATCGCCTACGTCGACCTGCACGAACTGGCCTCCATCGAAGGCTTCGACGCCGAGACCGCCGAGGAAATCCAGACGCGCGCGCAAGGGCATCTGGCGCGCGTCGAGGCCGAGCACGACGAAGCGCGCAAGGCGCTCGGCGTTTCCGACGATCTCAAGTCGATCGACGGCCTGACGACCCCGATGTTGGTCAAACTCGGACAAAACGAAGTCAAGACCGTCGAGGATCTCGCGGGCTGCGCGACCGACGATCTGGTCGGCTGGACCGAGCGCGGCGAGGGCGGCGAGAAGAAATACGCCGGCTATCTCGCCGACTTCGAAGTTTCGCGCGAGCAGGCCGACGCGATGATCATGGCGGCGCGCGTGCGCGCGGGTTGGGTCGACGAGCCCGCCCCGGCGCCCGTCGCCGAGGCGGACGCCGCGGCCGAAGCGCCGAGCGAATAGGCGGGAGAAGCCGCGATTGCGCAAGGGCGAGGAGAGAGACGAGCGCGGTTCTGAGCGCACCTGCGTGGTCTCCGGCGAGAAGGGGCCGCCGGAGGCGATGTTGCGCTTCGCCTTGTCGGGCGCCGGCGACGTCGTGCCCGATGTCCGGCGCAAGCTGCCGGGGCGCGGGGTATGGACGCGGCTCGACTTCGCCACCGTGCGCCAGGCGGCGATGAAGCAGGCCTTTTCCCGCGGGTTTCGCGTGCACGCCAACGCCGCGCCGGAACTCGCCGAGGACGTCGATCGGCTGCTGGAGCGCGACGCGCTGCAATTTCTCTCGATCGTCAACAAGGCCGGGCTGATCGTGGCGGGCGCGGCCAAGGTCGAAGCGGCGATCGCCGCCGGCGCGGTCGTCGGGTTGATCCATGCCGCCGACGGGGCGCCGGACGGGGCGTCGAAGTTACAGCGCTTGCTGCGCGGGCGCCTCGGCGAAGCGGCCGACGCCGTGCGCCGGATAAATCTCTTCTCCTCGGGCCAATTGGATTTGGCATTAGGGAGGGCAAATGTGATACATGCAGCGCTCAACGCGGGCGAGGCCAGTGCGGCCTTTCTCGCGAAGGCCGAGCGTTTGGAGCGGTATCGGTCGAGCGGCGCGGCCGACAAATCGCCGGAATGAACGAACGACAGGCCGGGGTTACTGGAAAAACGCATGAGTGAAACGAACAACAGCGGCGACAAGACCTTGGGAGCGGTGCCGGCGAAACCGACTTTGCACCTGAAGCGGCCCGTCGAACAGGGAACCGTGCGGCAGAGCTTTTCGCACGGGCGCAGCAAGGCGGTCGTCGTCGAGAAGGTCAAACGCCGCGTCCTCGGACCGGGCGAGGCGCCCGCGCGCGAGGCGCAGCCGGCGACGCTCGCCCCGAAGGCGGCCGCCCCCGCGGTCGCCCCTCGCGGACCCACGCCCGCCGCGCCGCCGGCGCCGCCGAAGACCGGCGTAGTGTTGCGCACGCTGACCGAAGAGCAGCGCGAAGCGCGCGCAAGAGCGCTCGTCGATGCCCGCGCGCGCGAAGAGGAAGACCGTCGCCACCAGGAAGCGGAAGCCGAAGCGCGTCGCGAGCGCAAGTCGCGCGAAAGAGCCGAGCACGAAGCCGCCGAAGCGCGCAAGCGCGAGGAAGATCTGCGCCGCTCGCAGGAAGCCAGTTTCAAGCGACAATCCGAGGAGGAGGCGCGCCGACGCCTCGCCGGTGGCGAGCCCGCCGCGACGCCAGCCACCACGTTGGGCCGCAAACCGGGCGTCGTCGCGCCCGCCCCCGTGGCCGCCGCGCCGAGCGCGGCTAAAGCAGCCGCCCCCGGCGTCGTCGGCGAGGAGGAGGAGAGCAAGCGCGTCGTTCGCCGAACCACCATCGTCGCTCCGGCGGCGAAAGTCATGCTGCCGACGCCGCGCCCGGCGCGCGGCGGCGATCAGCGCAATCGCGGCCGTTTGACCGTCGCCAGCGCCACCGCCGGCGAGGAAGAGCGCACGCGTTCCGTCGCCGCCTTCCGCCGCCGTACCCAGCGCCTCAAAGGCCACGGCGCCCAGGAGGCGAAAGAGAAGATTTCCCGCGAAATCATCCTTCCCGAGGCGATCACCATCCAGGAACTCGCCAGCCGCATGTCCGAGCGCGCCGTCGACGTCATCAAGTTGTTGATGCGTCAGGGCCGCATGGTCACCTTGACGGACACGCTCGACGCGGACACCGCGCAGCTCATCGCCGAGGAAATGGGCCACACCGTCAAGCGCGTCGCCGAATCGGACGTCGAAGAAGGGCTGTTCGACCGTCCCGACGAGGAGGGCGCGCCGGTCCCGCGGCCGCCGATCGTCACCATCATGGGCCACGTCGACCACGGCAAGACGTCGCTGCTCGACGCCATCCGCCACGCCAACGTGGTGGCCGGCGAAGCGGGCGGCATCACGCAGCATATCGGCGCCTATCAGGTCACCGCCCCCGGCGGCGCCAAGATCACCTTCATCGACACGCCCGGCCACGCCGCCTTCACGGCGATGCGCGCCCGCGGCGCCAAGGTGACCGACATCGTGGTGTTGGTCGTGGCCGCCGACGACGGCGTGATGCCGCAGACGATCGAGGCGATCCGCCACGCCAAGGCGGCCAAGGCGCCGATCATCGTCGCGATCAACAAGATCGACAAGCCCGACGCCAACCCGCAGCGCGTGATGCAGGAATTGCTGCAGCACGACGTTCAGGTCGAAGCCTTCGGCGGCGAAACGCTCGCCGTCGAAGTCTCCGCCACCAAGCAAATGAACCTCGACAAGCTGCTCGAAGCGATCGCTTTGCAAGCCGAACTTCTCGACCTCGTCGCCGATCCCGAGCGCAACGCCGAGGGCACGGTGGTCGAGGCGCGCCTCGATCGCGGTCGCGGCCCGGTCGCGACCGTGTTGGTCCAGCGCGGCACGCTGCGCGTCGGCGCTCTGGTCGTGGCCGGCTCGCAATGGGGCCGCGTGCGCGCCCTCATCGACGACAAGGGCGAAAATGTCGAAGAGGCCAAGCCCTCGACGCCGGTCGAAGTGCTCGGCTTCTCCGGCGCGCCGGAGGCCGGCGACCGCGTCGCGGTCGTGGAAAGCGAAGCGCGGGCCCGCGAGATCACCGAATACCGCGAACGCCAGAGGCGCGAGAAGCTCGCCGTTCGCGGCGGCGTGGTGCGCACCTCGCTCAGCGACATGATGAGCAATCTCAAGACCGCCGGCCGCAAGGAACTGCCGATCGTCGTCAAGGGCGACGTGCAAGGCTCGGTCGAGGCGATCACCGCGGCGCTCGAAAAGCTCGGCAACGAGGAAGTCGCCGCCCGGGTCATTCACGGCGGCGTCGGCGGCGTGACCGAGTCCGACGTGACCCTCGCCGAGGCCTCGAAAGCGGTCATCATCGGCTTCAACGTGCGCGCGCACAAGGAAGCGCGCGACCTGGCCGAGCAGCAGGGCATCGAGATCCGCTACTACAACATCATCTACAATCTCGTGGACGACGTGAAGGCGGCGATGTCGGGTCTGCTTTCGCCGACCCTGCGCGAGACGATGCTCGGCAATGCGCAGATCCTGGAAGTGTTCTCGATCTCGAAAGTCGGCAATGTCGCGGGCTGCCGGGTCACCGACGGCGTGGTGCAGCGCGGCGCCCATGTGCGCCTCATCCGCGACAACGTCGTCGTCCACGAGGGCAAGCTGTCGACGCTCAAGCGCTTCAAGGACGAAGTCTCCGTCGTGCAAGCCGGCCAGGAATGCGGCATGGCCTTCGAGAACTACCAGGACATGCGCGTCGGCGACGTCATCGAATGCTACAGCGTCGAGGAGATTCGTCGCACGCTGTAGGTCGCGACGAGGCGAGGGGCCGCTCCGGCTTGGCCGCGCATCCCCGGCCGCGCCGCGCCGGCGCGGCTCGGGCGAAGCCGTCGCGCTGACTTGACGTTTCGATCGCGCGGCGCCGCGAAGCGTCGGACGGCGGAAATCGCAAGTCTTTTTTCTTCCCTCGCTTCCTCGGCGCCGCAACTTCGTATTCCAGGCTCTTTCGCAAATGTCTCGTTCCGATTCCAGACACGCCGGCCCCTCGCATCGCCTCGAGCGCGTGGGCGAATCGATCCGCCACGCGATGGCGGAAATTCTCCAGCGCGGCGAAGTCGTCGATCCCGTTCTGAATCGCCAGGTGGTGACGATCCCGGCGGTGAAGATGTCGCCCGATCTGAAGCTCGCGACCGTCGCGGTCATGCCGCTCGGCGGCAAGAACGCCGAGGCGACGATCGTCGCTCTCAAAGAACACAAAAAAGCCTTGCGCGCGCTGGTCGCCCAGCGCGTCAACCTCAAGTTCGCGCCGGACCTGCGCTTCGTGCTCGACCATAGCTTTTCCGCGCAGGCCGACATCGACGCGCTTCTGAGGTCGCCGCGCGTCGCGCGCGATCTCGTCCCTGACGACGACAAGGAGCGCCATTGAGCGAGGAAGCGCAAATCAAGCCGACGCCCGCCGAGCCCGGGGCGCAGTCCTCGAAGCGCGGCAAGGCGCCGCCGCGCCGTTCGACGCGCGTCGAGGTCAACGGCTGGATCAACCTCGACAAGCCGGTCGGCGTCACCTCGACGCAGGCGGTCGCGCAGTTGAAATACCTCTTCAACGCCAAGAAGGCCGGCCATGCCGGAACTTTGGATCCGCTCGCTTCCGGAGTCTTGCCGGTAGCCTTCGGCGAAGCGACCAAGACCGTCCCGATCGTGCAGGAGGGGACCAAGGCCTACCAATTCGCCGTCAAGTGGGGCGAGGAAATCGACACCGACGACGCCGAGGGCAAGGTCGTCGCCCGCTCGGAGCAACGCCCGACCCGCGAGCAGATCGAGGCGGCGCTGCCGCGCTTCGTCGGCCTCATCACCCAGACGCCGCCGACCTTTTCGGCCATTCGCATCGCCGGCGAGCGCGCCTACGATCTGGCGCGCGGCGGCGAGACGTTCGAGATCGCGGCGCGCCAGATCGTCGTCCACCGGCTCGAACTCGTTGCGGCCGAACCGGACGAGGCGCGATTCGAGGCCGAATGCGGCAAGGGCGCGTATGTGCGCGCCATCGCGCGCGACCTCGGGCGTGCGCTCGGCTGCTACGGCCACATCGTGCTGCTGCGCCGCACTCGCGTCGGCCCCTTCCTGGCGAAGAACGCCGCGGCGCTGGAGGCGCTGCGCGAATCCCCCGAGGCGCGCGCCGCCGCCCTGCTTCCGGTGGAAGCGGGCCTAGCGGAACTGCCGTGCCTGGCCATCGATCGGAACGGCGCCGCAATCCTGCGGCGCGGACAAAAGCTATTGTTGCGCGGCGCCAATGCCCCCTGCGAAGGGCCCGCCTACGCCGCTTGCTTCGGCGCGCCGATCGCCTTTGGAAACATCGAGGGCGGCTATTTCGTTTCGACGCGGGTCTTCAACCTGCCGGGGTGAACCCGCGGGGGCAACGGACGCAGGCGCCGACCGCGTCCGGCGCACAGCGCCTCGGTTGCGAAAGATCACCGCGGCCGAAAGAGACGCGGTCAGCGCCCGCGCACCTACCGCTCAGCGGCGCCCTCAAGGCCCCTTCCCGGAAGGCCCCTTCCAAGCGGCCAACGCCTCGTTCACGATTCGCTCGCCGTCGGCGCCTTTTTCGAAGGTCAGCTTGGCGATGCGATCGTCGTTGAGCAGCAGCGGGAAGTCGAACCAGTTGCGGGTGGCGATCAGGTCGACGTTGTGCGTGGCGTCGGTGTCGGCGCGGTTGAGGCCGACGAGGAAATAGTTGTCGCTGATCTTAACGCGCACGCCCGACAAGGGGTCCTGCGCGGGCGGATCGTCGCGGCGCATCATCGGCACCCGCATGTCTTTGATGCCTTTGATTTCTGCGCCGTCGCCGAACGTCACGCGAAGATCGATGGTGTGCGAAGCGGGCAAGCTCGCGTCGGTGTTCTTCCGAATCGTCATGACGGCGTGCATCTTCAGATCGGGAATATCGGCCTCGGCTTTGACCGCGACCGTCTCCGGCTGCCCGGGGACCGCCGGGATCGTACTCCAGACGACCGAGCCGAGGCTCACCGCGGGCGGCTTTTGCTGGTCGGAGGCGACGGCGATGAGCATCGCGGCGCGCGCGGCGACCGGCAGGCCCGGCGTCGCGGCGGGTTGCGGCGACGTCGCGGCCGCCGGCGAGCTCGCCGCCGGCGCGGGCGCGGCGGCGGGGTTGGCGGCCGGCGTCGCTTCGGCTGAGGAAGCGGGGGCGGGGGTCGGCGCAGGAGCGGGCGTGGCCTCGGCGCCGCCGACGCGTTCGGAAATCTTGGCGGCAGGCGTCGCCGATGGCGACTCCGTCACCTCCGTGGGTTCCTTGATCGCGAGATCCTGCGGCTTCTGACGCAGCAAGAACGCCGCGACGGCGACGGATAAGACGACGCCGACGATCACGGCGAGCAAGATCCACGGCAAGGGATTGACGCGCGGCGCCTCGATGCGGCTCGGCGCGATCGGCCGAATCGAATCGCTTTCCACAGGGGCGGGCGCATAGGCGACCCGGTCGAGGCCTGCCGCAGCGTCGATCGTCGGCGCCTGGCTCTCGAGGTCGAGGTCCTCTTCGCTCGCCGCGACGATCGCCGGCGCGGAAATCGCGCTTGCGCGATGGGGAGGCGGCGGCGGCGCGGAGGGCGCTGGCGGCGGCGGCGGAGCATGCTGGGGCGGAGGCGGCGGAGGCGGCGAAAAACGCGGCGCGGCCGGCGCCGGCCTCGCGCCCAGAGTCGGCCGCACGGGCGCTTCGACGCCCATCGGCGGCCGCTGACCGGCGCCGGCTGCGGGCGCGGTCGGCGGGCGCGGCGCGGCGGGACGAAGCGGCGGCGGCTCGGGCGCGACCGGGGGCGGCGGAGGCGGGCTTGGCCTCGTCGGCGCGCCGGGCTGCGCGGGAGAGGCGCTGGGCCGCGGCGGCGGAGCAAACTTCGGCGCGCTCGGCGGGCGGAGATAGGCATCAGCAGGCCGGCTCGCAAACGCGGCGGATTGCGCCGACGGCGCGGGGTGCGCGGGCGCATGCGGGGGAGGAACGAAATGGGGGGGAGGGGCGAGAGGCGCGAACCGCGCGGAAGGGGCGGGATGCGCAGGAGCGGCCGGAGGAGAGGCGGAAGGCGCCGGCGCGGGCGGCGCGAATTGCGTCTCCAACCGAGCGATGGCGGACTCCAGAGACGCTTCCTCGCGCGCGATGTCCGCCTCGGACAACGACGGTCCCAGCGAGCGCAACTGGCGGAGCAGCGCAGTGCGCGCCCGCGAGTAGATCACTTGCCGCGCCGACGCCGGCCCGACCTTGGGCAGGTTCGCGACCGCTTTCGAAAGCAGAGAGTAATAATCAGCCATGATCGAGTCCGGTCGCCCGCAACGCGCTTGCGGACGACGTCATTGGATTAATCTTGAAACGGGTCATGCACAAGAATCGTATCGTCCCGTTTCGGACTCGTCGAGAGCAATGCGACCGGCGCGCCGATAAGTTCCTCGATGCGGCGCACGTACTTGATCGCCTGCGCCGGCAGATCGGCCCACGAGCGCGCGCCCACGGTCGCCTCTTTCCAGCCTTCGATCGTTTCATAGACGGGCTCGATGCGAGCCTGAGCGGCCTGCGAAGCCGGAAGATAGTCGATCTCCTTGCCGTCGAGTCGATAATGCGTGGCGACCTTGATCTCGTCGAAGCCGTCGAGAATGTCGAGCTTGGTCAGCGCGACGCCGTCGATGCCGGAGGTCTTGACGCACTGGCGCGTCAGCACCGCGTCAAACCAGCCGCAGCGGCGCGGGCGGCCGGTGTTGACGCCGAATTCGGCGCCGCGTTGGCGGAGCAGCTCGCCGGTTTCGTCCTCGAGCTCGGTGGGGAAAGGCCCGCCGCCGACCCGGGTCGTGTAGGCCTTGACGATCCCTAAGACGTAACCGATCGCGCGCGGCCCGAGACCCGAGCCGGTGGCGGCGTTGGCCGCGACGGTGTTGGATGAGGTCACGTAAGGGTAGGTCCCGTGGTCGATGTCGAGCAGAGCGCCTTGCGCGCCCTCGAACAGGATGCGTTTGCCCGCGCGCCGCTCGCGGTCGAGCAGCTCGAACGTCGGCGCCATGTACGGCAGCACCTTGGGGGCGATCGCGAGGAGTTCGTCCTTGACCGCCTTGGCCGTCGGCGGCGCGAGACCCATGCCGCGACACAAGGGATCGTGATGCGCGAGCAGACGCGCGATCTTGCCGTCGAGAAATTCCGGCTCCGCCAAATCCATCAAACGGATGGCGCGCCGGCCGATCTTGTCTTCATAGGCCGGACCGATGCCCCGCTTGGTGGTGCCGATTTTCACGCCGCCGATTTCCGCCGATTCGCGATGCGCATCGAGTTCGCGATGCAGCGAGAGGATTAGCGGAACGTTTTCGGCGATCTTGAGGTTTTTTGGCGTCACTTCTACGCCCTGACCGCGAATCTTCTCGATTTCCGTGATCAGATGATAGGGATCGAGCACCACGCCGTTGCCGATAATCGACAATTTCCCCGGGCGCACGATGCCCGAAGGCAGCAATGCGAGCTTATAGGTCTGATCGCCGACGACCAGCGTGTGCCCGGCGTTGTGGCCGCCTTGAAAGCGGACCACGACATCCGCCGAGACCGACAGCCAGTCGACGATCTTGCCTTTTCCCTCGTCGCCCCACTGGGCGCCGACAACAACCACGTTGGCCATCGCCGCTCGATCCTCTCAAACCCTAGAACACAAAGCCCCGGCGCCAGCGACAATGGGCTGGACCGGGGGCTCATTGCGCGCAAGGCCTACGCGATCGAAGCCGACGAGTAAAGGCGCCGCCCGATCGCTTGCCGTGACGGATCGTCGAGAATTCAGCGCCGCGCCCTCTTGGATCGGTCGCATTTCCCGCCCATATGCCGGGCCTGGGCCGAGCGGCCCGAAACGGAGATTTCCATGACCCCCCAAGAACGCCAAATGCTCGCGGACCTGTTCGAGCGCGTTCGCGCGACCGCGACGGGCGCCCGCGACCCCGAGGCGGAATCCTTTATCGGCGAGGCGGTGCGCGCCCAGCCCTACGCGCCCTACGTGCTCGCGCAAACCGCGCTGGTGCAGCAGCACGCCCTCGAGGCCGCCGCGCAGCGCATCGCCGAACTCGAATCGCACGCCGCCGCGTCGGCGCCGCCGCCCCAAGAAACGAGCTTCCTCGGCAATCTCGGCAAGACCCTGTTCGGCAGCGCCGCACCGGCGCCGGCGCCGCGCTCCGGCTACGACGCGAGCGCCTATCAGCGCGCGGCGGGACCCGATCCGGCCGCCGCTCGTCCGCCCGCTTATGCGCCGCCGCCGCCGGCCGGCCCCTGGGGAGCGCCGCCCCCCGCCCCTTCGGCCGGCGGCGGTTTCCTCGCCAATGCGATGACCACCGCGGCAGGCGTCGCCGGCGGCATGATGGTCGCCAACACGCTGGAGAACCTGCTGGGCGGGCGAGGCGGCCTGTTCGGCGGCCGTTCCGCGGGCGGGTTCGGCGGCAGCGGGTTCGGCGGCGGCGAAACGGTCAACAATTTCTATGAAAGCGCGCCCGATCCGGCCGGCCAGCACGCCGAGGACGTCTTGCAGGATCAGGACCAGGACCAGGACGACGCGCAAGACGCGGGCTACGACGACGGCGGCTCGGACGCCGGCGGTTTCGATAGCTGAAGCCGGACCCAGGATCGGCCGCCTCGGCCTCGCCGACGCGGCCGGGCCGAGGCTAGATCACGACCACTTTCGCGCCCACGTGAACGCGGTTGTAGAGGTCGATCACGTCCTCGTTCATCATACGGATGCAGCCCGAAGAGAGGTTCTGGCCGATCGTCGAGGGCTCGTTGGTGCCGTGGATGCGATACAGCGACGAACCGAGATAAAGCGCGCGCGCGCCGAGCGGGTTCTGCGGCCCGCCGTCCATATGGCTCGGCAGGTCGGGCCGGCGCAGCATCATTTCCGGGGGCGGCGTCCAGTCCGGCCATTCGGCCTTGCGGGTGATGGACTTGACGCCCGCCCATTCGAAGCCCGGACGCCCGACGCCGACGCCGTAGCGAATCGCGCGCCCGTGCGGCAGCACCAAGAACAGGAACTTGTTCGGCGTGTCGATTACGATCGTGCCGGGTCGCTCCGGGCCGGAATAATCGACTTCGTGGCGCAGATACTTCTCGTTGGGCAAGCCTTCGAGACCGGCCGGCTGGGGCCGCGCCAGAGAGGCGACGACTTGGGGCGCGGCCGGCGGCGCGGCGGCGAAGGCTTGCGGCGCGGGGTCCGTCCCGCCGGTCCGCCCGGTCAGGACGAATTCGATGAAGCCGCCGCCCAGTCCATCGCGCGTCGGCTGCGGGGCGGCCGGCTGGGCCGCTGGCCGCGGACCAATTCCAGGAATGACGAGACTGTCCACGGTCGCCGCCGACGCGCCTCCGGCGCCGATCGCGAGGGCCGAAACGCTCAACAAAGCAGATACGAGGAAGCCGGAAACGCGCCGCATGACAAACTCCCATCGCCACGCGCCGTCCCGCAAGCGCTCCGACAAGCCGTGACGGCGCCCAACAATAATTAAGTATACGCGAAAACGGCGCCGCTGCATCGCAACTCGCGGGCGATGGTTATCGGAAAGCAACGAATTATGCTTAAGGAATATTGACCTAGCGCCTGGTCAGGAATTCTTGGTCGACGCGGCGGCGGCCGCGGCGGCCCCCGGCCCGAACATCGCCTTCACGCGCTCGCGCAGCCGGGCGACGTCGAATATCCAGGCCAGGGCGCCGTAAATCGCCACGCCGATCGAGGCCTGAGCTGCCAACAGCGCGAGGCTCGGCTCGAGCCCGCGCGTAGGCCATAGCGCCAACGCCATCGCGCCGGTGGCGGTCGACGCGCCGAGAATATCGCGCGCGCGCGGCCATTGCGGGCGCGTCGTCCAGGCCAGGATAAGGGCGACCGCGAGCCCGACAACAAGAGCGCCGCTCTGCGCGCCGGCGAGCCAATATCCCGCTTGGCCTCGCGGCAGACTCGCCAAGAGCACGGCGTCGGCGGCGAGCGCCGCGAGAGCGGCGAGGATCATCGGCGCGGTGCGCTTGGCGATCTGAAAAATCGGCGCGACGGCGAACATCATCAATACGAACGCCGCGAGCCCCGGCAGCATCGGCCCGAGATAGGCCGAGAACGGTCCGCGAAAGGCCTTGGGCGCGATCAGCGCCTCGATGCCCGGCAGGCACAGCCAAAGCCCCGCGGCGGCGGGCAGGACGACGGCGACGACGAACGCCATGTTGTCGGCCAGTTGCGCCCGCGCGCCCTCGCGACCCAAAGTCTCCTCCGCGCGCACCGCTTGCTGAAACAGGATGACGTCCAGCGCCGAGGCGATCGCCGCCAGCACGCGCACGCCGATGTCGTTGGCGAGCGAGAACTGCCCCGCCTCGTCGTAGCCGTAGAGAGTTCCGGCGAGGACTCGTCCGACGAACGGGATGAGCTGGAAAAGCACGGATGAGACCACGAACGGTCCGGCGTAGCCGAAATAGGTCCGGGCCAGCGGCCGCTCGGCGAGGTCGAGCCGCGCCTCGGGATCGCGAAGATCGCGATAGGTCGCCGCCATCGCCAAGCCGACGCTGAGGCAGGCGCCGGCGAGCGCGATCTTGGCCGAGCCGAACGCCAGCGCGCCGCCGACCGTCAAGACCAGCCCGAACCCGTTCTTGATGAGGACGATCTCGATATAGGCGCGATCGAAGAAGCGCGCCCGGGCGAGCGCAGTGCGCAGGTCGTAGAGCCCGTTGGCCACGCCCGTCAGCGCGGTCATGACGACGAGGCCCGGCGACAGCGGCAGATCGACGCCGGACAGGCCGAGCGTCAGCGCGGCGAGCGCGACGGCAAACGCCAGCGCGGCGAAACAGGCCTCCAGCGTCGCGCGCACCGCCGGCCGCTCCTCGCGCACGCGTTGGGAATAGAAGCGCACCGCCGAAAGGCGGATCCAATCGAAGCCCGCGGTGTTGATGAGAACCGCGGCCGCCCAGGCGATGGCGAAGCGGCCGTATTCGGCCGGCCCGAGAAATCGCGCCACCAGCAGCGCGACGAGGAAATTGAACAGGGCGTTCGAGACAAACGCGAAGCCGACGATCATCCCTTGGCGTCCGGTTGGGGCGAGCGGCGAAAAGCTCGCGCGCCGTCCGGCCCTCGCCGGATCGGCCCCTCCTGGTTAGCGCGCCGACGATAAGAAAGTGTTGCGGGCCGCTTGCCGCAGCATCGCAGCGCAAACGCCATGACACCCTGCGAGGGCCATGCCCTATTCCGGGGATGATGAGCGCGCTCGCGTGCGATCGCATTCGCGGCAGGCTCGCCCGTCGCTGCGAAGAGCGCAATGCAGGCGTCGAAGTGCGACAAATCGGCGCGTGCGCGGACGATTCGCTTCTCACATTCAAAGTTTAACTTTATCATTCTTAGGCGCTTACCGCAGAGCGTAGCGACGGTGCGGATTTCGGTCATGAACGAAATCCGGGGGCGCACCGTCCCTTTTGCTTATGGCATTTACGGCAGGGTGCCGGAGCGCCCCCGTCCGCTGAGCGGGTTTGCCTCGTCCCAGGCGTAGCTGAGCGTCTCGAAGCGCATCGCTCGCGTGTCGATCATCAGCAGCCGTCCGACCAGGCCGCGGTCGCCGTCGCCAAATCCGCCGACGATCTCGCGAATCGCCTCCAGCGCCATCAGCGAGCCGAGCACGCCGGCGAGCGCGCCGAGCACGCCCGCTTCCGCGCAGGCGGGGATCGTTCCCGGCGGCGGCGCCTCGGGGAAGAGGCAGCGGTAGGTCGGATTGGGCTTGCCGTCGGCCCCCTGCCCGTAAGGTTTCAAGGTCGTCAGCGTCCCGTCGAACTCGCCGATCGCGGCCGTCACCAGCGGCTTGCGCTCGAAAAAGCAGGCGTCGGAGACGGCATAGCGGGTGGCGAAATTGTCGGAGCCGTCGAGCACGATGTCGTAGTCGGCGACGATCGCGCGCGCGTTGTCGGCGTCGAGGCGGCGCGCGATCTTTTCGACGCGGACATGGGGATTGATCCGGCCGATCGCTTCCTCGGCGCTGTCGACCTTGGGCCGCCCGACATCGGCGGTGGCGTGCAGCACTTGGCGGTGCAGGTTGGACAGCGAAACCTTATCGTCGTCGACGATCCCGAGGCAGCCGACGCCGGCGCCGGCCAAATATTGCAGCGCCGGCGAGCCGAGCCCGCCCGCCCCGACCGCCAGAACCCGCGCCGCCTTGAGCTTGCCCTGCCCCGGCCCGCCGACCCCGCGCAACACGATCTGGCGCGCGTAGCGCTCGATTTCTTCGCTTGTGAGTTTCATCGCCGCACATTACGCGCAGCGCGCGCGGGGGAGCAATGGCGGGTCCCGTCAGTCCGGCTGCGGCCTTACCGATTTGCTCATGTTGACGCGCCAGCCGCCCTTGAACGGCTCTTCGTTGTCGACGCGATAGCCGAGCTTGCGGTACAGGCTCAGATTCTCGGCAAAGAGCTTGTTGGTATAGAGCCGGATTTCGCGGTATCCGAGCGAGGCGGCGAGCCGCTCCGCGTGCGCGATCAATTTTCGGCCGAGGCCGCGGCCTTGAAAGAAAGGCGAAACGGCGACGTTTTCGATCAGGAGGCCGTCGGCCTGCGCGATCGTCTCGATGAGCGCGGCGAGCTTTCCCTCCACATACAAGAGATCGAAGCGGTTCTTGCGCACGGCCTCGTCATAATCGGCCGTCATCGGCATGGGCTCGCGCCCGATGACGGGAATCCATTTCGAATAAGCCTCCCGAGTCAGCTCCCGGATCGCCGCGGCGTCCGCGACGACCGCCCGTCGAAGCTCGAACGACTCGCTCGCCATCCGCCCATTCCACAAGGTCTCGAATCATTCCGACGATATCGTCGTCAATCCCGCCAATTGGGAAGTCCCGTCAAGTCGGACCGTTCGCCGCCCGAACGCGCTTCTGCACGGTTGCGCGCTCCGCATCGACCCCCCATAGTCATCGGGGCAAGGGCGCGGGGCCCCGATCGGGAAGGTCGAATCAATCGTGGATCGCGCGCGGCCGGCCATCCTATTCGCGCTGACCGCGGCTTCGTTGTACGGCCTGATCCCTTCGTCCGTGCGCGCCGCCTATGAGCATGGAATTCCCGCGGTCGAGTGCACGTTGGCGCGCACGACCTTCATCGTCTTCGCGCTCGGCGGGCTCGCTCTCTTGCGCGGCGAGCGGCTTGCTGTTCCGGCGGCCGCGCGGCCATCCTTTCTTCTTCAGGTTGTCGCGACCGCGATGATTTCGATCGGCTACCTAGCGTCGCTGCAGTTCATTCCGGTCGGGCTCGCGGTCATCGTCTTTTACACCAGCCCGATCATGATCTTGCTTGTCGCCCCGGTCGTCGAGGGGACCCGGCCGAGCCTGGCGCGGCTCGCCGTCGGCCTCATCGGCTTCGCGGGTCTCGTCGTGGCGCTGGGGTTGTCGCTGGCCGGGCTGGACTGGCGCGGCCTCGCTCTCGCTGCGCTGGGAGCGGCAGGTTATGCGCTCCAGTTCTTCTCCGGGCGCGCGTTGACGCGACATCTGTCGCCGAGCGCCATGGCGAGCCTCGTCCACGCCGCGGTCTGGCCGATCGCGCTCGGCGTCGTTCTCTGGCAGAACGGCGGCGCGATCCGGCTGCTCGACCCGAAAGCGGTCGCCGTCTCGGGCTACGCCTTCGTGGCGGCGGTCGCCCTCTGCTACGCCTTCGGCTACGTGATCCACATGCTGGCGCTGCGCTATGCACGGGCCTCGGTCATCGCTCCCGTTTTCAACACGGAGCCGATCGTCACGACGGGTGCGGCGGCCGCCGTCCTCGGCGAGCGCCTTTCGTCGCACCAATATGTCGGAGGCGTCGTCGTTCTCTGCGCGTTGGCCGGGGCCGCGGTCATCGCCCGGCGGGAGGAGAAGCGGGTGGCGGCGAAGTCGGAAATCGGCGCGCGCGTCGCATCCACGCTCGGCTGAATCGACCGCGCTCCGCTTGATCGATCGCCTCGGGCCGGGCAATCTGCGGGCGCCGCCGGCGGGGCGGGACGCCCGCCTGAACCACGCCATTGCATCCGAGACCTTCGCAACGAGAGAGACGCCCGACATGCCCAACAGCGACGCAATCGTCATCGTCGGCGCGGCGCGCACGCCGATGGGCGGGTTTCTCGGCGATTTCAAGGACGTCGCGGCGCCCAAGCTCGGCGCGACGGCGATTCGCGCGGCGCTCTCGCGCGCTGGCCTGAACGGCGAGGACGTCGACGAAGCGCTGATGGGCTGCGTGCTGCCGGCGGGTCTCGGCCAGGCCCCCGCGCGTCAGGCGGCGCTCGGCGCCGGCCTGCCGATCGGCGTCGGCGCGACCACCGTCAACAAGATGTGCGGCTCGGGGATGAAGGCGGCGATGCTCGCCCACGACCTCATCCGCGCGGGGTCCGCGAAGATCGTCGTCGCCGGCGGCATGGAGAGCATGAGCAACGCCCCCTATCTCCTGGAGCGGGCGCGTACGGGCTATCGCATGGGCCACGGCCGCGTCGTCGACCACATGTTCCTCGACGGGCTGGAGGACGCCTACGACAAGGGCCGCCTGATGGGGACCTTCGCCGAGGATTGCGCGCAAAGTTACCAGTTCACCCGCGAGGCGCAGGACGCGTTCGCGCTGCGCTCGCTCGAGCGCGCGATGCGGGCGATGCGCGAGGGCGATTTCGCCGGGGAAATCGAGCCCGTCGCGGTCAAGTCCGGCAAGAGCGAGGCGATCGTCGCCGCGGACGAGCAGCCTCCCAAGGCTCGCCCCGAAAAGATCCCTTCGCTCAAGCCCGCGTTTCGCGACGGCGGTAGAATTGCCCGAAGCTGCCGCTGGAGTCATCGAGTTCATCGGCTTTGGCATGGCAACCCGCAAGAAAAGTCCCATACAGCGTGACGGCGCGAGCGGGCTCGGTTGCAACGAGCGTATCGATTGCGGCGGCGACCCCTTCAAGCCCGCTCACAAACGAGAAGCACTCACCATCGCGAATCAACGTCCCCGGGCGGATGGCGGACTCGATCTGCCGCTCGATTGGATCTGCGTTGCCGCGTGGCTTCGTCTTCATCCGACGTATGCGTCTATCGATCACTTTCCGCCAGTGTGACACAAATATTCGATCGGCCAAAGCCGAACAAGCGTATGCAGCGAAGAAGGCGCAGGGAAACCACGGACGGGTCGACCCTACCG
>CAVXCA010000009.1:0-17992 GCA_963759955.1 uncultured Alphaproteobacteria bacterium
TCCGTTTGAGCGCGGTCCGTCAGGGGAGCCGCGCGACCCCGCCACGGTCGCCTCCATCGCCGGAGTCGCCCAGAAATGGGGCTTCACGCACTTCGGCCGGTTTTCCAGCGAGTACGAGAAGCGCTTCGGCGAACTGCCGTCGCAAACCCGGCGCAGGACGGTGGTCGCGGACCGGGCGTTCTGTAGCGCGCCGTGAACCCTGGCTTTGCGGCCGGGCCTCGCAGCGATCGCCCCCGCGTCACCTCGCTTCGCTCAGCCACTTGGCCAAATCGATCTCGGCCCGCGCCGACAGCGCGCGTTTGCGCGCGGCGCCGCGTTCGGGGCCGCGCAGGCGTTTGCCGTTTTCATCGAGGCGCGGCTCTTCGATCGGGGGAAACAGACCGAAATTGACGTTCATCGGCTGGAACGAGCGCGGGCCGGCCTCGATCGCTTCGATGTGGCCGCCGGTGACGTGATTGAGCAGGGCGCCGATTGCGGTGGTCGGCGGCGGGGGCGCGAGCGCGCGCCCGAGCCGCTCGGCGGCGGCGAAGCGGCCGGCGACGAGGCCGATCGCGGCGCTCTCGACATAGCCTTCGCCAGCGCCGGCGAAAACTCTATCGGCTGCAGTAATGTGGAAAGGTCATGACTATTTTGCTGCGGCGCCGCAATTCCGGCCGGCTACGGAGGCAGCGGCGGCCAGGCGGCCCAGCGGGGACGGCGCCAGCGCAGAGGCGGGGCTCCAACTTCGTACGCGCGCGCGAAAGCGTATAGCTGTTCGTGCGCGCTTTGTCGCGCGCGAAGCGGCGGATCCCCGGCGAGGCGCGGCGCCTGTCGGTGGCGTAGACTCGACGGGAGTGGGAAAATGGAAACTTTGCTCGCCCGCGTCGCTGCGGCGGCCGCGACGACGCCCGACACCGCGCGTCAGGCTGTCGGCTTGGTGGTCGATTTCATCAAGCGCGAGGCGCCAGAGGAGGCGGTCGACGCTCTTCTCGCGAAGGCGCCCGCGCTCAACGCCATCGTCGCCTCGATCGCCTCGACGTCCGGCGAGGGGATGAGCCCCGCGTTCAAGGGCCTGATGGGCGCCGGCGCCGGCGCGATGGGGGGCGGCGGCCTGATGGCGCTCGGACCTGATGGCGCTCGGCCTCGGCATGGGCCAGATCCAGGCCGTCGGCAAAGAGGTGTTCGATTACGCGCCGTAGGCCGAGACCGGCAGGCGACGACGTCCTTGGCCGAAAAATCGGCGGCGATCCCCGGCCTGGCGCAGTTCATCTGAGCGCGGGGGTTGGCGTGACGGAAGTTTCGGGCGCGTTCGCGGCCTCGTAGTGAGGCCGATTGGCGCAAGGCCGCCGAGGCCGCGCTCAGGGCGGGGCATTGACAGCTCATTTCTCGCACCTCCGAATTGCGCCGCAACTGCTCTACGCTCGGCGCGATGGCCCGCGCGCGGTGCGCGGGCAGGCGCCTGGCGCGCGCTGGCGCGCCTCGACCATCCCGACGCGGCGGGCGGCCAACGAACAGGCGCTTATGTCTCGCCAACGGCGCCGACGGGCTGCAGGTCATATTCGCCGGGGCGGGGAGGGGCCTACGGATTTGGCCTCGCCAATCCATTTTGGCCGCCCTGCACCGCGCGTTCGAAGGCGTGCGGTTGACCGCTTGCATCGAACTCGGGCGCCGAGTTCGGGGCCAGGCGACCGGCTTTGCGGGAATTCGCGGTCGCGCGGATCCGGCGACGTCTATTAGCTTCGGTCTCGATCCCCTCGGTCCCGCCCTGGCGCGCAGTGGGCGCGCCGCGCGCGCCGGCGGAGGAAGCGCGCGCGCTCGTGAAGCTCGCGCTGTTTCTCAAGGCCAAGCGGTTCGCCGGAACCTACCTCGCCACCGGCGCCGCTGCGTCCACGCCGCGGGCGGAACGCCGGCGCAGGTCTCGCGTTTGCGCTCGGCTCAGCGCTTGCTTATCCGCGCGCGCTCAGCGAAAACGGCTTTTCGCTTGACGCCGCGCGCGCCGCGATCGCGTTTCGCCTGAAAACCCCGGCCGACGCCGATCAGTTCGTCACCTTGGCGAAGTTCCGCGCGCTGCGCTTGCTTTGGGCGCGGGTCTCGAGGCGCGGCCTCGCGCCGGAAGCGGCGCGGTTTTACGCCGAAAGCGCCTGGCGGACGTTGAGCGCGCGCGACCCGTACGTCAACGCGACGCGCGGCGCGACGGCCGCGTTCGCCGCCGGTCTCGGCGAAAGCGCCGACAGCGTCAGCGTTGCCGTTCACGTCGGCCATCGGCTTGCCCGACGCGCTCGCGCGCCGCCTTGCGCGCAACAGCCAGCTCATCCTGTTGCAGAGTTGCATCTCGGGTTCGTCGCCGATCCCGCGGCGCCGGCGTCTACGAGGCGCTGACGCAAGCCTTGTGCGAAAGGGTTTGGTCGCTGTTCCAGGGCTTGGAAGGGGGGCGGCCTGCCGCGCGCGCGCTGCTTGGCGGCGGCTTTCAGCGCGCAGTCGCCGAGGCGGCGAAAAGCTTGCCCCGCGACGGCGAGCCTGAAGACGCCGATCACCGGCGTCAGCGCCCATCCCGATCTCAACGAGGTCAGGTCGGAGGTTCTGCGCCGAGCGCGCCCGCCTTCGCCTATCCCGGGCGAGGCGGCGGCGCCGGCGACGCCGCTGCGGATCGCCGCGCCGTTCGAGCGCTTTCGCGACGCCTCGGACGCGGCGCTCGCGCGCCAAGGCGCGCGGCCGAAGGTCTTTCTCGTCGCCATCGGCGCGCCGCCGCGCATGGCCGGCGCGTCGCCTTCGCGCGCGATCTTTTCGAGGCCGGCGGCATCGAGGCGCTGGTTGACGTCGCGCGCCGCCGACGCCGGCGAAGTCGCCCAGCGCTTTGCGGCGAGCGGCGCCGCTGCGGCGTGCCTTTGCGGCAGCGACGCAAGCTTACGGCGAATGTGCGCAAAGTTTCGCCGCGGCGCTGAAGAAGGCCGGCGCTCGCCATGTCGCGCTCGCGGGCAAGCGGCGAGCGGGAAGCCGCGTTGCGCGACGCGGGCGTCGACGACTTCATTTTCGCCGGCGGCGACGCGCTCGTGGCGTTGAGCGGACGTTCGGTGGGCTCGGCGTCGAAGGCTGGTTCAGGAATCGGGTCGATGAGTTCGATACCCAATTTCGCTTCGATCGCGCTTCTCTCGCCGTGGCGCGGACGCGCCGCGCCGGGCCATTCGGCCTCACCGAGGAATCGACGTCAAGTCGTTCTATGGCGCCGACGATTGGCGCGGCCTCGACTTTTGCGACCTGGCCGGGCCGCGCCCACCTGCGCGGCCCATCCGGCCATGTACGTCAATGAGCCGTGGACGGTGCGCCAACAGCGGCTTCTCCACCGCCGAGCAGTCGAACGCGTTCGACCGCGCCAATCGGCGGGCGGCGGCCAAGGGCATCTCGGTCGCCTTCGATCTCGCGACCCATCCGCGGGTATGACTCCGACCATCCGCGCGTCACCGGCGACGTCGGCAAGGCCGGCGTGGCGATCGATTCCGTCGAAGATATGAAGGTCCTGTTTGACGCCATCCCACTCGACCGGATCTCCGTTTCGATGACCATGAATGGCGCCGTGCTTGCCGGTCCTCGCCGGTTACATCGTCGCGGCCGAGGAACAAGGTGTCACCGAGGATAAGCTCTCCGGCACGATTCAGAACGACATCCTCAAAGAGTTCATGGTGCGCAATACCTACATCTACCCCGCTGCGCCCTCGATGCGCATCGTGGCCGACATCATCGAGTACACCGCGAAGCACATGCCGAAATTCAACTCGATCTCGATCTCCGGCTACCACATGCTGCAAGAGGCAGGCACGACCAGGCACTCGAGCTGGCGTTCACACTGGCCGACGGTAAGGAATATGTGAAGACTGCGGCGCGGCTAAGGGATTGGACATCGATGAATTCGCCGGCCGCCTCAGCTGTCGTTTTTCGGCATCGGCATGAACTTCTTCCTCGAGGTGGCCAAGCTGCGAGCAGCGCGGCTGATCTGTGGTGGCGCATCATGTAAGGGCTTCGGGCCACAAGTCGCAAGTCGACGATGCTGCGCGACGCACAGCCAGACGTCGGGATGGTCGCTGACCGAGCAGGACCCGTATAACAACGTGGTGCGGACCGCTGATACTCGAGGCGATGGCGGGCGCCGATCTAAGGCGGGACGCAGTCGCTGCACACCAACTCGCTGGACGAGGCGATCGCGCTGCCGACGACGTTCTCGGCGCGGATCGCCCGCAACACCCAGCCTTCCTCATCGAGGAAGCCACCACCCGGGGCGATCGATCTGGCGGCTCCTATTACGTCGAGCGGCTCACCGCGGACCTAGCGGCCCGCGCGCGCGCCCACATCGACGA
Source organism: uncultured Alphaproteobacteria bacterium (assembly GCA_963759955.1). Lineage (GTDB taxonomy): Bacteria > Pseudomonadota > Alphaproteobacteria > Rhizobiales > Beijerinckiaceae > Roseiarcus. Next base: position 4,329 of record CAVXCA010000009.1, read on the forward strand.
AATCGAAGCGCTCGGCGGCATGGCCAAGGCGATCGAACTCGGGCTGCCCAAGCGCCGCATCGAAGAAGGCGCATGCAGCGCGCATCGACTTCTTGGGCGAGCAGACCGTGATCGGCGTCAAGCACCCGCCCAACGTCGAGCGCGAGCTCAACGTTCTCAAGGTCGACGCCGCGAGCGTTCGCGCGCAGGCAACTTCGAGAAGCTGAAACGCCTTCGCGCCGAGCGCGACGAAGCCAAGACGCGCGCCGCGCTCGAAGCGCTGACCGAGGGCGCGCGCGGCGAGGCCAATCTTGCGCTCTGCGTCGAGGCGGCGCGCGCCAAGGCGACGGTCGGCGAGATTTCGCTGGCGATGGAGAAGGCGTTCGGCCGCCATGTCGCCGAGATCAAGTCGATCAGCGGCGTCTATCTCGCCGAGTTTCCGGCGCTGGCGCCGACGCCAACGCGCGCGTCATCGCGATGGCGCGCGCCTTCGCGGAAAACGACGGCGGGCGTCCGCGGAGTTCTGGTGGCCAAGATCGGCCAGGACGACGATCGCGGCCAGAAGATGATCGCCTCGGGCGTTCGCCGATCTTGGCTTCGAGGTGGAAATCGGCCGCTGTTCGCCACGGCTGTAGTCGCGGCGCTGGCGGCGGAAAAGAAGGTCCATATCGTCGTGTTTCGTCGCTTGCCGCGGGCCATCTGACGCCGGCGGCGGCTGAAGGCGGCTCTGCAAAACGTCGGACTTTGTTGGCGAGGCCATGGATCCCGAAGAACACTTCTCAAAGAGCCGCTTCGCGCGGCGGGTCCCGCCCAACCGCTGGGCACGGTGGTCGCCGAGGGGCCGAGTTTCGGAGCCGTCGAGCGCCTGAACCAGCAACTCGGTTACACGCACAACGCGGCGGCCTGTGCCGCCCAATTTGGCGCTGCGCGATACGGCGCGGCGTCGCATTCCGGCACACGTCGGAGCTTACGTAATCGGCGCCGCGCTTGCGTCGGGCATTCCGGAAACTTTCGCTTTTCGGAGCCCGCGATGGCCGACAGGACCGAAGAGATTGTCGCACGGTCCTGTCGGCCATCGCGGGCTCCGAAAAGCGAAAGTTTCCGGAATGCCCGACGCAAGCGCGGCGCCGATTACGTAAGCTCCGACGTGTGCCGGAATGCGACGCCGCGCCGTATCGCGCAGCGCCAAATTGGCGCGCGGCGCTTCAGGCCGCCCCGCGCTGCGTGTAACCGAGTTGCTGGTTCAGGCGCTCGAGCAGGCTCAACGCGGCCTCGGCGACCACCGTGCCCGGCGGAAAGATCGCGTCGGCGCCCGCCGCGCGAAGCGGCTTGAAGTCCTGCTCGGGGATGACGCCGCCGACCACGATCATCGCCTCGCCGAGTCCGACGTTTTGCAGAGCCGCCTTCAGCGCCGGCACCAGCGTCAGATGGCCCGCGGCAAGCGACGAGACGCCGACGATATGGACCTTCTTTTCCGCCGCCAGCGCCGCGACTTCCTCCGGCGTGGCGAACAGCGGCCCGATTTCCACCTCGAAGCCAAGATCGGCGAACGCCGAGGCGATGATCTTCTGGCCGCGATCGTGACCGTCCTGGCCGATCTTGGCCACCAGAATCCGCGGACGCCCGCCGTCGTTTTCCGCGAAGGCGCGCGCCATCGCGATGACGCGCGCGTTGGCGTCGGCGCCAGCGCCGGATTCGGCGAGATAGACGCCGCTGATCGACTTGATCTCGGCGACATGGCGGCCGAACGCCTTCTCCATCGCCAGCGAAATCTCGCCGACCGTCGCCTTGGCGCGCGCCGCCTCGACGCAGAGCGCCAAGAGATTGGCCTCGCCGCGCGCGCCCTCGGTCAGCGCTTCGAGCGCGGCGCGCGTCTTGGCTTCGTCGCGCTCGGCGCGAAGGCGTTTCAGCTTCTCGATCTGCTGCGCGCGCACGCTCGCGGCGTCGACCTTGAGAACGTTGAGCTCGCGCTCGACGTTGGGCGGGTGCTTGTTGACGCCGATCACGGTCTGCTGGCCCGAGTCGATGCGCGCCTGCGTGCGCGCCGCCGCTTCTTCGATGCGGCGCTTGGGCAGCCCGAGTTCGATCGCCTTGGCCATGCCGCCGAGCGCTTCGATTTCGTCGATGTGGGCGCGCGCGCGGGCCGCTAGGTCCGCGGTCAGCCGCTCGACGTAATAGGAGCCGCCCCAGGGATCGATCACCCGGGTCGTGCCGCTTTCCTCGATGAGGAAGAGCTGGGTGTTGCGGGCGATGCGCGCCGAGAACGGCGTCGGCAGCGCGAGCGCCTCGTCGAGCGCGTTGGTGTGCAGCGACTGCGTATGGCCTTGGGTCGCCGCCATCGCCTCGATCTGGGTGCGCACGATGTTGTTGAACGGGTCCTGCGCGGTCAGCGACCAGCCGGAGGTCTGGCAGTGCGCGCGAAGTGGCAGCGACTTGTCCGACTTCGGCCCGAAGCCCTTGACGAGGCCCGCCCAGATCATGCGCGCGGCGCGCAGCTTGGCGACCTCCATGAAGAAATTCATGCCGATCGCCCAGAAGAACGACAGCCGCGGCGCGAACTGGTCGACGCTCATGCCAGCCGCGACGCCGGCGCGCAAATACTCGACGCCGTCGGCGAGGGTGTAGGCGAGTTCGAGGTCCTGCGTCGCGCCGGCCTCCTGCATGTGGTAGCCGGAAATCGAGATCGAGTTGAACTTCGGCATGTGCTTCGCCGTGAAGGCGAAGATGTCGGCGACGATGCGCATCGAGGCCGCGGGCGGATAGATGTAGGTGTTGCGCACCATGAATTCTTTGAGGATGTCGTTCTGAATGGTGCCCGACAGCGCCGCCATCGGCACGCCCTGCTCCTCGGCGGCGACGATGTAGAGCGCGAGAACCGGCAGCACCGCGCCGTTCATCGTCATCGACACGCTCATCGAGTTCGAGCGGGATGCCTTGGAACAGCGTCCGCATATCGTAGATCGAGTTCGATCGCGACGCCCGCCATGCCGACGTCGCCGGCGACGCGCGGGTGGTCGGAATCGTATCCGCGATGGGTGGCGAGATCGAAGGCGACCGAAAGCCCCTTCTGCCCCGCCGCCAGATTGGCGCGGTAGAACGCGTTCGACTGCTCGGCGGTGGAGAAGCCGGCGTATTGGCGCACCGTCCACGGCTGATTGACGTACATCGTGGGATAGGGGCCGCGCAGGTAGGGCGGCAGGCCCGGCCAGGTCGCGAGAAAGTCGAGGCCGCGCCAATCGTCGGCGCCATAGAACGACTTGACGTCGATTCCCTCGGGGGTGAGCCAATGGCCCGGCGCGGCGGGCGCCGGCGCCGCCAGCGGCAAGAACGCGATCGAAGCGAAATTGGGTATCGAACTCATCAACCGATCCTTCGAAGCCGGCCTAGCCTTCGACGCCGAGCCCACCGAACGTCCGCTCGAGCGCCACGAGCGCGTCGCCGCCGGCGAAAATGAAGTCGTCGACGCCCGCGTCGCGCAACGCGGCTTCCCGCTCGCCGGCTTTGCCCGCGAGCGCGACATGGCGAGCGCCGGCCTTCTTCAGCGCCGCGGCGAAACTTTGCGCACATTCGCCGTAGGCTTCGTCGCTGCCGCAAAGGCACGCCGCAGCGGCGCCGCTCGCCGCAAAGCGCTGGGCGACTTCGCCGGCGTCCGCAGCGCCGACGTCAACCAGCGCCTCGATGCCGCCGGCCTCGAAAAGATCGCGCGCGAAGGCGACGCGCCGGCCATGCGCGGCGGGCGCGCCGATGGCGACGAGAAAGACCTTCGGCCGCGCGCCTTGGCGCGCGAGCGCCGCGTCCGAGGCGTCGCGAAAGCGCTCGAACGGCGCGGCGATCCGCAGCGGCGTCATCGCCGGCGCCGCCGCCTCACCGGGATAGGCGAAGGCGGGCGCGCTCGCGGGCAGAACCTCGACCTTGACCTCGTTGAGATCGGGATGGGCGCTGACGCCGGTGATCGGCGTCTTCAGGCTCGCCGCATCGCGGGCAAGCTTTTCCGCCGCCTCGGCGACTGCGCGCTGAAAGCCGCCGCCAAGCAGCGCGCGCGGCAGGCCGCCCTCCCCTTCCAAGCCCTGGAACAGCGACCAAGCCCTTTCGCACAAGGCTTGCGTCAGCGCCTCGTAGACGCCGGCGCCGGCCGCGGGATCGGCGACGAAGCCGAGATGCAACTCTTGCAACAGGATGAGCTGGCTGTTGCGCGCGAGGCGGCGCGCGAGCGCGTCGGGCAAGCCGATGGCCGACGTGAACGGCAGAACGCTGACGCTGTCGGCGCCGCCGAGACCGGCGGCGAACGCGGCCGTCGCGCCGCGCATCACGTTGACGTACGGGTCGCGCGCGCTCAACGTCCGCCAGGCGCTTTCGGCGTGAATCCGCGCCGCTTGCGGCGCGAGGCCGCAGGCCTGCGAGACCCGCGCCCAAAGCAAGCGCAGCGCGCGGAACTTCGCCAAGGTGACGAACTGATCGGCGTCGGCCGTCAGGCGAAACGCGATCGCGGCGCGCGCGGCGTCGAGCGAAAAGCCGTTTTCGCTGAGCGCGCGCAGATAGGCGAGCGCTGAGCCGAGCGCAAACGCGAGTTCCTGCGCCGGCGTTCCGCCCGCGGCGTGGACGCAGCGCGCGTCGGCGGCGAGGTAGGGTCCGGCGAACCGCTTGGCCTTGAGAAACAGCGCGAGCTTGGCGAGCGCGCGCGCTTCCTCCGCCCAGGCGCGCGCGGCGCGCCCACTGCGCGCCAGGGCGCCGAGGGGATCGAGACCGAAGCTGAGATCGAGCGTCGCCGGATCGGCGCCGCCGCGTTCGACGAGTCCCGCAAAGCCGGTCGCCTGGCTCTCGGACTCGGCGCCGAGATCGAGTTCGATGCAGAGCGTTCGGTCGAACCGCACGCCTTCGAACGCGCGGTGCAGCGCCGCCGAATCGGATTTGGCGAGGCCGAATCCGTAGGCCCCTCCCGCCCCGGCGAATATGACCTGCAGCCCGTCGGCGCCGTTGGCGAGATCGTCAAGCGCCTGTTCGTTGGCCGCCGCCGCGTCGGGATGGTCGAGGCGCGCCAGCGCGCGCCAGGCGCCGCCCTGCCCGCGCACCGCGCGCGGGCCCTCGCGCCGAGCGTAGAGCGGTTGCAGCGCAATCGAGTCGGAGGTGCGAGAAATGAGCCTGTCGAATGCCCCGCCCTTGAGCGCGGCCTCGGCGGCCTTGCGCCAATCGGCCTCGCTAGAGGCCGCGAACGCGCCCGAAAACTCCGTCACGCCAACCCCCGCGCTCAGATGAACTGCGCCAGGCCGGGGATCGCCGCCGAGATTTCGCCGAGGACGTCGTCGCCTGCCGTCTCACGCGCGTAATCGAACACCTCTTTGCCGACGGCCTGGATCTGGCCCATGCCGAGGCCGAGCGCCATCAGGTCGCCGCCGAGCGCCATCAGGCCGCCGCCGCCCATCGCGCCGGCGCCGGCGCCCATCAGGCCCTTGAACGCGGGGCTCATCCCCTCGCCGGACGTCGAGGCGATCGAGGCGACGATGGCGTTGAGCGCGGGCGCCTTGGCGAGAAGAGCGTCGACCGCCTCCTCTGGCGCCTCGCGCTTGATGAAATCGACCACCAAGCCGACAGCCTGACGCGCGGTGTCGGGCGTCGTAGCGGCCGCCGCAGCGACGCGGGCGAGCAAAGTTTCCATTTCCGGCTCCCATCGAGTCTACGCCGCCGACAGGCGCGCGCCTCGCCGGATGTCGCCGCTTCGCGCGACAAAATCAAGCGCCGCGAACAGCTATACGCTTTCGCGCGCGCGTACGAAGTTGGAAAAAGGACTGAGGCCTCTGCGCTGGCGCCGTCCCCGCTGGGCCTCCTTTCGGCCGCCGCTGCCTCCGTAGCCGGCCGGAATTGCGGCGCCGCAGCAAAATAGTCATGACCTTTCCACATTACTGCAGCCGATAGAGTTTTCGCCGGCGCTGGCTCCGGGCGCTTTCCGCGCATGCCTTTGGCGTCGCGTGTCGCTGCGGCAAGCGACCGCTCGCCCCGGCGGCGCCCGTCTCGACCCTCCGCGCCGGGGAGTCGCCGCGCGATCGAAGACAATGACCCGATTTTCCCGTTACTTACGTGGATTCGGCATAGCCTCTCGCCGCGGGGATGGCAGGGACAAGCCCGGCCGCGACGGCGATCGAAATTCTCGCGGTCGGGCTTTTCGCGCGTTCTCGACGGCATTCCGCATCGTTTGAGCGAAATGTTAAAGATTGCTGAAATTACATATGCGGCTAATGCATAGCTGGACAGCCACATCTCGTCTTTTCCGGTGTGGGCGGCGTTCCTATGTTGCAGCGCACAGGCTGGGGCGATCCTCTCGAGGGGCCGTGCGGCCGGAAGTTTTCAAGAATGGAGGGTCCTATGACCTCGCTCAAGACCATCGCCGAGAAGTTGAACGCTTGGCGCCGCTATCGCGAAGCCGTCCGCGAGCTTTCGCAGATGACCGACCGCGAACTGGAAGACATCGGCATCCGCCGCGGCGATATTCGCTACGTCGTTCGCGGAGCGATCGCGCAATAAGTTCGGACGCGCCGGATCCTCCCTCCGGACGCATCCGCCGCGTCGGGCCACGCCCGACGCCTAAGAAACGCCCGCCGGTCCTCCCCCGGCGGGCGTTTTGCCTTGCGCGCCGACGTCGCCGCCCGCAGTTGACGAAGCGGCGCGGCTTTGTGACAAGCCTTCATGAACCCCATCCATGTCATCGGCGGGGGCCTCGCCGGCTGCGAAGCGGCTTGGCAGATCGCTCAAGCCGAAGTTCCCGTCGTCCTGCATGAAATGCGCCCGCTACGCGGCACCGAAGCGCACCGCACCGAGCGCCTCGCCGAGCTCGTCTGCTCCAATTCGTTCCGCTCCGACGACGCGCTCAATAACGCGGTCGGCGTAATCCACCGCGAGATGCGCGCGCTCGGCTCGCTCGTCATGCGCGCGGCGGACGGCCATCAGGTGCCTGCCGGCGGCGCGCTCGCGGTCGATCGCGAAGGCTTTGCCCTAGCGGTCGAGGCGGCGATCGCCGCCAATCCCAACATTCGCGTCGAGCGCGGCGAAATCGCCGTCCCGCCGGACGACTGGGACAACGTCGTCATCGCCACCGGGCCGCTGACTTCGCCCGCCCTCGCCGTGGCGATCCGCGCCTTGAGCGGCGAGGACGCGCTCGCGTTCTTCGACGCCATCGCACCGATCGTGCATCGCGACTCGATCGACATGTCGGTCGCCTGGCGCCAGTCGCGCTACGACAAGGCCGGCCCCGGCGGCTCGGGCGCCGACTACATCAATTGCCCGCTGAGCCGCGAGCGTTACGAGACCTTCGTCGACGCGCTGCTCGCGGCGGAGAAGACCGAATTTCGCGAATTCGAGGGCACGCCCTATTTCGACGGCTGCCTGCCGATCGAGGTGATGGCCGAGCGCGGCCGCGAGACTCTGCGCCACGGGCCGATGAAACCCGTCGGCCTGACCAACGCTCATGATCCGCAAGTCAAACCCTACGCCGTCGTGCAGCTTCGCCAGGACAACGCGCTCGGCACCTTGTTCAACATGGTGGGGTTCCAGACCAAGCTGAAATACGGCGAGCAGGCGCGCGTGCTGCGGCTGATCCCGGGGTTGGAGCGGGCCGAATTCGCGCGGCTCGGCGGTCTGCACCGCAATACCTTCCTCAACTCGCCGCGCGTGTTGGATTCGCGGCTGCGCCTCAAGGCGGCGCCGCGTCTGCGCTTTGCGGGGCAGATCACCGGCTGCGAAGGCTATGTCGAGAGCGCCGCGATCGGCCTCGTCGCCGGCCGCTTCGCCGCCGCCGAGCGGCTCGGGCGCGCGCTCGCGCCCCCGCCGCCGACCACCGCAATCGGCGCCCTGCTCAATCACGTCACCGGCGGCCACATCGAAGCGATCGAGGCCGGCCCGCGCTCGTTCCAGCCGATGAACGTCAATTTCGGTCTGTTTCCCCCGATCGAAGAGCCGCGCCTCGATGAAAACGGCAAACGCCTGCGCGGCCCCGAACGCGGCGCCGCGCGCAAACGCGCGCTGTCGGCGCGGGCCGAGATCGATTTGGCCAAGTGGCTGAGCGAAGCGAGGTGACGCGGGGGCGATCGCTGCGAGGCCCGGCCGCAAAGCCAGGGTTCACGGCGCGCTACAGAACGCCCGGTCCGGCGCCCACCGTCCTGCGCCGGGTTTGCGACGGCAGTTCGCCGAAGCGCTTCTCGTACTCGCTGGAAAACCGGCCGAAGTGCGTGAAGCCCCATTTCTGGGCGACTCCGGCGATGGAGGCGACCGTGGCGGGGTCGCGCAGCTCCTGACGGACCGCGCTCAAACGGATTTCGCGCAAGTGCGCCATCATCGGCGCCGCCTTGAAACGCCGAAAGCCCGAGTTGAGCGCCCGCGCGCTGACCCCGCATTCGGCGGCGATTTCGGCCGCAGTCAACGGCCGCGGGGCGTTGGCCCACATGAACTCGATCGCCCGCTTCACATAAGAGGGCGAAACGGCAATGACCGGGCCGTGAAGCTCGTCCGAGAAGCGATGGGGGACGTTCTCCAGCAGCAGCGCGATCACGGTTTCCTTCATGCGTTTCAGTGCGATGGGCGATTGGAGCAGCGGCGCTTCGCCGGAGAGGCCCGCCTGGAGCGTTTGCGCCATCGCCAGGATCGTCGCGCCGGCGCCCTTGGCGAGGTCGACGTTGGGCGCGAAATCAATCGGCCTCGTCACCGGCCGCTCGATTATGTCGCTCAAGCGCCTTGCCATTTCCGTCCGATCGACGGCGATCACCAGAAACTTGCTGTTCTCGGAGTAAACCTGCTCGCAAAAGGCCGGCGACTCGCCGAACGCCGCGACGCCGGGGACCGCCTGAATTCGCCGCGAGCCGGCCTTCAGCTCTACGGCGCCGTCCAGCGGGATGCACAGACTGTATGTGTCCAACCCGGTCGGCGCGATCTTTTCCACCATGCCGCCGCTGGGGAAAAGGACACGCAAAAGGAAATCGAAAAAATAGGTCGTGATCTCGAAGCGAAATTCGCGCCCGTCGCCGAGCGGGCGAACGCGGGCCTCGAACATCCGCCGGGTCAAGATTTCGGACAGCTCATCGGCGTCATCGCTGACGATGTGAGCGAGCATCCGCTGTTTGGTCTTCCAGCCCATACGGACCGAACTCTCGGTTTTCAGACGCCGAGCCCGCGCCCGCTGCAATCGCGGAGCCCGACTTGAAATGGAAACAGGGAACGAGAGGCCGCCTCAGCGCCGATTCGCGCTCACGCACAAACGAACCGCGCCTCTATGTTCGACAAGTCTATTCCCTCGGGGCGTGACACCGCAAGGACACGCGTTATCCGCATTTGGCTCAAAATGTCCAAATACGGAAGCAAACGGCCAGGGCGGCGGTTCTCTGTCACGCTTACGCTACGCAATTAAGGATTTATAAAACTCGATCCGCAAAACTCAACTGCAATTGACGTGCTTTTACTGGCGATTTTCATGCATGATAGCTGTCAGCAGCGCGTCATTCGTCAGACAATAAAGTAATTACTCGTTTTATTTCTGTACTCCAATGACGTGTCGATCCGGCGAAATACGCGTCGCCGGTCGATGGCATGACGCCGTACGTTCATCCCGGTTTCGATCCGGATTCGCCGATCCATCGCTCATGCTTCGCGCGCAGGCGTCCAGCCGGCGGCGGGCGCCACGCGCACCCAGGAGATCGCCATGTTCAATCGGTTGAAAATCGCGTCGAAACTGTTCATCGGGTTCGGCGCGCTGCTTCTGCTTCTCGTCGCCGTTTCCGGTCTGTCGGCCTTCAGCGGTCTGAAATCCAAAGATTCCATTGAAGAGTTGGCGCGCCACAAGAACAACGAACTGTTGGATCAACGCTTTGAAAAGCGCTTCTTCGAAGGGCGCATGGACCTTTGGATGGCTCTTGGCACGGGCGACCAGGAGTATTGGAAGCAATCCGACGAGGCCTTCAAAGACGCGGGCGACCGGCTCGAAGCGCTCGCCAACGAAACTGCGGATCAAGGCCGCCGGGCCAAAGTTCGGCAATTGGCCCCGTTGCTGCACAATTTTCAGGACGTTTCGAGCAAGCTGCGAGTCCTCGGCGGACAGAACGACGCCCTGAGCACCCCGGAAGCCAAGGCGGCGGTCGCCAGCGCCCTCAAAGTCGGCGCCGAGATCGTGAACGCCGGCGGCGCGCTCGGGCAAGACTACGAGAGCGCCTCGGACAAGACCGAGGCGCAAGCGAAGGATTCGTCCAGTTTCATGGTGGCGGTCGCCACTGGGGTCGGAATTTCGAGCCTCCTCATCGGCATGGCCCTTTCCTTCCTGATCAGCCGGAGCATCAAACGGCCGATCGTCGACCTGACCCAGGTCATGGAGCGCTTGGCCAAGGGCGACCTCAGCGTGTCGGTGCCAAACACGAGCGAGCCTAACGAGATCGGCGAAATGGCGCGAAGCGTCCTGGTCTTCAAGGACAACGGCGTCGAGCGGCAGCGGTTGGAGGCGGAAGCCGCCGCCAGCCGCGCGGCGGCCGAAGCGGAGCGCGAGCGCGTCGCCGCCGAACGAGCAAAGGCCGCGGAGGAACAGGCCGAGGCGGTGCGCCGCCTGGGCGATGGCCTCAAGGACCTCGCCGCCGGCGACCTGACCATTCATCTGGGCGACGGCTTCTCGGAAAAATACGCGCAGATCAAGAACGACTTCAACGAGGCGATCGACAAATTGAAGGAAACAATGGTCTCGGTCGTATCCAGCGCCAGCGCCATCCATGCGAGCACACAGGAAATCTCGAACGCCTCAGACGATTTGGCGCGCCGCACCGAGCAGCAGGCGGCGGGTCTCGAGGAGACGGCCGCGGCGCTCCATGAGGTCACGGCGACCGTGGAGAAATCCGCCGAAGGGGCGGCCCACGCGCGCCAGGTCGTCGCCACCGCCGACGAGGACGCCAAGAAGAGCGCCGTCGTGGTGCGCCAAGCGGTCGAGGCGATGGACGCGATCGCCAAGTCGGCGCAGCAGATCAGCCAGATCATCGGCGTCATCGACGAGATCGCGTTCCAGACCAATCTGCTCGCGCTCAACGCCGGCGTCGAGGCGGCGCGGGCGGGCGACGCCGGCCGCGGCTTCGCGGTCGTCGCTTCCGAAGTGCGCGCGCTCGCGCAACGCTCGGCCGAAGCGGCCAAGGAGATCAAGGGCCTGATTTCGGCCTCGACAACCCAGGTCGATCACGGCGTCAAGTTGGTGGCCGAGACCGGCGCCTCGCTGGAGCGGATCGTGACTCAGGTGGCGGAGATCAACCACGTCATCGCCGAAATCGCCGCGGGGGCCAAAGAGCAGGCGACGGCGCTCGCGGAAATCAACACGGCGATCGGCCAGATGGATCAGACGACGCAGCAGAACGCGACCATGGTCGAGGAATCGACGGCCGCCAGCCACTCGCTGTCGCAGGAGACCGAACAGCTTTCGGATCTGATGGGCCAGTTCCAGGTCGGTTCGACGCGCGCCGACGACGCCCTGCGCGGCCAACTGCAAAAGGCGGCGCCGCACGTCTTCCGGCAGCCGGCCAAGGCGCCGGCCGCTCCAGCGACGCAACCGCGCTTGGCGGCGAGCAACCCGCGTCCCGAACCGCGCAAGGCGCCCGCGCGGCCGACGCGCGGCGCGGCGAGGGCGACGGCGAACGGCGCGCCCGGCGACGACAATTCCACCGCCTGGGAGGAGTTCTGAGCTTTTCGCGACGACGAATTGTTCTCGAGCACGCGCGGCCCCGAAAGCGCGGGGCCGCCCAAGACAGAGGGCGAACGCACATGGCTGAAATTGGCAAAACCGAAGGCCCTGCAGCGCGCGAAATGCTCACCTTCCTGATCGGCGCTCAGGAGTTCTGCATCGACGTCATGTCGGTGCGCGAGATTCGGGTGTGGACGCCGGCGACGCCGGTGGCTCATGCGCCGAGCTTCGTTTGCGGGGTCATCAACTTGCGCGGCAACGTGCTGCCGATCATCGACTTCGCGGCGCGGCTCGGCTTCCCGCCGGCCAAGCCGAGCACCCGCCACGCCATCCTGGTCATCCAGATCCGGGATCAGACGATCGGCCTGCTGGTCGAGGGCGTCACCGAGATTCTGACGGTCGACGCGGATATCATCCAGCCGACGCCCGAGGCCGCATCGCATGCGGCCAGGGACTTCGTCAGCGGCATCGTCGCCACCGAAGGACGAATGATCAGCCTGATCGCGCTCGACGCGATTCTGCCGCAGAGCGAGCAGGAGGCGGCATAGTCCGACGCGCGAAGGCCGGCGCGGAGGCTTACGCCCTGCGACGCGGGCGCGCGCTGCCAGCGCGGGCGTAAGGTCGATCCGGAGAGGCGCCGGAGCGAGCGGGAGGCAAGGGGACGGTCAAAGCCGCCTCCTTACCTCCTGCGCGCCCAGCGCCATAGCGCCCATTGGCGCCGCCAGGGGGCCGGGGCGGCGAAGGGGTCGAAAGGCGCGCGACGCAGCCGCGCGAGGTCGAGCCGCACCCCGCCCAGCGGACAGCAGCGCAACTCCACGCCAGCCACGAACCAATGGCAGTGATCTAGGGTTGTAAAGACGTCATGCGATTGTCGTTTTCAGCGCGAGTCGGTTATCAATTGGCGCACTAGTTTCGTAAATTGATGTCTGTGGCGCATCCGCCACAATCGGCGGGAATCTTCCGTCGGCCATTGCTGTGACGCCAAAATCGTGATTACACCGATTATGTGTCAAATTTGCTTGGCGGGGGCTGCAATGATTAGACGGTTCGCTTTGGGGACACTGACCGCGCTCGGTTTGGCCGGCGTCGCCGCCGCCGCCGACTTGCCGACGAGCAAGCCAGCTCCGCCGCCAGCGTACGCGCCGCAAGTCAGTTGGACGGGCTTCTATTTTGGTCTCAACGGCGGTTGGATCGGCTCCAGCGGCGACAACGTGTCCAACACCGGCGCCGACACAGGCCCGGGCGGCCTCGGCGGCGCGCTGGCAGCCGGCCAGATTCCGCGACAAATCGGGATCGGCCAGAGCGGCGGTGTATTTGGCGGTCAGGTCGGTTACAACTGGCAATTCAGCCCGACCTGGGTGGGCGGCGTCGAGACCGACCTCGACTGGGCAAGCCCGCGAGGCAACGCAAGCGCCGTGCATCCGGGCGGCCTCGGATCCGCGCCCTTCACGACCAGCTTCAGCCGGGCGCTTGATGCAATCGGCACGGTTCGCGCGCGGATCGGCTTTCTGGCGACCCCCACTTTCCTGCTCTATGGCACGGGCGGCCTCGCTTACGGCGAGACCAAAATCGGCTCCTCCTTCGTCTGCGCGGCTTGCGCGCCGCCGTCGTCGACGGAAGCCACCACTGCGAACAGTGTCACCGGGTGGTCGACCGGCTGGACGTTGGGCCTCGGCGGCGAATGGAAATTCGCGCCCAATTGGAGCGTGAAGGCCGAATATCTCTACGTCGACCTCGGGAGCCGAAGCGATACGATTGCATATACTTATCCGACGAACAACACGAGCACGCTCACAAGCAAGGCCGACACGCGCGACAACATCGTTCGGGTTGGTGTGAACTACGGTTTCTGACAGGTTCCCGTCGCGCCAGCGATCGTGAGCCGCCGTTCAGCGAGGGGCTGAAGATCTCCTGCGGCGCAGGAAATGCTTTCGCCCCAGCGCGTTCGCACTCCGTCGGCCGGGCCTCGACGTTCCCCGGCGCGCGGCGGCCAGGGCGCGTC
>CAVXCA010000010.1:0-3286 GCA_963759955.1 uncultured Alphaproteobacteria bacterium
ACTACAGCATGCTGAAGGCGTCGATGGTCATGACGTCATTTCAGCAACGGGTTGGCGAAAAGCAGCAGCAACGCGATGACCAGGCAGTAGATCGCCATGGTCTCGATCATCGCCAGGCCGACGAACAAGGTGCGCGAGATGGTGTTGGCCGCCTCCGGCTGGCGGGCGATCGCGTCCATCGCCGCCGCGACGGCGCGCCCTTCCCCGAGCGCCGGGCCGATCGCGCCGAAGGAGACCGCCAGAGCGGCCGATACGATGCTGGCGATGGCTAACCAATTCATGGCGGCGTCCTTTCTTTAAGAAGCGTCTGAGGCTGGGCGTGCTTCGGCGATCGCCCCGGCGATGAACACCATTGCGAGCACCGCGAAGATATAGGCCTGCACGGCCCCGGTCAGCAGGTCGAGCGCCATCAGAGGGATCGGCACGAACAGGCCCGCGAGCGACAGCACGACGCCGACGACGAACACGCCGCTCATCACGTTGCCGAACAGGCGCACCAGCAGCGAGAACGTCCGCGTCAGGCTCTCGACGAAGTTGAGCGGGATCATGATCGGGTTCGGCGAGGCGAAGGTCGAGAGATAGCCGCGCAGGCCGCCGACGCGGACGCCGAACCAGATGACCGCGAGGAAAACGATCAGCGCGAGCGCGGCGTCGGTCTCGATATGCGCCGTCGGCGGCTCGACTCCTGGAATCAGCGAGGACCAGTTGGCGACGAAGATGAAGACGAACAGCGTGCCGATCATCGCGCGATAAGGCGCCGGCTCGGCGCGCATGGTGTCGCGGATCGTGCCGTCGACGGCGTCGACGACGAGCTCGAACGCGGCTTGGGTCGCCGAGGGGACGAGCGTTAGGCGACGGGAGACGACGAGGCCGACGAGGACGAGCGCCGCCATGATCGCCCAGGTGACGAGAACGGGCTCGGTGATCGGCGCCGGGCCGATATGGAACAGGGGGAGGCTGACGAGCGGCGAGGTCATGACGCCAGCCCGCCGATTTTGTGCACGACGACGGCGCGGGCGATCAGCGCCCCGAACGCCATCGCCAGGAGCCGCGGCGCGCCTTCGAGACTCGCCAAGGTCAGCGATCCCACGAGAAGCGCGACCCGCGCGATCGTAAGAGAGAGGACGGTGATGGCGCGACCGCCTTCGCCGAACAGGCGCGCGCTGCGCCAGATCGCGAGAAAATAGACGACGCCGACCGCGAACCCCGCCGCCAAATGCGCGGCCAAGCCGACGAGCGTGGGGACGGCCGCCAAGGCCTGCGAGGAGAACGAGCTCATTGGGCGTTCATCCATTTCCAGGCCGACCAGCCGCCGAGCGCCAAGCCGAGCATCAACAGCGGGGCGCTCCAGAAGATTCCCGAATTGAAGAGCTTGTCGAGCCAACGGCCGATGAAGACGCCGATCAGCATCGGCGTGACGATGATCCAGCCGAGAACGCCGACTTGCGCGAGGCGGCGCGCCACCGACGGCTCCCCCTCGCGCAGCGACTTCTTGCGTCTTTCGCCGCGCAGCCGCACGTTCGACACCAGCGGGTCCCTTTGATCCGGTTCGGGTTCGCGCGGCGTCATGCGAGCCCTCCGGGCGCGCCGCGTCCGTCCGGCCGCAGCCGGCGCATGATTTGGCGAATGGCGATCAGATGCAGGCGGGTGCTCTCGACATGCTCTTTGCGTTCGACTTCGCTGTCGGCGCGAAAGCGCTCGAGGACGGTTTGGTCGAGCGTCGCGATGTCGTCGCCCGGGATCGCCTCGCGCGTCGCGACGGCGACGTCCCGGCCTCCCGTGACCGAGAGAACGCCGCGGCGCACCGCGCAATGGCGCGCCGCGCCATCGGCGCCGGTCCAACTCACCACGGAAATGACGAGACTGGTGAGGAAATCGGCGTGGCCGGGCAGGATGCCGAAGCAGCCGCTGGCGTCTTCGGCGCGCAGCGCTTTGACCCGGTCTTCATCGACCACGATCTGGAACGGCGTGACGACGCGCAGCCTCATGGCGAGCGATCCTTCGCGTGGCTCGCCGCCTCTTTCTGACGCGCTTCGTCGAGGGCGCCGACCATATAGAGCGAGCTTTCGGCCCAATCGTCGGTCTCGCCGTCGAGGATCGCGGCGCAGCCGGCGATCGTTTCAGTGCGAGGCACGCTGCGGCCCGGCGCTCCCATGAAGGCTTCGGTGACCGCGAAGGGCTGGCTGAGAAACCGCTGAAGCCGCCGCGCCCGCTTGACGATCAGCCGGTCGCCGGCCCCGAGCTCCTCGACGCCGAGCAGCGCGATGATGTCCTGGAGATCGTTGAAGCGCGCGAGCGTCTCGCGCACGCGCTCGGCGACGCGATAATGCGCCTCGCCGACGACGATGGGATCGAGCAGCGCGGAGGAGGAGGCGAGCGGATCGACGGCGGGATAGAAGCCTTCCGCCGCCAATGTGCGCGACAACATGATGATGCTGTCCATGTGGCTGGAGATCGTGGTCACTGCGGGGTCGGTGAAGTCGTCGGCCGGAACGTAGACGGCCTGGATCGCGGTGACCGACGCGCCGGCGACGGAGGCGATGCGCTCCTGCAGCGCGGCGACTTCGGTGGCGAGCGTGGGCTGGTAACCGACCCGCGAAGGCAGACGGCCGAGCAGGTTCGAGACCTCGGCGCCGGCCTGCACGAAGCGGAAGATGTTGTCCATCAACAGCAGGACATTGCGATGCTTTTCGTCACGGAAATATTCAGCGATCGTCAAGGCGGTCAACGGCGTGCGCCAGCGCGCCCCCGGCGGCTCGTTCATCTGGCCATAGACCAGCGCCGCGCGAGCCAGCACCCCCGAGCGCCGCACGTCCGTCAGCAGTTCGTGACCCTCGCGCGAGCGCTCGCCGACGCCGGCGAAGACGGAGACCTCGTCGCGCGATCGCCAAAGTTGGCGTCTTGACCCGGCCAACTCCTATAACGCCCCGCGCTCCTCGACCGAGAATGACGGTCGCTGCTTCGCGTCGAGCAACAGGTTGTAGATCTGGTCGGCTTGTCGGCGTGCGACGGCGGCGGCGTAAATAGGAGCGTATTCGGCGTTTGGCTTCGCCCGGCCGAATGCGTCGCGGATCGTCTGAAAATCCTGCGCAGTAAAGAGCACCCGCATGACCTGGCCGCGGTAATTGTAATGCTCGAGAATTTCCTGACCGATCAGCTGCCCTTCGCGATCGCAATCGGTGGCGAGCCAGACCCGCTTTGCGATGCGCAGCGCCTCACGGATGGCTTTGAGCTCGGCGGCTTTGTTGCCGCCTTCAGCAGGGCGGGTGCCATAAAGGCCTTCGGG
>CAVXCA010000011.1:0-7274 GCA_963759955.1 uncultured Alphaproteobacteria bacterium
ATACGAGGCGACGTCGGCGAAGGTGTAGCGGCCGAGGTTGCGCAGCGGCTCGGCCATCAGGAACATGATGATCGGCCAGCCGACGAGGAAGCCGATCGAATAGATCAGGCCGTAATAGCCGGAGCTGAACACCAGCGCCGAAATGCCGAGGAACGAGGCCGCCGACATATAGTCGCCGGCGATCGCCAGACCATTCTGAAGCCCGGTGATTCCGCCGCCCGCGGCGTAGAAATCCTTCGCCGTGCGGGTGCGCTTAGCGGCCCAGTAGGTGATGCCGAGCGTCAGAACGACGAAGGCGCCGAAGATGATGAGCGCGTTCCAATCTATAGGCGGAGCCGCGCCCGCGTCGGCGGCGCGCGCCGCGCCGGCGGCCAGCGCAAACGCCGCCGCGAGAGCGCTCGACTTGACGAGACGGTTCATTGTTTGCCTCCCACGGCGTTGGCGTTGACGATCGCCTTGGTCAGGTCGTCGTATTGCGCGTTCGCGCGCAGGACATAGATGCCGGTCAGAACGATCGCCGCGAGGATGATCGCGACGCCCAGCACCAAGCCGACCGTGATGGAGCCGAACAGTTTGACCGCGATGGCGCTCGGGGCGAAGGCCACGAGGGCGATGAACCCGTAATAGATCACCAGCATGATGATCGACAGCGTCCAGCCGAACGACTTTCGTTCTGCTACAAGTTTTATGTAATTCGGATCGCTTTGAATCCGCTTGACGACGGCATCATCCATTTTGTTTCCTCCAACGACTAGTATTTTTGTTCCAAGTCCGCCTCGTTACGGCGAACTTGCCCTCGAATTCTTCCGCCCCTTCTCGTCTCGGCCGTCTGGAGGATTTCGTGGCGCCGGCGCGACGACGCTTCAGCGTCATAGCGGAGTTTGGTTCGGTCGCGATTTCCGCGACCGCGTCCGCAGCGGCGATAGTCGACCCCCCGTCGGCTCGTTCGACTTTGTATATTGCTTGCATTTCGTCGCGACGTCGACCCTGGCGCCCCTACAACCTTCGTCTAGCCCGCGGGAACGAGGCGCGAGGGGCGTCCGCCCCCTCGGGGCGGGCGTCGGGGTGGGCGTTTGTGCGGACGGCGGCGATCGGATAAGTTGACGGGGGGCTGGCCCCCAGTCCAGATGAGGGGTATCACACTTGGCGCTAACGGCCCGAAACCCCATATTCCGCACAAGCGCGGTTGCGCGAACGGCGAGATAGCTGTCAGAAAAGGCCGACTCAATGGATTTCCTCAAGCCACGGTTGCACCGCATGAACCGCCGCCGACGCATTTATGAAGGCAAAGCCAAGGTTCTCTACGAGGGCCCGGAGCCTGGCACGTTGATTCAGCACTTCAAGGACGACGCGACCGCCTTCAACGCCAAAAAGCACGAAATCATCGAGGGCAAAGGCGTTCTGAACAATCGCATCTCCGAATATATTTTCCAGCGCCTCAATGAGATCGGCGTCCCGACGCATTTCATGCGCCGCATCAACATGCGCGAGCAACTGATTCGCGAGGTCGAAATCATTCCGCTCGAGGTCGTCGTGCGCAATGTCGCGGCGGGCTCGCTGGCCACGCGCCTGGGCATCGAGGAAGGCACGCAGCTGCCGCGCTCGATCATCGAGTTCTATTACAAGAACGACGCGCTCAACGATCCGATGGTCTCGGAGGAGCACATCACCGCGTTCGGCTGGGCGAGCCCACAGGAAATCGACGACATCATGGCGCTCGCCATTCGCGTCAACGACTTCCTGACCGGGCTGTTCCTCGGCGTCGGCATCCGCTTGGTCGACTTCAAGATCGAATGCGGCCGGCTGTGGGAAGGCGACAACATGCGAATCGTCGTCGCCGACGAAATCAGCCCCGATTCGTGCCGCTTGTGGGACGTCAAGTCCAACGAGAAGATGGATAAGGACCGCTTCCGCAAGGACCTCGGCGGCATGATCGAGGCCTACACGGAAGTCGCGCGTCGCCTCGGCGTCGTCCAGGAAAACGAAACGCCGGGCGCCGCCGGACCGCGACTGGTGAAGTAGAGGCGGCCTCTATTCCCCTTCCCCCCCTCGCCGGGGGAAGGTGGACGCCCACGGGGCGCGCGACGCCTGCGCCACTAACCCAGATGCTTGGCGAAGAACTCCAGCGTGCGTGATTTCGCCAGGGCCGCGCTCGGCGCGTGATAGCCGGCGCCGACGTCGCGGTTGAATGCGTGGCCCGCGGGATAGAGGTGGATCGGCACGTCCGGATGCGCGGCCGCGATCTCGCGCACGCCGGCGACGGGAATGTGTTCGTCCTTCTCGCCGAAATGCAGCATCGTAGGAACGCGCGGCTTCATATCCTTCAGGCCGATGATGCCGCCGCCGTAGTAGCCGACGGCCGCCGAGAGGCCTTGCAATTGCGCGGCGGCGACCCACGCGAGGGTGCCGCCCAGGCAATAGCCGACGATGCCGACCTTGCCGGCGCTCTTGGCCGCTTCGACCGCCGCGCCGATGTCGAGCATTGTCGCCTCGCGCGGAATCTCTTTCACCAGGGCCAGGCCGCGGGTGAAGCTCTCGGGACCGTAGGCGAGATCGACGTCTCGTTCGCCGCGATCGAAAATGGCGGGCGCGATCGCCAGATAGCCGTCGGCGGCGTAGCCGTCGGCAACCGAGCGGATATGCGCATTGACGCCGAAGATTTCCTGGATGACGCCGACGACGCCGCGCGGGGCGCCTTTGGGCTCGGCCCGCCAAGCGCCGAGTTCGAAGCCGTCGCTCGCTTTCAGCTTGATCCAATGGCCCATGACCGACGCTCCTCCTTTGACGCTCAACGAAATTCCGGCCGATGCGACGGCCCGCGCTGCGCGATGGCGATCCCGCCGACGACCAGAGCCAACGCCACGACATGGTACGCGGCGAACGGTTCGCCGAGCAAGACGACCGCCATCAGCGCGCCGAACGCGGGCACCAGATTGACGAACACCCCGGCCCGGCCCGGCCCGATCAATTCTACGCCGCGCATGTAGAAGACCTGCGACGCGAAGGCGGGCCCGAGCGCGGCGAACAGCAGCAATAGCAGACCCTCCCCGGTCGGCCAGATGAAATCGCCGGTGGCGACCTCCCACACGAACAGCGGGATCGAGGTGAGAAAAGCGGCCAACGCCATGCCGGCGAGAAGGCCGAGGCCGGAAACGCGCGGCCGATCGCGCAGTCCGATGGTGTAGCCGGCGTAGAGGAAGCAGGCGATCAGCACCATCAGATCGCCGCTGTTGAAGGCGAGCCCGGCCAGCTTCGACCAATCGCCCTGCGAGGCGATCGCCACAACGCCGACCATAGTGGCGAAGGCGCCGAGCGCCTGCAGCGCGCGCACCTTCTCGCCGAACACGAAGCGCGCGCCGATCAGCACGAAGGCGGGAATCGCGCCCTGGATGATCGACAAGTTGAGCGCGCCGGTGCGATGCGCGGCGACGTAGAACAGCGCGTTGAAACCGGTGAAGCCGAGCGCGCCCATCAGGGCCACGAACAGCCAGCGCCCGCGCATGACCTCGATATCGCGCCGCAGCGTTCCGCGCGCGGCGAAGGCGATGGGTCCGAGCGCCACAGCCCAGCGCCCGCAGGTCAGCGTCATCGGCGCGATCTGGCCGACCGCCATGCGGCTGACGACGGCGTGGCCCGCCCAGATCAGCGCCGTGAGCGACAAGAGCGCAACGGGACTGTCCCAGGCGGCTCTCCAAGGTCTCGCCCACCCGGACGCGAAATTCTCCGACATTGCGACTTGGCCTCGAGCGTTTCCTCATCGGACGCGCCGCGGCGGCGCTTGATGGTTTGGTCGCGCACTTACGTCGCCCGGCGGGCGAAGGCAATGCGCGCCAACATCTGCGCCGCTGGCGAGGGGTGCGGGCCGGCGCGAAAGGCCAGGCCCGATCCGGCGCCCGCCACGCCTTTGAGAAAGCGCGCGATGCGGCGAAGCTCCATGCGCCCGTCGATTACGTCCGCGGCTTCCGTCGCCGCATCTTGCGTACCGATTACGACGTCGAACAAAAAGGTTATATCAATTTCCATAATTTTTCTAATTTGTAATGCTGTCTTCACGCCAAGCCTTCGTTTTGGCGGGGGGAGGAAACGGCCCGAAATGCGATTCGTCAGAACCGACGATGCGACTGCGGACCTCGAGGCGAGCCTGCTCGCCGATCAGCCGTCGTCGTCTTCGACCTTTGAGCGTGGCCGGCGATGATCGAGCGCACGCAGGTCCTCGTCATCGGCGCCGGTCCTTCGGGACTGCTGCTCTCCCAGGTTCTCCAGAGCGAGGGGGTGGAGTTGATCGTCCTCGAACGTCTCGACCGCGCCGATGTCGAGGGGCGCATCCGCCCTGGCGTGCTGGAAAGGGGGACGATCGAGATGATGCGCCGCGCCGGCGCCGGCGATCGGCTGGAGCGTGAAGCGCTGAGCCACGACGGGATCGAGATCGCCGTCGACGGCCGGCGTCAGCGGATCGACTTTCGCGAACTGGTCGGAGCCGGCGTGACGGTCTACGGCCAGGGCGAAGCGATCAAGGACCTCGCCGACCGCCGCGCGGCCTGCGGCGGGCGCACGCTCTACGAGGCCCGCGACGTCTCGCTCCACGACATCCACTCCAAACGTCCGCGCGCGCGTTTCGCTCATTTGGGAGAGCGCCGCGAAGTGGAGGCGGACTTCGTGGTCGGTTGCGACGGGTTCCACGGCGTCTGCCGCGCAAGCATGCCCGACGACCGTTTGCGGGTCTACGACCGCGTCTATCCCTTCGCCTGGCTCGGAATCGTCGCCGACGGGCCGCCGCCCGCCGACGAACTGATCTACGCCCGGCACGATCGCGGCTTCGCGCTCTGTTCGATGTGCTCGCGCGCCCGCTCGCGTCACTATCTCCAGGTTTCGCCGGGCGAAGACATCGAGGACTGGTCCGCCGACCGCATCTGGTCGGAGATCGCGCTACGCATCGGCGATCCCAACGGCAAGATCCTGAAAACCGCGCCGTTGATCGAAAAGAGCCTTACGCCGATGCGCAGTTTCGTTTGCGAGACGATGCGCTACGGCCGTCTGTTCCTCGTCGGCGACGCCGCCCACATTGCGCCGCCGAGCGGCGCCAAGGGGCTCAATCTGGCGGCGAGCGACGTGCACTATCTCTCGCAGGCGATTCTCGCCTTCTACCGCGAGGGATCGGAGGGCGCGCTCGAGGCCTACCCCGCGCTGGCGCTCGCCCGCATCTGGAAGGCGCAGCGATTCTCCTGGTGGATGACGACGATGTTGCACAATTTCGGCCCCAGCGACGCCTTCCAGGACAAGATCGGCCGCGCCGAACTCGACTACGTCTTGAGTTCGCGCGCCGCGCAGACGGCGCTAGCCGAGAACTACGTCGGCCTGCCCTATTGAGGCGATCGACGGTTCGCTGCGTCGGGGCTCAATAGAAGAGCGGCGCCGGCAGGGCCGACGCCGCTCGATCGTTTTCGCCCTGAGCGTGATCGATCAATACTTGCGCACCAGCGGCGCGGGTTCGGGCGCGGGCGCGTAGGTCGGCTCTTCGCCGATCATCCAGCGCAGACCGAGGCGGAAGTCGTTGGAGGCGAGGGTGTTCTTCGACGAGACATAGTTGGCGACGCCGCCGCCGCAGGTCCCCAAGCAGTTCGAACCGCCCGAAGTGTACTTGCCGAGATCGAGATAGCGATAGCCGAGCTCCAGCTTCAGGTTCTGCGTCACATTGAAATCGAGGCCCGTCATCAGAGCCCAGGCGAAGTTGGTCTTGGAGCCGTCGCCGAAATAGCCGCCGCTGGGGCCGGTGCCGGTGAGGGCAAAGGTGACGTCCCCCTGATCGGTCATGCCAGAAAGGGTGTTTCTGGCCAAGCCGACGCCGGCGCCGACGTAAGGCGTTATGCCGTACCATGTCCCCAGATCGGCGTAGCCGTTGACCAAGCCGACCCACGACGAAATGTCGCCGCGATAGAAGTCGGCCAATTGGGTC
This sequence comes from uncultured Alphaproteobacteria bacterium, assembly GCA_963759955.1. Lineage (GTDB taxonomy): Bacteria > Pseudomonadota > Alphaproteobacteria > Rhizobiales > Beijerinckiaceae > Roseiarcus. The sequence continues at coordinate 5,954 of CAVXCA010000011.1, forward strand.
GGGCCTGTGCCGGTATTCCCCGTGTCGTTGAGCACGTAGAGCGACTGAAAGTGCGATCCGCCGCGATATTCGCCGGTGATGTCGGCGCGGAACCAGTTGTTGAACTGATAGCCGACGCCGAGATCAAACATCATCGACGAAGAAATCGTCGAATTGTTGAAGCTTTGGGTAGGCGTGCTGGAGTAGTAGGCATTCGGCGTGTTCGCCGCTGGATTGGGCGTATTATAGAGGTCCGGCGTGTTCGCGTTGACGCCCACGCCGACATCGCCGCGGATGTACCAGCCGCTGAATTCGCTCGCGGCGGCCGGCATCGGCTCGAGCGCAGGCGGCGGCGGCAGCAGATCGGCGGCGCCGGCGAAGCGGGTCAGGGCGAGCAGCGCGCCGCCCGCGAGAGTGAGGGCCTTCAACATGGCCATGACGAAATCCCTTCGTTCGACGCGCGCCGACGGGGCCCGCGTATACTGACTTCGAAGGGAAAAATGCCATGAACACCTTAATGTAGACTTAACCCTAAAAATTGACCTTAATCGACTGTGACCCGTGGATTCTCGGGACGAAGCGGGCGTCAGTAAAACGGCTTTCGCCGCGCTTAGACCGTGGCGGCGCCGTTGAGGCTCGACAGCGAAATCTTCTGGCGCCCCGCGGCGTCGAAGTTCTCCGGCGCCAGCCAGCGCTCGAACGCCGCGCGCCGCGCCGGCCATTCCGTATCGAGCATCGAGTACCATGCCGTGTCGCGGTTGCGGCCCTTGACGATCATGTGCTGGCGAAACACGCCTTCGAACGCGAAGCCGAGGCGCAGCGCCGCGCGCTTCGAAGGCGCGTTGAGATCGTTGCATTTCCACTCGTAGCGGCGATAACCGAGTTCGTCGAACACGTATCGCGCGAACAGATATTGCGCCTCCGTCGCGCCGATCGTGCGCTGCATCGCCGGCGTATAGAGAACGTTGCCGACTTCGATCACGCGATGCGTCGCGTCGACGCGCATCAAGGTCTGGTAGCCGACCGCCTTCCCCGAAGCGTTGTCGAGGATAGCGAAGAACAGCGGATCGACCGATTGCGCTTTGGCCGCGATGCTCGCCTTGAAGACCGCCGCGTCGGTGTAAGGACCGTCGGACAGATAGGTCCAGACGCGATCCTTGTCGCCGCCGTTGGCGGCTGCGAAGAGCGCGTCGGCGTGCTTATCCGGGTCGAGCGGGACCAGCGTTACCGCGCGTCCGCTCAAGGTCACGCGTTCCGGGCGCTTGGCGGGGCGGGCGTCGACAAACGGGCCGACGGGCTGGAGAGGAAGAGGCATTGTGTTCGGGCCGTCCTTGTTCTTGCG
>CAVXCA010000012.1:0-6236 GCA_963759955.1 uncultured Alphaproteobacteria bacterium
ATGTTGTGGCGCCCACTTGGTTCGGTTGGTCCTTGTTAACCGTCCAGCCGTTGGCCAGGAGCTGCTCAAACCGGTCGCGATTGGACTCGACGAAACTCCGCCGCGGGTCGATCTTATGTCTTGCCGCCTCAGTCGGCAGCTTTCCCAATGCGGCCGTCGCACGTTCGAGATCGAACTGCGAGGCCTGCGCGCCCTTCTTCTTCGGTCTCTTGACCATAGCAGCTTCCACATTCGGTCGCGGGTCATCATCAGAGAATGCGTCTCTGCCCGCCGTTGCTTCGATCGCCAATTCGGCGTAGAGAGACCTAGTCGGTCTAAGCGATAGGGCCAGCCGGTTGTTTGTCCGGACAAATATCTTCGATATTGTCCAGGACAAACCGCTGGTCCCGACGGTCCGGGGTCGCTTCGCTCAGCCCGGATCGCCGGCACTATAGATCTAGGAAGGACGCGTCGCAATGGCTCGTCGTCCCAACGCAGTCGCCGACGACGACGTCAATCGCGAAGAGCGCTTTGACATCCGCCTGTCGGTCGCTGAAGCGGCGGCGCTGCGCAAGGCTGCCACCGCAGCTGGTCAGCGCCGAACGACATATATCCGCGCCGTGCTGTTTGGAACGACCCGGTCGCCCACTCAGGTCTCGCGCGCGGAAATTCAACAACTGATCCGGACGCTGTCGCCGATCGGCGGCAACCTCAATCAGCTGGTGCGCAGGCTCAATTCCGGCGACCCGCTCGACGAACCCTTGCGGGCTCAGTTGGCCGTCGTGTTGGCCAACCTCACTGAGCGGTTCGCCGAACTGGCAAGGCTCGTCACATGATCGCCAACCCGATCGAGCGCGGCGCCAATTACAGGGCCGGCTCGTTCGCGGCCAGCGTGGCTTACGTCCGCGGCCTCAGTGGCGAACGGCCGATCGCGGAATTCACAAGGGGGATTTTCCGCCCTGAGTTCGCCGCCGCCGAGATGGAAGCGGTGGCGGCAACCAGCGGCCGATGCAAGGATCCGGTCGTCCATTGGATCGTGAGCTGGGCTGCGAGCGAGCATCCATCTCACGCCGAAATTCGTGAGATCGTCGAGACGTTGCTCGCCGACCTCGACATGTCTGAATCCCAGTATCTGATCGTTGTTCACGGCGACACCGACCATTTGCATTGCCACTTTGTCGCCAACCGCGTCGTGGCCGGAAAGGCGGCGCCGATGACGCAGAGCATCGTCCGCGCGAACTCAATCCGTCGCGCGACAAGCTCGCGTGCGAGGGTGGGACGTCGTCAAAAGCCCGCACAATTTCGGTGAATCCCGAAACCAAGCGCTCGAACGCGGCCTGAGCGAGGCGGAGTTTCAAGAGTACTGGCAGTCGACGGCGGACACGCTGAGTCAGTGGGCGAGGCGCGAGCCAGGACAGCCCCATTTTAGCGCCCGCCAGCTTGCCCAGATCGACAAGGGACAAGTCCCTTTCGACGTGGAATTCGGGGCGGAAATCCATGCGTCGCTGAGCGCCGCCAGCTCGTGGGCCGCCTTCGAGGCGGCCTGCGACGCGATCGGGGTCGCCTGCGTCGTCGAAGCCAAGACCAACTCGAAAACCGGTCAAATTTTGCCTGGCGTGAGATTTCGCAGCAGAGACGGCGCGAGCGGCGAGTCGGGAACGAGGCTTGGGCTCCCGTACCGCGATTTGGCGAAGAAATTCGGGCCTCATCCGCTGATTGGGCCATCGCCAGCCGATCCCGTCTCGCCGGTATTGGCTTCGGAGCCCGAGCGCGGCCAAATGCCCGGCGACGCTGTTGTCCGCGAGGGCGGCCGCGGCGCACTGGAGCCGGCGTCGGAGCCGAAGCTCGATCCGTTCCCGGTCGTGTCGCTCTCGGCCAAGCCGGGGCAGGTGTCACCGTTTGCGGCGGCGCCGTCACATTCCGCGCCAGAAGCGCCGCCGGTTGTTCAATTGCTCCAGAACTTCGTCGCTGCTGCCGTCGACCGACGTATCCGCCAACGGGTTCGAGGACGGTCGGACCCGGCAAAATCTGAGGCGATAACGGTGGTCTCGTCGGCGGCCAAACCCGGACGCGCATCAAGATTTATGACCGCTCGGTTGCAACTCGGAACAAGAACGCCGCCGGCTGTTCAACGGCTCCAAGACTTCGTTGCTGCGGCCGTCGACCGACGCACTCGTAACCGGCTTCGGGGGCAGCCGGCGCCGGCAAAATCTGGCGTCGCCAAATCGCCAAATCCTCAGCCGACGCAGGACGGTCGCGCCGCCAACGCCAAGCTGCTTACAGAGCCTAGGCGCCGCCTGACGCCGGCGCAGGGCAGGGATTTGGCGAAAATCCGCGACGCCACAGCGCTGGGTCTCGACCTGCTTTCCTTGACCTTCGAAAGCGTGACAGGCCGTCCGTCGCCGCCATTTGCGACCTTATTCGCGAACGCCGCGTCAACAATTCCAGCCGCGATTGAAGCGACACAAAGGATCGCCGCGGCGGCCTTCGAACGACGCCTTCGCGACTGGCGTGTCGCGCGCGCGACGGCGTCCAAGGCCGGCCCGGCGATGGCGACAGACAACAACCCGGCTATCCGCCGCGCCGATGGCCGGGTAGGGGCGCTCGGCAGCGCTACCACCTCGCTGCGTGACCAGTGGCGGGCCGCCCAAGCGGCGCACAAGGAAAGTGCCAGGGCAGAGCTGAATTGGCGCCGTAATCAGGCGTGGGAGAAGGAGCACCAAAAACGGCAGAACGAGCGCGCGGCGGTGTACCGCAATCGGCCCTGGGTCGAGATGGCTATTTCTGTGTTCATTCCGCGCTCGGTTCGCAACAGCGTCCGTCGCCAGTACCGCGCCGCACTGCGGCGAAAAGCCGGTGCCCTACGGCAGCAACAGAAGGCCCGCTGGGACGCTGCCATTATCGAACTCAAGCGCACGGCGGGCGTGCGTCCGGCGCCGACGTTTCCGCAATTCCTCGCGCGAAGGATGCTTGAATTGGATCCGGCAGCGGCGAAGCTGCTCAGGAAAATCAACCCGAGGGAGGCTGAGAGGATCAAACGAAAAGTCTCCCGCCGCGCCGACCCAGAACTCGATCGTCGCTTGAAGAGGGCGACCGATCATGTCGCGGCTCGCTTCGATCGAACCTACGGCGAGAAGATTGATCGCGCCTTGTCGACAGCCTTCACCGTCGAAAACGCGCCCTTCCTCCCTGAACCCAACAGCCCCGACAGCAGCCGCCGAAACAGCCGCTGGTACGAGCTGTGGCTGAAAGAACGAGGGCGGACCCTGCCGCAACGGAAGGAGGCTGCTCGGCTGGCCGCGGAGGCCGAGGTCGAGGCGTTCGCCGAAAAGGCGCGCCAACTCACAGATCGCGTCCGGCGAGTCCTTGGCGAATTGCGCGGCCAGCGCGGCCGCGGCGGGCCAATGGATGCGGCGCCCCAAAGAGTGCGCGACAAGTTCGATCGCATCAGACGCGCAATCCAGCAGCGCTATGAGCGCGACTACGCCACCCGCCTGCTCTCCGACGTGGCAAAGTATGCGCGCTGGCACTGGCAGCCTCCTCCAATGACCGCGCTGATTGTGCCTCTGCCTCGGGATCGCGCCGGTGTACGGCGCAAATGGCTCAGTGCCTGGGCGCTCTGGCGGGAACCTGAATTCCGGCGTCTTGCTTCCGACCAACAGAGACAGCAGGAAGGGCGCCGGGCGGCCGCCGCCAAGCTCGCGCAGGGCTGGCCAGAACCTGCTGAAACGCCGCGCCCACCAACACCAGCCGATTCCGCCGCGATCACTGAGACGCCGACGATCGCGACCGGCGCCAGGACGCCCCTGCAGCCGGTCGTCGCTGTGCCGACGGGGTCGTCGCCGATATTGGCGGCGGCGTCGACATCGCGCTCCGCGCCCATATCTAGTGGCGCCTGGTCCGTCCTCTCTTCGAGTGATCAGAGCTACTGTGTGCTTGCGTTTGTCTCGTCGCGCGACGGTTTGAGCGCCGATGCTGCTGCGTGCCTGACCGTGATGTCGCGGTCAGCACGGGGAATTGGCGAACGCGCCGTCGAGATTGGCGCACGCCAGTTGCGCGAGGAGGATCCCGAAGTCGCTCTGCTGCTGTCTGCACCCAAGCTGCCGCTTTCCTCGGAGGAGCTGGAAAAGTTTCAGCGCGCCGGCGCCGTGAAAATCGTGGCGGACATGAGCGAGGAGCTCAGAGAACGCAAAGAACTTGGCCCGTAAGCCACCTTTGCCTCACCCTTTCGCGATTCGATTCCAGATTGGCGCTACACCTTCGTCTCCGAGGACGGAACGACCTGACCGTTTCGGACATTGGATGCGTCCGCTATTCGGTCCCACGAGGCTCGTGCTCAACTCTCGGATCATTTTTCTGCAGCTTCCGCTGGCGCCGTAGGCTTCCCGAGTGCGTCAAGATTGTCATCCAGATCGGTGGCCTTCACCTCTCCCGCGCGCACCTCGAGCGTGAGCCACTTTGCTTTCTGAATATGGCCGGCCTGATTGTGGCGCTTCAGAACGTGATACGGGTTCCAAAACAAGGCGTAGGAGAGATCGCCGGTCGGCCCCGGAAGCACGCTGATGAAGCCGAGATCGGCCAGAGCTCTGACGCGCTCGCGCCATGTACGGACGGCGCGCTGACCGGAGAACCCGGCGCAAAAAGCCATCTCCTCGTGGCTGTTGAGGACCAAGAAGCCCTCATCTCGCAGCCGACACCACATCTCCAAGTAAGTCTGGCCGACCGGAGTTCCCTTGCCCGCTAAGTCGTCCATGATGTCCATGATCTGTGCCATCAGCCGCGGTATCGTGGCGAAGCCCTGCCGCTCTTTGCGCATCCATAGCTGAGCGTTGGTGACGCCTGGCCAGAGCTTTTCTCTCGTCTCCAATTGGCGCTTTAGAATCGCGCTATTTCGTAGTGCGGTGTCGGCCATGATAAGCTCTTACGAAATGGGGGGCGGGCCTGAGTGTGGACCTCAGGCCCTTCGCAGCGACTTCCTGGCGAGGAGCAGCGCGGCGGGCGGTACGGGTTTGGAGCCCGCCGCCCGCCACGCGAGCCCTGCGATGTCGACGAGTATGCTGCAGATCCGCGCCAACTCCGAGTCCAAAGATCACCCATCTCACGCCGTGTCGGGCATGTATACAGCAGCTCGGCATATGAGTTCGCACGTATGTGCTAACTCGGCGGAACGCTCCGAACGAACCCTTTTGATCCCAGATAGATGGCGTTAGACCGCCGTGGTGCGTGGTCCGCGTAGAGCCGTGGAGGCCGTGCTCATAGTTGCCGTGCTCCCCGGGGGAGTGGGGGTGCGGGGGCTGCAGCCGCGGATTGCCCGCGCTAGAACGGGATGTCGTCGTCCAGATTGCCGGTGGACTTACCGCGTCGCGCTTTCGGCGACCCAGCAACGTAGTCCGCGGGCCGAGGCGGCAGCAGGGGCTGAGGCGGCTGGATGGGCGGTAGCTCGCGCTTCTCTTCGTCGATCGCCTTCGCTTCGCCGATCGTCACCATAATTGTCGTGACCAGCTTATGCATCGTCGGGCTGTCGGCCAGCCCGGCGACATTAGCGGCCCCGGCCAAGATCGCCACCATCGCCCCGGCCAGCATCACGACGTTCACCCGCGGCTTCTCTAGGGCCGCCTCGAAGGCGGCGATCCTCTTGTGTAGGAGGGCGCGTCGGGGCTCTGGCATATCAGCTTGATCGATCAGGGTCTTGATACCGTAGACGTGCTGGCGGAGGCGGTCCTTAACCTTCGACTCGATCGCTACGGCGTCGCGCTTGTTCCGGATGCTGTTGTCGAGCACCAGCTGGGCGGCATAATGATCCAGGTCGACCTTGAATTCGGTGAATTGCTCGGACCCGAAGCCCTTCCGCGGCGGCACAACCATGCTTGCGAATGGCTGGATTTCATAGCGCTTCGCAACGGCGATGATGGTGTTCATGGCCGTGTGCTGCGCCGTTTCGAATACCTGCCAGCTGCTATTCTCGGTCACGTCGACCGCCTGGAGCGCTTCGGAGACGTAGGCGTCAGCGCGGCGCAGCACTATCCCGAACGCCGTCTGCGGATCTTCGGGGAGCTCGGCTAGAAACTCCTCGGTAAGAATCTCCATCACGCCCATGTGCGCAGGATACCGGGTTCGCTCAATTCTAACTAGGCGTCGCTAGAACGCATCGGCAACGCCCGCTAGCCGAATATGCACGCATCCCGGTCGTTCGCGTTTCGCGCGCGCCATGGCCGCCGGTCAGATTGAAGCAGAGATGGTGATTGTGTCAAATCGCT
>CAVXCA010000013.1:0-13541 GCA_963759955.1 uncultured Alphaproteobacteria bacterium
CGGCGCGCCGGACGCCGATGGCCGTCGCGAGCAGCTTCAGACGGTCGCTGACGACTTCGCTGTCGGGCGCGCGCGCGGCGGCACCGACTTCGAGCCGAACGCGATCGGGCTCGATGCGCAGCCGCGCGCTGTCGAGCAGCGCCGGCACGACGCCGGAAAAGCGGTACGCGAGCAAGATCGCCCGGCCGAGAATCTGCGCCCGGCGCCGTATCGCCGGCGTCAGCAGACTGTCGGCCGGGCTGAGCCAGGGCGCGTCGGGATCGCCGGCGTAGCGAGCGTGAATCGCGGTGGCGATGAAAACCCGCTCGGCGTGATCGACGCCGATGAAGGGAAATTGCAATAGCCGGCGAAAGCTCTCCTCGGCGCGCAGGTCCGGGTGCGCGCTCCAGGCGATGTCGGAAAGCGCGCAGACCGCGACGCGCAGGCGCGTATCGGCCGGCGTCTCGCCCGGGAAGAGATCCCCCGTCCACGCCGCGAGCGCGGGGGCGAATTCCGGCACCCGCGCGACCGGCAGTCCGGTGAGCTGCGCGCCCTCGACAAGTGGATCGAGATAGCGCTCGGGCTTGCTCAGCTGTGAGTAGAGAAAACCCTCGCGCAAGCCGAACGCGGAAAACACGACCCGCTCCGGGGCGAGGCGCTTGAGCACGCGATCGAGCACGAGCGCCGACGCCGGCAAGGTGCGCACGCGCCGTTCGGGCACGCCGGGCATCGCTTCCAGTTTCGCGGGCGGAAGCCGCAGCAGCGCCTTTGCGAAGCCGCGCGCGTCCGCGCTCGCCATCGTATAGCCGTGCACGACCTTGACCGGCGCTTCGGCCGCTTCCAGGTGCGCCTTGGCGAGCGCGCGCCAGCCGCCGCCGACGGCGTAGAACACCGGCTTGCCGAGCGCCGGCGGCAGGCTCGCCTGCAGCATTTCGTCGATCCGGCGCTTGGCTTCGGCGACGCCGTCGGCGAGCATCGCTTCGACCGGCAAGGCACCGAGCGGCAGGCTGACCCAACGGTCGCCGACGCGATCGTCGAGCGCCTCGGCGACTTCCAGGCTGCCGCCGCCCATGTCGCCGATCGTTCCGATCGGGCGGAAGAAGCCGGAGATCACCCCGAGCGCGGCGAAGCGCGCTTCCTCCGCTCCGCTGAGGACGCGAACCTCGAGGCCGGATTCGGCGGCGATGGCGGCGGCGAGCGCAGGCCCGTTCGACGCGCGGCGGATCGCTTCCGTCGCCGTCGTGTCGATCTTGCTGACGCGCATCGCGTCGGCGATGGCGCGAAACCGGCGCGTCGCCTCGACCGTGCGGCGAAAGCCCTCGGGCGCGATGGCGCCGGTTTGCGCGAGGCCTTCGCCGAGGCGGCACAGCGACTTCTCGTTGAAGCGTGGCAACGGGGCGCGGCCGAGCTGGTCGTAGACGACGAGCCGCACCGAATTCGAGCCGATGTCGACGATCGCGTACGGCGCGCGATCGAGGCGTCCCGCGCGCTCCGGATTGATTTCGAGCGGGCGCAACGGATCCTTGTTCGCGCCGGCGCCGTCCTTGACCATCGCCTCGCCTCGCCTCCCGCTCCCGCGCCACCGCGCGCGGCGGCGAAGAATGATCTAATCGAAAGGGGACGCGCCCGGCGTTGATCGATCGCAATACGCGCTACGCCGACGGGTCGCGAATCGCCGACCGCGGCGCCGCGCGGCGTGCGAGCGGCGGTCCGGTCCGCGATCGAGCGAGTTCAGGGGCTTGAGTGCGCTTTCGTGTCCATGTCGCGGTGTGCCTCGCTGTCATACACGTAAATAAACAGTGAAACAAACCGCGCCGCGCGGCGCCGCCGTCGGCCCGTCACGGCAAAGTCCGTCGCCGACGATTTCTGCGCCTCGACGCCAGGTCGGCGCCGGCCCAAGGGGCCGGCGCCGCCCACGCTCGACAAGCGGCCTCGCTCAGTAATCCATGCCGCCGCCCGGCATCGCCGGCGCTTCCTTCTTCGGCTTCTCGGCGATCATCGCCTCGGTGGTGATGAGCAGGCCGGCGACGGAGGCCGCGTCTTGCAGCGCGGTGCGAACGACCTTGGTCGGGTCGATGATGCCGAGCTTGAAGAGATCGCCGTATTCGCCGCTCTGGGCGTCATAGCCCCACGCGTAGTCCTTGTGTTCGAGGATCTTGCCGACCACGACGGAGCCGTCGACGCCCGCGTTCTCGACGATCTGCCGCGACGGCGCGTGGATCGCCTTGCGAACGATCTCGACGCCGGTGCGCTGATCGGCGTTGTCGAACTTCACGCCGTCCAGAGTCTTGGCCGAGCGCAGCAGGGCGACGCCGCCGCCCGGCAGGATGCCTTCCTGAACCGCGGCGCGCGTGGCGTGGAGCGCGTCCTCGACGCGGTCCTTCTTCTCCTTGACTTCGACTTCGGTCGAGCCGCCGACGCGGATCACCGCAACCCCGCCCGCGAGCTTGGCCAGACGCTCCTGCAGCTTCTCCTTGTCGTAGTCGGAGGTCGTCTCTTCGATCTGGGCCTTGATCTGCGCGATGCGCGCCTCGATGTCGGCCTTCTTGCCGGCGCCGTCGACGATCGTGGTGTTCTCTTTCTCGATCCGCACGCGCTTGGCGCGGCCGAGCATCTGAAGGGTCACGTTCTCGAGCTTGATGCCGAGATCCTCCGCGATCATCGTGCCGCCGGTGAGGATGGCGATGTCCTCCAGCATCGCCTTGCGGCGATCGCCGAAGCCCGGCGCCTTGACGGCGGCGATCTTGAGGCCGCCGCGCAGCTTGTTGACGACCAGCGTCGCCAGCGCCTCGCCCTCGACGTCCTCGGCGACGATCAGCAACGGCTTGCCGGACTGCACGACCGCCTCGAGCACGGGCAACATCGCCTGCAAAGCGGTCAGCTTCTTCTCGTGAATGAGGATGTAGGCATCCTCGAGCTCGGCGATCATCTTCTCCGCGTTGGTGATGAAATACGGGGAGAGATAGCCGCGGTCGAACTGCATGCCCTCGACGATGTCGAGTTCGATCTCCAGGCTCTTGGCCTCTTCGACGGTGATGACGCCCTCGTTGCCGACCTTGTCCATCGCCCGCGCGATCATCTTGCCGATGAACTTGTCGCCGTTGGCGGAGATCGTGCCGACCTGGGCGATCTCGTCGGACTTGGTGACCTTGCGGCTGTTCTTTTCGAGATCGGCGCAAATGGCTTCGACGGCGACGTCGATGCCGCGCTTGACGTCCATCGGATTGGCGCCGGCGGCGACGGACTTGGCGCCCTCCTTGACGATCGCGTGGGCGAGAACGGTCGCCGTCGTGGTGCCGTCGCCGGCGGCGTCGCTCTGCTTGGAGGCCACCTCGCGCACCATCTGCGCGCCCATGTTCTCGAACTTGTCCTCGAGCTCGATTTCCTTGGCGACAGTGACGCCGTCCTTGGTGACGCGCGGCGCGCCGTAGCTCTTTTCGAGCACGACGTTGCGGCCCTTCGGGCCCAGCGTCACCTTGACCGCGTTGGCGAGAATATCGACGCCGCGGAACATTTTATCCCGCGCATCCTGCGAGAATCGGACTTCCTTAGCTGACATTTCGTTTCACTCCGTCGGCATGAGATTGAAAACGATCGCGAGTCCTCCGGATCAGGCGGCCTTGCGGGCGGGGGCGGCTGCGCCTTCGACGACCCCCATGACGTCGCTCTCCTTCATGATCAGAAGGTCCTGGCCGTCGAGCTTGATTTCCGTTCCCGACCATTTGCCGAACAGGATGCGGTCGCTGACCTTGACGTCCATCGGAACGAGCTTGCCGCTCTCGTCGCGGCCGCCGGGCCCGACGGCGACGACTTCGCCCTCTTGCGGCTTTTCCTTCGCGGTGTCGGGGATGATGATCCCACCCTTGGTCTTTTCTTCGGCCTCGACGCGTTTGACGACCACGCGATCGTGCAGCGGGCGAAACTTCATGGGTTCCTCCTGTATCGGGTTGGCCGGCTTCGAAAAAGGAGCCGCCGGCTCCGGGACCTCAGAATTGGGAGGCGCGCTCTTCTCTTCAAGGGGGCGTCTGGAGAAAAGTCAGCACTCGCCGCGATGAGTGCTAACATACTGAAAGTGCGCCGTAATTATCGGCTTTCCCTCTTGCGGGCGACCCTCGAAGGCGCCACCATCGCGACGATTGGACGCATAGCAGGGGCGCCATGGTCTCTTCGGATTTTCGCCGTCAGCTCGAAGGTTATGGCCTGACCACCGCCAACATCTTCTACCACATGCCCGACCATCCGTCCCTGTTGCAGAGTTATATCTGGCAGCGGGACGATTGGCGCCCGCATTTCCCCGAGCTGCGAAGATTCCTCGATTTCTGGAGCCGGGAGCTCGACGGCGTCCTCCATTCCGTCATCGTCGCCCACGCCGGCCTGATCCGGCCGGCGGAATTCAGGGCGGTCGACGGCGAGTTCCGGCTGAATTGAGGGCGGGGAGGGGCGGGCTGGCGGATCGGGCACGGGCGCAGGACCCCTGGCGGGGGTTGCTTCAAGACGAAACCGACGGGGCTCTTGCCTGTGTCATTCCCGCGAAAGCGGGAATCCAGTGGGGAAAGGGGGCGGCGGCCGCCAAGTCTGGATTCCCGCTTTCGCGGGAATGACATCGCGGGAGATTCGATCGAGTCGCGCCATGTCCCAATTGCCGCCTGGACCGCGGTCGACCCCGGCCGCGGGCTCGAACCGCCGCGACCGCCGTGGGGAAATCGCAGGGTCGATAGTTACGTGCGGCGTCACGGCAACCAGAACTCTGGCGCAGACGTCGGCCTAAATCCCGCGCTTGAGCGCGTCGGCGGCGACGGCGAGCGGCAGGACGAGGGAGAGCGGCGCGTCGTCCATGCGGAGAGCGCCATAGTTTTCGTACCAGCGGGCGGCGCGATCGTTTTTCGCGTCGATGAGCAGGGCGACGCCGCCGACGTCTTGTGCGACGCGGAGGCAGCGGTCGGCGGCGCGCAGCAGCAGAGCGCCGCCGAGCCCGCGGCCGTGCACGGTCTTGTCCACGGCCAGGCGGCCGAGCCGGAACACGGGCGCGTCGTAACGGGCGAGGCCTTTCTTCGCCACAGCGGGCGTGCGGCTGTATTCGAGCGACGCCGGGCAAAGGGTGTAGAAGCCGAGAATGCGCGTTGGCGTGTCAGAGGGCGCGGCGACGAAACATTTTGCGCCGCCGCTTTCGTGGTTCTGGCGCGCGTAGCGTTGCAGGTAGAGGTTGAGATCGGCGTCGCCGCAATCGAAGGCGGCGCGATCGTGCCGCTTGCAGATCGGCGCTTCCTCCCAACGAAGCGCCGTCACGGCAGCGTGAAGCCGGCCTTCGCGGCGCGCACGAGGCGGTCGGGAGCCGCCGGCGGGTTTTCGAGCAGGGCGAGAACGCGCAGGGAATTGCGTTCGGAGAGCGCGAGCCGTTCGGCCTCGGAAATATCCGCCTGCGCCTGCGGCAGGACGGCGCGCAGGATGTAGCCGGTGAGATCGAGCCGCTTGATCGACGCAGCGCGCGTGAGCGTGGCCTTGTCTTCGGGCCGGAGCCGCAACTCGACCCGGCCGCTTTCGGTGAGGGCGCGGGGCATGGAACCTCCTGGAGTTCGCTGTCCTCCCATAGCATACGGAATGAATCCGTACCAGATAATTTTACGGTCGCGACCCGTTGGGTTACGGCGGTAGCGCGCCCAATCATCGACTGGACCGCGCCTGGCGTCGACAACAAGCTCGAACCGGAGGAGGCGGGGTTGCGGGGAGAGCGCGGTGAGCGTATTCCTGCGCCGCGAACGTCGTGGAGGGATCACACGGTTTGATGGGTGTTTCGCAAGCGGTGAAATAGGTGCGTGTCAGCGTAATGCCGTAATGCCGGAGTTAACATGAGGTACGGCGTTCTAGCCTTAACTCTACTGATGATGGGTATTGCGTCTGCTCAAGCGCAGTCCACCGATATCCGAAAACCAATTCGCCAAATGCAGAACGCTTGGCACACGTGCCTAAAACATTCTTATTCCATATATATAAAAACATATACTGATCGCAACGCCGCTGTCGAGGCCGCGTTTGGCGCGTGCGCGACTGAGGAAGACGATTTGCGGGAACTATCTAACGTTGGGCTGGGCTTTGCCCATCTTAAAGCCGCGATGAAGCAAGTCCTAATCGACAAGGGACAATTACCCCACTTGACAGTTGACACGCCTTAGAGGTCTTCCACTATTTCGAGTAGAATATTTCCTTCCGATCTGCCTTGCCTGTCGTCCAGACCTCAGCGCGCAGCTTGCCGAGTGTCCCTGCTTTTAGAAGCGTTTCGCCGCAGACTCGTTCCGCAGCTTGTATGGCAGATGCGGTAAGTATCACTTGGGGTTCTTGTCCGTCCCAAATTCCCATATTAAACAGGAGCACCTTGAAGGTGGTCATTGGAAATTCCCTCATGGTTGCGCAGATTCATTGCAAGCCGTTACACGGATCTTGCGTCATGCGGCAGTTGGTGTCGCTGTCTCTGTTAGTTTCGCCTTGTTTTGAAATGCGAATTGTAACGCCTTATCTTTGAAACCAAGCCAAAATAGTGTCAAAATATCCGATAACGTCAATCGTATCTCTAATCTGTAATTACCCTGCAATGTGGTATTAACTCGAGTAACGATGCTTATGTGCGGGTCACCCGGTTCTGTTGTCTGTGTCCGTATAATGGGCCTATCGTAGGGACAATAATAATATGAATATTCATTATTTTCTACAGCAACGTCCGCAAGGTCTTTCTCAATTAACGTTTTACTTCCATGATCCCTGTGATATCCGTTGACGGTGACCCTCATGGTCGCCTCCTGTCACATTTAAGAGCACGTTAAATATGATAAAAACGGTTATTTCGAGGCGGAGTTCCGGCGCCAGTACGCTTAACTGTCGACTGAATCATGACCGCCGTGCCCGGTGCCGGCCGCAGGCTCCAACGAAGCGACTGCCGCAATTCGCCGCCCAGTTCTCGCTCCTCCTCGCGGTGCCTGCCGCCAACCGTCCCGCCCCCGCCCCACCCGCCTTCCTTTCCCGCCCCGCCCATGGCAATACGACTCCAACCAGATGGGAGCCCGTGAGCCATGCCCCACGCCAAGGCGCGCGGCGAGCAGACGCCGCCCAGGGCTGAAAAGCGACCGCACGAATGCCGCGCCCACGGCGTCTCCTGGCGCGACGACTACGCCTGGATTCGCGCCGACAACTGGCGCGAGGTGCTGCGCGACCCGGAAGCGCTGCCGGCCGACATTCGCGCGCTGCTCGAGGCGGAGAACGCCTACGCCGACCAAATTCTCGGGCCGACCCGCGCGCTTCAACGCCAGCTCGTGCGCGAGATGCGCGCGCGGCTGAAGGAGGACGACAGCGAGGTTCCCCAGTCGGACGGCCCCTGGGCCTATTATTCGCGCTTCCGCCACGGCGGCCAGCAGCGCATCTTCTGCCGCCGGCCGCGCGCGGGCGGCAAGGAAACGGTGCTGCTCGACGGCGACGAGCGCGCCGACGCGAAACCGTTCTTCCACCTCGCGAGCGCGCGCCATTCGCCCGATCACCGGAAATTCGCCTGGAGCGCCGACGACAAGGGCTCCGAGATGTATGCGATCTGCGTGCGCGACGTCGCCGCGGGCGCCGACTTGCCCGACCGCGTCGAGAACGCCACCGGCGACGCCGTGTGGACGCGCGATTCGCGCGCCTTTCTCTACGTCGCGCAGGACGAAAACCATCGCCCCTGGCGGGTGATGCTGCATCGCCTCGGCGCCGCGCAGAGCGAGGACGCCGTCGTTTTCGAGGAGGCCGATCCCGCCTGGTTCATCTCGATCGCGCCGACGCGGCTCGCCCGCACTGCGATCATTTCCGTGCACGGCCACGACGCGTCGGAGGCGCGCGTCGTCGATCTCGACGATCCGACCGCGCCGCCGCTGCTGATCGCGCCGCGCCGGCTGGGCCTGCGCTACGAGGCGATGGATCACGGCGACGTCTTCTACATCAAGACCAACGCCGACGGCGCGCGCGACTTCAGAATCGTCACCGCGCCGCGCGAGGCGCCAGGCGAAGCGAACTGGCGCCCGTTCGTCGCCCACAAGGACGGCCGTCTCATCGAGAGCGCGGCGCTGTTCAGGGATTGCCTCGTGCTGCTCGCGCGCGAGGACAACGTTCCGCGGCTGATGATCCACGAGCTTGCGAGCGGGGCGGCGCACGAGATCGCGTTCGAGGCGCAGACCTATTTCCTCAAGCTCGAGCCGGTCTACGAGTTCGATGCGCCGGTCATCCGCTTCAGCTTCTCCTCGATGGCGTGCAGCCAGGAGATCTACGATTACGACGTCGGCGCGCGCCAGCGCATCCTGCGCAAGAAGCAGATGACGCCGAAGGATTTCGACGCCTCCGCCTACGTCACCCGCCGCGTCTTCGCCCGCGCCGAGGACGGCGAGAGCGTGCCGATCTCGCTGCTCTATCGCCGCGGGACGCCGCTCGACGGCACGGCGCCGATGCTGATCTACGGCTACGGCGCCTATGGCCACGTGATGGACGCGAACTTCTCCACCAGCCGGCTTTCCCTGGTCGATCGCGGCTTCGTCTACGCGATCGCCCACGTGCGCGGCGGCACGGAAAAGGGCTGGCGCTGGTACGAGGCCGGCAAGCTCGCCAACAAGCCCAACACCTTCGGCGATTTCCTCGCCGCCACCCGCCATCTCGTCGCCGAAGGCTTCGCTGCTCATGATCGCGTCGTCGCCCACGGCGGCAGCGCCGGCGGCATGCTGATGGGCGCGATCGCCAACGCGGCGCCGGAGCTCTACGCCGGGATCATCGCCGACGTGCCCTTCGTCGACGTGCTCGCCACCATGCTCGACGAGAGCCTGCCGCTGACCCCGCCCGAATGGCTCGAATGGGGCGATCCGATTCGCAGCCCCGAGGCGTTCGCCGCGATCCGCGCCTACAGCCCCTACGACAATGTCGGCGCGCAACGCTATCCCGCGATCCTCGCGCTCGCCGGGCTGACCGATCCGCGCGTGACCTATTGGGAGCCGGCCAAATGGGTCGCGAAACTGCGCGCGACGATGACCGGCGGCGGCCCGATCCTGCTGCGCACCGCGATGGAGGCCGGCCACGCCGGCGCGCCGGGGCGCTTCGACCGCCTCGAAGACGTCGCGCGCGCCTACGCGTTCGCCATCGCCTGCGCGGGCGGACAGATCGGCGACAAGCCGCGCTTGCGATAGCGAGGCGGCGGGGGCGGCGCTCGCAGCCGAGCCGACGAATCCGGCGCTGGTTGCCCATTTTGGTTCTTGCGACAAAGTGGCGCATCACAGTGCGACAAACTGCCGCAGCGTGGGTCGCTTGACCATTTGAGCTGGGTCAATGAAAAATGAAGACACAAGAAAATGTCACAAAACAACAATGAGGAAATCACTGTGGAAAACGCTGGCAATGCCGTAATTGAATCGCCCGTTGTTGGCGGTCTCGTCGGACACTCTACTTCAAAATCCATCAGCGCGATATATTATTTCTTGGCTATTGTCGCGCTAATCGTAGTCGTGGCGACGTATGAAATCGGCTATCCCTTCGTCATTACGCTGGCGCTGATCGGGACTGCGGTTTCGCTCGCGTTCATCGTCTACATGACCGCCGCCGACAGTTTTTCCAAAGCCAACCGTCAGGCCTTGGCGGCCAACGCCAAACGCGGGAAAAAATAGGCCTGATTGCCGGGCTAGGCGTCGTCGTCGCGCTCGGAGCGCGACGGCTCGCTGCCGGGAATCACATAGCCGCCCTTCAGCCAGCGATAGAGATCGACGTCGGCGCAGCGGCGCGAGCAGAACGGGTCGTATCGCGGATCGCGCGGGCGCCCGCAGACGACGCAGACGGTCTGCGCCTTGGCGCCGCGATCGTCGGCGGCGGGTTGTCGCGCGGCCTCGGCCATTGCCTTAAACTCCGGGCGTCCAGCCGCGATGGGCGACGTAGCCTTCGCCGGCGAGCAGCGCCGCCGTCTCGGCGAGCGGCAGGCCGACGACGCTGGTGTAGGAGCCGACGACGCGGATCACGAAGACTCCCGCGAGCCCCTGAATCGCATAGCCGCCCGCCTTGCCGCGCCATTCGCCGCTGGCGAGATAGGCGGCGATTTCGCTGCGCGACAGGCGCTTGAAGCGCACGCGCGTCTCGACCAGGCGATGGCGCATCGCTCCGCTCGGCGTCGCCAGCGCGAGCCCGGTGTAGACACGATGCGCGCGCCCCGACAGCAGGCTCAGACAATCGTCCGCCTCGTCGAGGATTTCGCATTTGGGCAGAATGCGCCGGCCGACGCAGACCACCGTGTCGGCGGCGAGCGTCAGCGAAGGGCCGACATCGGGCCGCTTGAGCGCGATCGCCGCGGCGATGCCCGCCTTTTCCGTGGCTAGCCGCTGCGCGAGCGCGCGCGGCGATTCGTTGCGGCGCGGCGTCTCTTCGATGTCGGCGGGAATGACCGCGTCGGGCTCGACGCCTATCTGCGCCAGCAGCGCCAGACGGCGCGGCGACCCGGAGGCGAGCACAAGGCGGGGGCGGGTCACGATTTCGCTCACGCGGGGCGTCTCACGGCGAAGCGTCCATCGATCGGGCGCCTATTTGAAACGGTAGGTGATGCGGCCCTTGGTCAGGTCGTAGGGCGTCATCTCGACCAGAACCTTGTCGCCCGCCAGAACGCGGATGCGGTTCTTGCGCATCTTGCCGGCGGTGTGGGCGATGATCTCGTGATCGTTTTCGAGTTTGACGCGAAAGGTCGCGTTGGGCAGCAATTCGACGACGAAGCCCGGAAACTCGAGCAATTCTTCCTTCGACATAGGGGCCTTTCTTGCGTTCGCCGCGCTGGTCGGCGACGGCGAGGACCAGGAGTGAAGCGCTCGGCGCGGCGGCGCAAGCGCAAAAAAATCACGCGGACCCTATATGAATTCCCGGCAAAGGGGAAACAGCAATTGTCGCCGAAAGGAGCGGTTTCCCACCGCGTCAGCCGTTTTCGCGTCGCATCGCCCTGAATTGCCGCACGCTGAAGGGAATCGTCGCCAGATAGGCCAGCGAAACCGCGACCAGCGACTGAAGCGGGAAATTGATGATCAGCAGCAGCGCCGCCGCCAAGCCGATCAACACCACCGCGACATATTCGTGCGGCACGCGGCCGATCGTTTTTCCCGAGAAGTGCGGCACGCGGCTCGCCATCAGCAGCGCAATGGCGAGGACATAAGCGATTTCCAGCGCGACGAAGCGCGGTTCGGACGAGGGCGTGGACAGCAAGAAGCGCAAATAGACCGGCAACAGCCCGACGATGGCGCCCGCCGGCGCGGGCATGCCGACGAAGAAATTCTTGCGCCAGGCCGGCAGCTCCGGACTGTCGATCATCACGTTGAATCGCGCCAGGCGCAACGCGCAGGCGATGCAGAACACCAGCGCGGCCAGCCAGCCCAGGCTCTTCATTTGATCGAGACCGGAGAAATAGAGCACGATTGCCGGCGCGACGCCGAAGTCGACGAAGTCGGCGAGCGAATCGAGTTCCGCGCCGAATCGCGAAGTGCCCTTGAGAGCGCGCGCGATCCGCCCATCCAGGCCGTCGAGCACCGCCGCGGCGGCGATGGCGCTGACCGCCCACTCGATCGCGCCCTCGAAAGCGAAGCGAATCGCCGTCAGGCCGAGGCAGAGCGCGAGCAGGGTGATGAGGTTGGGAATGAGCAAGCGCAGCGGCACGGCCTTGAACCCGCGCAGGCGCGCGCCAGCGGGAGGCCATTGCGGAGCGGGGCTTTGCGATTGGGTTTCGCTCATCGGGAATTGGCCTTGTTCGATCAGCTCGAGCGGAATTGCCGCGATCCTTCGTCGTGTCCGATCTCGGCGATCACGGTCTCGCCGGCGACGGCGCGTGAATGAAGGCCGACGAGGACGCGCGCGCCTTCGGGCAGGTAGACGTCGACGCGCGAGCCGAAGCGTATGAGGCCGAAGCGTTCGCCCGCGCCCAGGCGCGCCCCCTCGTGGGTGAAGCAGACGATGCGGCGCGCGATCATCCCGGCGATCTGCACCACGCCGAAGACGCCGGCGGCGCTTTCGATCAGCAGACCGTTGCGCTCATTGGCTTCGCTCGCCTTGTCGAGGTCCGCGCTGAGGAATTCGCCCGCGTGATACGCGATGCGCGTCACCTGGCCTTCGACGGGCGCGCGATTGATGTGGCAATCGAACACCGACATGAAGATCGACACGCGTTGGCGGGGCGCGGCGCCCAAGCCGAGTTCGGGCGGCGGCGCGGCGACCCCGCAGAAACTGACGACGCCGTCGGCCGGGGCGACGACGAGATCGGCGCGCAGCGGCGTCACGCGCGACGGATCGCGAAAGAAAAAGGCGCACCACAGCGTCGCCACCAACCCGATCCAGCCGAGCGGCGTCCAAAGCCAGCCCAAAATCAAAGTCGCCGCAATGAACGCGGCGATGAAAATGTAGCCTTCGGGATGAATGGGAGCGATTTGACGACGAACGGAATCCAAAACCGACATAGCAGGCGCCTCGACGGAGGCAGTCTTTTGGCGCCAAACGCGGCAAAAGTCACGGCGCGGCGTCGTCCGCCTCCTCTCGGCTCCCTAATCCGAGCGCGCTCGGCTTCGCCGTCGCGTCGGGATGGTCTTCGGAAAGCCCGGCCCCGGCTGCTGCGAAATCCGGCTTGGCCTCGAGCGTGTCTTCGGCCTCCTCTTCGGCGGAGTCGGCGCGGCGCAGCGTTTCTTCCGCCGCGTCCACTTCGCGTTGACGGTTCCATAGTCCGGCGTAGAGCCCGCCGCGCGCCAACAGCTCCTCGTGCTTGCCGCGCTCGGCGATCACGCCCTTGTCGAGCACCAGGATTTCGTCGGCGTGAACGACGGTCGAAAGACGGTGAGCGATGATCAGGGTGGTGCGCCCCCGCGAGACCCGCTCCAGAGCCGCCTGGATTTCGCGCTCGGTGAAACTGTCGAGGGCGGAGGTCGCCTCGTCGAGCACCAGGATCGGCGGTCCTTTCAGCATGGTGCGCGCGATCGCGACGCGCTGCTTCTCGCCGCCCGACAATTTCAACCCGCGCTCGCCCACGTGCGCGCCGTAGCCCTGAGGCAGCGAGCGGATGAACGCGTCGATCTGCGCGTCTTCGGCGACCGCCTCGACCTCTTCGTCGTTGGCGCCGTCGCGGCCGTAGCGGATGTTATAAAGGATCGTGTCGTTGAACAGCACGGTGTCCTGCGGCACCATGCCGATCGCGGCGCGCAGGCTGGACTGCGTGACTTCTCTGATGTCCTGTCCGTCGATGGTGATGCGCCCCGCGCTAGGTTCGTAAAAGCGAAACAGCAGGCGCGAGATCGTCGACTTTCCCGCGCCCGACGGGCCGACGATGGCGATGGTGTGCCCCGCCGGCGCTTCGAAGGAGACGCGGCGCAGGATCTTGCGCGCGGGGTCGTAGTTGAACTCGACGTCCTCGAACCGCACCGCGCCCTGCGTGACGACCAGCGGGCGCGCGCCGGGGCGATCTTGAATTTCGGGGTTCTGCGACAGGATGTCGAACATCATCTCGATGTCGACGATCGCCTGCTTGATGTCGCGATACGTAGAAATCCTACGAGTAGACGACA
>CAVXCA010000014.1:0-8583 GCA_963759955.1 uncultured Alphaproteobacteria bacterium
GCCTCGCGCGGCAGCCCGAGCGCGCCGTAGCCCGGCGGAATGGCGTTGGCGGCGTGATCGCAAACGACCAGGACGCCGCCGTCGAGCGCGCCCTCAATTCGTTCGACCGGCTGGAAGGCCTCCTGCGCCTTGGCCGGATTTCGCGTATCAGCTTGGCGTCCATCGGGCCCCCCCTTGCTCGATCGATGCGGCGGGATCTGGACGGGCCGAAGTTTGACCGCGGGCGTGGAACTCGCGCTTGGCATTTCGGCCGGAATCGGATGACGCAGACCCTTCCCGGCGACGAAGCCGCGCGGCGGCTTCGGGGCGCCTTTCGCCGCGCTCGTCGCCGGCGCGCTCGCGATGGGCTTGTCGCTGCTCTTCGTGCGCGTGGCGGACGTCGGGCCGTTCGCCAGCGCGTTCTGGCGCGTCGCCCTGGCGCTGCCCGCGCTTTACGCATGGACCCGTGTGAGCGAATTGGGCGCCGCGCCGGCGCGGCGCTTCGGCGTCGCGACCATCCTGGCGGGTCTGGCCTTCACTGGCGATCTGTTCTTCTGGCATCTGTCGATCGTCACCACCAGCGTCGCCAACGCGACGTTCTTCGCCACCACCGCGCCCATCTGGGTGGTCGCGTTCGGCTGGCTGATCTCGCGCGAGCGCGCCGCCGCGAAGACGCTGGCCGGCTTGGCGCTGTGCATCCTCGGCGGCGCGGCGCTGCTCGCGCAGAGCCTGCATCTGAGGCCCGCGGGCGCGCTCGGCGATCTCTTTGGGCTTGCGACTGGCGTGTTCTTCGGCCTCTATTTCCTCGCGGTGAAGGCGGCGCGCGGCGAGAGCTCGGCGGCGCGCGTCACCTTCGAAGCGACGATGATCACCGCCGTGTTGCTGTTCTTCGTCGCGCTCAGCCTCGAACCCAGGATCCTGCCGCATAGCGTCAAGGGCGTTGCGGCGCTGCTGGCCATGGCGTGGATCAGCCATGCCGGCGGCCAGGGCCTGCTTTCGGTGGCGCTCGGCCGCTTGCCGGCGGCGTTCTCGTCGTTGGTGATTTTCCTCGAGGCGATCGCCGCGGCGAGCTTTGCTTATTTGCTGCTCGGCGAACCGGTCTCGCTCGTCCAGGCGCTGGGCGGCCTGCGATTCTCGCCGGAATCTACGTTGCGCGGCCGACTTGAGGAGCGCCTGCGCCGATTGTCGCCGCTCGCGGACGGCGGCTCGTGGTTGACACCGGCGCCTCGCCGACGAATATGACGCGGCGACGAGCGGCGCGGACGGTCATGGGTCGAAAATTCAGTTTGCTTTTTTTCGGCGCGGCGCTCCTCGCCGCACAGCCCGCATGGGCGGATTTTCGCATGTGCAACCTCACCGCCAATCGGGTCAGCGTCTCCCTGGCCTATACCGACGGGCAGAGCTGGGTGAGCGAGGGCTGGTGGAATCTCAAGCCCTCGGATTGCGACACGCTGCTGCGCGGCGCGCTCGCGGCGCAATATTACTATGTCTATGCGATGGACGAGCGCGGCGGCGAGTGGAAGGGCAAGGCCTTCATGTGCACCAGCGACCGCGAGTTCAAGGTCGAAGGCCGCCAGGATTGTTTCGTGCGCGGCTACGACCGCACGGGATTTTTTGAAGTCGACACCGGCAAGGACGCCAAGAATTGGACCGTGCAACTCACCGACCCGGTCAACCCCTGATCGTCCCGCCGCTTGTCTTTCATGCGGGCGTCGCGTTGTCGCGAAGAATCGACTCGATAAAGTCGCCGGCTGCCGGGATTCGCCCGCCGGCCGACACACCAATTGGAGAAAACGCTTTGATCCGACGTCGACGCCGCATCAAGATCATCGCCACGCTCGGTCCGGCCTCGGCCGATCGATCGATGGTGGCCGCGCTGTTCGAAGCCGGCGCCGACGTCTTTCGCATCAACATGAGCCACGCCTCGCACGACGCGATGCGCGAGCGCGTCGCGATGATTCGCGCGCTCGAGGAAGAATACGATCGGCCGATCGGCATTCTCGTCGATTTGCAGGGCCCGAAGCTGCGCGTCGGCGAATTCGAGTCCGGGTCGGCGCTGCTGCACAAGGGCGACGCCTTCGCGCTCGATTCCGATAAGACGCTCGGCGGCCAGACCCGCGTCTATCTTCCGCATCCGGAAATCCTCGATTCGCTTCGGCCGGGCGATCGCGTGCTGATCGACGACGGCAAGGTGCTGCTGCGCGTCGCGGCCGTCGCGCCCGGGCGCGCGGACACCATCGTCGAGGTCGCCGGGCGCATTTCCAACAAGAAGGGCGTCAGCCTGCCCGACACCACCATTCCAACTTCGGCGATGACCGAGAAGGATCGGGGCGATCTCAAGGCCGCGTTGGAGGAGGATATCGACTGGATCGCGCTGTCCTTCGTGCAGCGCCCCGAAGACGTGATCGAGGTGAAGAAAATCGCCGGGGATCGCGCGCTGGTCATGGCGAAAATCGAGAAGCCGCAGGCGATCGCGCGACTGGACGAAATCCTTGCCGTCGCCGACGCGGTGATGGTGGCGCGCGGCGATCTGGGCGTGGAAATGCCGCTCGAGAAAGTCCCGGGCCTGCAAAAGACCGTCACGCGTCTCGCGCGCCGCCTCGGCAAGCCGGTGGTGGTCGCAACGCAGATGCTGGAGTCGATGATCACCACGCCCGTGCCGACCCGCGCCGAGGTCTCCGACGTCGCCACGGCGGTGTTCGAAGGGGCCGACGCGGTGATGCTGTCGGCCGAGAGCGCCTCCGGGCAATATCCGCGCGAGGCGGTGGAGACGATGAATCGCATCGCGGAGGCGGTCGAATCGGAGGGAATTTATCCGGCCATCATCGAGTCCCAGCGCGCCACGCCGGAGGCGACCGGCGCCGACGCGATCGCCGAGGCGACGCGCGACGTCGCCGAGACGTTGCAATCGAAGGTCATCTGCGCCTGGACCGCTTCGGGCTCGACGGGACTGCGCATCGCGCGCGAGCGGCCGCGCTCGTCGATCCTCGCCCTGACCCCGGTGGTCGCGACGGCGCGACGTCTCGCCGTCGTTTGGGGCGTCCATGCCGTCGTCACCGAGGACGCGCGCGACGAACGCGACATGGCCGACCGCGCCTGCCGCCACGCCTATATCGACGGCTTCGTCGGCGCCGGCGAACGGGTGATCGTCGTCGCCGGCGTTCCCTTCGGCATGTCTGGAACGACCAACAATCTGCGCATCGCCGTCGTCGGCCCGGACGGCGGCGCGGTCTGAGCTTCGGCCGCCCGCCGGTCGACTTCGAGAATCGCCGCCACGACGCTTTCGGGCGCGCTGTGGTGCGGCGAGTGGCCGACCCCTTGCAACGTCGTCAGCGTCGCGCCGGGAATGTCGCGCGCGCAGCCGGCCGAATGGATGTGGGCGTAAACGATCCCATCCGAATCGCCAGTGACGACCGCGGCTGGGACGCGGATCGCGCCGTAGCGCGGCGACAGCGCGGCCACGAAGGCCTCGGTGTCGACCACGTCCTCGGCGTTGGCCTTGAATTGCCGCGGCCGCAGCACCAGGGGCAGGCGCGTCTTCTCGATATAGTCGGGCGGCGTCGGGTTGGGCTCGAAGACCTCGCGCACGCCCGTGCGCATGCTGGCGAGGCCGGCTGGCAGGACGATAAGGCGGCGAAACAGCGGTCCGAATTCCCGTGAGGCCGCGAGGGTGTAATACCACGCCACGCCCCCCGGCCAGGGATGGCTGACCGGGGCGAGAAGCACCAGGCCGCGCACGAATTCGGGCGCGTTCAGCGCCATCGCGAGGCCGAGAACGCCGGCGAGCGAGTGGACGACGACGATCGCCTGAGCGGTGCCGCGGCGCGCCAGCGCTTCGCGCAATATCTGAGCTTGACGTTCGGGCGAGGAGGCGTCGCGCTCCGGCGGGCGGGCGCTCCAGCCGTGCCCCGGACGATCGACGCTGAAAACCCGAAACCCGAGCGCGGCGAGACGATCGGCGAGCGCGACGCTCATATCGGCGAAATTGCCGGAGGCGCCGTGGACGAGCAGGACGGCGCCGCGTTCCGGGCCGTCGGGAGCGCGTTCGACGACATGGATCGCCCCGGCGCCGGTCTCGACGAGGTCGCCGACGGGCGGAAAGCGTCTCTCGATCCGCCGCGTTTCGACGAAGGTGAACGCGAACAGGCCGATGACGCAGACGACCGCCAGGCCGACGAGGCTGGCCATCATCGGCGCGCGAAGCCCCGGGCTCGCGCGGTCACAGCGCCTGACCCGCGAGAGCGGCCTTCACCCGCGTCGCCGCCTCGACCATTGGGCGCCATTGCGGCGCGATCGCCAGCGCGCGCTCATAGGCGCGCAGGGCTTGCTCGCGAAGGCCGGTGTCCTCCAGAATCATTCCTAACGCCGCTAGGGCCTCGAGATGGCGAGGATCGCGCGCGAGCGTTTGAGCGATGTCGACCATCGCCCCCTTGACGTCGCCGGCGAGATAGCGCGCCGTCGCGCGCTTGTTCCAGCCTTCCGCCCATCCCGGCTGCAAGCCGACGATCGCGTCGAGCAAGGCGAGCGAGACGGGATAATTCCCGCCGTCCATCGTCGCCACCGCGCGCGCCATCAGCAGGTCGCTGGTGTCGGAGCCAGAATGCAGGTTGAGACGATCGATCGCGCCGACGATGCCGGCGGCTTCATCGGAGTTCTTTGGCCACGGCGAGGCGGGCGAAAAGCTCGTCGAGAGTCTCGCTCGGGGAAGGCGCCGCGACCGCGGACGGATGGTCCGGCGGAGGCGCGGGTTCAGCCAGCGCGGGCGCGCCAAGAGCCAACAGGAGAGCGCAGGCGAAGGTCCAGCAACGCTTCATGCGGGCGAGCTTAGGCCGCCCCGCCGCGATGGTCAAAGGGCGACGACGCGCTATCCGCCAAGGGAGGCGGGCGGGAGGCGCCGGCTCAGCCCTGACGCGCCTTGAAGCGTTTCTGCGTCTTGTTGATGATGTAGACGCGGCCCTTGCGGCGCACGAGGCGATTGTCGCGATGGCGGTTGCGAAGCGACTTGAGGGAATTGCGGACTTTCATGGGATCACCCAAAACAGGAAGCTGCGGGCAAAACCCACGGCGGACGATTTAGCGGGCTCCTATGCCCGATTCAGCCGCGCCGATCAAGCGGCAAGCGCGCCTTTGCGTGTCGGAGCCCGCTCGACGGCTTCGCGCCGCGCCCGCGCCGCCCGCGCCAAAGGGCGCTCACCGCAGGGCAACGGCGAAGGTTTTGTTTTGGATCAATGCATTTCTCGGCTGCTTTGATAGTAATGGCATGTTTGATCCGCCGTGAAGCCGGAAAACTTGTTAACTATAGCGAACCCCGATTCCGAGCGATGAACTGGGGAGGGGAAGGGGTGAGCGTCGCGGCCAGCGGCCTAAGCCAGGGGGTGGATATCCCGATCGGCGAGGCGAGCTGACGCATTCGGGCGCGCCCGTCCCCGACGCGGGCCGAACGCCGGCGTCGCGAAACGAGCCGGCGATTGGGGTCCGGGGAACGGGAGCGGGCAATGGCGTACAAGGATATCTTGGTCTATCTCGATCCGACCAACGACGCGCAGGAACGCCTGCGCCTAGCGGTCGCGATGGCGCTCGTCCACGGAGCGCGGCTGATCGGCGTCGACGCCAGTTCGGAGGCCGCCTTCGTCGGTTCCTGGGGCGACCGGGCGCTGCATGTCGGTCCGGAATTCGAAACGGCGGTCAAGGAAGCGGGGCTCGTCGGCCGCTTCGTCGCCGCCGAGGCCGCGCTCACGGTGGGCGGCGAATACAGCCACTGCGTCGATCTGATCATCGCGCCGCGTCCCGAGGGCGAGGCGCGCGCGCTGATCCGCCCCGAGATTCCGGACGAGGCGTTGCTTGCCTCGGGCGCGCCGGTGTTGATCCTGCCGCAGGATTGGAAGCCGGCGCCGGTCGGCGAAAACATCGTCATCGCCTGGAACGCCAGCCGCGAGGCGACGCGCGCCGTGCACGACGCGATGCCGCTGCTGGTCAAAGCCAAGAAGGTCACGATCTTCACCTTCTCGGCGCGCGCGAGCGCGCTGCGCGCGGCCTCGGACGTCTTGGCCGATCACCTTCAGCGCCACGGCGTCGCCGCCCAGATTTCCGACTGGA
The DNA here is from genome assembly GCA_963759955.1 of uncultured Alphaproteobacteria bacterium. Lineage (GTDB taxonomy): Bacteria > Pseudomonadota > Alphaproteobacteria > Rhizobiales > Beijerinckiaceae > Roseiarcus. The sequence goes on from CAVXCA010000014.1 coordinate 6,076, forward strand.
CCAACACCGGCGACATCTCGGCGCTCGAAGCGCTGTTCGCGAGCCTCGACACGCAGGACGCCGACCTCATCGTCGCCGGCGCTTTCGGCCATTCGCGCTTGTTCGAGGGCCTGTTCGGCGGCGTCAGCCTCGATCTGATGCGCCAGCCGACGGCGCCCATTCTGATGTCCCATTAGGCATACGGCGATGATGCGCGCGATGACGCTCAGAAAGATCGGCGGGCCGCTGGTTCTCGAAGACCGGCCCAAGCCCGCGCCCGGGCCCGCCGAGTTGCTGATCCGCGTCGAAGCCTGCGGCGTCTGCCGCACCGATCTGCACGTCGTCGACGGGGAGTTGCCCAACCAGCGGCTGCCGATCGTTCCCGGCCATGAGGTCGTCGGTTTCGTCGAGAGGCTCGGGGCCGGCGTCGAGGATTTCGCCATCGGCGAACGGGTCGGCGTCCCCTGGCTCGCGCACGCCTGCGGGCATTGTTTCTATTGCGAAGAGGGCCGGGAGAATCTGTGCGATCATCCCGAGTTCACCGGCTACACCCGCGACGGCGGCTACGCCTCGCACATGCTCGCCGAGGCCGATTTCGTCCTCAAGCTTCCCTCCGACTGCGACCCGATCGCGACGGCGCCGCTGCTCTGCGCGGGGTTGATCGGCTGGCGCTCTCTCGCGGCGGCGGGGCTCGGCCACAAGATCGGGATCTACGGCTTCGGCGCGGCCGCCCACATCGTGGCGCAGATCTGCAACTTTCAGCGGCGCGAGTTCCTGGCGTTCACCCGGCCGGGCGACGAGGCCGCGCAGCGCTTCGCGCGCTCGCTCGGCGCGGTCTGGGCGGGCGGCTCCGACGAAGAGCCTCCCGAGCCGCTCGACGCGGCGATCCTGTTCGCGCCCGTCGGCGCGCTCGTGCCCGTCGCGCTGCGCGCGGTGCGCAAGGGCGGGCGGGTGGTGTGCGGGGGCATCCACATGAGCGACATCCCGAGCTTCCCCTATCGCTGGCTGTGGGAGGAACGCCAGATCGTCTCGGTGGCCAATCTCACCCGCGCCGACGGCGCCGAGTTCTTCGAAGTCGCGGCCGTGGCGGGCGTGCGCGCCCAGACCCATCGCTACGATCTTGCCGACGCCAACATCGCGCTCGCCGATTTGCGCGAAGGCCGCCTGCAAGGCGCGGCGGTGCTGACGCCGTGAAGGTCGGGGGATCGGCCGTTCGCGTCCCGCCTTGACAGCCGCCGCCGCCTCGGCCCATTGCGCCGCAGCCCTGCCGCGGACCCCGCCATGCCGAGTTTTTCGATTGCCGAAGTGACCGACCGCTTCCCCGATTTCGGCGTCGCGCTGGTCGTCGCCGAGAACTTGAGCGTCGGGCAGGCGCGTAGCGCCTTGCTGCAAGACGAGATCGAAGCGATCGAGGCGGAGTGCCGGCGTCGCTGGAGCGGGGTCGAGCTTTCCGCCATTCCCGGCGTCGCCGCATGGCGCGCCGCCTACAAGGGCTTCGGCATCAAGAGGACGAGCTACCGCTCGTCGGTCGAGCGGCTGATCAAGCGCGTCCTCGCCGGCGGCGCGCTGCCGCCGGTCAACGCGCTGGTCGATCTCTATAATGCGGTGTCGCTGCAAAGCGCCCTGTGCCTCGGCTGCGACGATCTCGACAGGATCGAGGGCGACCTCGCGTTCCGCTTTTCGCGCCCCGACGACACCTTCGTCGACATGGGGGCGGAGGCTGGCGAAGACCCCAACGATCCGCCGAAAGTCGGCGAGGTCGTCTACGCCGATTTGCGCCATGTGCTGTGCCGACGATGGAACTGGCGCCAGGACGCGCGCAGCGCCGTCTCGCCGTCGACCCGCCGCGCGGCGCTCACCGTCCAGTCGAACGGCTTCGGCGACGTCGAGGCGGCCGCGAACCGTCTCGTCGCGTTGATCGGGCGTGAAGGCGGCGGGCGATGCCGCGTCGTCGTCGCGGACCGCGGGCGGGAGACGGTGGCGTTCTGAGCCTTGCCGCTTGCGCGACTGTGGAATTAGATATAAACATATCCTTATGTCTGATTTGATGCGCAGGGCCGGGCCTCCGCCGACCATGAGCTTCGAGGCGCTGCTGGCCGGCCTCGAGGCGGCGGGCGAGGTGACGCGCCTGCGGCTCATCGGGCTGCTCTGCGAAGCCGAGCTGACGGTGAGCGAACTCGTCGCCATTCTCGGCCAGTCGCAGCCGCGCGTTTCGCGCCATCTCAAGCTGTTGGTCGAAGCGGGCCTCGCCGAGCGCCAGCGCGAAGGGGCCTGGGCGTTCTACCGGCTCGCCGACAAGGGCGGCTCGCTCGCCCGCGCGTGATCGCGCGCATCGAGCCGGCCGACGCCACGCTCGCCGCCGACCGCGCGCGCCTAGCGCTGGCGCGCGAGGCGCGCCGCAAGCAGGCCGCCGCCTATTTCGCCGAGCGCGCGGCCGATTGGGACTTCGATCCGCGCCTTGCACGCGCCCGAGGAACGGGTCGAGGCCGCGATCCGGGCGATGATCGGCGCCAAGCCGATCCGCGCCGT
>CAVXCA010000015.1:0-6746 GCA_963759955.1 uncultured Alphaproteobacteria bacterium
GCTCTCCTTTCCGGTGCTGGTATTCTGGTCTTTCAGATAATCCTCTGGCTGAAGGATGGCTATTGGACGCCTGTGTTCCTCGGAGATTTCCTTCCCAGGGGCCAGAATTGGCGCTGGAAAGGCGTTGAGGCGCTCTGGAATTTCTCCCTCGACTATGACGCGTTCTTTGTACTCGGAGAAATCGCGCTCGTAATTATTGTGTTGACTTTATGCGTCGGCCTTATCGGCAGCCATATCAATGACAAAATAAGCCGTCTCCGAATCGAACCCATCACGAAGTCTTCTCCTGGACACGCCCCCGTTGAATCTGCGCCCGAGCCGGTCAATGATTCCCCCCGCATCCGCGTCCGCGGCTGGTTCGCCGGCGCGCTGCCGCGCCTCGCCCAAGCACTCTACATCACCGCGGCGCTGTGGGCGCTGTGGCTGCTGCGCCACTGATCCAAAGCCGGGCGTGCGCCGTTCAGGATCAACAGACAAGTGCCGCAGTGAGGGCCACAACACGGTGAGGCGTATTTTCGATATGACTACGAGTTCGACAATTTCTGTCAAAATCCGTCTGATGTTCGTCAAATTTCGACGGATTTCTTCGAAATCTATTTAGCGAGCGAATGCCGACGCGCTCCGGGTGCCGCGTTCAGGCCCGCCACTGGTCCGATTTGATGTTTGCGGCCATTGCGGTCAGGCCGTTTTGTTATCGGCAGTCCATGCCTCCGAACGGGTTCCGTCGGCAGGTAACTCCATTGGAATAGTCGTAACCGCCTAGCGGGTTGGCGCGAGACGTGACCCCGTTCGAATAGTCATACCCACCCATGGGGTTTGGGCGCGACGTGATTCCGGGCGCAGACGAACCCCCAGCCGCGCCCAAGTCTTCTCTATAAAGACAGTTCTGGTAACCCGGGGCACCCGGGTCGCAGTAGGCAGCGGCCGGCCCTACCAGGACAGCACTAAGAGCTGTGGCGACGACAATCCTCAGCATGGTGCTTCTCCTTGAGACTGGTGAGAGCGATTGGGGGCAGCTCACCAGTCTAGGCGCTCCCTAGCTGCAAAATGACACGATTAGGCGACAACGTCACGTGGCAAGTCGTCACCAACCAGGCCGATGGACTTGCCCCAGAGTCTCGGACGGAACATGCGCCGCAAACGGTAAAGGCTGGGCAAGTCACGGGACGAGTTGGCGCTCGATTGGCGACCGCGCTCGGCGTGGAGCCGGCAATGCTCCTGCTACCACCCGCCGACGATCATCCTAAACCGGCGCCATAGCTCTGTGGAGCGAGCAGAGGCGACGAGCCAAAACACCAACACAACCCTTTATTTTCTGAGCGTTGCGCGGATTTTAGAGGCGCAACATCGCGCCTAATGTTGCACCTCAAGAATGCTCGGAGTCCCCTGCTTTTTCTGGCGATGTGTTGGCGTGTTGGCTCACGGCGGCAAATATCGAGAGAACGCGTCCTCGAAAGCGGATCGAAGATAACCTCGCGCCGTTTCCTCTCCGATCCGGATCGTGCCGGGCGTGATCCCGTAAGGCTTCAGAAGACGTGCGATGCCGGCGGGCGAAATTGGTCTTCCTCGATCGAATGTCGGCCACGGGCGATCGAGCATCGTGGACAAGGCGGTCGTCACCCCCTCGCTTTTGAGACGATCGACGTCGCGCTCTCGGAACAGCATTCGAATGTCTTCAAGGAGAAGGGTGGACGTCGTGTCCCCTTCTCCGGCGTCGGCACCCGACAGTTTGAGCGCGGCCCGCCGAGCGCGCGCGGGCCAATCCCCGCCCGCCAGGTCGGCGATCGCAAGCAACGGCCGCCAGTTGTCAGCAGCGCGATCGTGAAGCTCCGCCGGCACTGGCGGGTCAAGCTCTCGCAAGGAGTCCAAGTTGTCCGCAACCCATCGGGCGGCCTTCCGGTTCAAGTCGTGAACGCCTCCGCTTCGATCCGCGCGAAACCGGGCGACGGCCTCGTCTTTCTTCTTCCGCGACATCAGGACGCTAATGCTGCGATCGTCGATCGTGCCAGGAATTGCGCCGATTGCCGCGATTGCAGTCGGGCAAAAGGTCGAGAACACGCGCGGGTCATGGTCGTCACCAACGAGCCTTATGACTTGCCCGCCTCTCACATGACCGGAGTTTATGATCCCGCGAAGCTCTTCGTTGTCGATAAGATACGTGTCCGCTTCGTCGATTAAGAACGTCGGCCGGGCCAATTCGATGGTTCGAAACAGAGCGGCGGCAGTGATGTTCGCGGCCGCCAGCGGCTTCGGCGTCAGGGCTTCAATCAGGCGCAGCAGCGTCGTCTTGCCGCACCGCTTTTCGGGCGAAGTGATTGCCAGCCTCGGCGAGAAATAGGCGGCGTCCAGGGCGTGCGCATGCACGCACCAGAGGGCCACGGCGACCGCCGCCTCGCGGGACAGCTTGACGTGATCGGCGATCGCGCACTCGGCGGCGTTGAGAATCTCGGCGCCATCGACCAACTCCGGCCACGGCTCCGGGACCGGCAATGAAAGCGCCCGGCCGGCGCCGGGACTCACCTCTTTCGAAGGACGGAGTTTTTCAACCTCATCGTCCAGGGTGCTGACGCGGACGCCGAGCCTCTCAGCTTCATCGGCGCGCACGCGATCAAATTCGATCGGCGAAAGCGCAGCGAGGTGCACTAGGGTTGCTTCGGTCACTAAGTTTTTGGGCGCAACCGCCTTTGTTTCGAGCTGTTCAACCCGTCGCGCGGCTTGATTGCGCAATTCTTTCACGCCAGCGCCCAGACCCGATGCAATCGTGGCGTTGACTGATTGCTCGCCATCGTCGGCGATAAGTCCGCACTCGGCGGCTGCGCTTCGCAACGCACCCTCTGTCTCGTCTTGCTGGAGCTGGCCAAGACCAACGAGGCGCCCGAGGGCGAAGCTCGCCTTGTTCAACGCGTCATTTCGTTGACCCGTTTTCGTCTCGGCGACTCGCCGGCAATGATCAATCAGCACGCCCGCCGGGCGCGGCTCGGCACGATCGGTGTGGTCTTTGTTCGCGATCGGCTTCGCTGAGTCCTCGCCTCGCTTCGCGCGTTCGATTTCTTCGTGCAACCATGTTGGCGCATCGACGATCGCACAACGGTCCGGCGCTCGCTTCCATTGATACGCGCGGCCGTCGCTCCGGACGGAACCCGCTAGGATCACGTAACCACCATCTCCCCGAACATCGATTCCCGGTCCGATCTTGCTCGTGCTGTTCCGAACCGGACGCCGAGCGCCCCATTTGAAAAGCGCATGCAGGCCGCCGCGAGGCGTTACTTGCGTGACCGTTTCCGGCAACATGCCGAGAGTGGACAGCGCGCCCACGCCGTCGATCCCTTTTTCGCCGTCCACATCCATGTCGAGCACCCAGAAGCCGGACTTTGGACCTGTGGGAACGCCGATCATGGCGCCGGGATGAGCTTCCCACCACTTGCTGATCGTGCCGACGTCGGTCGTTGCGTCCTTGTGGCCGTGCTCTGTGAGCGGCTTTTTTGTCGCCGGGTCGCAAGGGAAAACGGGCCAGCCCTGGCGCGCGTAGCTGATAGCGTGCTCGAGCGGCGTCATGGCAGCTTCCCCTTGGCATGAAGGATAGCGAGCCTTCCCCCCAATCCGCGGAGCCCGGGCTGATCTTCCGTCCAGGCCTCGAAGCGCTCCAGTGACATCGCTTCTCGAATATTTGCGCCGGCGCGAAACACGCGAAGCGCATCCGCAAGCGAGAGACTGCTTGGGCTTGTCATGATCTCGGCTCCCCGTAAATGAGAGTCGCGACCAGTTTGGCGTACCGCAGGGCGAGTCCGTACCGATGGACCAATCGGCGAACTTGATGAAAGTTGTTAGGGATGCTACTTTTCTCGGCGTCAATAGCTGGCAGCGAATTGACATTTCCGAGCCCGGCAGCCGTGTCCAGCGGCTCCGGGTTCTTTGTTTGTGACATCGCTCACGCCGCATCGAGTTCGGACGTGTTGACGATCGGCGCACTTAGGCGTGCTTCCGCCCAGCAGAGCGTTTCGCACCAACGATAAAGCGGCTTCGCTCCAAACCGTCGGAATGGCGGACCGCCGCCGCGAGATGCCTTTGTCGCAAGGGTTTTCGCGCGGATTGGAAAGCCCGCGGCCGCAAGGGCGGCGGCGGCTTGGTCGCGGGTCAAAAGCGCATTTGGATCGCAGGGAATTGCGGGAGTCATTTTTTTCTCCGTTAGGCTTGCGCGCGTTTGCTTCAAGCTCTGCCGGAGAAAATGGATCGAACGTCACCTTGAAAGGAGTCTGGTGTTCAAAACTATTTTCGAATTGAATCCCGCTGACGCCGCGCCCTCCAGACTTCATCGATTTCATCGTCGGCTATTTCGGCACCGAATAGCGAGCCGACCAATCGAACGAAGTTTCGCATGCTTGCACCGAGGCCAAGCTTGTTTCCACTTCCTGGATATCGCTCTCTCATATCCGAGTACATCGCGAGCGCGTCCCTGATGACTTGGCCTTTCTGAGTGGGAGGGTTTCTCGCGCCGCCGCGCTTCGTCGGCGCGAATGTTCCTTCGTGATCAGCCGAGGCATTGGGCTCGCCAAGATTGGCGACCGTCTTGGCTCGCTCATAAATCCAGCAAAGGCTGACGATCGCATTGTCGCAATGATCAACGTTCTCTTTCAATTCCGCTCGGATCTGGGCCAAATCGCTCTCTTTGTCTCTGTCTCTTCGCCCCACCTCAGGGGTTGCCAGCCGAAGACGAGCCGCGTTGGCGACCGGCTGTCGCTTGTCAGCGATCAGCGATTGCGCGTCTCCTGCCTGACCTTGAAGGAAGGACACGAATTGCGCGGGCGAGCAGTCGCCTAGCAGTTTTAGATATTCTCGCGGCGGCATGTCATTCACGTTGACGCCCAATAGACTCAGCAGTCGTCGGGCACTTGTCTCGATCGCGCGCAGCTGCTTTCGCGTTTGGATATCTGTGATGGTTTGAACGTTCTTTCCGCGAAGCTGGAACTGGCAGTGCGCGGCAATAAGCTGGCCGATCAACTCTCTCTGTCCGGCCACAGGCAGGTTGCAGAATTGGGACAGCACTGCCTCAAGGTTCTTTGGTTTCCACCGAAATTGAAGAGCGGAGGCTGCGACTAGTCGTGCATCGGGCGAACAGGCTTCGGGCGCGCGTCGACGCTTCGCCGTGTCTACCGCGCGCCTCACGCATTCGCCTTGCGCAATTCGACGATGACGCCAGTTGACCGGGCGTCGCCCATCAGCTCCGACGTGCGATCCGCAACCGCATCCGCGGCGGCGAGCAACACCGCGTCAGCCGAGTGAACGTACCGCGACGTGATCGTTCGCCCCTTGTGTCCGACCAGGGCCGCGATCGTCGGCTCGGAATAGCCGAGGTCCGACGCGAGCGACGCGAAGCTGTGGCGCAAGACATGCGGCGTCACGTCGGCGGGCAGTGAGCCGAGCTTCGCGATCCTCGCCCACAGTTTCGGAAACCCCGTCATGTGGCCATCGCCCCGCGAAGCCGCGAAAACGAGTTCGCCAATTTGCGAGAGGCCGCGCAGCACGTCGCAAGCCGCGCGCGACAGCGGCCGAATTGACTTGCCGGTCTTGGTGTCAGAAAGGGTCGCCGTGCGCCGCGCGAGGTCAATCTCAGCCCAGCGCAGCCCCAGCGCCTCGCCGGAGCGCCACCCCGTCAACGCGAGAAATCGCGCCGCCGCGAGCGCAGCCGGCCAGATGCCCGCATCCTCGCCCTTTCGCAGCGCGTCGCCGAGCGCCTTACATTCGCCGTCGCTCAGCCGACGCTCGCGCTTGCCATCGGCAAAGCGAACCGTGCCGCGAACCGGATTGTCAGGGCGCATCCGGCGGCGCACCGCATACGAGAAAATCGCGCCGAGCAACCCGACGGTTCGGCTCGCGGTTCCCTTGCCGCCGCGCACGCGCGCCAAGCCATGCTTCTTCGCGGTCTTCGTCTTGCCGGCGGTCTTGCCATCGGCGACAGCGTGCATGAACGCGTCCACGTCCTCACGCGCCACGGCGGCGACCGAAAGCCGGCCCAATAGTGGGATGATATGCCTGTCGATCCGGCCCCTGTCTGTCGCGAGTGTACTAGCTTTCTTGGACGTTTGCCGGCGCGTCAGCAATCGGCCCGCCTCGGCGTCGGCGAAATATTGCTCGCACAGTTCCGCAACCGTCGCAGCGTTGCGCTTGGCGCTCTTGGCCGCCGCCGGATCGCCGCCCTTCACAACGTCGCCTAGCAGCCGTTTGGCTTCCTCGCGCGCCGTGTCGGGCGTCCAGGGCGCGCCATGGCGCCCGATTGTGATCCAGCGCTGTCGGCCTTCGCTGGTGCGATAGAACAGGACGTAATTGACCGCTTCGCCCTTTTGCCGTCGGGCGCCGAACGCAGGCACCGCCGAATCCCAAATAATCTGACCGGGCTCCAGCTTCCGAACTTCGCGCAGGCCGATCCTTTGACGTTCGCCCATCGCAATCGCCCTCCGCTTGCTAGGCAACGACCACTAGCAAGCACATAGCTAGCAGATTTGCGCATATCCTAGCAAGCGAGAGCAAAGGCCAACAAACACAAATCTTGCAATATCAGGGATTACCGCAAACTTAACCGACGCCTAGCAAGCTTGCTCAAACCTACGGAACTGCCCTCCGAAGGCAGAGGCCACAGGTTCGAATCCTGTCGGGTGCGCCAATTATTTCAATAGGTTGTGCTGTTGTCGCAACCCTCGGCCAGCTTGAAACTCACCAGATACTCACCATCGGGCGGCACGTTGTAGCGC
>CAVXCA010000016.1:0-11810 GCA_963759955.1 uncultured Alphaproteobacteria bacterium
CAGCTTTCGTTTGTTTGTGCAGCGCAAGCCGGTGCTGCGCTTCGGGGTGCCCGATCCGAATTTCGCGCCTAATGCGCTCTATCGCACTTTGGCCAACCTCACACATGATGCCTCGCCGAAGAGCCCGCAGCGTTGGCTCACATTTCGCTACCTTTATCTCGCGGGTGATATCGATGGAGCGCTCGCACTCGCCGATCGGCGCTACTTCGTCCAACAGTATTGCCAGGGAAGATCGGCGCGCGCCGTCCACGGCGACATCTCCGATGCTTTCCGGGCGCTCAAGACGCGCGCTGACGCCATACAGCTCTTTGAGCTCATGCTCGCCGACGATGAGGTGGAACGGCGCGCTGCGGTGATGGAGGGAGCGAGTTCGCTAGTCGACGCCTACCTCGCAGTCGGAGACGCGCAGGCGGCACGAGCGTTACTCGAAGACACCCATGAGGATGGCAAGCAGTGGTTAGTTGTCGACGCGCTACTTAGCGCTGGCGAGACCGAGCAAGCTCGTAAGATCTTCGAGGATTCGGCCCGTCCTCAGCTTGCCTCGGGCAATGCAACCTTCTTCGCGCATGTGGACAGGGAAGCTACGCGGCTCTGGGCCCAACGCGCGGTCCTGTTTCTCGATGAGAGTCAACTCGATCGTTACATTTCGGGAAACTTCTTTGGCATTGCGGACGGGCGCGAGGAGAGCAAGCGAGCCCGAAACGAACTTGCCCAAGCGATCAAATTTGAGATTGCGCGCGCCTACGCACGCGTGGACGCGGACTTTGATCTAGAGCGGGTTGCAACACACTGGGGCATTCGGTCCGACGAGCGGCCTATCCTTCTCATAGAGGCGGCCCAAGCGGCATTCGATCTGGGCGCACATGACAGGTCGCGCTGTCTGCTCGATCAGGTGAGCGCCAATCGCGCGCTCGACAAGCTTGATAAGTCTTGGCCACTTACCGCCGCGGACCTCTCCTTGCGTATGGGATCCGCAGACCTCGCAAGAAGATTTATTCAAAGTGTTCCGCTAGTGAGTTTGTGCGCCATCGAGGACGGCCGGCAAAGCGATCGCGTCGTCCAAATATGCAGGGCGCTCCTCGCGGGCGTAGTCGTTCGCACGGCCCTCGGCATTCAACTCCCCGCGATTGAAGCACCAAAGGATCGACTGCTTAGGGGTGTCCAACATCACTTGAAGGTGCTCGGCTCTGCAATTGGCGCCGTGCGCGCGGGGAGGCCGATGGGCGAGACCCCGACAGAACGTCTTTCGCTTGCCGCGATACAGTTCCTCGCTGCCGCGCGAGTCGGTCGCGACGAAGATTGGTTCACTAGCCACCTAATGCCGCGCGCCGCCAATGTCATCGGTGAGGCTATTCTAGACCTGCATGCGCTGGCGCGCGCAGACGTGGCAGGCTTGGCGCGTGCGGTCGACGAGCAGATCTCTATAGGAAGTGCGGTCTTCCGCTGGTGGCCCGAATTTCGGAGATTGGTTGCGATCGGAACGTTCGACACGGACCGGAACACGGACGACGCACTCGCTCGTCTTGAGGCCGGACTTGCGGATTTGAATGTGACAGATCCGCGTGAGGAAATCCAGGAAAAGGCAGCGTATGCCGCAGCGGTCGCCAGTATTGGCGCGAAAGAGCGAGCCAGCGCAATTCTAGCGGACCTTCGCGAACTCGCGTTTGGTGCCTTTCTCCCTGCGAAGAAGGACGGTCAATATCAACTTTGGGCAGACACGCTCTCAAATGCAAATAACGCTGATCCCGCTGGCCGCGCTGCGCGCAGTATTACAGCGCTGAGGCTTATCGACGGACTCGAGCAGACGGAAGGCAGCGACAGCGCCAGCCGTATCGGCCGGCAGTTCCTGTTTGAAGCCGCGGCGGCATCCCCGGTCGTGGCTTGGAGCGGCGCAAAGTGGGCGGCGAGCAACGGCACTTACAGCTGGGACGGTATCATCGACGCGATTCTGCGCGCCACACTTGCACGAGACCCAACGCTCGCACGTGCGGCCCTGCTTACTTGGGCCCACCTCTGCCTCCCTTGGTACGATGAGCCACATGGTAGCACGACCGCCACGGGACAATTTATCAAGGACCTGGTCTCAGGCGCTGGGGATGCGGAAGTTGAGAGTTTGGAAGAAGCTGCGGTCGCGTCCATTTGTGCGCTGTCTCAGCCGAACATGAAGGTGTGGCTGCTTCGCATCCTTGAGGAAGCGGCAAAACGCAAAGGGAGCGGTCGATGCGCCCGCGCGGCGGCGGCTTGTTGGACCCACGAGTCCCCGTCGGAGGCCGATGTCGATCCGGATCACCGGTCGTATCGGCACGTGATCGATTTAGATGGCGTTGCAGCAGCGATAGCAGAAGAGCGTGCCTATCGCGACGCGCACAACAGCGACGGCAAAACTCCGACTCGCCAGATCAGCTATGAACTGCGCCGCACCGCTAGCCGGGTAATTTCTTCGTCGAGTTGGAACGCAGCTCGCGCTTTCGCCGAGGCCCACCCGACGCTTACCGCCGAATCCGAAGTGAGGTTGGCGCTCGCGCGCGTTGCGGTCGGCGCACACGAGATCGACGCAGCAAAGGAATTCGTTTTGTCACTGGCCGATCCATCCGCAGAAGGATGGAGTTGGATGAGCGGGCAAGGCCGCTTGCGCTACCACGAGCTTCGGCACCTACTCGGCGAGCCGGATGCCTTCGAGAACGCTCGGAACGACTTCCTTGAAGACATGGCTGCCTCGCGCTACGGGGTCTCAAACGCATTGTGGGCGATCGAATCGATCCTCCCGCTGCTATTCGAGACAGTCCCCTGGCCTGAGCTCTGGGAGCGACTCGACGTGCAGCTGCGAGTCACGCGCGACTATCGCATCGGCAGTCCGATCCCGATGGTGAGCGACATATCTACCGAGCCTACGCTCATCGCGGAGTTGTTCGTTTGGGCACTTACGCTTGGCGTTCCACTGATTTATGCCGAAGCCGCACGCGGCGCCGCCGAGTTCCTGCGCGTCGGTCATCAAGACCTATTTGTGAGAGTTGTCGAGCGTCTGTTTGAGATACGCGGCGAAGCAGCCGTGACCGGCATGGAGTTACTGACAAGCGCGGTCAATTACCGAGCCCTTTCGACTCACTTTGGTGATCGGCTCAACGCGCTCGTCGACGATCCCGACGTTGGTGTGGCCGCGGGAGCATGGTTTCTTGCCGAGCGTTGGGGCGTCAAGCTGACGCTTCAGAAGCGCTCTCTGCCAGCGTTCTACCGGCTGCAGTTGATTGAGCCTGAAACCTCCCGTGGCGAGCCCGCTGCCGATGCTCGTACGCGGGGCATGGTCATCGAAGACCCCATGGGCTGGACAGAAAGCTGGCAAGAAATTGTGCGTGACATCGCGGAGTACTCTGCGCTGCCTACTGCACAGATTCGTTGGCGGGTGGGGCACCTAATCCATTCTTGGGGTGGCGTCGCCGAATTCGGACATGCTGGGTCGATGCGGCTCGAAGACCAGCTCAATCGAATCGAATTGAAGCTTCCGTATCGTCGCCCCCAGGCAGAGGTAACCCTGCGGGCTCTGCGCCACGTAGTGGCTGAGCTCTGGCGCGCAGACTGCTTCTCGGAAAGGGAGTGGCGTGTTCTCCTATTCAAGCTCCACGTAGATCCGAATCGGGCTTCTTTGCCATGGCCTGAGGCCCGGCCTGCACGCGTTCGCTTAGCCGCGGTGCCTCGCATGGCGTGGGGGAAAGAGCGAGATGCTTGGCTCAATAGAGTCTCGGATGACGTACTTGATCGCGCCGCGGCCGATTACAGGGTTCTTGCTGAGTGGCGCCGCTCTTCGGTCCGCGAAATTCGAACTACGATGACTGCTGAGCAATGGATTGCGACGGAACACCCGAAGTTAGGGCCTGAAGAACTGCAGGACTTTATCGACGCCTTGCCCAGAGTGGTCCGCATCGATGAGCAAATCCCTCTCTACGACGCTGCCAGAATCCATCCTTCGAGGACAGCCGTGTACAATCCGCAGACTCTCCAGGGCGAGCCTAGCCAGCTGCTGGTACTATGTCCGGTAACCGCAGCGATGCTCGGGTGGTCATTTGATCCTCAAAGCGCGCATATCGTTAGAGATGCTGACGACAGGGAAATGGCCCGCACAATCTGGTGGCGGGACGGATTGCCGCAGTCAGTCGATCAGGACGAACGTGTCGCTGAGGGTCAGCTCGTTCTCTTGACTGAGCGTGGGCTCCAACAGTTCGAAGCAATGTTCGGGCCGGTCGTCGTCACTACCCTCGCGTGGCGACGGATCGAGCCGGCCAAGGACGATGGCATTCGCGGCACGCGGTTCGCGACTGACGCCGACGTAATCGGTCCGGTCAAGCCGGCGGCGAGTCTCGACGGGGACGAGTATACCCTTCCGGCCAAACGCTAGATCGCCGTTCGAGGTCTGCTGTTCGATATTTCGAAAAGTCGTACGACGATCTCGCTTTTGCCAACGGTCTTTCCTCAAGTTCTTTGGCCGCCAAGGTCCGTCGTCGGCGCGATCTTCGCCGCTACCGTCCCGCCTTCAGCTTCTCGGCCGCCCGCGGCGCGAAATAGGTCAGCACGCCGTCGGCGCCGGCGCGCTTGAACGCCATCAGGCTTTCCGTCATCGCCTTGTCGCCGTCGAGCCAGCCGTTTTGCGCAGCGGCCATGATCATCGAATATTCGCCGCTGACCTGATAGGCGAAGGTCGGCGCGCCGAATTCGTCCTTCACCCGCCTGACGATGTCGAGGTACGGCATGCCGGGCTTGACCATCACCATGTCGGCGCCTTCGGCAAGATCGAGTTCCACCTCGCGCAACGCTTCGTCGGAATTGGCGGGGTCCATCTGATAGGTGCGCTTGTCGCCTCGAAGCGCGCCCGCCGAGCCGACCGCGTCGCGGAACGGGCCGTAGAACGCGGAGGCGTATTTGGCGGCGTAGGCCATGATCTGGACGTCGATGAACCCTTCGACGTCGAGCGCCTCGCGGATGGCGCCGACCCGCCCGTCCATCATGTCGGACGGGGCGATGACGTCGGCGCCGGCGCGCGCCTGATTGAGCGCCTGGCGAACGAGCGCTGCGACGCTCTCGTCGTTGAGGATCGTTTCGCCGGACATCACGCCGTCGTGGCCGTGGCTGGTGTAGGGATCGAGCGCGACGTCGGTGACGAGGCCGAGCAGGGGGAATTCCTTCTTGATCGCGCGGCACGCCTTGCACACGAGATTGTGCTCGTTGAACGCCTCGCTGCCGTGCTCGTCCTTCAGGCTCGCCTCGGTGTAGGGAAAGAACGCGATCGCCGGGATCTCCAGGGCGACCGCGCGCTCGGCCTCGCGAACCGCCTCGTCGACGCTGAGGCGGTCGACGCCCGGCATCGCCGCGACGGGAACGCGCGTCTTATGGCCGTCGATCAGGAACAAAGGCCAGATCAGATCGTTGGTCGTCAGCACGTTTTCGCGCACGAGGCGGCGCGCCCATTCGGCCTTGCGGTTGCGGCGCGGGCGGTGGACGATTTCGAGGCGCGGCGCGGGGGTTGGGTGGGCGGTCTTGGGCATGGGCGATCTCCTGGCGGCGCCTCCATACACCACAGATGGCCGAAATGGCGAGGCGCTAGACGGCGGCCGCGGTCACTACGTGCGAGGCGATCAGGACGGAGCGGCGTGCGGGTTCGCTACACCCGCACCCGAACGTATTCCCCCGGCGCGTCGCAGATCGGCTTCAGCTTGCCGGCGCCCGGCTCGCGCGGCGCGACTCTCTCCGGCGCCTGGGCCATCAGCCATTGGATCCAGTCGACCCACCATGAGCCGGGGTTCTCCTCAGCGGCGTCGAGCCAGGCGTCGAACGCGCCGCTCGGCGGCCCGCCGGTCCAGTACTGGTATTTCGGCTTGCTCGGCGGATTGACCACGCCGGCGATGTGACCGGAGCCGGCGAGCACGTACCGCACCGGCCCGCCGAAGAACTTGGCGCCGGTGAACACCGATTTGGCCGGCGCGATATGGTCTTCGCGCGTCGCCAGCTCGTAGACTGGCATGGTCACCTTGGAAAGATCGAGCCTCTTGCCTTCGAGCGTCATGCAGCCCTTGGTCAGATCATTCTGCAGATAGCAGTGGCGCAGGTAGAAGCGATGATTGGCGGCGGGCATGCGCGTCGAGTCGGCGTTCCACGCCAACAGGTCGAACGGCATCGGCTCCTTTCCCTTGAGGTAATTGTTGACCCAGAAGGACCAGATCAGGTCGTTGGGCCGGAGCATGTTGAAGGCGTTGGCCATGTGCGCGCCCTCGAGATAGCCGGTGTCGGCCATCTTGCGCTCGATCGTCTTGAGCTGCTCGGCGTCGACGAAGACCTTGAGATCGCCGGCGTCGGTGAAATCGACCTGGGTGGTGAACAACGTCGCGCTGGAGATGCGCTTGTCGCCGATCTCGGCCATGAACGCGAGCGTGATCGCGAGCAGCGTGCCGCCGACGCAATAGCCGATCGCCGCCACGTCGCGTTCGCCCGTCGCCGCCTCGATGCCCTCCAGCGCGGCGAAAATCCCCTCGCGCATATAGGCCTCGAAGCCCTTGTCGGCGTGGCGCTCGTCGGGATTGACCCAGGAGACGACGAACACCGTCAGGCCCTGCGCCACCGCCCAGCGGATGAAGGATTTTTCGGGATTGAGGTCGAGCACGTAGAACTTGTTGATCCACGGCGGCACGATCAGCAGCGGCCGCTTGTAGACGCTCGGCGTCGTCGGCGCGTATTGGATGAGCTCCATCAGTTCGTTGCGAAAAATCACCTTGCCGGGCGTCGCGGCGAGATCGACGCCGAGCGTGAACTTCTTGGCGTCGGATTGACGGATGCGCAGATTGCCGTGTCCAGCGGCGATATCCTCGGCCATCATCTTTAGCCCGCGCACGAGATTGTCGCCGCTTTCGGCGAGCGTCGTGCGCAACAGCTCGGGGTTGGTGGCGAGGAAGTTCGACGGCGACAGCGCGCTCGTCACCTGACGCAGATAGAACTGCGCCTTTTCGCGCGTGTGCGGCTCGACATCCGCCGCGCGCTCGACGAGATCGTTGGCCCAGCGCGTCGTCAGCACATAGGCCTGCTTGAGGAAGTCGAAATAGGGGTTCGAGCGCCATTCCGGATCGGCGAAGCGCTTATCGCCGGCCTCGGGCGAGGCGACCGGCGCGGCGTCCTCGCCTTTGAGGCGGCGCAGCGTCGTCGCCCACAAATCGACGAATTGGGTCGACAGCGCCGCCTGCGCCTGAAACGCGCGCTGCGCGTCGGAGACGTAATATTCCGCGACGCGGCCGAGCGCGGTGACGATCTCGGCGATTTCGCCGCCGGGCTCCGCCTGCGTCTCGCCCGTCTCGCGCGGCTTGAGATAGGCGGCGAGAACCTTGCCGCCTTCCTCGATCAGCCGAGCGATGTTGCGCGACAGCGCCTCGATATTCGGCAGCGGTGTCTGGGGAGGTTGCGGCGCGCCGGCCTCCCTGGCGCCCATCTGCGCGGGGCCGATTTCCTCATTGGGCGGGCTCGAAGCCTGGGGCGCGGCCGCGGGCGCCGGCTCGCCCAGGGCAACGGGCGAGGGCGGACCCGCCGGCGCCGCGATTCGACTTTGCGCCTCGAGAGGCGCGGCGGCGGGCGTTTTCGCTTTGGCGGCGGCGCGCTTTGGCGCCCGCGGCGAAGCCGGGCGCTGCGCCGCGACCGAGTCTTGCGTCGAGACCAGAAGGAACGGACGCGCGCGCATCCGTTTCGTGGGACGTTGCGGGGATTTCTTGGCCATGCGTTTCCTCACGTGGCGCGCTCGCGCTTTAAGTCCCGTTTCGGACATAATATGCCGCTAGCCTACGTTAGCGCTACACGTTAGTTCCTCTTCATGACGCGAGCGAGTCGTCGCGCCGACGGGCGTCGAGAAATAATGCGATTTGGCGGTTTTTCCATGATGCCCGGACTGCGGCGTGAAGCGAAACGAACGGCGTCGCTGGTCGTGCTCGGGACGATCCTGGGCGCGCTCGCGGCGTGTTCGTCGATGGCACAGGACGCGCCGGCTCAAGACGCCGCGCAGCCCGATTCGCCGCTTCGATCCCTGATGAAAGGCGCTGGGCTCGCCACCGACGTCGATCCGCCTCCCGATTTCGTTCAGCAGTCGCGCCCCGCGCAAGAACCGGCGTCGATTCCGGCGTTCACGGCGCCCGCCGAGCCGCCAGGGGCGGTCAAGACGGCCAAAGAATTGGAAGCGGTGGACAGCGATCTCGAAGCCGTGGCGAAGCGCCACGACGCCTTACGCGCCGCTTTCCCGCCTTCCGCCAAGGCCGTCGCGCAAGCCGCCGCCGCGAAAAAGGCCAAATCGAAGAACAAGCCGACCGCCGGCGGCCCCATTCCAACGTTTTAGGTAGAAGTCGGCCGCGGGTGGCCTCTTGCCGACGTTTTAGGTTTGCGGCGCGCTTCCCTGCGATGCTAACAGATTCGACGCGCCGCCGCCGTCGGCGCCGTGTCGAGAAAGGGAATTTTTCGCGATGTCCGAATTCCACAGCGTGCGGCGCCTGCCGCCTTACGTCTTCGAGCAGGTCAATAAGCTCAAGGCCAAGGCCCGCGCCGCCGGGGCGGACATCATCGATCTGGGCATGGGCAATCCGGACCTGCCGGCGCCCAAGCACGTCATCGAAAAACTGGTCGACACGGTCGGCAAGCCGCGCACCGATCGCTATTCGGCCTCCAAGGGCATCCCGGGCTTGAGGCGCGCGCAGGCGGCCTATTACGGGCGCCGTTTCGGCGTCAAGCTCAACCCGGAGACCCAGGTCGTCGCGACGCTCGGCTCGAAGGAAGGCTTCGCCAACATGGCGCAGGCGATCACCGCGCCCGGCGACGTCGTGCTCGCGCCCAATCCCTCCTATCCCATTCACGCCTTCGGGTTCCTGATGGCCGGCGGCGTGATCCGTTCCGTGCCCGCGGATCCGACGCCGGAATTCTTCGTCGCGATGGAGCGCGCGCTCATCCACTCCATCCCCAAGCCGATCGCCGTCGTCGTCTGCTATCCCTCCAATCCGACGGCGATGGTCGCTTCGCTCGACTTCTACAAGGACCTCGTTCTGTTCGCCAAGAAGCACGAGATTTTCGTGCTTTCCGATCTCGCCTACGCCGAAGTGTACTTCGACAACGAGCCGCCGCCTTCGGTGCTGCAGGCGCCAGGCGCCTTCGACGTTGCGGTCGAGTTCACCTCGATGTCGAAGACCTTCTCGATGGCCGGCTGGCGCATGGGTTTTGCGGTCGGCAACGAGCGCCTGATCGCCGCGCTAGGGCGCGTCAAGTCCTACCTCGATTATGGCGCCTATACGCCGATCCAGGTCGCGGCCGCGGCGGCGCTCAACGGTCCCGACGACTGCATCAAGGAGATGCGCGCGATCTACAAGCGCCGGCGCGACGTGATGGTGGACAGTTTCACCGCCGCCGGCTGGCCGATCGAGCCGCCGCGCGCCTCGATGTTCGCCTGGACGCCGGTGCCGGAGAAATTCCGCCATCTGGGCAGCCTCGAATTTTCCAAGCTGCTGATCGAAAAGGCCGACGTCGCCGTCGCGCCGGGCATCGGCTTCGGCGAGCACGGCGACGACTACGTGCGCCTCGCCCTGGTCGAGAACGAGCAGCGCATTCGCCAGGCCGCGCGCGGGGTCAAGCGCTTCTTCGAGTCGGCGGACACGACGCTGCACAACGTGGTGAAGCTGAAGAAGCCGGCGTGAGGCGCTGAATTTTCTCAGCTCAGTTCGAGTTCCTCCAGCCGCAGGGCGAACGCGTCCGGCGCGAACAGCGGGACGGGCCGCTCGGCGGCGTCGAAGTCTCTCGCCTCGGCATAGCCGCTCGGAGACGGCGCGTGGAACTCGCGCGTCGTCCGCTTGACGGCGTCGACGACCCAGAGTTCGCGCACGCCGAAGTTCGCGTAGAGCGCCGCTTTGCGCCCCATGTCGTAGCGCAGGGAGGAGTCCGCGATCTCGACGACGAACGGAACGCTCGGCCCCGAAAGGCCTTTTAGTCCGGTAGCGCGCGGATAGACGATGACGTCGGGCTCGGGATAGGTGTCCGCCGAAAGCCGCAAGGTCGTTTCCGGCGCTAGAGCACTGCCCGCTTAAGATGGCGCATAGCCGGCCTCGGCGAAATAGTTGGCGCAGGCTTGCGGCGTGATTTCGTCGAGGCATTGGCCGATGCGGTCCCAGAGGGCCGGCACGGTTCGCTCGGCGGCCTTTCGCAGGTGCGACTTGAGTTGTGAAAAGGCCATTTCGATCGGGTTCAGATCGGGCGAGTAGGCCGGCAGCAAGCGCATCTCGGCCCCGGCGTCGGCGATCAGCTTGCGCACGCCGGCGACCTTGTGGGCGGGCAGGTTGTCCATCACGACGATCTCGTCGGGTCGCAGGGCGGGGACGAGTATTTTTTCGACATAGACCAGGAAGGCCTCGCCGTTCATGGGTCCGTCCAGAACAAAGGGCGCGACCAGCCCTTCGCGCCGCAGGCCGGCGGTGAAGGTGGTGGTCTTCCAGTGTCCGAAGGGCGCCTTGGCCAACAGCCGCTGGCCGCGTCGGCATCGTCCGCGCAGGCGGACCATTTTGGTGGAAGCGCCCGTCTCGTCGATGAACACCAGCTTGTCGGGATTGAGGTCCGCTTGGTTCGCCTTCCAGGCTTCACGCGCCTGAGCCACGTCGGGCCTGTCCTGCTCGGAGGCGTGCAAAGTTTTTTTTGAAGCTGAGCCCGTGCCGCTGGACAAAACGATCCATCGAGCTGGTGGAGGTCTTTTGGCCCAGCTCCGCCTGGACGCGCTGCGTCAGCTCCGCCAGGCTCAGATCAGGCTCCCCGGCGATCAGCGCCAATAGCCAAGGCGCGTGCGCCTCCAAAGGCGAGCGGTTCTTGCCCACCCGCGGCGCCGGGGCGGCGCTGCCCGTCTCGTCCAACCGCTTCTTCCAGCGGATCGCCGAGGACGCCCCCACCTTGAAGCGACGAGCCGCGCCGCGACGCGAGTTCCCCTCCGCCACCTCCTCCAATACGCGCCTGCGATAATCTTCGGAATACGGCCGACCGACCATGGAAGCCTCCCGAATCAAGAGGCACGATCGACTCACATTTTGCCCGCCGAGGGAATCCACCCCGCGATCACAATCGATTCATCGTCGCTGGGCAATGCTCTAGTGGATCGAATCCAACACTTGGTGCCCGCGCCTGACGGCGGCGATGATTTTATTGGGGTCGGCGGTCCAGGTGAAGGGCGCGGATTGCCGATTGTGCTGTTCGAGGAATCGATTGATGGCGGCCTGCAAATCGACGACCGATCGGAATACGCCGCGCTTGAGTTTGCGCTTGGTGAGCGTGGCGAAGAAGCCTTCGACGGCGTTGAGCCACGAGCAGGACGTCGGCGTGAAGTGGAAGACGAACCGCTCGTGCCGAGCGAGCCACTGGAG
The DNA here is from genome assembly GCA_963759955.1 of uncultured Alphaproteobacteria bacterium. GTDB lineage: Bacteria > Pseudomonadota > Alphaproteobacteria > Rhizobiales > Beijerinckiaceae > Roseiarcus. The sequence goes on from CAVXCA010000016.1 coordinate 11,400, forward strand.
CACTTTGGGATGCTTGTGGGCGGCGTAATTGTCGAGGATCACATGCACCATCTTGCCGGCGGGAACCCGAGCGTCGATGGCGTTGAGAAAGCGGATGAACTCCTGATGGCGGTGGCGCTGCATGTTTTGGCCGATGACCGTGCCGTCGAGAATATTCATGGCGGCGAACAGCGTCGTCGTGCCGTTCCTGACGTAGTCGTGGGTCATCGTGCCGGCGCGGCCCTTCTTGAGCGGCAGCCCGGGCTGGGTGCGGTCGAGCGCCTGAATTTGGCTCTTCTCGTCGAGAGACAGGACGATGGCGTGCGCGGGCGGATCGACATAGAGCCCGACCACATCGCGCAGCTTCTCGATGAATTTCGGATCGTTGGAAAGTTTGAACTGCCGCATGCGGTGCGGCTGAAGACCATGTTT
>CAVXCA010000017.1:0-15750 GCA_963759955.1 uncultured Alphaproteobacteria bacterium
GGCTCCCTTCGCGCCGCGTCGAGTTCGCCCGCGATTTCGTCAAGTTTCGTCAAGGCTCGTCAAGGCCTTCCTTGACGAGGCTTCATGCGATTTCAATGCTTTGGCGCGCCAACAGTTGACACCAGCGCCTTCGAGCCAATCGTTTGCGCCGCCGGACGGTTCTCGCTTCGCGCCAACCGCTCCTCGACAGATAAAAAAGGATAGCCCGGCTTCGACCGTTCGGGAAGAAATTGTTCGATCCTCGCGCAGTCCTCTCGAGCGCGCTGTCGCCGTGATGGCTTCGGCTCGTCATGCGGGCGGCGCGACGCCGAAGACGAGGTCGGCGATCGGCGGCCCGCCGGCGGGAGTGTCGGCGTCGGCGCGCCACGGCAGCGCGGTCGCGACGTCGTCGACGCCGAGCGCGGCGAGCTGGCGCGCCACGCCGTCGCCGTACTCGACGTGGCCGGCGCCCAAGACGGCGACGACGAGCGGGCGCGCGGGGTCGCGCGCGGCGCCGGCGATCGCCTCGGCCATCGCGCGGTCCCAGAACGTTTGGCCGCGCACGAAACGCTCGAACGGTTCGCCGTCGATGCGCGGGTCGTCGCCGGCGCCCGGGTGGCGCTTGAACCATTCGAACAGGCGGGCGCGATAGGCCGGGCTGGCCGGCGCGGGGTCGCCGACGCCCTCCCGCTCGGCGCTCGGCGTGGCGGCGAACCCTTGTGCGGCGACCCGGCGGTTGGTGGCGCGATCGACGTTGAGCGCGAGCATCGGCAGCCGATGCATGCGGACGAAGTGGAACAGCGGCAGGTAAAGCTCGCTCGCGAAGCCCCAGACCCGCGGCCAATCGACCTCGCCGAGGAAAGCGGCTTCGTCGAGCTCGCCCCTCGACCAGCGGTCGAGAACCGACTGGACGCGCCGCGGGAACATCTCGAAGCCGAGGACCATGCCGGGCCGGCGGCCGAGCAGCGCCGCGATCGTATGCAGCTGCCAGCGGTGGTGCTCGGCCTCGTGGTGCTGCTCGCCGAGCAGCACGACGGAGCGCTGGGCGAGCGCCGCGAGCGCGTCGTCGCGTCGTTCGCGGCGCGCCGGATCGATCCAGCCGCCGACGGGGACGCGGCGGCGGGGCGCCGCGGCGCGAGGGCCGAGCGGTTCGGCCGCGCTTCCCGTGACGAGGCTCGTCGCGAGCAGGAACAACGATATCGATGCGGCGCTCATGGAAGGCCTTCCCGACGGCGTGACGGGCGATCATAGCATCGCGGCGACGCTGCAAGGGAAGCGCCGCCGCGACGCCGAACCCGCCGTCGAATTAGCGCGATGGCGTACGAATCGCCAAATTTCGCGGTCCGCCGTCGGCGCCGCGCTCTCCTGACCACCGCCCGCCGCGCGCCGCGAAATTCGGCAACTCGTAGCCTGTGCCGGTAAGGCCGAGGACGCCTTCAGCGCTGCCGAACGCGCGGCGGCGCCGAAGGCAAGCGCCTTACCTATAGCACCACCATGTCCCATTGGGGCCACGAACGGCCGGATGGCCCGTGTGCCTCAGACACCAGGCTTCATTTTGACCGCCCCAGACGCATCGCCCCACCGCATCGCGATGGAAGTTCGGGCCGCAGCCGCCCAACGCAAACGCGGGCGTCACCGCCGACGATACGGCGGCGGAAAGAATGACGACGCCGAGTAGCGCGGCCGAAAGCTTTTTCATGTAATACCTCCCGATGACATACGATCGCCACGCCGAACCTCAGCAAGCGACGTTCGGCATGTTTCTGTTCCCGCTGAACAGGATTGCTCAGCAGGTCGATCTTCGGCCCGACAACCTGAACCGGGCATGAACCACGTCTCCCGATGGGGATTACGGCGACATGCGCCCGGTGGACCGCGCCCCGCCGCCGAGACACGGCCAATTCGGCGACATGGGCGTCGGCTGGTTTGTCTTGCGCCGCCGAGCCTGCCGCAAATCGTTTTCGAATTCGACAGGCGGCTTGCAGCCGATCGCCGGGCGCCGCCGGCGACGGCGTGCAGCGCGGGCAGGGGCTCTTCGCAGGCGCCTTTTCCCTCCGCTTCTCTGGCCTCCGCCCCCCGTCCGTGCTATGCGGCGCCGAGTTCGGGGCGGGCGCATGACGTTCGTCCGCAAAACCCATCGGAAATGCCGCTCATGACCGACGCCGCGACCGCCCAGCCGATTCGCTCCAATTCGTTCTTCTCCGCTTCGCTTGCCGACGCCGATCCCGAAATCGCGCGCGCGGTCGAGCTCGAGCTCGGCCGCCAGCGCGACGAAATCGAGCTGATCGCCTCGGAGAACATCGTCTCCAAGGCGGTGCTGGAGGCCCAGGGGTCGGTGCTCACCAACAAATACGCCGAAGGCTATCCCGGCCGGCGCTACTACGGCGGCTGCCAGTTCGTCGACATCGCCGAAAAATTGGCGATCGAGCGCGCGTGCAAGCTGTTCGGCTGCCGTTTCGCCAACGTCCAGCCCAATTCCGGCTCTCAGGCCAATCAGGGCGTGTTCCTGGCGCTGATGCAGCCGGGAGAAACGTTCATGGGGCTGGATCTGGCGGCCGGCGGCCATTTGACGCACGGCTCGCCGGTCAACATGTCCGGCCGCTGGTTCAAGCCGGTCTCCTACGGCGTCGACCGCAAGACGCATCGCGTCGACATGGATCAGGTCGAGGCGCTCGCGCGCGAGCATCGCCCCAAGCTGATCATCGCCGGCGGCTCGGCCTATGCGCGCCATTGGGACTTCGAGCGCTTCCGCGCCATCTGCGACGCGGTGGGCGCCTATTTCGTCGTCGACATCGCCCATTTCGCCGGGCTGGTGGCGGGCGGCGCGCATCCTTCGCCGTTCCCGCACGCCCATGTCGTCACCACCACGACGCACAAGACGCTGCGCGGCCCGCGCGGCGGCATGATCATGACCAACGAGGAGGACCTCGCCAAGAAGATCAATTCGGCGATCTTCCCCGGGCTGCAGGGCGGCCCGCTGATGCACGTCATCGCCGCCAAGGCGGTCGCGCTGCACGAAGCGTTGACGCCCGAATTTAAGAACTACGCCCACGCAGTGGTCGCCAACGCCAAGGCGCTCGCGGCGCCGATCCTTTCGGCCGGCTACGCGCTGGTCACCGGGGGCACGGACAATCACCTGATGCTGGTCGATCTCACGCCCAAGGGCCTCACCGGCAAAGCGGCGGAGGCTGCGCTCGAACGCGCCCACATCACCTGCAACAAGAACGGCATTCCGTTCGATCCGCAAAAGCCGGCGGTGACCTCGGGCATTCGGCTCGGCTCGCCGGCGGCGACTTCGCGCGGGTTCGGGGTCGCCGAATTCAAGCGCGTGGGCGAATTGATCGTCGAGACGCTCGACGGGCTGGCGGCGAACGGCGAATCGGGCAATGCTGCGGTGGAAGCGCGCGTGCGCCAAGGCGTCGCCGAGCTGACGCGGCGTTTTCCGATCTACTGACGCCTTCCCCGACGCGCGAAGGATTTAAGAGGGGGTCGGCGCCATGCGGTGCCCCTATTGCGGCGGACTCGACACGCAGGTCAAGGATTCGCGCCCGACCGAGGACGCGTCCTCGATCCGGAGGCGGCGCATCTGTTCGGATTGCGGCGGCCGCTTCACCACCTTCGAGCGCGTGCAGCTGCGCGAGCTGATGGTGGTCAAGAAGAACGGCCGGCGCGCGCCGTTCGACCGCGACAAGCTGTTGCGCTCGGTCGAAGTCGCGCTGCGCAAGCGCGCCGTCTCCGCCGAACGGGTCGAGCGCATGATCAACGGCATCGTGCGGCAATTGGAAAGCCAGGGCGACGCCGACATTTCCACCGAGCGCATCGGCGAACTGGTGATGGAGGGGCTCAAGGGCCTCGACGACGTCGCCTACGTGCGCTTCGCCTCGGTCTACAAGAATTTCCGCGAAGCGCGCGACTTCAACGCGATCGTCGGCGAGTTGGAGGCCGAGCCCGAACCGTCGTCGCCGGCCGAGAGCGCGCGGCGGCGAACCCGCGTTCCCCCGCAATGAGCGCGCCGCCGCACGGCGGGCGGGCCGGCGAAGACGAGCGCTGGATGGCCGCCGCGCTGCGCTTCGGGCGGCGCGGCATGGGCCTCGCCGCGCCCAACCCCTCGGTCGGCGCGCTGATCGTGCGCGACGGCGTCCTCGTCGGGCGGGGCGTCACCGCGCCGGGCGGGCGCCCGCACGCCGAACGCCTCGCCATCGACGAGGCGGGCGAGGCCGCGCACGGCGCGACGCTCTACGTGACGCTGGAGCCCTGTTCGCATCACGGCGCGACGCCGCCCTGCGCCGAGGCGATCGTCGCGGCGGGCCTGGCGCGCGTCGTCTGCCCGCTCGAAGACCCGGACGACCGCGTCGCCGGCGCCGGCTTTGCGATCCTGCGCGCGGCGGGGATCGAACTGAATGTCGGGCCCGGCGCCGAGACCGCGCGGCGCGATCATCGCGGCCATATCTTGCGCGTCACGCAAGGGCGGCCGATGGTCACGCTCAAGCTCGCGCGCACCGCCGACGGCTTCGCGGCGGGCGACGAACACGACGCGCGGCTCGCGATCACCGGCGAAATCGCCAATCTGCGCGTGCAGGTGATGCGCTCGCTCAACGACGCGATCATGATCGGAATCGGCACCGCGCGCGAGGACGATCCGCTGCTCACCGTCCGCCTACCGGGCGTCGACGTTCGGCCGCTGCGCGTGATCCTCGATTCGCGCCTCGATTTGCCGTTGCGATCGCGGCTGTGCGAAACGGCCCGAGAATTCGCCACGCTCGTCGTCGCGTGCCGCGCGGCGGCCGCGGAGCGCGAAGCGGCGTTGACGGCCAAAGGCGTCGAAGTGGCGCGCGTCGATCCCGATTCTTCCGGCCGCGTCGATCTCGCCGAGGCGTTGCGGTTGCTGGCGCGGCGCGGTGTGACGCGCGTCTTCAGCGAAGGCGGCCCGCGCGTCGGCGCGCGGCTGATCGCGCTGGGGCTCGCCGACGAAGTCGTGCTGCTGACCGCGCGCAAACCGCTCGGCAGACCGGGCCTGCCCGCGCTCGACGCGCGGGCCTACGCCATCTTGAACGATTGCGCGCGCTATCGCGAAATCGAAACCGCCGTCTACGGCGCCGACTCTTTGCGGCGCTTGGAGCGGCTAAGCTGACCTCCAGCGAAGTTTAGGAAACGCGTAGATGTTCACCGGACTGATCAGCGACGTCGGCGAAGTTCTCGAAATCGAGGACGCCGGCCAATTGCGTCGCTTGCGCGTGGCCTGCCATTTCGACGTCGGCTCGATCCCGGTTGGCGCGTCGATCGCGCACGCCGGCGTCTGCCTGACGGTGGTCGACGTCGCGCGCAGCGGCGAGCGCACGAGAATCTCCGTCGACGTCGGCGCCGAGACGCTCGCTGTGACGACGCTGGCGGCGTGGCGGGCAGGGGACAAGGTCAATCTGGAGCGGTCGCTGCGCGTGGGCGACGAACTCGGCGGGCACATGGTCAGCGGTCATGTCGACGGCGTCGCGGAAATTCTTTCGCGCCGCGACTTCGGGGGCATGTCGCATTTCACTTTTCGCGCCCCCGCGGCGCTCGCCAAGTTCATCGCGGTCAAGGGGTCGGTCGCGCTCGACGGAACTTCGCTCACCGTCAACGCCGTCGCCGGCGACACTTTCGAAGTTCTGCTCATTCCCCATACGCTCGCCGTGACGACCTGGGGGGCTCGCAAGACCGGCGACAGGGTCAATATCGAAGTCGACCAGATGGCGCGCTACGCGGCGCGGCTGATCGAGGCGGGGCGCGGCGAGCCGGCGTCGAGCTGATCCGAAAGGCCCTTCTCAGCGGCCGAGCATCGGCGCGATCCCTTCGCGCATCACTAGGCGGCGCAGCGGTCCGATCGCGCCGAGCGCGGCGAGGCCGAGGCCGCGCGCGGCGTCGATCGGCGCGAAATGCGTGAGCAGCGAGCGGTTGAGGCCGTCGACCGCGCTGGTGCGCATCGCAATGTCGGGGCGGCGCGAGCGCGAATAGGTCTCCAGCGTCGCGGCGCCGCCGATGTCGTCGCCGCGCGCCGCCGCCTCGCGCGCCGCCGCGACGAGGCCCTTGACGTCGCGCAGGCCGAGATTGAGGCCCTGCGCGCCGATCGGAGGGAAGGCGTGCGCGGCGTCGCCCACCAGAGCGAGGCGCGTGCCGGCGAGCCGCGCGACGATCTGGCGCACCATCGGAAAGACGCCGCGCGCGCCTTCGATGCGCATGGCGCCGAGCATCGAGCGCGCCTGCCGCTCGATCTCGCCGGCGAGCTCGGCGTCGTCGAGCGCGGCGCGGCGCTCGGCTTCGGCGCACCCCATCACCCAGACGAGACTGGAGCGCAAGCGCGCGCTCGGCGTCGGGGGCAGGGGGACGAGCGTGAACGGCCCCTGGCGGGTGTGGAATTCGGTCGAACAGTCGTCGTGCGGGCGCGTGTGGGCGATCAGGGCGGTCAGCGCGCTCTGGGCGTAATCGTGCGTGCGCACGTCGATGCCGGCGGCCTTGCGCGCGCTGGAGCCGCGTCCGTCCGCGCCGACGATCAGCCGCGCCGCGAAACGCCGTCCGTCGGCGAGCTCGACGGACGCGCGCTCGGGCGCGAAATCGAAGCGCGCGACCTTAGACTCGATACGTCGGAGGTTCGCCGACGCGGCGGCGGCTCTGGCGAGCGCGTCGGCCAGAACGGCGTTCTCGACGTTCCAGCCGAAGACATCGAGGCCGATTTCGTCGGCGTGGAATTCGACCGGCCGCGGCGGGAGCAGCGCGCCGGTGTCGTCGACGATCCGCAGCGAGCGCATCGGCGCCGCGCGAGGTTCGACGTCCCGCCAGACGTCGAGAGTCTTCAGGAAATCGATCGAGCCGCCGAGCAGGGCCACGGTGCGGCCCTGGCCGAGCCGATCCGTCGCGCCGCAGGACGCCACCGAGAAGCCTGCTTTGGCGAAGTCGAGCGCGGCGGCCAGACCGGCCAAACCCGCGCCGACGACGAAAACGTCGCAGTCTTCACAACGTGCTGAGAGCGAAACGGCCATTGCCCTATCCTGGCATGCGTGCTTTCTAGATGTCCAGGCGACCGCCGAACTCGCGGCGTCCGGTCGCGTTCGGCTCGACCAGCCCGGAGAGACGGCATGACCACGGAGAACAGGCCGATCCCGGTCCGCCGCGCGGCGGGATTCTCCGTTCATATGTTCACCGCGTCGGGCGGCGCGGTGGCGCTGCTCGCGCTCTACGCCGCGATCGAGCGCGATTTTCCCCGATGCTTCGCCTGGCTCGGGCTGGCGCTGTTCATCGATGGAATCGACGGAACTTTGGCCCGCGCCGCGCGCGTCACCGAAACGGCGGCGACGATCGACGGCGCCACGCTCGATCTGGTCGTCGATTTCCTCGGCTATGTGCTCGTTCCCGTGGTGGCGCTATGGCGCTCGGACCTGATGCCGACTCCGGTGGCGTTCTGGATGGGGCTGCTCGTCACCATCGCCTCCGCGCTCTATTTCGCCGACACGCGGATGAAGACGCGGGACAATTGGTTTCGCGGCTTTCCCGCGTTGTGGAACGTCTTCGTCCTCTATCTCTTTGTCCTGCGCTTGCCTTGGCCCGTCAACGCTGCGCTGACGCTCTTGGCGACGGCAATGATGTTCGCGCCGGTGGTGTTCGTTCATCCCTTGCGCGTGGTGAAACTGCGCGCGGCGACGATTGCGGCGACGTTCGCGTGGTTCGTCCTCGCCTGCGACGCGATTTACCAGGGACTGCAGCCGCAGCTTTGGGCGAAGGTCGGCTTCGTCGCGATCGCGGTCTATTTTCTCGCCCTGCCGCTGCTTCGGCATTCCCCTTGGTCGCACGAGTGAGCCGTCTTGGGGTTTCGGCTTTCCGCGAAATGACGCCTTGCCGTCGCGCGCGGAAACTTGCTATAGCCGCCTCGCCGCGGCGTGCGAGACGCTTCGGCACGGCCTCGTGGCGGAGTGGCTACGCAGAGGACTGCAAATCCTTGCACCCCGGTTCGATTCCGGGCGAGGCCTCCAATAATTCAATGGGTTAGGGGCAAATTCGAGCGACCCTAAGGTCATCGTCAGCGGTTCGTCAGTCTAAACGCCTTCGATCGGAGGACTCCGGCCGCCAAGTCGGCCGGCGATCGGCGATCGGCGGCGAGCGATCGGCCTCGACGGGCGCGACGGGCCGCCCCTGCGCCCGCCAGCCGCACGGCGGCCAGACCGCGACGACGATTGCGCGCGAACGGCCGCCGGCCGCGCGTGAGCTGATCGGCGATCGGCGGCGAGCGATCGGCCTCGACGGGCGCGACGGGCCGCCCCTGCGCCCGCCAGCCGCACGGCGCGCCAGCTCGCGACGACAATTGCGCGCGAACGGCCGCCGGCCGCGCGTGAGCCGATCGGCGATCGACGGCGAGCGATCGGCCTCGACGGCCTCGACGCGCCGCCCGTGCGCCCGCAGCCGCATCGCGCGCGAACGGCCGCCGGCCGCGCGTGAGCCTGGCGGCGGCCCGCGCGTGAGCCGATCGGCGATCGGCGGCGAGCGATCGGCCTCGACGGCCTCGACGCGCCGCGCCTGCGCCCGCCAGCCGCATGGCGGCCAGACCGCGACGACGATTGCGCGCGACGGCCGCGCGGAGTCGATCGGCGATCGGCGGCGAGCGATCGGCCTCGACGGCCTCGACGCGCCGCCCGTGCGCCCGCAAGCCGCATCGCGCGCGAACGGCCGCCGGCCGCGCGTGAGCCTGGCGGCGGGCCGCGCGTGAGCCGATCGGCGATCGGCGGCGAGCGATCGGCCTCGACGGGCGCGACGGGCCGCCCCTGCGCCCGCCAGCCGCACAGCGCGCCAGACTCGCGACGACGATTGCGCGCGAACGGCCGCCGGCCGCGCGTGAGCCGATCGGCGATCGGCGGCGAGCGATCGGCCTCGACGGCCTCGACGCGCCGCCCGTGCGCCCGCAAGCCGCATCGCGCGCGAACGGCCGCCGGCCGCGCGTGAGCCTGGCGGCGGGCCGCGCGTGAGCCGATCGGCGATCGGCGGCGAGCGATCGGCCTCGACGGGCGCGACGGGCCGCCCCTGCGCCCGCCAGCCGCATCGCGCGCGAACGGCCGCCGGCCGCGCGTGAGCCTGGCGGCGGGCCGCGCGTGAGCCGATCGGCGATCGGCGGCGAGCGATCGGCCTCGACGGGCGCGACGGGCCGCCCCTGCGCCCGCCAGCCGCACGGCGCGCCAGACTCGCGACGACGATTGCGCGCGAACGGCCGCCGGCCGCGCGTGAGCTGATCGGCGATCGGCGGCGAGCGATCGGCCTCGACGGCCTCGGCCCGCCGCGCCTGCGCCCGCAAGCCGCATCGCGCGCGAACGGCCGCCGGGTCGATCGGGTCGACGGGCGCGGCGGCGCTCGCCGCGTCCCGACGCATGCGCGCCAGCGGCTCGCGATCGCCGAAGCGACGCTCGCGAGTCGACCGTGTAGGACGACCAAGCAACCGCCTCGGCCGAGGCGTCGGCTATCTGTTATCTTCGCCGCCTCGCCCGCCCGCCAGTGGCCTTCCTTGGCTTCGCGGCGGGCCGCCCCTGCGCCCGCCAGCCGCACGGCGGCCAGACCGCGACGACGATTGCGCGCGAACGGCCGCCGGGTCGATCGGGTCGACGGGCGCGGCGGCGCTCGCCGCGTCCCGACGCATGCGCGCCAGCGGCTCGCGATCGCCGAAGCGACGCTCGCGAGTCGACCGTGTAGGACGACCAAGCAACCGCCTCGGCCGAGGCGTCGGCTATCTGTTATCTTCGCCGCCTCGCCCGCCCGCCAGTGGCCTTCCTTGGCTTCGCGGCGGGCCGCCCCTGCGCCCGCCAGCCGCACGGCGGCCAGACCGCGACGACGATTGCGCGCGAACGGCCGCCGGGTCGATCGGGTCGACGGGCGCGGCGGCGCTCGCCGCGTCCCGACGCATGCGCGCCAGCGGCTCGCGATCGCCGAAGCGACGCTCGCGAGTCGACCGTGTAGGACGACCAAGCAACCGCCTCGGCCGAGGCGTCGGCGATCTGTTATCTTCGCCGCCTCGCCCGCCCGCCAGTGGCCTTCCTTGGCTTCGCGGCGGGCCGCCCCTGCGCCCGCCAGCCGCACGGCGGCCAGACCGCGACGACGATTGCGCGCGAACGGCCGCCGGGTCGATCGGGTCGACGGGCGCGGCGGCGCTCGCCGCGTCCCGACGCATGCGCGCCAGCGGCTCGCGATCGCCGAAGCGACGCTCGCGAGTCGACCGTGTAGGACGACCAAGCAACCGCCTCGGCCGAGGCGTCGGCTATCTGTTATCTTCGCCGCCTCGCCCGCCCGCCAGTGGCCTTCCTTGGCTTCGCGGCGGGCCGCCCCTGCGCCCGCCAGCCGCACGGCGGCCAGACCGCGACGACGATTGCGCGCGAACGGCCGCCGGGTCGATCGGGTCGACGGGCGCGGCGGCGCTCGCCGCGTCCCGACGCATGCGCGCCAGCGGCTCGCGATCGCCGAAGCGACGCTCGCAAGTCGACCGTGTAGGACGACCAAGCAACCGCCTCGGCCGAGGCGTCGGCTATCTGTTATCTTCGCCGCCTCGCCCGCCCGCCAGTGGCCTTCCTTGGCTTCGCGGCGGGCCGCCCCTGCGCCCGCCAGCCGCACGGCGGCCAGACCGCGACGACGATTGCGCGCGAACGGCCGCCGGGTCGATCGGGTCGACGGGCGCGGCGGCGCTCGCCGCGTCCCGACGCATGCGCGCCAGCGGCTCGCGATCGCCGAAGCGACGCTCGCGAGTCGACCGTGTAGGACGACCAAGCAACCGCCTCGGCCGAGGCGTCGGCTATCTGTTATCTTCGCCGCCTCGCCCGCCCGCCAGTGGCCTTCCTTGGCTTCGCGGCGGGCCGCCCCTGCGCCCGCCAGCCGCACGGCGGCCAGACCGCGACGACGATTGCGCGCGAACGGCCGCCGGGTCGATCGGGTCGACGGGCGCGGCGGCGCTCGCCGCGTCCCGACGCATGCGCGCCAGCGGCTCGCGATCGCCGAAGCGACGCTCGCGAGTCGACCGTGTAGGACGACCAAGCAACCGCCTCGGCCGAGGCGTCGGCTATCTGTTATCTTCGCCGCCTCGCCGGCCCGCCAGTGGCCTTCCTTGGCTTCGCGGCGGGCCGCCCCTGCGCCCGCCAGCCGCACGGCGGCCAGACCGCGACGACGATTGCGCGCGAACGGCCGCCGGGTCGATCGGGTCGACGGGCGCGGCGGCGCTCGCCGCGTCCCGACGCATGCGCGCCAGCGGCTCGCGATCGCCGAAGCGACGCTCGCGAGTCGACCGTGTAGGACGACCAAGCAACCGCCTCGGCCGAGGCGTCGGCTATCTGTTATCTTCGCCGCCTCGCCCGCCCGCCAGTGGCCTTCCTTGGCTTCGCGGCGGGCCGCCGGAGTCCAATGGCCTCGGCGGGCGCGAGGCTGAGAAAGGCTAACTGAGGAAAGCGCCGATGGCGTTTCAATTCTATAAGCGCATCCGCGTCATTCCGGGCTTGCGCGTGAATCTCAGCCGGAGTGGCGCCAGCCTTTCGATCGGCCATCGCGGAGCTTGGCTGACGATAGGAGCGCGCGGCGGGCGCGTGACGCTCGGCCTGCCAGGGACCGGCATTTTGTATACGCAACGCCTCCCGGCCGCCGGCGCGCCGCATGGCACTCTGCCCGCGCCGCCGAAACCCGGCTTCTATCGGATCGAGCATATCCCGCCGGCGCTGCCGATCCATGCCGGCCATCGGGCGGCGTTCGTGGTCGTGGTCGCCGTCGCCGCCGTCGTCGCCATCGGCTTTCTTATGCTAGCGGCGGCCCACGGCTGACGGCCGCGCTTCGCTATCGCCCCTTCTATCCGCGCCCCAGCGCCGCCGCGCTGATGGCCGGTGGGGCGGTCGTGAGGTTGCGGGCGCCGAGCGTCGAGCCTTCGCTGCGGTCGACCGAATAGGGCGAGCGCCTAGCGGCCTTCGCGGGATCGGCGAAGCAATGACGGCGGGAAGGGCGGACGACCGCCAGCGCGGCCCGTAGGCCCGCGGCGCCGTCTCTTTCCGAAAAGTCGGCGCGCGACGCGACGATGCGCAGCCACGGTCTTGTGGCCTCATCTCGCGCCGCCCGCTCATGCGCCCGCGCGCGAACGGTCGCAACATTCGGCAAATTTGCCGGAGGTTTCTCAGTTGGCCGCGCGCAGTGATCAAGCGGCAAATTTGCCGCTTGTTTCTCAGGCGGCGGCGGCCGAGCGTCTGCATGTCGCGGAGCGCAGCGTGAGGGCGAGGCGGCGCGTTATCGGCTAGCGCAAACCGGTTCCGATTTGGAACCAGTTTCGCAAGGGTGAGCCTGCGCGCGATCGGCTAGCGCCGTCGCGCCCATTGAGGTCGATTACTCGCCGGTAGGCCCCCGAACGGTCGACGAGGGCGAGGCTCGCCACTAGCCGCACGGCTCGACCTGACGGTGATTGGCGCAGCGATCGGCGGCCTCCAGACGTCCGGCAAACCTGATGCGGAAGAATCGTTCCTCGTCGGAACCATTCTTCGGCGGTAGCCCCGCCGAAACGCGGCTGGCCTCGCGCCATTCGACGATCCTTCGTCGCCTGTTCGGCTGACGCGCACTAGTCGCCCCGGATATCGGGATCGAGCGCGCGCACGACGGATTTGCGCAGGCCCGCGAGGTCGACAGGCTGAGCGAAGTGCAGACTGAGCTTTGACCGATCAAGCGGAGCGCCGCCGAATTTTGCATGGAAAAGCTCGGCCTCGATCGCCAGTATTTCTAAAAGGGCGGCCAAATGCCAGGCGTGGGGAAAGTCGGCCGCCGCGCATTCCGGCGGCGTCGCCGCTGCCTCGACGTTGTAAACGCGCTTCACAAATTCGTTCCAGATCCAATTTGCCGCTGCGGCATTGGCGCCGGCGAGGCGCAGCGCCGTTCGGACGGCGGCCTCAATCGGGTCGTCGGGCGTCGAGGTTCTAAACTGGACAAGAGCGCCCATTTGGTTCGCCTCGATCCCTCTCCGCGGCATTCCCCGTCATGGCGCGCCCTTTTAGGAGCCGCTACGAAGCCGTTCGCGCGTCACGCCCATTCTGGGCTTGCCAAGCCCGCCGATCGCCGCCGTGGCCTTGCGCTGGCGATCCTCGGCCGCGTCGCCGCTCATACCTCACGCCCCAGCGAAGTTGACGGCGCGGCGGCGTTGCAAGCTGCAATTGAACAATCGCCGCGCCGGTTTGCCGGGCGCCTCTCGGCGAGCCGGCGAACACGGTGTGATCGAGTAAGGCCCTTCCGGCGCCGCCCTGCGCGAGGCGGCGCCGGCCGGTCGTCGCGTGCGGCCCGGCCGCGTGTCGCAGCGCGGGGCAAGCGCGCGGCAAGCGCTGGAGTCCAGCCACGCCGCCGCTGGCCGACGGTGGGACGGTCCGTCGACGTTCGTTGAGACCAGAAGCCCAATCATTCGATCCCTCGAATCAGCAGTGGCACAACTGCCACCGCGACCCCGGTCGATCCGATTTTCGCGATCGTCAGATCGCGGCCAGTCGCGGCCGGAATCGATCTTTGGACGACTTTCAATTGCCGCTGGGCGATCGCAAGAACGTCTTCGGCGCTCTGCGGCTCCGCCTCGACGCTCGGCGAAAACCATGCGTCGCACTCGACAGCCTCGAAGTCACGGGACTCATAAAACACCGCGCCGCGCACAGTGTCGCCTGACCAGCCGGCGACGGCATAGTTTGTGGGCGACTCGTAAGCGATTTCCAGGTCTCGGCATCGCTTTATTTTCCAAGCGCGCGCAAAGCGCAACACTTCCGGCAGACGTGCGATCGCGAAGCCAAACTGCGCCCCGAAACCCTCAATCGTTGTTCGAAAGCGTTCGGTCAGGTCGACATAGCCGCTTGCAATGCCAGCAATCTGCGATTGCGAGACGCCCAGCTTGACCACCGGCCTCGAAAGCGGCTCGCGATCGCGATAGGCTTCGCCGTCGGCCCAGACTAGGGCCCCTCCATCGCGTGTCTTCGCGAAGCCGCAGACGGTCATTTGGCGCCATAGATTCTGTCGATCAGCGCCTGCTCGCCGCGGCGAAGTTCGAAAGCCAGAAAGGCGCCACCGAGTTCGCGAACTTCCGCCGGACGCCGCGGGGCGACCCGGCCAACCTCCGCGCCGTCGAGCGCGTCGAGCTTTGACTTGCGGCGCGCGGCGCGGGAGGCGAGCTCGACGTCCGGATCGTCGCCGCCGCCGTCGCCGTCGCCGTCGCCGTCGCCGCTAGATGAATGGTCAGGCCCCAGGAAGCCAGCGCGCAACAGCGCTTTGGCGTGTTGAATGCCATGGTGCATCCAACCGTCCATCTCGCCCAGGTGGTGAAGCGTCTCCTCGTGCGACGCGATGGCTTTTTTGCCCTCTCGCGTGCCGTCGACGAGGCTTCCCAACACGCAGGCGACCCGATCGGCCATGTTGTCGATCGAGGTGAGATCGGCGCTCTTCCCGCGTCCGCGATAACTGCGTGCAATCACCGTCGCCTCGGGCATAGCGGGGACACTGACGAAGCTGCACTCCATCAGCTCGACGGCGAGGTATTTGAGGCCGTTCCAAGGCGGCTCCATCGGCTCCGAGCTGACCGGTGCGAAGCCAATTGAGGTCGCATTGACGATGCCAGCCTTGATAAGGCCATAGGTTTCGTCGGACTTGGCGCTCACGCCCGCCGGCGGAAACTGAACAAGCGCGCGAAGGCTGCCGCCCTCGACGCCGATCGATAACGCCTTCGCGATCGGCTTGTCGGGATCGTGGCCCCACAGGACCGTCCCGCCGGCGCGCATGAAGCTCTTTGTGTCGATGCCGCTCTGCACCACGATATCGCCTTGGCGATCGACGCCGCCGGTCGAACAGACCGTGAGGACTTGGCGCTTGTCGGCGAGAACCGTGCTGTCGGCGGCAAGAAATTTGTGAACGATGCTCATTGGCGTCTCTCCATCACTCGGCGTTGCCGTCCTGGCCGATCATCGCGATAGCGCCAAAGATTGCGTGTGCGCCGGAATAGACTGGGCGGCCGAAGTCGGGATCGCGGTCGAGGAACGGGTCGGCGCTCGGAGTCCGATCGTAACCCGCGACCAAAAGCGCGGTTGCGACTGATGCGCTGGCCGCGGAGCGCGCAGTGCCGGCCAGGCGAGCGTTCATCGCAGAAACTCCTCGAACTCGCCGACCGCCCGCTGCACGACGGCGAATGCTTCATCTCGCGGAAGGGCGACGACCTCATTGAGCTTTGCCTGCGCGCCGTCCGGACGCTGGAAACCGGGCTTTAAAACTCGGACCCGGAACAGACCGTCTTCGCCCGGAGTAGGCTCGAATGGTTTGGGCGGCGGCGCTGCTGCGGGCTTCGGCGGCGCGGGTTTCGCGGGCTTCGCGCTGGCGGGCGCCGCCGACGGCTTTGGCGCAGGCGGCGGCGCGGCGGGGCGCGGCTGAGGCGCAGGGCGCGGCATCGCGGCGTCGCGGCGGCGCTCGACTTCCTTCGCCAAAAAGCCAAGACTGTCGCGGTTCAGCACGCGGGGCTCCGCAGGCAAAATTGAAGCCATCTGGGCCATGAATCCGTTATTCTGCCCTTCCATGCGGAGCGCCGCGAGCTCCTCGCCCGCCTCGACCGCTGCGCCAAACGCTGTGAGGAATTTCGCAAGAGCGGCGTCGCAACGCGCGGTCAAATCCTTTTCCCAATCGCGCCGCGAGGCGTTCCGCGCGGCCGAGAGCCGATCGCGAAGGCTTGGCAACACCAGGTCGATTTTTTCCACCGCGCGGTAGGCGCGCTCACTGGCGCGCTCGTCGTGGTCGAGCTTT
>CAVXCA010000018.1:0-40104 GCA_963759955.1 uncultured Alphaproteobacteria bacterium
GCTATGGCGGAAACTGGGTGACGGGGGTGAGGAAGGCGGCGTAACGGGGTTGGTGATCAAGCCACCCGAACCTCCAAGATGGAGCGTTACGCCATGAACGAGAATAGAGTTGTCGCCCTTCGACAGAAAGGGGCAATCGATGATCCGCTCACCGAAATCCTGCGCGCTGGGGCACGTCGGCTGATCGCCCAGGCGGTGGAAGCGGAATTCGAGACGTTTCTGGGCTCGAACGCCGATCTCGTCCTTGCGGACGGCCGCCAACGAGTGGTTCGCCACGGGCACGACCCGGTTCGCGCAATTCAGACGGGAATCGGTTCTGTCGATGTGGAAAAGCCGAAGGCTCGCGATCGTGGCGCGGCGGCGGGCGATCGCATTCGCTTCACGTCGGCGATCTTGCCCAAATGGGCTCGTCGAACCAAGAGCCTCGACGCTCTGCTGCCAGTTCTCTACCTGCGCGGAGTTTCCGCCGGCGATTTTCAGGAGGCGCTGGCGGCCCTGTTGGGCAAGGACGCGCCCAATCTCTCGCCGGCGGTGATCGCGCGGCTCAAGAGCGAGTGGGAAGACGAATATCGGCGATGGCAGGATCGCGATTTGTCGGCGCGCCGCTACGTCTACGTCTGGGCGGACGGCGTCTATCTGCAGGCGCGCATGGAGCCGCAGGCCGAATGCATGTTGGTTCTGATCGGCGCGACGCCCGAGGGCGTCAAGGAACTGATCGGCTTCCAGACAGGCATGCGGGAGAGTGCGCAAAGCTGGAGGGAATTGCTCGTCGATTTGAAGGCGCGAGGTTTGTCGATCGCGCCGGAGTTGGCCATCGGCGATGGCGCGCTTGGCTTTTGGAAAGCCCTCGACGAGGCGTTGCCGACGACGCGCCATCAGCGCTGCTGGCTGCACAAAACAACGAACGTGCTCGACAAGTTTCCCAAGTCCGTGCAGCCCAACGCGCATAAGGATCTACGAGAAATCTGGCTGGCGCCGGATCGCGCCAGCGCGGCGGGCGCTATGACGACATTCGCCGAGAAATACGCGCCCAAATACGACAAGGCCGTCGATTGCCTGATCAAAGACCGAGAGACGCTGCTGACGTTTTTCGACTTCCCCGCCGATCACTGGGACCATTTGCGCACCACGAACCCCATCGAAAGCGTCTTCGCAACCGTCAGGCATCGCACCGTCCGAATGAAAGGCGCGCTGTCGCAAGACACCGCTCGCTTGATGGTCTTCAAGTTGGTGATGGCGGCGTCGAAAACCTGGCGCAGGCTGCAAGGTCAAAACCAGTTGCCGAAGATCGTCAAAGGCGCCAAATTCCGCGACGGAATCGAGGTCGTGCTGGAAGCCAAATTCGCCGCCTGATTCACGCCGTCACCCAAATTCAGGCATAGCTCCGCGCGAATATCGCAAAGGACCAACCCCGGCAGCAGTCCACTTAGCTCTCGCGGAATCCTGCCCAGACGACCGGGGCCAGCTCTACTGCGCCCTCCTCTTCGTCACGAGCCGCCTGATTGATCCGCGCCCTGAACTCGTTCACCGTTTCGGTCGCGGCTTTCGCCCGGAAGCGCAGACCATGTGACCCATAGCGATGGCGGCGAGTCCAACCGCGTTCACCAGGATTGGGTTCGATGAAATATGACAAGGTCACGCGCATTTCGACTTGCGCCGCGCCAAGATTTGCAAGCTGCTCTCGCGGCCAGGGCAGGCGGTGCAGCTTCATGTCTCGCGTCTTCGCCGCCGCTGTCCCCTCCGGCTGGAACGGCTGCAACTCGTCCTCGACCATCAAGGTGAGATCGTTGCGGGTCGACATCAGAGCGCGGGCAAGATTGGGAACGCCGTAGCCGTAGCGGCGCACGAGGGCCTGAATCCGGTTCTTCGCGCCATGACACCCGTCGATGTGCGCCTTCATTGCAGGCGTCCATTCGGCCGAATGAACGATCAGGGCTCGGACTGTCTCAGGCCAGAGTCGAGGACGCGCCGCCAGGATCGACCCGGCCATGCCAGCCGCCAAGGCGGTGGCTGCGCTCGTGTCGCCGAGGGTCGTGAAATGGCGATGCTCCGGCCGGTGATAGGTCGTTAGGAGTTGCAGATCGTCGATCGCTTCGCCCGGCGCGGCGCCATCATGCGCAAGATTGCCGCCCTCGTACACCACATCCGGCTTCACGGGCCATTGCCGATCCCACGCGACCGAAGTGCGGCTGCGAGGGGACAACTCCCCGGCTGGTGCGATCGGCAGATATCCGGCGAATTTCGCGTCGATGACGTCGACCTTCTCGGTAAAGGCGCCAACCGTGAGCGCATTCCAGGCCTGGGCCGGATCTTCGATCGGCTCGACATCATTGCGGACCAGGTGATCGGCGGGCATCAGGTCCACTTGAATGTTTCCCGCGGACAGAATGATGAGACGCTGGCCCGCCTCCTCGAAGCACAGCTGGTCCACGGCAGCCGACCACGATGAAGGGCGCCCGCGGGACGGGCTCGTGCTGGTCACCGCCATCGCAATCGCGCGACGCCGTTGAGGCGCCTGTATCTCGGCGCGCGCGATTGCCTCCCCCGTGATCGCGCCGTAGAGATCGGGATCGTTCGCCGGCCCGGCCGCAGGGGGAAGAATGCGGACGCTTTCCAGTTTATAGCTGGGTGCGATCTGGTCGTTGCCAATCAGCGCGGAAACAAGGTCTCCATAGGCCGCGACGCCGGCCATCCGGGTTCCGTGTCCCTGCCACGCCGCGGTATCGTCGCTTCCCCACGCCGGATTGATAGTATGACAATCGGCGTTGGCCAGGAACGGGGCGATGAGAGGGTGCGCGCGGTGGACGCCGCTATCGAGAAGGCAAACGGCGATGTTGGAACCGTCTGGCGGCACTACGCGGCCAAGGACATCGTCACTCCAAGCTCGTTGCTCCCCACCGCCCATTCCCATGAAGAAGGACGGCGTATCCTTCGCCCTGCGAAGTTCAGCAACAACATCGCTATGCGCGACTAACCGGTCCAGGGTGTGTGTGTCGGATAGCGCCAGCATCACCTCGCGCTCGGGGAATCGCACGGCATGCGGCTTCACCTGCGCGTCCAACGCCAACGCCACTCGCTCGAAGACCTCGCGGCGTCCCTCGCGCAGCCAAACCTCCCACCAGACGCGCTCGGCGCGGTCCTGCGGAAACAAGCCTTCGTCGTCGGTAAAGAGCGACCGCGCGGTCGCCAAGCGGACCGTCTCCATCCGCGCCACGAGCGCTTCGTTTTTCGGGCGTCCGCTGGGGCTCTCGCGGGTCCGATAGGCCTCCACTTTCCTGAGATAATATTCTTCGGCTCGTGCCGGCACAAAGACGGCGGCGAGCAAGGGGCCGCCAGGGACGTCCGGCTCCCGCACAGCGACGAGTTCCAGCTTCTGGCGACGATCCGCAAGCTGATCGATGGCGGCGCGCTCCGCCACGGGCAGCTCGACTTCCAGGTAGAAGCCGGGGGCGCCGGCGGCGATTGCCTCGTCCCGGTCGGCCAACTGGCGGCGAGCCGCCGCTAAGGCCGTCCCGATCGCCTGCTCGAGCGCGGCCGCGTGGGCGGCGCGATCTCGCACTGGCAGGGGAGGCGCGTTGATGACCTGGTTGGGCCGCCGGTACGGCTCAATCTCTCCGTTCGCTCCGAGGAAAAGGTGCGGGCGATCACGCGGAAAATCATCGGGCATGAGGTCCGCGCTCGCGCTAAGTCGGCAGCGTCGCTCTCCGGCGTTCCGCGATTGCTTCGGTGAGAGCCTTCGCCGTAATCCGTTTAGCGTTGCTTAAGAGGATGGATTTGGCGGCGTCCTCGGCTGTGCGGACGATTTCGGCCTGTGGCAGCTCCACCGCCTGCTCAGCCGCCTCCCCCCAGTTCAAGGCGCGCGTGTCGAAGCGGTCGAGGCGCGCGCGAAGCAATCGCTCGATCAAGGCGGCATCAGGAAGTGAGTATTCGATGACGTCATCGAATCGCCGAAAGAGCGCCTTGTCGAGCAGATCGGGATGATTGGTCGCAGCGATAATGAGGCCCTGGCTCTCGTCCTGCTCCAGAAACTGGAGAAAAGAATTGAGCACGCGGCGGATTTCCCCAACGTCTTGCCGCTCGCCCCGGCGGGCTCCGATCGCGTCAAACTCGTCGAAGAAATAGACGCCGCGTGTCGCGCCCATCGCATCGAACACCAGGCGCAACTTGGCGGCGGTTTCGCCCATGAATTTCGTGATCAGGCCATCGAGAACCACGCTGAAGAGAGGAAGCTTGAGCTCTCCGGCCAGCGCGGCCGCAGTCATGGTCTTGCCGGCGCCGGGCGGCCCGACAAGGAGGAGCTTCCTCCGCGGATGCAGCCCGTGATCGCGAAGATATTGTTGTTGGCGCTGCTCGTGAAGCACGCGTTCCAGCCGAGCCTGGAGATCCAACGGTAGGATCATGTCCGCGAGGCGAGTATCGGGGTAGCGTGCACTCAGAAGCCCCGCGAGCTCGCCCCTCGGCTGCGCCAGTGGAACGGGTCCGCCCCGCCGGGGGATAGCAGACGGCTTCGACTTCGCCGCATCGACGAGGTCACGCAGTTCCTGGGCCAATTTGCCGTGACCCTGGCGGGCCTCGTGCGCAGCAAGCTGCATCGCCGTAGAAAGGAAGCGATCCTCGTCCCCGGCAATATGGCTCTTGAGCAGTGTCACGATTTGGCTTGCGGTCGTCATTTCACTCCAGCCGAATACAGCACGCTGGCGCCCGGCCCTCTGCGATTCACATTAGCTTTCGAGAGGCCGCTTGTATCGCACAATAGTGTCTTTTCCCTTGCTCGCTTCCGACGGGGCTCCACCCACATTGTCGGCAGCCGTTTAGCCGTGAGAATCCGAAATGAGCTATTTCAACGCGTTAGAGACGAACAGGTTATTTGAGAAAGTACACGTAATTTGATAATGCGGCTTGGCTTCGAGCGTCTTATCTGAGAATCTGCCTCTCAAGCGATTTGATCCGATTCGAGGCGGCGTGAGCGGGGAACAAGAGGAGCTTGAAACCCCCGCGGCCAGCATGCGTTGGCGTGAAGGGATGCGCCGGCACGAAGCCATCCGCAGCTTGCTGGAGCGTCACTCGGGATTGCTCCAGACTACCGACGTGAAGGATGTCGCTTGGGATCTCGGGGTCAGTCAAGCGACGCTCTATCGCCTGATCACGACCTACAAGGCGCTCGGAACCGTCGAAGCCCTGATGCCCCGGACGAGCGGCCGGCCCGCAGGTCTTCGGCTGCTCGACAAGAAGGTCGAAGCACTCATCGCAAAGTGCGTTCGCGAAATCTACCTCACGCCGAACAGATCGACGCTAAAACGGTTGACCGACGAAGTGCATGCCAAATGCGCCGCCGCTGGATTTTCATTGCCGGATCGCCGGACTATTCGCGCCCGCGTGCTGGCGATCCCGGAACGGACGAGGGCTCTGCGCCGATCGGACACCGCGGGCGTCAAAGCGACAACGCCGACGCCGGGCAAACTCGTGGCGACTAGACCCCTCGAGATCGTCCAAATCGATCACACCGAGGTCGATGTCGTGGTGGTCGACGAAGAAAACAGACAGCCGTTACCGGGACGACCCTGGCTGACCCTGGCGATAGACGTGTTTTCTCGAATGGTCACCGGATTTCATCTCTCGATGTCCGAGCCCTCACGGCTATCGATGGGTCTATGCATGTTGCGGGCGACCTTCGACAAAGCGGCATGGCTCAAGGATCACGACGTCAGCGAGGAGTGGCCGACAGTTGGGCTCCCGGAAATGATCGGGGTCGATAACGGCTCCGATTTCAAGAGCGCGACCTTTCGGCGAGCCTGCGAGAACGAGGGCATTCGAGTCGAATTTCGCCCGCCGGGCCGACCGCACTACGGAGGGCACATCGAACGGCTGATGGGAACGATGATGAAAGACGTGCATGCTTTGCCGGGCACGACTTTCAGCAGCGTCGCTGAACGCGGGCGGCAAGACCCCGCCAAGTCGGCCGGTCTGACCTTGCATGAGCTCGAAACCTATTTTGCGATCGAGATCGTCGAGGGCTACCACCAGCGCATCCACCGGGGACTGCAGCGCGCGCCGATCGCGGTTTGGCGCGAGTTCATCGGCGAAACGCCGCTGCGAATGCCGAGGGACCGCATGGCCTTTTGGGTGTCCTTCCTCCCGGAAGCGCGCCGCATTTTGCGGCCCGATGGCGTCCACATGTTTGGCACCCTGAAATACTGGCACGGCGCTTTGGCCACGGACCTCGGTCGTTCGGGACGAGAAGTCGTCGTCAAGTACGATCCTCGCGATATCTCCAGGATCTTTGTCGGCAGGCCGTCCGGACATTTCGTGGAAGCTCACTGGAGCAATCTGACCTGGCCTGCGGTGTCTCTGCATGAATGGGACAATCAGCAACGCG
This sequence comes from uncultured Alphaproteobacteria bacterium, assembly GCA_963759955.1. Lineage (GTDB taxonomy): Bacteria > Pseudomonadota > Alphaproteobacteria > Rhizobiales > Beijerinckiaceae > Roseiarcus. The sequence continues at coordinate 6,377 of CAVXCA010000018.1, forward strand.
AGCGCGGCCGTTCGGCGCGATCCGAGCGGGACACCGGCGCCGCCCTGCGCGCGACGGCCAGGAAGCGAAGCCTGATCGAACGCGCGAAGCGTCTGACTTACGAAGCCAATGAAAAGCATCTACCGCTGTCGCGGAAACCCGTGGACGGGACGGGATTAGGATCGCTGAAGGGCGTCGACTCGTCCACACCGGTTCCGGGAGAAGGGCAGGGGCGGCCATGAGCGCCAGCGCATCACACGTGAACGCCGCGACAACGGAACTTCTGGGTCTGCCTGCCCAGCAGCGAATTCGCGCGATACGTTCGGAGCGTTGGGTAAGCTATCCCAGGGTGCAGAAGGCGATCCAAATCCTCGAGCAGATTCTTGACCATCCCCGCACGACACGAATGCCATCGATCGCGATCTTCGGCGACTCGGGAATGGGCAAGACGATGTTGATGCAGAAATTCTGCGCGGACCATCCGGCCGGCGTCGATGCTGAAACCGAGCAGCATCGAATGCCCGTCTTGGCCCTTCAAATGACCAGCAGGCCTGGAGAGCGGAGATTCTACGCGCAAATCCTGGACGCGCTTGGAGCGCCTCACAATCCGGGCGCGCGCATTGTCGATGCCGAGCGCGCCGCGCTGAACCTGCTCAGGGCCGCCCAGATTCAGAATTCTCGTGATCGATGAAGTGCACAACATCCTCTCCGGCTCCTATCGGGAGCAGCGAACCATGTTGAACATGCTGCGGTTCATCAGCAACGATCTCAAGGCCTCGCTCGTCTGCTTCGGAGTGATGGAGGCGCGCGAAGCCATACAAGGCGACGTGCAACTGGCGCGTCGGTTCGATGTCGTGACGATGCCGCGCTGGGCCGCCGACGAAACCTTCGAGGAACTGATCCGCGCCATCTTACGCAATCAGCCTATGGGCGAAAGGAGCGTCCTGACGGCAAAGGCGTTGAGACATATCTTCGTAACGACAGACGGAATCACGGCGCGGATCTTCCGCATGATGAACGCCCTGGCGATAGCCGCCATCGAAAGCGGGCTTGAGAGAATCATCGACGAAGCCGTGTTGGCCTGGAGGCCCCTGATCAACGGAGAGGCGGTCTTCGTATGATTGGCAAGACCACCGAACTGCCCCGCGCTCTGCCCCTGATATCGCCGCCGCGCGCCGATGAGCTCCTGTCGTCATGGCTCACAAGGATCGCACAGGACTACTATATCCCGCCGCGCGGCTTGCTGATGGTTCCGCTGCCTTACAACATCTGGGCCAAGCAGGCGGACGACGCCAACACCACCCCGACCGTGCGCATGACCGGCTTGCGGACGCACAACATGGGTTCGCTCATCACCACGTGTCACGGCGACGAGGCGGGCACGGGCGGGGGGATCAAGAGCGGCACGCACAATGGCATTTGCGAGCCGATGGAACATTCCGCGACGGTGCGGACGGAGGGCAAAAACGCGATCCGCCACAACGATCTCTGGTGGATGAATAACAGGAACACGATTGGACGACTGTTGTGGGTCAAGGAGCCGGATACGACGGGGTTGACGCCGCAGTCGCAAAAGGGGTGGCAAGTCGCGGACATGTCCGGGGCGGCGTCTCCTGCGCCGTCGACGAATTCGAATACGACTCTTGCCTTTGCGCCTTCAGCAGGGTTCGTTGCGCCGGAAGCCGCCACGGCTGGCTCTGGAGCTGCTTCGGTCGGGGCTGGAGAGGCTACGGTCGGGACCGGAGAGGCTGTCGGCGGCGGCTGGCTCGCGAGTCTTGCCTGGCCTCTCGCGCTCGCTGTGCCAATCTTGCTTGGAATGACCACGTCGACGGGGGGGAAGCAGCGGGCCGATGGAACTTACGAAGACGAAATGCCTCGCGAGAAGACCGAGGCGCCTCCTGCGGGGCGAACGGCCGGCAATTGCAATGTTTCCGGGCAAGAAAGGAAACCGCCTTGCCCTTGCATTACCGGGCCATATGACAAGATAAAGGATCGTTGCAAAGCGGAATGCGGCGACGGGGCGCAAGCGCACCACATCGTACCGGACGGATTGCTCGGCGTGCAAAATCGCGCGGCGCGGGAGGGGGGCGCTCCTCGGATACCGACCCCGGACGGCTCCGCGCCGTTGCCAGCGTTCGATGCAGGGCCGGCCATATGCTTGCAGGGCAACGCGGCGGACAAGCAAACCGAACACAACACCGCGCATTGCAACGACAAGCAGATTTACGCCGAGGGCGCCCAGAGCGCCGTCAAGGGAACCATATCCTTGGGCCGTGCCATGGACTTGTCGGTCGCTCAAGCCAAGGCGGCCCGGCCGGACTGTGCAGCCGACATCGATCGTGCGGTCGACGCCGGATTCGGCGCGGTGGACAAAGACACGCTCGTCCGAGCGACAAGGAATCCGCCGAAGGCTGGAAGCCCGGCAGATCTTTTCCTGAAATCCGCCACCCATTACCGCGCCTTAAGCGACATTTAACACGGATACAGCCATGGCACCGCAATTTACATTTTTGAGAGCTCGGGCCGCGTTGAGCACCGAAGGGGTAGCACTGTCAATCGTACCAGATGGACAGACAGAGTTTGCCCCATTCAGCTACTTCGCGGTGTTCGCTAAGAATGAAAGACCGGATCGAATGTGGGGGTCGCATACCTTAAACTTTTGGTTGAATGGCATAACGATTCATAAGCGCCAGGGAACGGATAAACGGCGTTGGACAGGGATTTCGGCTGAGGGCGATGTTGTGTTTGTCGAAGAGCCCCCGATTTCAGAAAGAATCCCCGGCGCAGGAATCGAAAGCCCGGATTCCAAGTTTTATGGGCGCATGGAGGATATTTGCGGCGTCGGGGCGGGGTTGTTCGCATGCGGCGACGGCGGCCAAATCTACCAGCGCCGAGCAAGCGGCGAGTGGATATGCCTGGCGCCGGAATTGTTGCAACCGCCCGGCGTTCCGGCTGCGGAATGCGATATGTTCAGCGCGATTGCTGGGCCTAGCGAGACGGACGTCTACGTCGTCGGCCGGTTCGGCAAGATCCTACACTGGGACGGCTCGTCGGTCCGGCAGTTGGCCAGTCCGACTCGATCGGGGCTTGTGCAGATTTGCGTCGAGAGCGAGGAGCGCATCTGGATTTGCGGCGCCGGGTCGACGCTGCTCGTCGGCAATCGCAAGGACGGATTCACGCTCGCGCCCGGCATATCGGGCGCCCATCATTTCAATTCCATGACGATCTATGGCGGCAAGCCCTATCTCGTGAGTTCGCTCGGTTCGACGCGCGGGCTTTACACTTACGAGGACGGGCGCTTGCTCAAAGTCGCGACCGGTCTCACGCCCGAGCTCACAGACGTGAAGCATACTGACGCGGGCGCCGGCGTCCTGTGGGCGGTCGGGCTCAAGGACATTTTGCATTTCGACGGCAAGACCTGGGAGCGCATCGATTTTCCGCTCAACCCGCCGATCCGCTAAAGGCGCGCCCATGAACCCCGACGAAATCGTCGCCCACGTCAATTTCTACAACAACGGCGAATTCCTGCGCGATCTCTTCGCCTGGGCGAAAGACGCCTGGCCGCCGCCGCCTTCGGCGCCGCGCGTGCGTTTCGAGGAAGCCGCGCCCGCGCGCGATCTGGTGCTGACCTGCCACCGCGTCGACCTGCCGCACGCGCGCGAGGGCGACGAACTGGTCGTCAATCAGATCGTGTTCGGGCCGAAGTGGGGTCATCGCCCAGGGCGACGTCGCGCCCGACGCGCAAGCCCCCGATGTCTCGAACGCGCTGGGGTCGAAGATCGGGTCGGTACGCGCCTCACCGCCGCCGTCGTATCGCGTCGAAATGGGCGGGACGATCGAGGAATTGCAGAAAGGCAATTCGTCGATCTATGCGCTGTTCCCGCTGATGGCGGTCGCTATGCTGACGTTCCTGATGTTGCGGCTGGAGGGCTTCTCGCGGCTGGCGATCGTCTTCCCCACCGCGCCGCTCGGCGTCATCGGCGCGTCGATCGCCCTCAACCTCGCCCACAAGCCATTCGGCTTCGTCGCCCTGCTCGGCCTCATTTCTCTCGCCGCCATGGCGTGCGCAACAGCGTCATTCTGGTCGACCAGATCGAGGCCGACGTGCGCGACCGGGGCGCAAGCCGACGCGAGGCAATCATCTTCTCGACGATGCGCCGGGAGCGGCCGGTGGCGCTCACCGCCGCCGCGCCCATCCTGGCGCTCACCGCCGCGGCGACTATCCTGGCGATGATCCCGCAGTCGCATGGCGGCTTCTGGGCGCCGATGGCCTTGACCATCATGGCGGTCTGTCGGTGACGACGTTGATGACCCTGTCGCCGCCGCCGGCGATCTACGCCCGTGGTTCCAAAAGTCGCTCGACCTGGGTTCGACGCCTTGACGTGACGATGGTCGAGCCACGCTCGTAGCGCTGGCTGAAGACGGCGGACAACAGGGGGCGCCCGTCATCGGGAGCGGGGCAGAGCCGAGTTCGTCGAAAGGCGGCGTAACGTCGTCGGGCTTTACGTCGATCCGCCGGCCCACGACGTCGTGCTGTTCGACGACGAAAGAGCCATTTGCAGGCTCTCGACCGCACGCAGCCTGGGCTGTCGATGAAGAAAGGCCGCGCCGGGACCATGACCGACGATTACAAGCGGAACGGCATCACAACCGTGTCCGAAGATGCCATGGGGAAGGGGATGGCGCCATTCCGCTTCGGCCAAGTGCGATCGTCTGGGGGCGATCGGGGCAAGGGCGGCTCAGGGTCGAACTCCAGTCCGTCGGCGCTGGAACCTGGCGTCAGAGTTTGAGTACCAGCCCCTTTTGCGCTCGCGCAGGAAGGGGTTTCTTTTTTGGGGGGGACGTCTTCCCCTTGAACTGGACCGCTGCTGGTCCAGTTTACCCCCTTCTGCGGGGGCATTGCCCCGCAACGCCCCGTGCGGCCGCCGCCATCGCGCAGGCGCGGCGGACAAGACGAGAATGGGAAGGGGGGCGCGGCGCAACGATCGAGCCGCGTCGATAAGCCACGACGAGAAACACTGTGGCGCCGCACCGCCGAGGTCTTGCCGCCGAGGTTCATTTACGCAGCGAGCACGACGCCAACGACCGGTTCTTTTCTGCCCGGAGGCGCGAACCAAGCGGGCGGCCGGAACCTTCGGGCTGACTTCACGCGATGGCGGATCGGCGGGGAGGCGCGATCGGGGCGGCAGGAGCCATTAGGGCGCTGACGATATGCGGCAGAAGAGCGCGCCGGCCGGCCGCCAGAGCAACGGCGCGAGAACCACCGACGGGCTGCAAAGGAGGGTGTGGCTTTGCGATGGGGTGGTGATGCTTCGGCGAAGGCCGGCCATCGCGCGGGTCGGGCGATCCTTCTGCGTCGGTATCGGTTCGACCGGGAGAATGGGGCTGCGCTGAGACTTGGGCGCTTGGTCCTCTTGTTGGTCTGCATATCGGAGCTATGCCGGGTCCTGACGCCTCTTGGCTTGGCCGCAAGCTCGGCGCCCTCGGTACGCTGACCCCACTGCTATCGTCGAACGGCAATCTGTGGCCGATGCTCAAAGCCGCTTTAGGCGAGGACTTTTGCCGAGTCAGGTTTCCGGATCCTCCTGCCTGGTTCGTCGAGGAAGAACGAGAACGAACGAGGCGGGCCGATGCCGGAAAGCGTCGGAGCCGGCGGTAGGCGCGCGATCATCATCAGCGCGATGGGGCGCCCGATGAAATGAGCGCCGCCGCGAGACCCTCGGGCTGCATGCTGGCGTCTCTGTGTAAGAGATCCGAGCCGCTTATAGACGCATCATCCGAGCCGACCACCCGGGCGCGGGCAGCTCGAACTATGTTGCGATGAGCGTCAACGCGGCGCGAGGCGCCCTCCTCGAAGGCGCGTAACGGAATTGGCCGAGACAGGTCGCCTTGTTCGTCGCCGCCTGCGCCTACCTCGCTCTCACTCGTTTCCGCCGCACGCTCAACTGACACGCACATGCGCGCGCCATGCGACATCGCGGACGTGGCTACCCCGCCGTACGCGCGCTAAAGCGCTTCCGTTCCGTCAAGGTCGGGCTTGAGTGCGTTGCAGAAACGACGAGCAATCCCGCCGTTGGTCCTCGGCGCCGCGCCGCGGTCGGGTACGATCGCGTGAGCTACGTCACGCCGCCTCGGCTCGTCTGCGGTCGTGCGTTACGGTTGGCGTTACAGAATTCTGCGCTCACAAAAGAGTGATCTTGCCGTGTGACGCGCGACTGACGTCCGTTTCTGCTAATTGCACGGTCGGGCAGGGGGACACAATTCATGGTCGGCGGAGTGGGGGCGCATCTCAAGGCTGACGGCTCTTCTTGGGTCGTGGTTCGGGTTCTGACGTCAACGGCGGAAGCCGCGCCTGGGCGAGAAGCGACGTTTACGGCAACGCTGCCGGCTTCGTCGCTGGGTTAGACCCGTGTTGACACCGTCGCATCCGCTGGGCGCCGCTGACGCGTCTACGCTCGCCGGCGGGCGGAATCGGATCGCCTGCACAATCATCGCCTACAACGAGGTGGATCGCATCGAGCGCGCCATCCGTTCGGTTGCCGATCTCGTCGACGAAATCGTGGTCGTCGATTCCGGCTCAACCGACGGCACGGTCGCGTTGTCCGAAAGCCTCGGCGCGCGCGTCGTCCACCATCCGTGGAGCGGCTACGGACCGCAGAAGCGCTTCGCCTGCGATGTCGCGAACGCCGACTGGATCCTCAACCTCGACGCCGACGAGTGGCTCAGCGACAACCTGCGTGAGGAGCTGGCGCGCGTTTTCGCTCATCCTCTGCCGCCGACGCGCTGTTTCCGCATGCGCGCGCGCGTCGTCTATCCGCGTCGCGATCGACCCGCGCCCTTCGCGCCTTTTCACAACTACATCAGGCTTTACAATTGGAAGGTGACCCGCTTCCGCGACTCGCTCACCCACGACGAGGTCGCGCCGACCGACGACGTCGTGCAGCTCGAGGGCGATCTCCTGCACCGGAGCTATCGCGACTTTGCACATATTGTGATCAAGACGATCGGCTACTACCGCTTGCAGCGCCAGGAGGGGATCGCGCCAAGCCAGGTCGGATTCCTGCGCATGGCGTTCGAGTTTCCCTTCCAGTTCTTCAAGTACTACATTCTCCGCCGCCACGTCTTCGGCGGGGCCGACGGCTTCGCCTACGCGACCGCGCTGTCGATGGGGCGCTGGGCGCGGATTTTCATCCTGAGGGGGTGGTGAGTTGAGTGGGAGCGAAACCGGCGCCGAGACGGCCCGAACAGCGTCGCACCCGGCAACGCGGTCGCGCAATCTGGTCGTCGTGCGCGCCGGCGACTCTTCGCTCCATCCGCGGTGGCTCGTCGACGCGGACGCGGCCGACTTCGATCTGATCGTCAGCTACTACGGCGACGACCCGGCGCGCTTTCGCTCGCCGCGCGAGAATCGCGTCGACTGCAAGGGCGGCAAATGGAACGGCGTCGCGGCGCTGTTCGCCGAGCGCCCCGAGCTGTTGGACCGCTACGACTTCTTCTGGCTTCCCGACGACGACCTTGAGACCGATGCGCGCACCATCGGCGGCCTGTTCGCGGCGATGGCCCGTTACGATCTGGCGCTGGCGCAGCCGAGCCTGACGCTCGACAGCCACTACACCTACATCGCCTACCTCAGCAGCCGAACCTTCGCGCTACGCTACGCCACCGCGATCGAGATCATGGCCCCCTGCCTCAGCGCCGACCTGCTGCGTCGGGTTCTGCCGCTGATCGCCAATTCGCCGAGCGGCTGGGGGCTCGACTTCGTCTGGACGCGGCTGGCCGCCGACAACCGGTGCAAGAGCGCGATCCTCGACCAGTGGCCGGTGCGCCACACGCGCGCGCCGGGCGCGACGCTCTATGCCGCCATGGCCGCCGAGGGTCGCAGCGCGTGGGACGACTTCGCCGCGATGCGCCGCCGCTTCGGTCGGCTGAAGCCGTTTCCTCTCGTTTACGAAGCGATCGACGCACGCGGCCGGGCGTGGCGCACCCCGCGCTCCATCGGCCTGCGTATGACGATCGACTATCTCATTGACCGGCCGCGGATCGCCCACTACAGCACGGCGAAGACCAACATTCTGCCGCTGCTGCGGCGACAACTGGGCTACGCGGCCGCCCTCTCGCAGCTTGCGACGAGCAACGGCTTCGCCGATGCGAAAATTACGACGCCATGATCTCGACCACCGCCAACCTCGGCGAAGCGCTCTCGTCCTGCGACCTGCTGGTCGTCGGCGCGGGCTTCTATGGCGCGACCATCGCCGAGCGCGCCGCCAACGCGTTGGGCAAGCGCGTCGTCGTCGTCGACCGCCGCCCGCATATCGGCGGCAACGCCTATAGCGAACGCGATCCGGAGACTGGCATCGAGGTCCATAAGTACGGGGCGCACCTCTTCCACACGCCCAATGAGACGGTGTGGGCCTACCTGAAGCGCTTCACCGCGTTCACCGACTATCGCCACCGGGTCTTCACGACCCATCACGATCAGGTCTACGCGATGCCGATCAATCTCGCCACGATCTGCCAGTTCTTCGGCCGCCGCTTCACGCCGGCCGAGGCGCGCGCGCTCGTCGCAGAGCAGGCGGGCGAGCTTGGCGGCCTAGCGCCACGCAACTTCGAGGAGAAGGCGATCTCGCTGATCGGGCGGCCGCTCTACGAAGCGTTCGTGCGCGGCTACACCGCCAAGCAATGGCAGACCGACCCGCGCGATCTGCCGGCGCGCGTCATCGCCCGCCTGCCGGTGCGGTACACCTTCGACAACCGCTATTTCTCCGATCGGTTCGAGGGCTTGCCGGTCGATGGTTACACCGCGATCTTCGAGCGCATGCTGGCCGGGCCGCTGATCGACGTGCGGCTAGACGTCGACTTCTTCGACCTCAAGCCGCTGCTGCGCCCGGACCTGCCGATCGTCTACACCGGGCCGATTGATCGCTATTTCGACTACGCGGAGGGCGACCTTGGCTGGCGCACGCTCGATTTCGATCGCGAGACGCTGGCAACCGGCGATTTTCAGGGGACGGCGGTGATGAACTATGCCGACGAGCACGTCCCGTTCACCCGCATCCTCGAGTTCCGCCATTTCTATCCCGAACGCGACTACGCAGCCGATCGCACGGTGATCGCCCGGGAATTTTCGCGTTTCGCCCGCCGCGGCGACGAGCCCTATTATCCGATCGACACGGCGGCGGATAAAGAGATCTACCGCCGCTACCAGGCGCGCGCCGCGGCCACCGCGCCTAACGTCCATATCGGCGGCCGCCTCGGGACGTACCGCTATTGGGACATGCACCAGGCGATTGGGGCGGCGCTGAAGGCGATGGAGGGGGAGGTGGGAGCGCAGCTTCAAGCAAAGGAGACTGCGACAACGAGTTAAGACGACAACGTGCTTCCGCTCCGCGCCGATTGGATTCCGCAGTTTGTGCATGCCTGCCGGCCGACCAATAGCATGCGAATTCGGTCAACGCCGTGGTTACACTCTAGAACCTACGGCAACCAAACGAAATCGCGATCTGCTCAATCTACCCGGTCTGGATTCTCGGCCAAGCTCTGAGATAAAGAATGATGGAAGAGTTGAAGTATCTGCTGGAAGCTGTGAGCGACCCACGATTCAAGGTTGTGTCTTTCGATTTATTCGACACGTTGATCCGTCGCGATGTGATCGCTCCCGAGCACGTCCTTTGGCTCGTTGGCGAGGAAGTGGCCGCCGAGGGCGACGATCCAACTCTGGCGCAGCGCTTCCACGACGCGCGTCTTTCCGCCGGAATGCTGGCGCTGCAGCGCGCCCAACTCGACGGGAAAGAAGAGGCAAATCTCGCTGAAATCTACGATACACTGGCGTGCGTTCTTCCGCAAATTCGGAAGCGCAAGGCACAGGCGATGCAGATCGAGATCGCCTTCGAACGGCGCTCCATCGGGCCCTATCCCTTGGGCGTGCGTTTATTTGGCGAGGCTAAGAAGGCGGGAAAGCGCGTCGTCATTTGCTCGGACCAGTATCTTCCCCTTGAGTTCCTTGAGGGATTGTTGAAAGAATTTGGACTCTCCGGATACGAGAAGTTTTTTCTATCCGGAGACCTTGGCATTCAGAAGGCAACGGGCAGTCTTTACGAGTGGATGCCGATCGTTCTCGGCGTCGATCGCAAGGAAATCGTGCATATCGGCGACAATCAATACGTCGACGTCGAGGTGGCGCGACGAAGGGGCGTGACCGGCCTGCTGCTCCCCCGATCCGACGCGCTCGCCGGGCATCCCGGCCGCGTGACCGCTGCCGCGCGCCTACCGACGCTTGGCTCTGTCGCGACAGCGCGTTACCTGAACCGAACCGCCGACGAAAGGCTGGCCGCGGAAGCGCCGGCGCCGCACGATGGAATCGATTACATCGGCTACACTTTCTACGGCCCGCTTCTCACCTATCTCGCCGCATGGCTGGCACAGCCTCTGCGCTCCGGCGAGATCGAACGACTGTGGTTCCTCGCCCGCGACGGAGAGGGGTTAATCAAGGTTTTCGGGCTGCTCTATCCCGAATATGCCGATCGCATCGATTACGCCTACGCTTCACGCCGCATGCTCGTCTATCCAACCGGAACGTTGACCGGCGTGGAGATTTTCCGCCACTACGAGTTGCGAGTCGCCTCGAACCCGCGCGTGGTCGACTTCCTCCACGACATAAGTGCGGACGATGTAGAGTTCACCTCTCTATCCCACTATTTCCAACCGGATGATCGCGTCAACGACTTCGGTGTGCGGCCGGAACTCCAGCGTCGACTCGACGCGCATTGCGCCGCCCGGAGGCTCGACAAGGGTTCATCGACCCTCGATCGGCTCCGGCGCTACTATCTTTCGCTGGCGCGAGGGGCAAAGCGCATCGGCATGTTCGACGTCGGGTGGCGCGGGAACCTGCAGCGCGCGATGGAGTCTCTCTTCGCGGCATCGGATCTTTCGTTCTCTGGCTTCTACATCGGGCAGATTTTCGAAAGCGAGATTCAGAAGTCTTATCTCGACGCGGATTGCTACGCCTTCTCGTACAATTTTCCGCCTGACAGCTTTGAGGACATCATTTGGAATATGTGGCCCCTGGAGCTGATCTTCGGGGGCACCGAGCCGAGCACCGTCGACATCGCCGAAACCAGCGATGGGTGGAACCCAGTCTTCGAGCGCGATAACCCGTCCAAGGTGGCGACGCGCCAGATTGCGGCACGCCTGCAAGACGGTGCGCTGCGGTTTGTGCGCGAAGCAGCGCTAGCTGACGGCTCTCTGATCCCGAAGGAGTTCGCCGTGCGGCGCGGCGCGGCAATGCTCAGAGAGTTTCTCGCTCACCCGGGACGCTGCGATGCTGCCACTCTCGCCGACCTCTCCTGGGCAATGAACATCGAGGATCACGGCAAACCGTTGATCGCTCAGCCCAAGAGGACAACGGGGAAGGCGATCAGCCGGGCGCGATCAGCGAGTTCGTGGCCCGCGGGCTTCGACGTGTTGCAAAGCGAGGAAAATCTGCGACAAATGAGACAATATTGGCGCCGCCGCGAGAATCGCCACCCGCTTCGCCGCAAGCTACGAGCCCGTATCCGCGAGCTATTCCATTGACTGCATTGCGCCTGCAGTCGCCAAAGGCGAATACTGTCCGATGCTGAAACCGAAGACCGTTGCTCTCATCAGCCGCGCTGACGCAAGCGGCGGCGGCGCCAGCCGCGTCGCTGACGATATCCAGTCGGGCTTGGCGGACGATGCGGTCCTTCGTATGGAACGCTACATTGGGGAATTCTCCCGAACCTCACGCGCCACTCATCGTCCGATCGTTGCGCGGGTGCCGGAGACCTATCGTCGCGTCAAGTCGTTTCTCCACCGCCGCGGCTACATCGACCATCTTCCGATTGAGCTTCCTTTCCTTAACCCGGGCATATGGCGCGCCGACATCGTCCACGCTCACGATATTACGACAGCGATGGCGCCGCTTACGCTTCATCTTCTCGCCCGCCTCGGCCGGCGCGTGGTGTGGACGCTCCACGACATGTCGTCGATCACCGGCGGATGCATCTATCCGATCGCTTGCGGCGAATGGCGTCGTAGCTGCGGAAGTTGTCCCTTGCTGGATCAGTGGCCCTTCTTCACCCACATCGATCGCACTCAAGCGATGCGGGCTCGGCGCCGCGCCGTTCTTCGACGGGCGTCGATCGAACTGGTCGCGCCAAGCCGGTGGCTCGCAGCCGCCGTCGAGGCCGCGACGTTAGGCCACGTCCAAGTGAGGGTGATCCCGAACGGAGTAGACATAGCGACCTTCGCTCCTTCCCCCGCCCCTCAGGTTGAGCGCGGCCGGCCGACCCTCCTCTTCATCGCCAACCACATCCGTGACACGCGCAAGGGCGGCGCCTATCTCGCGGACATTCGCCGGTGGCTCGAGGCAACGAACCGCCGCCTCGATCTGTCGCTAGTCGGCAGCGGCGGCCGCGTCGGCGAGGTTGTCGAACAGGGAGCGCTCACGTTGCGTTATCTCGGTCGTTTCGACGACCGCGTGGAACTTGCGGCGGCGTATCGCTCTGCCGAGGGACTCCTCATGCCTACGCACGCCGACAATTTCCCCCTGGCGATGCTCGAGGCGATGGCTTGCGGTCGGCCGGTCTTCGCCTTCGACGTCGGGGGCATCGCGGAAGCTGTCGACGAAAGCTGTGGGGCGGTGCGTCGGCCCGGCAACATCGCCGATCTGCTCAACGCCTTCTTCGCCGCTCGCGACGCCGGAGAGCTTCCCGCCATGGGTGCGGCGGCGCGGGAGCGTGCGGAGAACCACTATTCGATGACCGCCTTCGTGGAAGCTCACCGCAAACTCTATTTCGGTGCCCATTGAGCATGTTGAGCCAATTCGTGAATGGCCCTGCGATCCGGAAGAAATTCGGGTTCTTTGTCTGTTACCATAAAGATACGCCGCGGCTCAATGGCGACGTCTTTACTGCAATTCATGCTGGGCGCGCGCTTGCGCCGGCACCGCTGAAGCAGACTATCGGCGACGACGTCGGCGATAATATTTCCCAAAAGAACAAACAATACAGCGAGATCACGGCGCTATATTGGATTTTCAAGAACGTTGAGGCTGAGTACTACGGGTTATTTCATTATCGACGCTTGCTGAATTTCGGTGAATCGGATACGTCGTTCTTTCACGATTTTTCGGCGAAAACGCGCGCCGCCTTCGGCTGGACCGAGCGGGCAGTTCGCGATGCCTGCATCCGCTTCGACGTGATCACGGGCCCGCGCTGGAATGTTCATCCGATCGACGTTCCCACCTTGCCGATGACCAACTACGATTTCTACTGCCGCGAACATCACAAGAAGGATATCGACTGCGTTCTCGAAGTCGTCAAGGAGCTATCTCCGGACGTCTACCCGCATGTCAGTGCGTACATGTGCGGAACGACATGTTTCTACTGGAACATGTTCGTGATGAGGCGCGACCTCTTCAAACGCTACGCGGAGTGGCTGTTTAGCGTCCTATTCGAGGCCGAGAAGCGGACCGACCGGGCCACTTACGATGCTTATCAGGAGCGGGTCTGGGGATTTCTCGCCGAACGACTGATGGGGGGGTTCATCGACTATCTGACGGCGACAGAGCAGGTTCGGGCTGGCCAGTTGCCGGCGGCGCAAGGTCTTTTCGACCGGCCGAAAATCCCCGTCCCCTCCCTGCTTGCCAACATCATGCGGACGCGCCGCAAGGCGCGAGCGCGCGAAGCCGTCGCGCCGATCCACGTGTCGATGATCGTCGATGATTCCACCGCGGCGCGTGCTGGCGTAGCCTTGCGCTCGGCCGCCGGCGCCCTCCCAAAGGGGCAATCACTCGAGCTCCATCTGATCGTCGCGGGAGAACTTACGCCTGAGAACCATCGCCGGTTCGAGACCTTCCTCGGTCCCGATCACCATGTCACGTTTCACCGCGTCGAGGCCGCGGACGACGTCTTTCCGCGCCAGGCCCGACGGGAAGGCTGTGCGGCGCTGCTGACGTTGCAGGACCTGCTGCCGTCCGAGATTGATCGGGTCATACATCTCGACTGCGACGTGATCGTCTGCGACGGACTCGATCGGCTATGGTTTGCCGCCCTCGATGGAGTGTTCGCCGCCGCCTGTCCGCACGAGGGCGGAACGCTGCAAGCTAGGCGTCTTAACTTTCCTGCCTCGGCGGGATATTTCGACGCCGGCGTGATCGTTTTCAACCTAGCGCTGCTGCGCGCCGAGGGCGCGGGTCAACTCTATCGCGAGGCGCTCGATCAGTGCCAGCCGGTCATCACCCAGGGCGCCGCCGACGTCCTCAATATCGCCTTTCTCGGCTGCTATCGTGAGTTGGAGTTGCGTTGGAACGTCAGCGGTCGCTTCTATCGCTATAACGAACTCGACTGCAGATACTCTTTTGAAGCCGCCTGCGAGGCGGCGCGCCGTCCGGCGATTGTTCACTTCACCGACCATCCACAACCCTGGGAGCGTCGCTGCCGACATCCCTTGGCGATGCTCTATTTCGTTTGGCTGGCGCGAACTCCGTGGGCGCTCTCGCGCGTCAAGGTGATGCGCCGCGCGCTCAAGGCGGCGGTTCGCGCTCTTCTATCGCAAAAATGAAGCCGCACCGATCGGTCGATCGCATGTCTTCGTTTGGAGTCATCGATGCGTAGATGGTTTCGCCGAGTATCCGCAGCGTCGCGCGCCATGGCAGAGAGCACGCCGCGCATCGAGGCTGCGTTGCAATCCATTGTCGAGGCGCAGGCGCGCGCACTAGACGCGCACCGGCGCGAGGCCGATGCGTTGCGCAAACGTGTAGATGTCGCGTTGGCGCAGACACACGAAGAGCGGGAACGTCAAGCGGGTTTGTTGCGAGCCCTTCTCGATGCCACCCACGCCGGCCTCGATCGGCAGAATGAATTGTTGCAGGCCTCGATCGAGTTGGCGCGGGGGGGCCAGACGCTATTACCGAAGGAGTTGCGCACACTGGCCGATTCATTTGCTGAGCTTGCGCATCGCCTATTCCCTGCCGAGGGCGAATTGGGCTGGGACGATCCGCGGCACCCGCGAAGCTTGCTCCGCGCCCGGTGCCTGGAAGCACAGGCGGAGACGTTGCGATTGATCCGGAACGAGATGCCTTTGGCCGTTTGCGAACTCGATCATCGCACCTTCCTTCTGGATGCGGTCGCCCGCGCACCCACCGAAGGCGACATTCTCGAATTCGGCGTCTTTTCGGGCACCACGCTGCGCTGGATGGGGGAGGGCTATCCCGCGCGCCACTTCATCGGCTTCGACAGCTTTCGCGGACTTCCAGTCGAATGGAGCGGCTACAAAACGTTCAATTTCGACCGAGCGGGAGCTCCTCCGGAGCTCCCTGGCAATGTCGAACTCGCGATTGGCGACTTTTCACAAACTCTGCTGCCATTCGCCGCGGCCGCGCCGCGCATCGCCATGCTGCACATTGACTGCGATCTCTATGAGTCCGCGCGCGTCGTGTTGCAAAGCTTGGCGCCGAGCCTCACGCCCGGCGTCATTCTCGTCTTCGACGAATATTTCAATTATCCCGGCTTTCGCGAGCACGAATACCGAGCATGCGCCGAGTTCCTCTTGCAGACCGGGCGGCGCATCGATTGGCTCGCGTACAGCGGCGAACGCGCGATGGGTCGGCTGGTGGAGGCCGCGGCGAAGGAGGAATCGCCACGGTAGGCCGATAATCGCGTCATCGGCGGTCGCCGCTCAAGCGTGCGGATCCGCGCGCGACCAAATAAAGTTAGGCGCGACCAGCGGCTTTGCGCCGCTCGTACCCAAGCTCCGCATTGAGGTCTTGCAAACCGGAATCGACGAAGAACTGCTCGGCCCGATCGTCCCAAATTGTGCGCCAATCCGAGAGGGCGCCCGAGTAAGTGGGAGTCTTGGTGCGCAGCCGCGCTTTCAGCGCGCTCTCGAGGCGCGCCGAGAGCCCGGATTGGAGCCTTTCGAGACGGTCACCGAATTCCGCTCCGGCAAGGCCGCTGACGATATCTTCGAACCGAACCCGGCAGGCGTCACGTTCGTTGCGGATTGCCTCCGTCACGGCCTTCGTAAATTCGACGTCGCGCGACGCATGGAACGCGAGAAAGGAGATGAAGCGGTCTGCTTCATGCGCCTGCCGCCATGCCCGGTCTCCGGTATCAATCGGGGCGACTACGCTCAGCTTGAACCTGTATAGGCTCGCCAGTGCGTTGCGAAGATCGCGAACGAGCGAAATGCCGAACACGCCGGAAGATCGAAAGGCTTCAATGTCACGATTCGCATCGATGTGACCGACCAACAGGTCGCCAGGTTGCAGAATAGCGGCCAGTAGTTCCGCGGGGCAATTTAGTCGCTGTCGGGACGGCGCGACATGAATCTCCTCGTCAGCCAGCCCTCGGAAGTCATGCAGCGCGCCGCCCGAACCAAGATGCAGTCGAGTGGGCTTCCAACCCAACTCCGCGAAGGCAGCTTCGAGATAATACGTTCCGCTCTTGGGAATAGAGTTGATCAGTACGGGTGGCAAGTCTACAGCCGGCGGTCGACTTCGGTCCAATTTGATTACCGGAGCGAGGATCAATGGCCATTTTGAATTGTTCGACGTCCCCAGCCAGCATCCTGCGTCCCCGTCGGCGCGCAGGCGGCTCGCCGGTTCTCCCGCGTCATTCAGAAACACGAGGGCTCCGTCTTCGAGCCTCCAACGCCGTTCGTTGGGGTGGGAATAGCCGGCGATTGTTCCGTCGGCGCGAAAGACCAGTCGGCCGTAGAAATTGTCGCACGGGCTGCCGAAGGCGTAGACAGTCGTGTCGACGCCGAGACGCCGCAGCGCCATCTCGTCAGGGTTTTCTTCCGCGGCGCCGGGACGATCCGTATTGCGTCGAACATCCAAGCTCACGGTCTGGCTGTCAGATCTCAAGGCCAGTTTTTCCACGCCTATTCTGTGTTATATCTCATTGATCCACCAAGACATTCTACACGATCGGACGCCTATGCCACTGGCTCGGCCGCCTCGGCGGGTCGCCTCCTAAGTCACAATTATGTGACACCACTGCGCATGGCGTTGTCGGGCGCGAGACTCGCATCGGTGGGCGGCCGCAGAGGGGCGCAAATCGGCGCCTGCCACCCTGAAATCGCCCGCTGCGAGCCACGGTTGAACGGGCCCGCCGGACGGCCATCTTACACCCTTCCTCCCGCCAACGCCCTCGCCGCCCGCCCCGGCGCGATCCGCAGCGCCAGCGCGCCCGCCTCGGCAGCGAGGCGCCAGTCGGCGCGGCGCGCCGCGAGGCGCGCGCAGCGCACCAGCG
This sequence comes from uncultured Alphaproteobacteria bacterium, assembly GCA_963759955.1. Classification (GTDB taxonomy): domain Bacteria; phylum Pseudomonadota; class Alphaproteobacteria; order Rhizobiales; family Beijerinckiaceae; genus Roseiarcus. Next base: position 23,629 of record CAVXCA010000018.1, read on the forward strand.
AAGACGCGCGGTAGCGGCGGCCGTCGCCCAGAAGCGCGTCGCGCGCGCAGGCGACGAGGCTTAGAAGCGCGCTCCGGTCGGGGGGCGGGGCGGCGCGCCCCTCGAAATAAGCGAGGGCGCCATAGGCCGAGACGAGCGCGGCGACGCTCGGCGGCGCCCGCCAGTCGGCGGGCAGCGGCCGGTCGAAGCGAAGCGCTTCGCCGGCGCCGTCGAGCGGGTCGGCGCGTCCGGCGCGCCGTTCCCGCGCCGCGATCAGCGCGAGGTCGTGGGCGAAGCGTTGGTCGAGATTGATTCCCGCCGACGTCTGGCCGCCGTGGACGCGATAGGCGAGCAGGACCTCGGGCAGGTTGGCGAGGCGCGCGCGCTCGGAAAGCCTGAGCCACAGGTCGTAATCCTCCGCCCGTTCGCAAGCGGGCCGGTAGCCGCCGGCGGCGAGGAGCGCCGCCTTGCGCGCGACAACCGTCGGATGGCGGATGACGCACCCGCGGGTCGTCAGCGCCGCCGCCACGTCGTCGGGCGCGGTGGGAAAGTTCGACTGCTCTCCGGTCGGCGTGCCGGCGGCGTCGACGTAGGCGACCTGCGCGCCGACCAGCGCGACGTCGGGCGAAGCATCGAGAAAGGCGACCTGACGGGCGAGTCGCTTAGGCAGCGCAACATCGTCGGCATCCATGCGCGCGACGAGCGCGGCGCGCGCTTGTCCGAGGCCATAATTGAGCGCGGCGACCAACCCCGCGCCGGGGTTCTCGAGCAGCCGCAGACGCGGATCGCGCGCGGCGAGCGGCGCCAGCGCCGCGACCGCGCCGTCGCGCGAGCCGTCATCGATCAGCAGCAGCTCAAAGTCGACGAACGTCTGTCCGAGGATGCTGTTGATGGAGTCCGCGAGATAGGCGCCGCCGTCGCGTACCGGCAAAACAACGGAAACAGCCGGCGTCGAGGCGCCCTCCGCTGGTTGGTCAGTCTGCGAAGTCAAGTCGCGTGACGTAGCCACGGTAAGCGCCCTCCTTCGGCGGCCTAATCGATTTTGCGACTGCGCGGCTTCCGCTGTAGAGCGAGTAACCGTCGACATGGATCGGTTCATCGCGCCATATCGCCTCTTTCGTTATCGGGGAAGCCAATGCGCGCGATTGACGCAGCGCAGTAACGGTTCGTCTTCTTGATTGTAACGCTCCGTTACGGGCGAATTGACACGGATCGCTGTGGGACTAAGCCCTACCCCCCGCTAATCGAAGAATTGGTCAAGCCTTGAAACTCTCAGATCTCGGTCCGCGCCTCGGCTTCCTGCGCCTATTCGCCGGGGCGAACATGCGGCTGATCGGGCGGCTGCTCTCCGACCAGGGGGCGAAGCACTGGAGGGGCTACGCCTTCGCGCTGGCGATGACGATGATCGTCGCCTGGACGACGACGATGTCGGCGTGGATCATGCGCGACGTCATCAACGAGATCTTCGTCGCCAAGAAGCTCGCCGCGGTGTGGCTGATCGGCGGCGCCATCGTCGCCATTTACGCCGCCAAGGGCTTCGCCAGCTACGGACAGACGGTGGTGCTGTCGCGGGTCGCCAACAACATCGTCGCCGAGGTGCAGCGGCGCATCTTCGACAAGATGCTGAGGCAGAGCCTCAGCTATTACAGCGTCCGCCATTCGACCGAATTCATCGCTCGCCAGGGGTTCATTTCGCAGTCGGCGAGCGGCACGCTCAACCTGCTGATCACCGTGCTGGCGCGCGACGTGCTGACGCTGATCGGCCTCGCTGGAGTGATGATCGCGCAGGACCCGCTGATGTCGGCGCTGGCGCTGGTCGTCACGCCGTTCGTCGTCGTCGGCATCCGCGAACTCGGCGGCCGGGTCAAGAAGGTGATGCTCAACGAGTTCTACGGCTTCATGACCATCCTCGAATCGCTGCAGGAGACGGTGCAGGGGATCAGGGTGGTCAAGGCCTTCGCGCTCGAGCCCTACATGCGGGCGCGCCAGGGCGAGGCGATCGCCAGCTTCGAGCGCGCCGCCAACAAGCTGTCGACGGTCGGGGCGCGCTCCAGCCCGCTGACCGAGACGCTCGGCGGCGTGGCGATCGCCATCGTCGTCGTCTACGGCGGCCTCAAGGTGATCGAATCGGGCCAGCAGCCGGGCAACTTCTTCGCCTTCATCACCGCGCTGATGCTGGCCTTCGAGCCGGCCAAGCGGGTCGCGCGCATGCAGATCGACCTCACCTCGTCGCTGGTCGGCGTCGAGATGCTTTACGCCTTCCTCGACGAGCCGACCGATGAGAACGAGCGCGGTGACGAGCCCGAACTCGAGATCGGCGGGGGGCGGATCGAGTTTCGCGACGTGCGCTTCGCCTATCGCAAGGGCGAGCCGGTGCTGCGCGGCCTCAACCTCATCGCCGAGCCGGGCCGCACGACGGCGTTGGTCGGGCGCTCGGGCGGCGGCAAGACAACGGCGATGAACCTCATCCTGCGCTTCTACGAGCCCGAATCCGGCGTGGTGGCGATCGACGGCCAGGACATCGGCAAGGTCAAGCGCGCCTCGCTGCGCCGCCGCCTCGCCTACGTCAGCCAGGAGACCTTCCTGTTCAAGGGCTCGATCGCCGACAATATCGCCCTTGGCCGGCCCGGCGCGGCGCGCGAAGAGATCGAAGCCGCGGCGAAGGCGGCCCACGCCCACGACTTCATCATCGGCTTCGCCCAGGGCTACGACAGTCCGTGCGGCGAGCACGGCATGCAGCTTTCGGGCGGCCAGCGCCAGCGCATCGCTATCGCCCGCGCGTTCCTCAAGGACGCGCCGATCATCCTGCTCGACGAAGCGACCTCGGCGCTCGATTCCGAATCCGAGCACGCGGTGCAGGAGGCGCTGAAGATTCTGTGCGCTGGACGCACGACGCTGGTCATCGCCCACCGGCTGACCACCGTCCTCAACGCCGACCGCATCTGCGTCATCGACGACGGCGAGGTGGCGGAATTCGGCCGCCACGAGGCGCTGATGGCGCGGCGCGGCGCCTATTACCACCTCCATCAGACGCAGTTTGCGCGCCAGGGCGAGCGCGCGCCGGCCGCGGCGAGCTGAAGCGCTAAGCGGCGAGCGGACCGGCGGAGGCGAGGCGACTGTTCGCCCGCGCGATCGCCGCAGCGCAGAAGTCGTCAAGTTCGGCGGCGACGCGGCGGACGTCGAACAGCCGCTCGACCCGCGCCCGCCCTTCGGCGGCGAACCGCGCGCGTAACGGTTCATCGACGATCAACGCCTCCACCGCTTCGGCGATGGGCGCCGGCGCGACGGCGGTCAGATAGAGCGCCGCCTCGCCGCTGATCTCGCGCAAGCCGCCGCTGCCTGACGACACGACCGCGGCGCCGCCGGCGTGCGCCTCGAGGCAGGTGCGGCCGAACGGTTCGCGCCACACCGACGGCGCGATGGCGATCGCCGCCCGTTCGTTGAGCGCCTTGACCTCGTCGAACGGCCGGCCGACCAGCAGGCGCGCCTGCGGTCCGAGCGGCGCCAGCGCCGCCCCCATCGCGGCGAAATAGTCGGGGAAGCCGTCGGGCTCGGAAACGACGAAAGTCGCGGTCCAGTCGGGGTGGCGCGGCAGGATGGCGGCCAGCGCCTGCGCCGCCTCGAGCAGACCCTTTTCCGGCGTCACTCGCCCGACCAGGAGCACGGTCCGCTCGCGCGTCTGTTGGGGCCGCCAGGCCGCGGCGTCGAAGCCGTTGGCGACGACGCGCCGCGGGATCGTCACCTCAGGCCAATCGCATTCGAATTCGGCGAGCACCGCCCGGCTAACGAAGGTGAGCCCGGCGAGAGCGTTCAACTGGCGGGTCCGCCGCCAATGCGAGGCGTCGCGCAGCCAAACGGCGCCGCGGGAGACGCGCAGGAAATTGTGCTTCTGCAGAATAATTGGCGCGCCGACGCGCGCCCGCAGCGCCGCGGCCGAAGGCAAGTGCTGCTGCACCACCACCGCCGCTGGCCGTAACGCATCGACAAGCGCGGCGACGCGGCGCGACCGCCGTTGCGTCTCGGCGAAGGCGAATCGCGGCAGAACGTGCACCGCTGCGGCCGGCAGAGGCGACCCGTCGCATTCGGCGATCACCTCGACGCGAAAGCGGCTGTGCGCCGCCATCTCGCTGACGTAGAGGTCGATCGAGGTCGCAGCCGCCTGCGCATAGCGCATCCCGCGCGGCAGCACCTGCAAAATCCCACACGCAGCGGCTTCGTCGAGCGCGCTCAATCGTCAATTCCTTGCGTGCCCGCGGCCGTCGCAGGCAGACGCCGCCGTCCGCCGAGTGACGCTGCAGCGGCTTGACGTATGGATCGGCGACGACGATTGTCAACGTGCTCGTGCGTTACGGCGCTCGACGACGCGGCGCAGCGCGTTTGTCTCGCAACTTTCGATTGATGACCATTTTGGACCGATTGCCGTGCGGGACGGGGGGAGAGCCCCGCGGGCAGCCGCCGAAACCTGTGAAGGCGTTTCGCGCCTATCTGCTGCGCTCGCTGCTGGCGCCTGTAACGGCGATCCGCTGGCGCCGTTACATTCGCGCGTTGCACCGTGACGTGGGCGCCGCAACGCCGCCCACGCGCGTGCTCGCCAAGCCGGTGCGACGTTATGTCCACCGGGCTTTTTGGCCGAGGCAGCGTCTCGCGCTGCTGCTCGAGCACTATCGCTGGCTGACCGCGCTGTTCTCGCGCGACTTCCTCGCCCGCCTGTGCGCCGAGGCGCCGCTGCCCGTCGTCGGGCTCAGCGGCCGGCGCGGCGGCGAATACGAGCTCTTCGTCATCGCCGCCAATGCGGTCTACATGCAGCGCGAGGGCGAGTTGGCGATCGTCGTCGCCGGGCGGCCGACCGGCCGCGAGCTGTGCCGCCTGTCACTGTGCTTGGCGCGCGTCAATGGCGAGCCGGCGATCGTCGTCGGCGGCCTCCAGGGTCCTGCCAGCGCTTACAAGCGCGATGTCATCGACGCAACGCGCGACCTTTACGGCCTTCGGCCGAAGGACGCGGCGCTGCTCGCCGCCCGCGCGCTGGGACGGGCGCTTGGCTTCAACGTCCTGCACGCGATCTGCGACGCCAATCACGTGCTGCGACGACTGCAGGACAAGGCGAAATTCTCGCGCTACGACGACTATTGGTTGGAGCGCGGGGGAAGGCGCGGCGGCCCGTTCGGCTTCGTCTTCGGCCCGCTCGAAGCGACGGAGCCCTCTGGCGATCGTCGCGACGCGACGAAAGCGGCGATCGTTGCCGCGATGGAGGCGTTTGTCGCCGCCCACCGGACGCAGCGGCGCCCGCCGGACAGCGACCTTTGAGCACAGACGCCGGATTTGCTCTCGCCAAATTGGCCAGCCGCGTTGCCGAGCGCCCAACGTAACCCTGCCGTCGCTTCCGTGCGCATTGTTATCTCAGAGCGGGCGTCCGCTTCGACATTTGGATAGCCCGAAAAAGCCAGTCGCTCCCGGCTCCTTCAGCGCTTTGCTGCTCTTTGACCGGAGCACTTCAGCGATATCGAATTGCGTGCTGCGGCGTGCGCACGATCGCGTCAAAGGCTCCGTCACAACTCGCCGTTACAAATCTCGACGCGCCGGCGGCCTCGATTGACCGCGCCGGTGTGATGGGGAGTAGACCTCCCGGTGGTCAACGAGGCGGAACGTTGATCCAGAGCATCGCCCGCACCCGGCGGGATTCGGGGAGCGGAATGGCGGCGGGGCCGTTCGACGAGGCGACAGCCGGTCACGGGCGCGAGGTCGCAAACCGGGCGCAGCTTTGCGGCTTGGGTTGCAGCGAAGGCGTATGGGGACATCGGAAATGAAGCAAGAGGCAACTGACGCCGGCGCCGAAGGCCCGGCGACGCAATGGATCGACAAACAGCGGCGAGCCGCGGCCGCTTCGGCGCTGATGTGGGCGAGCATCGGCGAGATCGCGGTCGTTTATTCGCGCTCGCCGGCGCTGAACCACCATTCGCTCGCCGACATGGAATGGCAGATTTTGCCAGCGGTCTTGAACGGCCAGTTCTACATCGTCAAAGCCGCGAATGACATGACCGGGCTTGGCGCGCCAATTGCCGCGGCGACGTGGGCGTTCGTCTCGCCTGAGGTCGACGCACGACTGTCGTCCGACTGTTCTCACCGCATCCGTCTGCGACCTAGCGAATGGAAGTGTGGCGAGATCGGCTGGATCGTCGACTGGGCGGGCGACCCGCCCGGCGTCGCCGCGGCGATCGCCTGGCTCAAGGCCGGGCCATTTAAGGACAGGAACGCAAAGATCGTCGTGCGCGAACTCTCCGGCTTGGCCCACGTCACGACGCTGGACGACGTGGCCGCCGCGACCCATGAGGAGGCGCACACGTGATGAACACTGCGTTTTGTTATCCTCCTCTGCGCCGGCTTTGCGCTAGCGGGCTGCGGACGCCGCGGACGTGGTCGGTCGGGCAATCAAGAAGCGCGCCGGTCAATCGGTGCGCGCCAAACATCGCCGTCCTTCGAAGGGAAGGTTTGACGTCACGATGGTCGAGCCACGCTCGTAACGCTGGCTGAAGACGTCGAACAACAGCTCGGCGCCCGTCATCGAGAGCGGGACGCAGCCGAGTTCGCCGACAGGTGTCAATCGGCCCGGGGTCCGAACGCTGATCGGCGTCGCAACCTACTGATTGGCTTTACATTGGTGGGATCAACCTTCGGCGCCTGTTCACCGGCGCCAGCAACCGGCATCCGCCGCCCGCCTCGGCGTCGGAACGTCAAGGTCTGCGCCCGATCCAGATTTGGGCGCCGGACGTGCGATCCCCCGCCTTCCGCACGGAGGCGCATCGCCAGTCGGTCGCCATCGCCACCAGCGCCGATGCGTTGGACGATCAGGCGTTCATCGACGCGGTGTCGGACGGGGGCGATCAATGAGGCGAGGCGACGTCTGGACCGTCGCCGCCGGCAGGGACTATGCGGGCGAGCCGCGCCCCGTCGTCATCGTTCAGGATGACAGCTTCGACGCGACGGACTCCATCACGGTCTGCGCCTTCACCACGGACGAGACCGAAGCGCCGCTGTTCCGTCTGCCGGTGGCGCCGAACGCGTGCAACGGCTTGCGCGCCGCCTGCCGCCTGATGGTGGACAAGATTTTCACGGTCCCCAAGACCAAGGTTGGCGCACACGTCGGCAGGTTGGACGACGAGGACATCCTGCGGCTCAATCAGGCGGCGCTCGTGTTCCTCGGACTGGCGGTCTCGCCCAGGACCAAGCGGGAGACGTGACTCACAATGACGCCGCGCGCACAGCCGCGCAGAATTGCGCCGTACCGCTTGTCGGCGGTTCGCGCGATGCTGTCCGCATATCGCGACGACGGATCCTTTATAGCAAAGACCATCTCGAGCGCGCTGGCTTCGGCGTCCTGCCCGACGATGTTTTCATCCAGGACGCGCCCTGGCCGCGCTTTGGTCGTCCGATCAAAAACGACGTTGAGACCTGGCGTGTCATCGACGATTGGCCCGCGCGCGCGCCAGTCACGGACACCGAGATCGACGTATTCGAGGCATGGCTCGGCGACGTGTTCGACGAACTGTTCGGGCCAGCTCGATGAGGTTAGGAAATTGCCGACATGACCGTGCCGTTGCGGGCCGCCCTCTATCTGCGCGTCTCGACGGCGCGGCAGCCGAGCATGATGTCTCGATCCCGGACCAGAAACGGCAGGGCGAGACTTACTGTCAGTCGCGCGGCTACCAACTCGTCGACCTCGGCCAAGTCGCCGTGGGGGTCGATGATGGCGACCCCCTCCCCGGCGACGATGTCGCCCGTGGCGAGATTGAAGAGGGTTGTGGTCTTTCCCGACCCCGACTTGCCCACAATGTAGACATGCCGCTCGCGCTCCTCGCGCGAGAAAGTGAGCCCCTCCCCTGTGGCTTTGAGTGTCGCGATTGGGCGTTCGATCTCCATGGGCCGGAGCAACCTCCGGAGCGATACCAACACGCAAAGCGTCTGGTGTTTAGCCGTCCACGCGTCGGCGCCGCCGTGAGGTGGCGCCAGCGCGGCTCGTCGGGCGATCTGTGGAGAGATATTGCCGACGCGGTTCGCAGAGGTTGTTCCGGTGTGCGCAGAGCGCATCGCCGGTGATCTGAGAGTATACCGTTGGCTCGCCCCCTACCCTGTGGCCCCTGGTGTGGACAGGTGAGCAAACGAGCCCCGCGAGGGACCCCTGCGCACGCGGTGCGGATCATCCTTACTCCGACCACTTCTCGGGTCGGGGAAGCGACTCGTCGAAGACACGCAAGATTTCGATCCGGTCGCCGACGACACGGTATGGGAGCAGATACGGGAGCCGCCCGACTTGCAACTCGTGCACGCCTTGCGTGCCCTCGGACGGATGACCGAGGAAGGGATGATCGAGCAAGCGCTCAGCCGCATGCACGATCGTGTGCACGCGCCGATCGGCGACCGCTTTGCTCGCGACCTCGGTGTAATAGCGACGGATCGACTGCAGGTCACGCCGCGACCATGGAAGCCAGAGTAGCCTCATACCGCTAGCGCTTTAGGAAGACATCTGGCTCAGGCGGCCGCAGTTCATTCGATGTGCCGAGAGAATCAGCCCACGCGGTCATCGCCTCATGCGAGATGAACTCGCCCTTGTCGGCCTCGGCGAGCGCCTCGTGCAGCTCCTTGGCTTTCCACGCATTGCGATGGACATACTCGGTCAAAGCCTCGGCGGCGAGATAGGCCTTCGAGCGCTTGGTCGCATTGCTCAAATAGTCGAGCTGCTCCTTAAGCTCCTCGGGTACGCGCACAGAAAGAACGGTCGAAGCCATCACATGCTCGTGGTTTGTAGACATATGCGGTAAGTGTATACGTGTGCGCTCGTTTGTCAACACGCGCACCCTCCGAACCGGTTCGCGGGACTGACCGTTGAAGAGCAGCGCGGCGGCGAGATCGGCGCACACGCCTTTGTCCTCAGGGCACAGATTGCCGACATGACCGAGCCGTTGCGGGCCGCCCTCTATCTGCGCGTCTCGACGGCGCGGCAGCCGAGCATGATGTCTCGATCCCGGACCAGAAACGGCAGGGCGAGACTTACTGTCAGTCGCGCGGCCACCAACTCGTCGAGACCTATGTCGAGCCGGGCGCATCGGCGACCAACGATCGCCGCCCATGCTTCCCTCCGTCAATTCGCTGACTGACGGCCGGTCAGGCTGAAGCCCGCGATCCGCAAGCCTTCCGTGCAACGCTGGACGAAGTCTTTGTCGAGGCACGGCGCTATCGCCAGCCAAGAGCGGAGATCGAAGTTGGGATTGAAATCCATCGACGCTTTCATCACCTGACGCGCCCCGGCGACGTCGCCGATCAGGGCGCGCGCGGCGGCGGAGATGCGGAACGCTGGCGCCGGATTGCTCATCTGCCTCACTTGCAACAACGTGGCTTCGTAGTCTCCCTGCGCAAAATGGGTGACGGCCAGCGCCCAGCGAATGTAATCGTCGCTCGGATCGAAGGAGCGCGCCAAGTCGTCGAGCATCGCGATCGCTTTGCCCGACTGGCCGTTGAAGACCAGCGCGGCGGCGAGATCGGCGCGCACGCTCTTGTCCTCGGGGCAGAGACTCGCCGCGCGGTTGAGACACTCGATGCCGTCGTCGAGCCGCCGCCGAAACACGCGCACCAGGCCGAGCGCGTGTAAGCAGCGGTAGTCGTCGGGGCTCATCGCAATCGCCCGCTTGGCGAACTGCTCGGCGAATTCCAGCCGCCCACCGTCGAACGGCGCCCGCACCAGCCATTCCAGCGCGTGCGACCGCGCCAGCGCGGCGATGGTCGGCACGAATTCGGGCGCCAAGGTCTGCGCCGACCTCAGCAGACGGCGCGCGCGCCGGATCGACGGAAGGTCGATGGCGTAGAGCAGCCGCTGCGCCTCAAGGGTGATCCGGTAGGCGACGCGCAAACCGTCTACGCCTTCGCGCAGCGAAATCTCGCGATCCTCGATGTGACGCAGAATCGCGTTCAGCGTGATCGGCGCGCGTTCGAAATACTGGCTGCTGTCGGCGAACGACGCAGCCCAGAGAATCTGATGCTTCGGCGCCGTGAGCAGGCGCAGCTGAATGGCGCTGGTCCGGCCTTGGCCGAGGCGGACCTCGACCAGGTAGTCGGCCGCGTTCTGAGCCTCGTGTTCGGTCGGCGCGTCGACCGCGAGCACGGTCAGCGCCCGGGTCTGCGCCAGACGGGTGGCGATGTCGGCGCCCAACTCGGCGACCAGCTCGCGCCCGACCGCGGGTGCGTAGCTCGGCGCGTGCGGCGAAACGATCACGCGCGGCAGCTCGTCGTCGCGCAGGCCCGAGCTCGGCGCGCTCGGCCCCGACTCCATCGCCCTGTCGGCGGGCGCGTTCCGCCTCAAAGCGCGTTCGACCGGGAGGACCACGACGGGCGCCGGCCGCCGCTCGGCGCGGATCTCATGGACGGGGTCGCGCTGGCGTCGATACTGGTCGGCGCGCGTCGCGTCGCCGCGTTCCTGATAGGCCTGGATCAGCGTGCGATAGGCGACCTCCTGGCGCGGATCGATTTCCAGCATGCGCATGGCGGCGACGATCGCCGCCTCTCCGACCGGGCCGTTCGCCTGCGCCTCGACATAGGGGGTCAACGCGGTCAGGAATTCGGCGCGCAGCGTCGCGCGCTCGCGCGCCAGCCAGCTCTCGAGTCCTTCGCCGCGGGCGGTCAATCCGGCGAGCAAGTCGCCGCTGTAAGCTTCGCAGGCGGCTGCGACATCCAGCCCGCCGGCCGAATTGATCGCCGCCTGAAAGCGGCTGAGATCGATCGACACGTTGCGTGGGCTGAGGATGATCTCCGTCGCCGTTGTTTCCAACAGCCGCATGTCGACGGCGATTTCGGCGCCGCGGACGCGAAACAGCAATTGGCGAAGATTGCCGGCCTGCCGCGCGCGACCGGCTTTTTCCCAGAGGAAGGCGCCCACCTCCTCACGCGAAGCGCGCCCGCCCGGACAATCGAGCAGCAAATAGGCGACAAGCGCCAATCCTAAACGCGGAAAGGTCGCCGCATAGCTCGACTGTTCGACGCCGCGTGCGGACCCCAGGAGGACAACGCCGTTAACGCCGTCATTCGCTGTCGCGGTCTCGTGCGTCACCAACATTCAACGGTCAATTCTTCAGCAGGGAAGTCATAACAAAATCCGGCGGATCAACAACCCTAGAGCGACGAACCGGCTGTCCCATAACGCCGTTTGTAACGCATCTCCCGCCAATGTCATGTCAATCGGCCCGGAGTCCAAACGCCGATCGGCGTCGCAACCTACTGGTTGGCTTCACATAGGCGGGATCAACCGCCGGCGCCTATTCACACCTCGACTGGCGCTCGGGCGTCATTGTCGCCACGGCGGCGCCGCTGGTGCTGGCGATCGCGTTCATCGCCATGCGATGATGGGTCTCGCCCACCAACGCGTCACCCTCGGCTCCCTGATCATCGCTCTGGGGCTGCGGTCGACGACGCGATCATCGCCGTCGAGATGATGGTGGAGAAGTTCGAGCAGGGCTGGGACCGCGAGCGCGCGGCGTCCTTCGCCTGGACCTCGACCGCCTTTCCGATGCTGACCGGCACGCTCGTCACCGCCGCCGGCTTCATGCCGATCGGGCTCGCTGCCTCGGCGGTCGGCTAATACGCTGGCGGCATCTTCCGGGTGGTCGGCGTCGCGTTGGTCGCCTCGTGGCTGGCGGCGGTGCTGTTCACCCCCTATCTCGGCTATCGCCTTCTGCAGCAGCGCGATCGCGGCGGCAAGACGCGCGACGAGCAGGCGATCTATTCGACCCGTTTCTGCCGCGGCTTGCCGAGCGCGACCTCAAATCCGAATTCGCGTTCCTGCGCGCAAGCGTCTTTCTGCGCCCGGTCGATCTGCCGACGCAGCGCCGCCGGCGCGTGAGCGCTATTCGACTAACGCGCCAAGCTGAAAGCCAGCTCCCTGCATCAGCCGACGCTCTCACGGCTCTTCACACCGGCCCCGACGTCCCCGCAAGCGCCTCCCGCGACGAAATCCTCCCCGGCCTCCGAAGCCTCCATGTTGCGCGCCAAGGTCGCCGCGGTCGGCATTTCATCATGTACCGCGCCCTCGGCGGCGAGGCGATCGAGGTCGTGTGCATCCTCCACGATGCTATGGATTTACCCCGCCATATTCCTCCCGAGAGCACCTAACGCCATTATGCGATGACGGCGGAGCTGCGTGGAAAGAAGCGCTAACGCTCACGCCACCTTCGGCGCGAGGCGCGTCACCTTGATTGACACGGCCTTGGAACGGACTTGAGCCAGGTCGTAATTCGCCTGCATCCGCAACCACGTGTCGGCGGTGCTGCCGAGCGCCTTTTCGAGTCGGATCGCCATTTCCGGCGAGATTGCGCACCGTCCAGCGATGACGTTATGCAACTGCTGGCGCGTGACGCCCAACGCTTTCGCGGCGTCCACAATCGACACGCCCATTTCGTCGATGCTGTCGCCAATCATCTCGCCGGGGTGCGGCGGGTTCTTCATCGGCATGGTTCTCACCTCCTTCAATGGTAGTCCACGAGGTCAACATCCGATGCGTTGCCGTCCTCGAAGTGGAAAATTACGCGCCAATTTGCGCGCACGGTCAGCGACCAAAAGCCTTTGAGGTCGCCTTTCAATGGGTGCAGCCGAAAGGTCGCATAATCGAGCGCCTCCACAGTTTGCGCCGCGTCGAGCAACCCTAAAATCTGCCTCAGCTTGCGGACATGCTCCGCATTCACGCCCTTGGGATTCTCGTCCTCAAAAAGCTGCCGCAGCCCCTTGTGCCGGAAACCTACAATCATCGCCCCTCGGTCAATTTGTTAGCCGGAACTGTAAAACATAGTTTTCCACGTGTCAAACAATCTTTTACAACTCATTCTCCGCTCGCGCCCTTCCTTCTTGCCCGCAAAGCCTCTTGACCCAGCAGGGCGTCGCCCAGACGCTACAGATCCTGATCGGCCGAGCGCCGGTCGCGACGATTCGCGCTGGCGAGGAGCGCGTCGACGTCGTCGCCCGCGCGGCGTTCGACCGCCTCGAAGACCTCACCGTCGTCGCCCACGACGGCCTTGCCGTGCCCGTCCGCCAGATCGCGCGCGTCGACGGCGCCGACGAGAACCCGATCATCTGGCGCCGCGACCGCCAGGTGGTGATGGGGTCATCGCAGAATCTGTTCCAAAACGCACTGTAAGGCCTCAGTTCGAGGCGTTCACTCGTATTTCTCGATAAAGAGTTGAGCGCCCGAGACCGACGTGGCGTGCGGCTTTTGTTGGAGGAACGCCCGCCTTCATCAGCAATATGGCGGCGTTCAGCTTTTCCTGATCGAGCGGCGGCCGCCCTGGCTTGCTGCCTTTCGCGCGCGCGGCGATCATCCCATCGCGCGTTCGCTCAGCGATGAGACGGCGTTCAAATTGGGCGATTGCGCCGAAGACATGGAACACCAACTCGCCAGCCGCCGACGAGGTGTCGATCTTCTCTTCGAGGGACAAGAGCGCGACGCCCTGCTTCTTGAGGGTTTCGACAACATCGAGAAGTTCGCGGAGGGAACGTCCGAGGCGGTCGAGCCGAACGACGGCGAGGGTGTCGCCGGGGCGAATGAAAGTGAGCAGCCCGGCGAGGCCCGGACGTTCGAAGGTTTTTCCCGAAATCACGTCTTCAAAGATCCGGAACGCGCCGGCGGCTTCAAGGCGGCGTCGCTGGCCGGCGAGGTCCTGATCGTCGGTGGAGACGCGGGCGTAGCCGATAATGTGGGACACGGCGCAATCCCTTTCTATTGCCGACCGTCCCTGAAACGACCGGTTTATGGACGATAGGAGGTCGCGACAAATGAACCGCTCACGCCCGTCCATAAAATACGTCCACAAATTATGTTGTGTCCACAAAATAATCTGGCCATTGATGGACGCATTTAACGCCGCTCTGGTGGCCCATGACGACTCGACAACTCCTCTCGCCTCAATCCCGCGCGGCATTGTTCGATCCGCCGACGGATCCCGCAGCGATCGTCCGGCATTACACACTGTCCCCGGAAGACCTGGCCTTGATTCGCCAACGGCGACGCGCCGCAAACCGGCTCGGCTTCGCCGTGCATCTCGCCTATCTCCGTTTTCCGGGAAGAACGATCGGCGTCGGCGAAAGGCCGCCGGCCGACCTGCTTGACTTCCTGGCGCAGCAAATCGGCGCACGCCCCGACGACTTCGAAGATTATGCAGAGAGATTGCAGACCCGCAGGGCGCATCTTGGCGAACTCCAGGCCTATCTCGGGGTTCGTCCATTTCGGCGAGAGGATTATCGAGCCGCCGCCGGCGTCGCGCTCGACGACGCGACGGGCACGGATCGCGGCGACGCCATTGTTTCCGCGATCATCGCCCATCTGCGCGAACGACACATTTTGCTTCCGGCTGCCGTCACTTTGGAAAAGATCGGCTTGGCCGCCCGCGCTCGCGCCCGGAAACGAGCGCACAGAAACCTCGTTGAGGGCCTGGATCGCGAAACGGTCGACGGACTGGAGGCGTTGATCGCAGTCGGCGACGATCAGGAGCGAACGCCGCTCGCATGGCTGCGTGACTGGCCCGAAGCGCCGACGCAGAAGAATTTGACCAGGGTTGTCGAACGGCTGCAAGCCATCCGCAGGCTCGGCGTGGGGCCGGACCGGGAGCAGCGGATTTACCGCGCGCGCTACGCGGCCATCGCGCGGGAGACGGCAGTTCTCAGCGCTCAGCATCTGTCGCGTTTCGACACGCAGCGCCGATTGGCGACGCTGGTCGTCTTCGCGCGCGAGATGGAGGCAATTCTGACCGACGCCGCCCTCACGACCTTCGACAAAATGCTTGGCGGCGTCTGCCGCCGCGCCGACCGCGCCCGCAAGGAAAATGTCGTCGAGCGGGCGAAGACGCTCGACGCGTCGACGCGGGCTTTGCTCGGCATGGCGAAAGCAATGTTGGCAGCCAAGGCAGCCGGAGAGGATCAGGTCGCGGCCGTGGAGCGGTCGCTCGGCTGGGAACGCCTGAAAACCCTGGTCGCCGAGGCCGAGCCGGTCGTCGCAAGGCGCGCGAGGACAATCTGAGCGAAATTGTCGAGCGCTATCCGACGGTGCGACGCATGGCGCCGGTTATGCTTGACGCCTTCGTTTTCCGCTCGTGGAAGTCCGGCGACCCGTTGCTCGCCGCGCTCGCCATGTTGCGCGGGGTCTATGCGACCGGCCCGAGAAATCTTCCGCCGCGCCCGCCGACAGGGTTTCTGCAAACCGGCCTGGCGCAAGCTCGTCGGAGCTGGCGGCGCCGTCGATCGCCGAGCCTTTGAGGTCGCGGTCATGATGACCCTGCGCGACCGCTTGCGGGCTGGCGACGTCTGGGTTGAAGGCAGCCGCGCGTTTCGCGCTTTCGACGATTTTCTCCTGCCGCCGCAGACATTCGCGACGCGGCGCCAGGACGGAGAATTGGGCCTCGCCGTCGTCGAATTCCTTCGACGAATGGCGTGCCGAGAAGACGGCGCTCCTCGAAACGCGGCTCCGTGAAATCGACGCGCTGGCGGCGGCCGGAGAGCTTCCCGACGCGGCCTCACCGACGCGGGGCTTTCGATCAGCCCCATCCGCAAGGACGCACCAATGCATCGGACCAGCTGCTCGACGGCTTTACGGCATGTTGCCGCGTTTGCGCGTCACCGAACTTCTGGCGGAAGTGCATGGCTGGACGGGATTCGCCGATCGGTTTCATCATTTGCGGACGGGCGAGCCGCCCGACGACAACGTGGCGTTGATGACAGCGCTGCTCGCCGACGCCACCAATCTCGGGCTCGCCCGAATGGCGCGCAGTTCCAAGGTGTTCAGCCATTCGAAGCTGCTTGTGGGTCGCCGAATGGCACGTCCGCGACGAGACTTATCTGGCGGCGCTGGCCTGTTTGGTCGATGCGATCACGAGCAGCCGTTCACGAAAATCTGGGGCGACGGCGATACGTCGTCGTCCGACGGCCAGTTCTTCAGGGCCGGCGGGCATGGCGAGGCGCGCGCCGACCACAACGGCAAATACGGCTCGGAGCCCGGCGTGAAGTTCTACACTCATGTCTCGGATCGCTACGCACCGTTCCACACCCAGGTCATTGCTGCCAACGCCAGCGAAGCGGCGCACATTCTCGATGGCTTGCTGCATCACGAATGCTCTCTCGACATCCGCGAGCATTACACCGACACCGCCGGCGCCATCGATCACGTGTTCGGCCTGTGCCATCTTGCCGGATTCCGCTTCGCGCCGCGCATTCGCGATCTCGCTGATCGCCGCCTCTATGTCGTCGACAGCCGCGCCGCCTACGCCGCCCTGACCCCTATGATCGGCGGAGCCGTCGACTTCCGGCTCATTGGCGACAACTGGGACGAAACGCTGCGCCTCGCGGCGTCGATCAAAGCGGGAACCGTCGCACCGTCCGTGTTGATGCGGCGACTCGCGGCCTATCCAAAGCAGAACGCGCTGGCGAGGACCTTGCGGGAAATTGGGCGGTTGGAGCGCACGCTCTTTACGCTCGACT
>CAVXCA010000019.1:0-5913 GCA_963759955.1 uncultured Alphaproteobacteria bacterium
CGCGCGATCCGTCCGCTGACGCTCGGACGTCGCAACTGGACGTTCCTCGGCTCCGACAGCGGCGGCGAGCGGGCGGCGATCTTCTTCACCCTGATCCAGAGCTGCAAGCTCAATGGCGTGAACCCCGAGGCCTATCTCGCCGACTTGATCGGCCGCGTCGGCGACCATCCGGCAAGCCGTCTCGACGAACTCTTGCCCTGGAAATGGAGCGCGCGAGTCGCTTAAACTGCGCCCTATGCCCAACCGATCCGTCGCCGTGCTGAAGATTACGCTCGACCACGTCGAGCCCAAAGTGATGCGACGCATCGTCGTGCCCGCCGACATCCGTTTGGATCGGCTGCATCTGGCGATCCAGGCCGCCATGGGCTGGACCAACTCGCATCTCTACGAGTTCCGCATCGGCGGCGCCGGATGGGGCGAACCCGACCCTGACGGCGTCTACGAGGGGCCGCTGGACGCCAAGAAGGGACGTCTCCGCGCCGTGCTGGTTGACGCGGGCCGCAAGACCTTCAGTTATCTCTACGACTTCGGCGACGGCTGGTCTCACACCGTCAAGCTCGAAAAGATCGTGCCGATGATCGAGGGCGAGCCAAGTCTGCTCCTCCTCGAAGCTGTTGGCCGCTGCCCGCCTGAAGACTGCGGCGGCTCGCCAGGTTACGAAAGACTGCTGGAAATCCTCGCCGATCCCGACGACGAGGAACACGACGAAACGCTCACTTGGTGCGGCGGCCCGTTCGATCCAACTCGCGCCGACGTCTCGGCGCTCGAAGCCGACATCGATCGTCTCGCTCGCCGCTGGAGCCCGCGTCCGCGCGCCGCAGCCAAGCCGCAAGCCTGATCCGCGGTCATAACCGGGCGCTTACGTCGTAGGCCAGATCCAGCCGCCCGCTCGCGGGATCGACGATCGCCTCGAGCACGTCGAAGGCGCCGTATTGGTAGCGCCAGGTCCGCCCTTCGCCGTCGGCGACGCTGGCGATCTGACCTTCGGCGTCGAAGTCGCGCCCGATGCTCGATCCGTCGGGGCGCGCCACCCGCGTCGGCGCAGCGAAGCCGCCCGCGGCGTATGCGAACGTCGTCGTCCTCCCGAGCGCGTCGGTGCGCGAAGTCATTCGCCCGAACGCGTCGTAGGCGAATTTGGTCACGCCGCCCTTGGCGTCGCGGACGCCGCTCAGCCAGCCGCGCTCGTCGTAGGCGCGGTTGGACGCGATTCTGCGCTTCCCCTACCGCGCTCGCCAGTCCCGCACCGCGCCGAGGCGCACTACGATGACCTTGGTCAGGCCGACGAAGCCGGCGGCGAAATGCGTGGCGACGACGAGGCCGTCGGGCATGAAATGCGAGATCGCGAGGCCCGAGCCGGTCGAGGTGTCGTCCGAAAGCTGTTCGCGGGCTCGCTGTGGCGTTTCGGTGGCCCACGAAAGGCCGAACGGAAGCGCCGACTTCGGCCCGAACACGATCTGATTGACGACCAGTTCGTCGCCCTCGCGCGCGTGCGGCAGGTCGACGCGGTGGCAGGTCAGCACCAGATCGCGCGCGGGCGCGGATTCCTCGAAACGCACGCGCGGCGCCGAAGGCGGCGGCGGCCAGGCGTCTTTCGCCCAGGCGAAGAGATCGCGCAGGAATTCGCCGTTGTCGTAGAAATTGACGTGGGCGACGATTTCATCGGGGTTCATCGGCGCGCCTCAACGGATCGGAGGATTGAAGGGAAAGTCGATGCGCTCCCAGCTCTTGCCGTCGAAACGAACGACGTCTTTCAGGCCGACCGCCCACAGGACGCCGGCGCCCGCGTCAGTGTGCTTCACGTCTTCGAGCTCGGGCGTGAGACCGGTCGCGACCTTGAGCAACCGCCCGTCCTCGTAAGTGTACAGCCCGCGCGTCGAACCGAGCGAACTGACGAGATAGGGCTTGCCGCCATACATCGTCATGGAATTGAAATGATGGGCGCCCGATATGCCGGGCGCGAGCGTGAATCCGTCCTTGCGATTGCCGACGAGCAGCGTCGACCCGGCGCCGCAAATCCAGATGCGCTCCTCGCTCTCGACGCAAATCTTGACGAGCCCCGATCGAGTCGGACTGGCCAACTGCCGGACCGACGAGCCGTCCCAGTGCAGGATCTTGCCGAACCGGCCGACGACGTAGACGTCCGTCTCGCTAGGCCCGGCAATCGCGCTGAACATATCGCATTCCGCGGCCGGAACGCCGGGCGGTTGCAACAATTCCGGCGCCAGGCATATCCACTCGCCGCTTGCTCGGCGCTGGTAGATTTGGCCGCCGTCGCCGCATGCGAACAGCCCCGCGCCGACGCCGCAAATATTCTCCATGCGCCCATAATATTTTGAATCGTCGCTCGCGATCCCGGCGCCGGGAATCTTTTCCACGATACCCGGGTCGTCCAAGATCGCGACATCGCCTTCGGCGGAGATCGCGCAGAACCGTCGGGCGCCCGAGCTGGGAACGACATAACTGCTGACCCCGACGATCCACATGCCAATGCTTATGCGATCCTGGCCCCACTGATCGCCCGGCGGATCATCGCTAACAAAGCGGAAGAAATACGACGCAGTGGAAAACTCGATGTAATCGTCGGGAACGCCGATGATTGCAATTGCGCTGCTTTTCCATCCTGCGCGCGCACGTAGAAAGGTGAATTCTGTCGTCATCGCAAAGCGGCTCCTGTCATTGTCCACCAGTTTTCGGATTCAATAGGTTGGAGGCGGGGCTTCCCGGCTTCGGCGGATTCCTTGTCGCTCGGACGAGCGTGTCTTTGTCCACCGCGCCGAATCCGGCGTCGACCGCACGATCGATGTCGGCTGCACAGTCCGGCCGGGCCGCCTTGGCTTGAGCGACCGACAAGTCCATGGCACGGCCCAAGGATATGGTTCCCTTGACGGCGCTCTGGGCGCCCTCGGCGTAAATCTGCTTGTCGTTGCAATGCGCGGTGTTGTGTTCCGTTTGGTTGTCCGCCGCGTTGCCCTGCAAGCATATGGCCGGCCCTGCATCGAACGCCGGCAACGGCGCGGAGCCGTCCGGGGTCGGTATCCGAGGAGCGCCCCCCTCCCGCGCCGCGCGATTTTGCACGCCGAGCAATCCGTCCGGTACGATGTGATGCGCTTGCGCACCGTCGCCGCATTCCGCTTTGCATCGATCCTTTATCTTGTCGTATGCCCCGGTAATGCAAGGGCAAGGCGGTTTCCTTTCTTGCCCGGAAACATTGCAGTTGTCTTTCGTTCTCCCGGCTGGAGCAGGTTGATAGTCGGTCCTTCCGGGAGCCTCGGCCGGGCTTGTCGTTGCCAGCAAAATCCCGGTTGCAAGCAAGCCGACTAGACCTTCGAGGGCGAATGCCCCACGCGCCAGAAGTCCCGTGCCTTCGGCGCTCGCTCCAGCTTCGGTTGCTGCGGCTGCGCCGCCTTCGGCGCCAGCGCCGCCTTCCGCTCCCGCCGCCGCGCCCGATCCCGGCCAAGGACCCTCTATGACCGTTCCCCCGGGCGAAGCGGGCGCTGGCGCTACGGGTGCGGGCGCGGGCGCGGGTGCAGGCGACGCCTGCGCGTAGACTTGGCCAGCGACCACTGGGTCCGGAGAAGCGTCGGAAACGACTCGACCTTCGTCAGCACGATTTTGGGAGCCTTTTGCCACCGTACGAGCGTTCCATGATTGCTGCGACTGCGGCGTCAGCCCCGTCGTGTCCGGCTCCTTGACCCACAACAGTCGTCCAATCGTGTTCCTGTTATTCATCCACCAGAGATCGTTGTGGCGGATCGCGTTTTTGCCCTCCGTCCGCACCGTCGCGGAATGTTCCATCGGCTCGCAAATGCCATTGTGCGTGCCGCTCTTGATCCCCCCGCCCGTGCCCGCCTCGTCGCCGTGACACGTGGTGATGAGCGAACCCATGTTGTGCGTCCGCAAGCCGGTCATGCGCACGGTCGGGGTGGTGTTGGCGTCGTCCGCCTGCTTGGCCCAGATGTTGTAAGGCAGCGGAACCATCGAGCCGCCGACGGGCGTCAGGCACACGTCCGGATAGATCGAGACAAGGATGCCCTCTGCCGTGTCGCGGCTCCCTTCGAGGGGCAGGCCGGATAACCCGCCGAAACTCGAAGCCGGAGCGGCGGGCGGAGGAAGCGGGTCCGTCGCCTGGTTTCCCGTGGTCACGCGCGCGCCCCTTCCATCAGTCCGAATTCGCCGCAACCCGGCAGCGTCGCGGCTCCGACGGCGTCGGTGAAGCCGAGATCAGCCTTGAGAAAGCGCGGACAGACTTCGATCCAGACGCGGAACGCGACGTCGACGCGCCACGGCGGCGGCCCGCGCATGTCGACGTGCAGTCCGTCGCGGTTCATCGCCGCGACGACCTCGCGCCCGTCGATCCATTTGAATATCGCGTAGGGTTCCTCGTCGGGAATGCGAAACTCAATCGGCGCGTCGCCGGGCGCGAGGCGGCCGAGAGATATTCGCGCGCCGGCGCGCAGGTAGCCGGGCTGAACGAGACTGGGATGCGCGACCTGATGGAAGCGATAGTCGAAGTCGGCCGGCAGCCGGGGATGACGTCGCTCCCGCCATTCCTCATCGTAAGTTCCCGCGAAGCGCAGTCGCTGCGCCCACGACGGCGCGATCGGTCCGAACCCCTGTGGCTCCGGACGCGCCAAGGGGTCGACGATCGGCGCGTCCGGGCTTTCGATCGTCGGCGCGGCGTAGCTGTGGCGCGTCGAAGTATACTTGTCGTCGATGAGGCCGGGGCCGATCGGATTGCGCGGCTCCGCCCAACCTTTGGGATCGCCGATCGCCCGTCCGCCCGCAGCAGCGCGATAGTCGATCGGCGCGACGAGGGAAGGCTTCGCCGGCCCCAGCACGAAGCGCTCGCCTCCCGGCCCGCTCTCCGGCCGCCACTCGCGCGGACCGTTGACGCGCAGCACCGCCGCGCGATCGTCGATTTTCACGCCGACGTTCCAGGCGGCGCGCGCTGCATTGTCGGGCGCGTGGGCCTGCGCGAGCACGGTGACGTCGGCAAAGGGGCGAAACGGCATGAGATCGCTCGCACGCAGCAATGGGGCGTTGTGCGGCGGGCCGTCGTAAACGTCGGAAAGAACGATCTCGGGCTCTGTCGACCGAGCGAGCGACCCGTCGGGGCTCAGAGCGTAGCGCGCCCGCGCCGCGACGACCGCCATGCGCTGTCCGTCGCGGTGGACCTGTTCGAAGGCGACGGCGGCGAAGGGGGAGTTGTTGTCGGCGAGCATCGCGGCCTCAGTTCAGATCGATCACTTCGCCGTTCATCTGAATCTGGCCGGACGCCGTGTGGGTGTGTTTCACGCCTTGGATCGTGACGTTGCCGTCCTTGTCCATCACCAGCCGCGACTTGCCGACCACGATCTCGAGTTCCTCGCCGACCTCGATGCGGTACTTCTTGCCGACACTGGTATTGAACGTCTGACCGACATTGAGAACGCTCGAAACCCCGATCTCCTCGGTCTTCGCCACCCCCGTCACCGTGTTGTGCATCTTGGTGATGAGCTGGTTGAGGATGCCCGGCCCGACCATCCCCGCCACGCTCGACGCGAGCGACGCCGCGCCCGCGGCCATGCCGGCGCCGCTGTCGGTGTTGAGCAGGCTCGCGGGGGCTGCGTCGACGGCGGCGTTGCTCGCCGGCGGCAGGCCGATGATCTGCGAGAGGCTGCCGCCGATCTGGTGGCTCATGTTGGCGGCGATCTGCAGCGAATGGTTGGCCCCGACCGATTGGATCGAGTTGGCGTCGACGCGATGGGTGTGGTTGTTGCGCGTCTTCTGGGTGTGGTCCTTCTCGGCGTGCATGAACAGGTTCTGGGCGCCGTTGTCGTCCTCGAACGTCAGCTCGTTGAAGCCCGAGGCTTTGTGCGTCTTCGAGCGCCAGGCCATCTTGGTCTTCTTCGCCGGCAGCTCGTAGGGAACCGT
>CAVXCA010000020.1:0-11518 GCA_963759955.1 uncultured Alphaproteobacteria bacterium
GCCCAACAGGGCCGCCAGCGCCTCCTGAAAATCGCCGGCGGAAACTCCGCGCAGGTAGAGAACTGGCAGCAGAGCGTCGAGGCTCTTGGTTCGACGAGCCCATTTGGGCAAGATCGCCGACGTGAAGCGAATGCGATCGCCCGCCGCCGCGCCACGATCGCGAGCCTTCGGCTTTTCCACATCGACAGAACCGATTCCCGTCTGAATTGCGCGAACCGGGTCGTGCCCGTGGCGAACCACTCGTTGGCGGCCGTCCGCAAGGACGAGATCGGCGTTCGAGCCCAGAAACGTCTCGAATTCCGCTTCCACCGCCTGGGCGATCAGCCGACGTGCCCCAGCGCGCAGGATTTCGGTGAGCGGATCATCGATTGCCCCTTTCTGTCGAAGGGCGACAACTCTATTCTCGTTCATGGCGTAACGCTCCATCTTGGAGGTTCGGGTGGCTTGATCACCAACCCCGTTACGCCGCCTTCCTCACCCCCGTCACCCAGTTTCCGCCATAGCTCGCGAAATCGGCGCCTCGGTTCAAGTCTTGAAGGGGGCGCGTCGTCATCGCAAGTCCGGTTCCTATTTTTCCCAGGGCGCATTATCATCAATGTCGATGTTAAATTCGTATATTGGAGCTTTCGCCAAAAAGCCAATGATTCGCCACAAGTTGGCTTACGAGGTGTGGCGGCCGTCCTTCGCGGGCGTACAGAGGCCTTCGGCCGAGCGGCCGCTTACCAAAGGGCGTGAGCAATGCGCGTAATTGTCGTCGGCAACGCCAATGAACGGCGACCGGGGATGATATATTATAACGTCGAGCGCAAGCTCGCGAATGGATTTGCGCGCAATGGCCACCTCGTGCAGTTCTTCAGCGATCGCGATGTGGCGCGCGCGGGCACGATCTTCCGATCGTCGCGCGCCGGACGCGGTGTCGCCAATCGACAATTTCTGGCGCTGGCGCGCGACTTCGAGCCCGACTTGATCGTTTTCTTGCATTCCTGCCTGATCGCAACGGAGACCTTCGCGCAAGCAAAGCGCCTGCCGGCGCGCGCGCGCATGGCGCAGGTCTGCGTCGATCCCTTGTTTCGGCCGAGCAACGTGAGCTTTCTCAAGGATCGCGCGAGCGTGGTCGATGCGACCTTCGTCACCACGGCGGGCGAGGCTCTGGCGAGATTCTCGAGCCCGACCAACGTCTCGTCGTATATCCCCAATCCGATCGACGCTTCGATCGAAACGACGCGCGGCTTCGAACGTTCCGACCAGACTTTCGACGTATTCTTCGCCGCCAACGCGGCAGGAGACCAGCCCGGGGATCCGCGTCGAACGACGTCGGCGCTCATCGCCAAATCCGGCAAGGCGTCGATCGATTATCGCGGCTTCGACGGCCGGCCTCCGGTTTTCGGAATCGAGTATTTCCGTCGCCTCGCCGACGCGCGCATGGCGCTGAACATCAATTCCGACCGCGCCGAATCGGCGAGCGTCCGGGCGCCCGCCGAAGAGCTCTATCTCTACAACTCCGATCGCATTTCGCAGCTCATGGGCTGCGGCCTGCTGACGCTTTCGTTCCGCGTCAACCAGCTGATGGAATTGTTTGAAGAGGACCGAGAAATGGCGTTTGCGGATACGCCGGAGGAGATGCTGGACGCCGTGCTGCGATACAAGCGCGACGACGCCAAACGCCGTGAGATCGCCGAGGCGGGCTGGCGCAAGTCGCATGAGGAACTCAACGAGCGGCTGGCGGCGCGCTATATCGAGGAGGTGGCGTTCCGCCGCCCGCTCAGCCATCCCTACATTTGGCCGACAAAGCTGTGGTGATCGTTTCGGAAGCGCCTGCGCAGGAACGCGCGCTCGCCGCCCCGCCGGCAAGAATAGGCGTCGTGCTGCCCGCGCGCGAGACGTTCGGCTTGCTGAAATCGGGCGCGATCGCGCTGTGCGCGCGCGATTTCGCCGCCCACAGCCGCTTTCGCGATCAGATCACCATCGTCGGAGCCGCCGATTGCGAATATCCCGATGTTCGCTACCGACGCCTCGTCGACTGGCGGCGATGGTATTTGCGCGGGCGCAGCGCCTATGTCCGCGCCGTCCTTCGCGCGGCGGCGCAAGAGAGGTTCGCCGTCCTCGAGATCCAGAATCGCCCGCAATTCGTCGCCGCGTTGCGCAAGGGTCTTCCCGAGGTCAAGCTGGCGCTGCATTTGCATAACGATCCGCAGACCATGGAGGGGTCGCGCACCCCGGCCGAGCGCCAAGCTTTATTGCGGCGGGTCGATGCCGTGTACTGCGTGAGTGCGTTCGTCCTTCGGCAATTCCTTTCCGGCGTCCGGGACGACGCCGGGAAGGCGATCGTCGTCTACAACGGCGTCGCCGCCAGCGCTTCGGCGACGCCAAAGGAGAAAGTCTTTGCTTTCGCGGGGCGGTTGATCCGGGACAAAGGCGTCGCCGAACTGACTCGCGCTTTTGCGATCGCGGCGCGCGATTTGCCCGGCTGGCGGCTGGTTATCGCGGGAGAGGATTCGGCGAAGCTGTTTGCCGGCCGCAGCGCGCCGCTTGCGCAGGAGCGCGACGCGCTCGCCGACCGCCTGACGCTTCTTGGCCAAGTTTCACACGCCGACGCGATGGCGCTGTTCGCTCGCGCGGAAATCGCGGTCGTTCCGTCAATTTGGCAGGAGCCTTTCGGGCGCACGGCCGCCGAGGCGATGGGGCAGGGCTGCGCCGTTCTCGCGACGCGCGCCGGCGGGCTTGCCGAAGTTCTCGACGACGCGGGCGAAATCATCGATGCGCGCGACATCCCCGCCTTCGCGGCGGCGCTGCGCCGCGTCGCCTTGGACGAGCCGTTGCGCCGCCGACTGCAAGAAAAGGCCCGGGCGAGAGCGCAGGAGGTGTTCGACATCCGCCGGGTGACCGAATCGCTCGACGCGGCGCGCGCGCGACTGCTTGCGACGCGTTGAGGACCGCGCCCTTGTTCGCCCGCCCCGCGCATGTTAGCCACGACGCCGATGGCGGGGTATAGCGCAGCCCGGTAGCGCGGAAGTTTTGGGTACTTCAGGCCGCAGGTTCGAATCCTGCTACCCCGACCACTGACTATCGGGCCCTTATAGGACAGACGAGCGCCACATGACCGCACGCATCTATCTCCCCGCCCGCAACGCGATGCAGTCGGGTCAGTCCAAAGACAAGTGGATTCTGGAATACGAGCCGGAATCGCCCCGCCAAATCGAGCCGCTGATGGGCTGGACGAGCTCGGCCGACATGAAATCGCAGGTCAAGCTGCGCTTCGACAGCAAGGAGGAGGCGATCGCCTACGCCACACGCAACGGCGTCGCCTATCGCGTCGAAGAGCCTAAGCTTCCCCAGCGCAAGATCGTATCCTATTCCGACAACTTTCGCCCCGGCCGCGTCGTGCCTTGGTCGCATTGACGAGGGGGCTGATCGTAGGCTTGGCTCCGTAGCTCAGCTGGATAGAGCAGCCGCCTTCTAAGCGGCAGGTCGCAGGTTCGAGTCCTGCCGGAGTCGCCAGCCGCAGCCCTACGAAATTCAGCGAAAACACGACAATTTGCCGCATAGAGCGCGCGCCTCGTGTCTCTTGGTGGCTTGCTCTATTTCGTTCGCAATGGTACAGGTTTGTTCGTCAAGAGACACGCCCGTTCGTGGTTTTCGTGTCTCCTAGAGTGCCTCGGAGGTAGGGCATGGCGGACATTCGGAAGCTCCCTAAGACGGACAAAGGCCTTCAGGCATTCATCGCGAACGTCGGCGCGCCGCAGACGCGGACCTGGCTTGCGATTGGCGCCGGCCTGACGATCTGTCTGGAGCCGAGCGGCCTGCGGACATTTCAGTGCCGTCTCCGGCGCCAAGGCGAGCGCAATCCTCGTCGCGTCCGGATCGGAAGCTTCCCAGCCCTCTCTGTCGCCGATGCGCGCCGCCGCCTCGCTGAAATGAAATCGGTCGCCCGCGAGGGTCGTGATCCTGCGCTTGAACAGCGTCGGGCCCGCGCCGGCGTCGCGAAGGTTCGAACGCTCGCCGACTTGATCAAGGAATATCTCGCGCGCCGCGAAGGACAGATTGCAGTCAAGTCGCTCAAGATTGAGCGCGACCTTCTGGAAGGCACGCTCGAACCCGTACTCGGCGATCGGCTCCTCGCCGATCTGGCGCCGATCGATTTCGGCAAGGCAGTCTCGGACTACGCCACGCGGCTCAAGAAAGAAGGGCGATCCAACGGAACCAATGCCAACAAGCTTCTGGCGGCCGCCAGGCGCATGTTTAAGACCGCGCGCGGCTGGGGCGTCATCAGCGCGATTGACCCGACAGCGGGCCTCGCCAAACCCGCCAAAGAGGCTCCGCGCGACCGCGTCCTGTTTGATGGCCAGGTCTTGGTCGGTCCAGACACGAAAACGAACGAGTTAGGAAGGCTGGTCGCCGCGCTCAACTCAGACCCGTCTGAGCCGGGGCCAATTCCAGTCAGTCGGTCGACGCGAATTGCGCTCGAATTGACGCTGCGGATGGGTTTTCGCGCGCTCGAAACATGCGCCCTCGAATGGCGCGCCGTTAGCCTCGACGGCGACACGCCCACCGTCAGTGTCACAACGTCGAAGACGGCCGCGGGGCTTCGGGCGTTGCCGCTTCCGCGCGCGGCGGTCGAGCTGTTGCGTGAGCGAAAAGAGGCTTCGAAGAAGGACGCTATCTATGTCTTTCCCGCCGAGGAAGGGTCGAAGCGCGCAAAGCATATGCACCCGGAATCGTTGTCGCGAGCGTTCGCGCGCGCATGCGGGCGTCTGAAGATCGCTGGCGCGTCGACGCATGATCTGCGGCGCACCTGTCTTTCTGGACTAATCGAACTTGGTCACGAAGGCGTTGCGGAGCGCATTGCGGGCCATATTCCGCGCCACGTGCTTGGGCGCCACTACGATCGATCGTCACGCCTCGACGCAATGCGCGCCGGCCTGGAAG
This sequence comes from uncultured Alphaproteobacteria bacterium, assembly GCA_963759955.1. Classification (GTDB taxonomy): domain Bacteria; phylum Pseudomonadota; class Alphaproteobacteria; order Rhizobiales; family Beijerinckiaceae; genus Roseiarcus. Next base: position 4,927 of record CAVXCA010000020.1, read on the forward strand.
CGTGGTCGGTCGCCGTCGACGCGGCGCGCGAGCGCGTCTCCCAAGTGAGCGCCTCCCCATGATCGAAAGGCTGCCCAGCGCTTACGATTACAAAATCCAGCGCGAGGGTCTCGTCGAGTCGGCAATTCGTGACGCTGAAAACGGCGACACGAGCAGTTTGGTGCTGCTGCTCAACGAGCATGGCGCGATCCCCGACGTCGTGAAGCTCTGGATCGCCGACGTCTTGAATCCGATCGCTTCTCTTGCTGTCGCGGCCAAAGTGTCGCGGCGAAGTGCGGGAAATCCGGGAAGCGCCAGCGATATTAAATCGCCAAGCGGCTGCTTGGGGCAATTGATCGAAGCGTTGAGGAGCGCGGAATCGATTCCGCTCGCAACGAAGCAATGGCTGGCCGACCTCTTTGATCCCGACGCAGGCTTGGCCATCGTGGCGAGAATTCAGCGGCGCCGAGCCGGGAAGCCGCCGAAATTCGGATGGCGCGTGCTCGCAGCCGCAATTCACGTCGTCAGCAACATCAACGGGCATTCGAAGCGCGAGGCGCTGATTGAGGAGGCGATCGCGAAATACAGCAATCCAGGGAAAAAGCGGATTTCCCGGAGCGCCGTGAATAATTGTTTGCGCAAGAGGTATCCGGCGCTCTCCCGGACATTCAGAGAGGCCAAGCGCAAGAGCCGCGTCGCTAATTCGCCGAATTAGCCGGACCATGATTTGCTTGCCAGCGTTAGCTTGTGCTGAATAATCGCTGACCATCTTCACCGGAGATGGTCAGTCATGAAGAACGTCACTTCACACAAAAAGCCGGCGGCCTTGACGATCGAGCAAAAGCTCGCCTCGGGCGGCCTCCTCGATTTTCGGCGCGAATTTTGCCCCTGGATCGGAATGTGCGCCGTCACGGGCTACAAGGCGGTCAAAGCCGGCCGGCTGCGGATCACAAAAGTCGGCCGCAACTCCAAGGTCGCGGCATCGGACGCCATCGCGTATCGGGAAGCCCTGCGCGAGGCCTCGCGCTCGGCGTCGGCGTGACCCATGCGCAAACGTCGCCGCCTCGCTCGGTCCAAAGCGCCAACGACCGAGTCAACCGTCTACAACGGTAAGATCCTGCTCGGGTCGATCGCGGGCAGGCCTGGCGCTCTGCGAGCGTCTTCCGCGACCGGCCGGAAATTGGGGACATTCGAGACGCCGCAACAGGCGATGCTGGCGATCGTCACCGCGGCTCGTGAGGTGGCCGGCTGATGGACGCCGCGAAGAAAGAAATTGACCGGCGCAGAACAGAAATCGCGCTGCGGAAAGCAAAAGTGCGATCGGCTATTAGTTCCGATCCGCGCATCTCACATGTAACGTACCACGTTGCGGGAGCGATGATCGAACACGCGAATAGAGATACTGGTGAAATCTTTCCATCGGCGGCGACTATTGCCGCGCATACTGGCGCGACAAGCCGCACAGTGCGGCGATCATTCGTAGACCTTCGTCGCTGCGGTTACTTTCGACCCATCGCAAGTACAGTAGACGGCACGACGATTTACGTCTTGGACCTGCCGGCGGACGTCCCGACGCGCATCAAGCCAAAGCCGCCTCGACGCAAGGGCGGGCGCTCGCCCAAAGACGCTCATGGCAGCGAGGATTCGCGAGGCGCGCAGTCGCGCCCGGCATTGGCCTCAGGGGTGACACCGGTGTCAGGGGCAATGCAGCAGCGCCGCGTAACACCCCCTGACACCAGTGTCATCCCCCCCCTGACACCAGTGTCAGGGGTGACAGCCGCGTCAGGGGTGACAGCCACGTCAGGGGTGACAGCCACGTCAGGGGTGACAGCAGCGTCAGGGGCAATGCAGTGTTTGGCAACACCCCCTGACACCAGTGTCATCCCCCCCCTGACACCAGTGTCACTCCCCCCCCTGACACCAGTGTCACCCGAACCTATAAGACTTAACCTGTCTATTGAACCTCTCTCTCTCCGCGCATCTGCGCAGGCGCGTGCGCGAGACGGCGCGGCGAAGGAAGAAAGAGGGGCTTCCGAGGGACGCAGCGGCCTCGTTGACGCCTCTGCGGCTGTGCCTTGCAAGAGGATCGGCCCTGAGGAATTGGATCGCTTGCGCAGGACGCCGTTCGCGGCTTCGCCGGAGGAAACAAACGCCACGTTGGCGGACGCATCGCGTGGTGGCCAGCGATGATCACTCGATCGACGATCGCCCCGCGAGCAAGACGCAACGGCATGGTCGGCCGATCCGCTCAGGGTCGAAACCGCATAGGGGGTAGGGGGTTTAGATCCGATTCGCCGAAGTCATTGCAACCGCAACCACAAAAACGGAGCCGTTTCATGCGCGCGCGGCGATGATTATGTAAGCAATTCAAATTGATACAGGCGATCAAGACTATGCCAAAAAAGCATCCTAAGCGAAGCGAACATTGGGGCGGCGCCCGCCCTGGCGCTGGTAGAAAGCGCAGGGCGGGCGACGTCACGCCGGCACCCGCGGTCGAGCCGCCGCCGCCGCCGGAAAGCGTCGACGTCGTCGCATCCGAGCACGCGATGGGCGCGCTCGCGGCACTGGTGACGCAGCTCCAGTCCGGCGGAAACGAGCCGGCGAAGATCGCGGCCGCGAATGCGATCCTCGATCGCGGCTATGGCAGGCCGGCGGTCGACGTCGGCGCTGCCGCGATGCTTCCTTTCCACGCCGCGCCGAGCTCCGTTTCGGCGTCGTCGAATGTGCGATTTGAAGCGCGAAAATATGCCTGGCTGGCGATTGAAGTGCTTCGGACGATCGCCGCCGCCGGCGCGAGCGAAAGCGCACGGGTCGCGGCGGCGAAATCTTTGCTGGACCGCGGCGTCGGTACAGTCGGTACCGCGAAAGCGGCTCGAGCTCTTATCCCAGAGGGCAACACCCAAGAAGATCGCGAGCAACGCGCCCGCGACGACATCATAAAGCGCGCGCTGGCGCGAATGCAAGCCAAGGTGAATTGACATGTCAAACGCACGCATCCCGATCGTCGAGACTTATCGTGGCGTTGGAATACATGATTTTCAACCGCCTGATCGGGTCGCCATAGTAAAGCGTGCGATCGACAAAGTATACGAAATCGACGAGCTGAAGGAACTGGCCGCTTTCGCCGCTAATCGAATTGAGCCGCCAGAAGCGAGACTGTTCGCCGCAGCGAAATGCAACGCCACGTGGGAACAGGCGGTGGACAATCGAGAGTTTCGTCCAGATATAGACCTTGAGTTACTTGATGCTCATGTCGCTGGTCTTGATTCCCTTGAATGGATCGATCCTTGGCACTGTGGATGCCTTCTCGACGGGCCGCCGCCCGGCTTGTCGGACCTCGCGCGCCCAGCTCCGCTCACGGCCGCACAGCGTGGCGAGGGCTGAGATGAGCGCCGGCCGTCGCGTTGATGATGAGGATCGACGTCGGCCTTGCGCCGGAAAAATCGGAGAATCCGGTTCCGCGCGGGAGCCTGATCTCGCGCCGGCGCCGCCGATGCGCCTCGCCGAGACTTTGCCGGGGCGGCGACGCCCACACCGATGCGTTCATCGTCGTCGTGGCCAACTTCTGCGCCGCGTCGCAACGGGACGAATGGGCTGAACGACTTCTGCGCTTGGCCGACGAGATTGTGTCGCCGGCCGAGCGAAAGAAGCAGCGCCTCGCCAGGCGGGACGACCTCATCCGGGAGCTTGCTGACGAGTATTATTCGACCGTCGCCGGCTTTCGCCCGAAGGCGAAACTCATCAAGGCCGATCTCGCCGCGGTCCGCGCTGACACGCTCAATCCGGGCTCGATCAAAAAGAATTTCCTGCTGCGCGAGATTCTCGATCTCAACCAAGACGAGGATCTCAGCTTCGAGACCCTGCGGAAAATTTTGGGGCGGCTTGGGTAGCCGACCGAGGCAGGCGCTACCCACGTGCAAGAATCTCAGCATCGAAATGGAGTGATTCGATGCTGAGTTTGGGAGACTTTGTTCGGTCGCTTGCGGCGCCCAAAGACAAGCCCGACGACATCGGCGAGCTTGAGGCCGCGATCGAGCGGCTTCAGAGCGAGCGGGCTGCGTCGGAAGCCGAGCTGAGCGCAATCTCCGCACGACGCCCGACGCTGCTGCTGAGCGACGACGACAAAAAGCTCGACCTCGACGAGCGCGCCAGTGAGCGCGCCTACCGCGCGGTGGAAAAAATCGACCTGGTGTTGCCAGGCCTTCGCGATCGGCTCTCGGCCGCGCGGAACGCCTCGCGGCGCGATTGGGAAAAGGATTTGACCGCGCGTTGCGACGCCGCTCTTGCGAAATTCCTCACAGCGTTTGGCGCAGCGGTCGAGGCGGGCGAGGAGCTCGCGGCGCTCCGCATGGAAGGGCAGAATAACGGATTCATGGCCCAGATGGCTTCAATTTTGCCTGCGGAGCCCCGCGTGCTGAACCGCGACAGTCTTGGCTTTTTGGCGAAGGAAGTCGAGCGCCGCCGCGACGCCGCGATGCCGCGCCCTGCGCCTCAGCCGCGCCCCGCCGCGCCGCCGCCTGCGCCAAAGCCGTCGGCGGCGCCCGCCAGCGCGAAGCCCGCAGCAGCGCCGCCGAAGCCCGCAGCAGCGCCGCCGCCCAAACCATTCGAGCCTACTCCGGGCGAAGACGGTCTGTTCCGGGTCCGAGTTCTAAAGCCCGGTTTCCAGCGTCCGGACGGCGCGCAGGCAAAGCTCAATGAGGTCGTCGCCCTTCCGCGAGATGAAGCATTCGCCGTCGTGCAGCGGGCGGTCGGCGAGTTCGAGGAGTTTCTGCGATGAACGCTCGCCTGGCCGGCACTGCGCGCTCCGCGGCCAGCGCATCAGTCGCAACCGCGCTTTTGGTCGCGGGTTACGATCGGACTCCGAGCGCCGACCCGTTCCTCGACCGCGATCCCGACTTCGGCCGCCCAGTCTATTCCGGCGCACACGCAATCTTTGGCGCTATCGCGATGATCGGCCAGGACGGCAACGCCGACTGATGGAGAGACGCCAATGAGCATTGTTCACAAATTTCTGGCCGCCGACAGCACGGCGCTTTCAGACAAGCGCCAAGTCCTCACGGTCTGTTCGACTGGCGGCGTCGATCGCCAAGGCGATATCGTGGTGCAGAGCGGCATCGACACAAAGAGCTTCATGCGCGCCGGCGGGACGGTCTTGTGGGGCCACGATCCCGACAAGCCGATCGCGAAGGCGTTATCGATCGGCGTCGAGGGCGGCAGCCTTCGCGCGCTTGTTCAGTTTCCGCCGGCGGGCGTGAGCGCCAAGTCCGACGAAACCTATGGCCTTATCAAGGCTGGCATCGTCAATGCGACCTCAATTGGCTTCGCACCGGTCAGCTCGGAGCCGATGGAGCCGCCTTGGAACGGCCTCAAATACCTCGCCGTCGAGCTGATGGAATTCAGCTTCGTCAGTGTCCCCGCTATGCCCGAGGCGACGGTGATTGCACGCAGTTATCGCGGACGCGGGAAAAGCGCCGATCTTAGTCACATTGATAACGAGGCTGATCGTCTGGCGATGCTCATGGGATGTCTCGTCGACGGTACGCGGGACGGCAAGAAAGCCATCGCGTCGCACGAGGAGACGCGAGAGCACATAGACCGCTTCGGCGGCTTGCTGCTTGAGGGCCTTACGCATGCTAGGGCGCTCGCGAGGGCCGGCCTTGCGGGATTGGATCATCCATTCGGCTCGGCCGACGAAACCGGAGAGCGGAAGGGGTTGGCGGCGACGATCCGGACGTCGAGCTCGCCGCCCGCGCCGCGCGCCGCAAGTCGACTCTCGACGCGCTCGATCGCGCGGAGGTTGGCCGGGTGCCGCCGCGGCGTCCAACGGATGTACCGAACTAGGTGGCGCCTTTCTGGCGCAAGTAGGCCAGCGCGAGCGGCGCGGATCTGACAGGATCTAGGCGCCGATGACCGTCTGCGGCTTCGCGAAGACTCGCGATGGCGGGGCCCTTATCTGGGCCGTGGCAAAGGCTATCGCGATCGCGAGCCGCTTTCGACGCCGGTGGTCAAGCTGGGCGTTTCGCAATCGGGGTTATGCGGAATTTCGACCGGCTATCTCGACCTGACCGAACGCTTTCGAACAACGATTGAGGGTTTCGGGGCGCAGTTTGGCTTCGCGATCGCACGTCTGCCGGAAGTGTTGCACTTTGCGCGCGCTTGGAAAATAAAGCGATGCCGAGACCTGGAAATCGCTTACGAGTTGCCCCACAAACTATGCCGTCGCCGGATGGTCGGGCGACACTGTCCGCGCCGCGGTGTTTTATGAGTCCCGTGACTTCGAGGCTGTCGAGTGCGACGCATGGTTTTCGCCGAGCGTCGAGGCGGAGCCGCAGAGCGCCGAAGACGTTCTTGCGATCGCCCAGCGGCAATTGAAAGTCGTCCAAAGATCGATTTCCGGCCGCGACTGGCCGCGATCTGACGATCGCGAAGATCGGATCGGCCGGGGTCGCGGTGGCGGTTGTGCCTTGCTGATCGAGGGATCGAATGATTGGGCTTCTGGTCTCAACGAACGTCGACGGACCGTCCCACCGTCGGCCAGCGGCGGCGTGGCTGACTTCAGCGCTTGCCGCGCGCTTGCCCCGCGCTGCGACACGCGGCCGGGCCGCACGCGACG
>CAVXCA010000021.1:0-10643 GCA_963759955.1 uncultured Alphaproteobacteria bacterium
TCCGATTTCGCTTGAGCGGGGCCTTGCACTCATGCGTTGCGTCGAGCTCTAACCTAAGTTGCCTCTGCCGGTGATTGCGATAGCCACCCAGTGTTTTGGTCCAGATATTGGCGGCGTCGAAGCGTTGATGACGGCGCTTGCGGACGAACTTGCGCGAAGCGGCGTGCGCGTCGAAGCCTTCGCCGACCATATCCGTACGCACGGCCTTTCGGAACTCGTGCGACCCTATCCCATTCACCGTTTCGGACTTTGGCAACCCGTGCGACGCGTCCTGAAACGACGTGCGTTGACGGCGGCGACGCGGCGCGATCCGATCGCCGGCGTCTTCACCAATTCGTGGAAGAGCGTCGCCGCGGTTCCGGCGGACGCAGGGCCGATCGCGACATTGGCGCACGGAACGGAATTTCCGCTCGCCGCCAGGGATGAAAAGGCCGCGAGGATCGCCAATGCGCTTGCGCGAACGCGTACGATCATCGCCAGTTCGCGCTTCACCGCCGGTCTCGTGACGCCCTACCTGAGGGGAGCCGCGGCCGAAATCGTGGTCATCAATCCTCCGCTGCCGTTACTGCCCGAGGCTGAGCCGGCTGCGCTCGCCAAGATTCGCGCGATCATCGCGGGACGCCATCCGACGATAACGACGCTCGCGCGGCTGGAGCCGCGCAAGGGAGTGGATTCGGTGATCGCGGCGCTGCCGCGCCTGAAGGCGCGGCGCCCCGATCTCGTCTACCTCGTCGCGGGCGCGGGGGACGATCTTGCGCGCCTGCGCGGGCTGGCGGCGGAGCGCGGCGTTTCCGATTCGGTGGTCTTCCTGGGCGCGATTACGGATCCGCAACTCAAGGCGGCGCTGCTGACCCTGAGCGACGTCTACGCGATGCCGTCGCGCCGGGTCGGCGATTCCGTCGAGGGCTTCGGCATCGCATACGCGGAAGCCGCTTGGTACGGCCTTCCTGCGGTCGCTGGCGGCGACGGCGCCGTGGATGTCGTCAAAGACGGCCAAACCGGCTTCGTCCGCGACGGAAACGACGCGCAGGGAATCTCACAAGCCCTTGACGAAATGTTGGAAAACGCAGAATTGCGCAAACGTATGGGGGCGGCTGCGGCGGCCTTTGTGCGAGAAAATCTGACGTGGCGGTCCGCTTTGCCGCGTTACCTCGCCGCCCTTGGACGGTGAGGCGCGGTCGGATCGCTCTGCCCCGCGGGCGTGGCGCGGTTTGTCGCGGGCGCCGGCTCCCGAGGCGTGGCGAGCGACGGGGGCGGGTTTGAGAAGCGCAAGGCGCCATCGGCGAGCGGACCGAACTTCAGGGCGAGAAAATCGCGCGCGTAATTCTGCCGCCATCGCCAGGGCGCTTTCAGCCCCTGCTTAGGCAACCGGTCGGGCGCGCGTCGGAAATGGCCGGAATCGAGATCGACGAGCGGCGCCGACGGCGCAAGGGGATCGTTCTGGTGCGGAGCGCATTGGCGGTAGCCCCGTGCGTCCATGTAGTTCAGCACGCGGCAAACGTATTGGCAGATCAAGTCGGCTTTCAGCGTCCAGGAGGCGTTGGTGTAGCCGAACACCGACGCGAGATTGGGGACGCCGCTGTACATGGCCCCTTTGTAGACCATCGTCTTCGCAAGATCGATTTCAGCGCCGTCGACGTTCAACCGAATTCCCCCGAGCGTTTGGAGAACGAGACCCGTCGCGGTCACCACCAGATCGGCCTCGATCTGCCGACCGCCGCTCAGCGCGACGCCGGCTTCCGTGAACGTTTCGATGCTGTCGGTGACGACCGAGGCGCGCCGGTTCCTGATCGCGCGAAACAGATCGCCGTCGGGAACGAGGCAGAGCCGCTGGTCCCAGGGGTTGTAGCGCGGCGTGAAATGGGTCGCGACGTCATAGTCGGGCCCGAGCGCGTCGCGCACGCGGCTCAGCAGCAGCCATCGCGCGCTCTGCGGGCTGCGCTTGCAAAATCGAAAAAAATAAGCGCCGAGCACGATGTTCTTCCATCGCGCCAGGCGGTAGGCCGGCTTTTGTGGCAGCGCCGCGCGCAAGGCGTCGGCGACGCCGTCGCTCGACGGCCTCTCGATGACGTAGCTCGGCGATCGCTGCAGCATGACGACGTGAGCGGCGCGCTTGGCGAGTTCCGGCACCATCGTCACCGCCGTCGCGCCGCTGCCGATCACGAGAACCCGCTTGCCCGCGTATTCGATGTCGTCGGTCCATTTCTGCGGATCGATGACGCGGCCCTGAAAGCGCTCGAGGCCGGGAAAGTCCGGGACATAGCTGCCCTCGTAGGCGTAATAGCCGGCGCACATCAGCAAGAAGTTGCAGGTCAGCCGGACGATCTCGCGTTGCGGTCCGCGCTCGACCTCGAGGGTCCATCGGGCCTCGGCCGACGACCATGAAGCGGCCCGTACGCGGTGGCTGAATTTGATTTTCTTGTCGACGCCGTATTCGCGCGCGGCGTCGCGGATGTAGTTGAGGATGGTGCGACCGCCCGCGATCGCCTTGGCGTGCGTCCAGGGCCGAAAGGAATAGCTGAGCGTGAACATGTCCGAGTCCGAGCGGACCCCGGGGTACCGGAAGAGATCCCACGTTCCGCCCAGATCCTCGCGGCCTTCGAGGATGGCGTAGCTCTTCGCCGGAGAAGCCTTTTGCAGACGATAGGCCGCGCCCACGCCGGAAAGCCCCGCGCCGACGATCAGCACGTCGAAATGGTCCGGGGCCATATTGGCCTACCTCCCTTGGCCGGATCGCCTTGAAGTCTGCGGCGATCTCATTGGGGAAAGACTACGACAAAAATTTGCTTTGGCCATGCGAAAAGCGAGGGCGGAAATTTTCACGGGGGCGCCGTGAGGATCGATCAAGGCGCAGTCGGGGTGGCGACGAGCGGCTTTCTCAGGGTCGCTCGCGGGAAATCCGGCTCGCCGTGCCGAACTCAGGGCGGACTCCGATTTGGTCTGAAAGCCGATGAGCGTCTCCGGCCCCTTCGCTTGATCCCGCCCAACGCGACCGCCTCGCCATCCACGACATCGCAGTTGACGACCATCCGAAACGGTCGCCGGCGTCGAAATGCGGTATGACTGCGCCCAGGAAAGGACGGACCCGAAGATGAAAGTGACAATCGAGATCGACTGCACCCCCATCGAGGCGAGGCAGTTCATGGGCCTTCCCGACGTCCAGCCGATGCAGGCGGCTGTTCTCGCCGAGGTCGAAAAGAAGGTGATGGCCGAAGTGGCGAAATTTTCGCCCGACGGATTCATGCGCGCCTGGTTTTCCGAGGGGCAGCAGAGCGCCGACTGGTTTCGCGAGATGTTCAAAGGCGTTTTCGCCCAGGCCAGCGTCGCCGCGACGCCCGGCGACCGTCCGGCGACGCCGGAGTGACGGCGGTCCGCCGCGGACCGGGGTTGCGACGGCGCTCGATTCGACGCGTCGATCCGACGGACGAAGAAAGGGGCGCCGTCATCCAAGCCAGCCCCCTCACTTCTCCGGCAGATTCAGCCGGATGTGCAGCTCCCGCAATTGCTTCGCGGTCACGTTCGACGGCGCGCCCATCAGCAGGTCTTCGGCGCGCTGGTTCATCGGGAACAGCACGACCTCGCGCAGGTTCTCCTCGCCCGCCAGCAACATCACGATGCGGTCGACGCCCGGCGCGATGCCGCCGTGCGGCGGCGCGCCGCATTGGAACGCGCGATACATGCCGCCGAACTTCTCCAGCAACACGTCCTCGCCGTAGCCGGCGATTTCGAACGCCTTGCGCATGACGTCGGGGCGGTGGTTGCGGATCGCGCCCGACGACAATTCGATCCCGTTGCACACGATGTCGTACTGGAACGCTTTGATTTCGAGCGGGTCTTTCGTTTCCAGGGCCTCCAGGCCGCCCTGCGGCATCGAGAACGGATTGTGGGAGAAATCGATCTTCTTCTCGTCCTCGTTCCATTCGTACATCGGGAAGTCGACGATCCAGCAGAACTCGAACACGTCCTTCTTGCAAATGCCGAGATCGTTTCCGATGCGGACGCGCGCCGCGCCCGCGAGCTTGGCGGCCTTGGCTTCCTTGTCGCAGGCGAAGAACACCGCGTCGCCGGCCTTGAGGCTGGCGGCGGCGACCAGCGCGCGCTGCGCCTCGGCGGGCAGGAACTTGGCGATCGGCCCCTTGCCGGCGAGCGCCCCGCCCTCTCCTTCGAAGATGATGTAGCCCAGCCCCGGCGCGCCTTCGCCCTTCGCCCAGTCGTTGAGCTTGTCGAAAAATGAGCGCGGCTGCTTGGCCGCGCCGGGCGCCGGAACGGCGCGTACGACGCCGCCGGACTTGATGACATTCTTGAACGCGTTGAAGGTCACGTCGTCGCGCGCGAAGACATCGGTCACGTCGGCAATGCGGATGGGATTGCGCAGGTCCGGCTTGTCGACGCCGAACTCCAGCATCGCCTGCTTGTACGGGATCATCGGAAACGTCCCCGTCACCGGCTTGCCGCCGCCGAATTCCTCGAACACGCCGCGCAACACCGGCTCGACCGCCGCGAACACGTCCTCCTGGGTGACGAAGCTCATTTCGATATCGAGTTGGTAGAATTCGCCCGGGCTGCGGTCGGCGCGCGCGTCCTCGTCGCGGAAGCACGGCGCGATCTGGAAATAGCGATCGAAGCCGGCGACCATGATCAGCTGCTTGAACTGCTGCGGCGCTTGCGGCAACGCGTAGAACTTGCCGGGATGGATGCGCGAAGGCACCAGGAAGTCGCGCGCCCCTTCGGGACTCGAGGCGGTCAGGATCGGCGTCTGGAACTCGAAGAAGCCCTGCCCCTTCATGCGCGCGCGCAAGGAATCGATGATGCGCCCGCGCAGCATGATGTTGGCGTGCAGCTTCTCGCGCCGAAGATCGAGAAAGCGATATTTCAGCCTGGTGTCTTCGGGATAGGGCTGGTCGCCGAAAACCGGCATCGGCAGGTCGCCGGCGGGCCCGAGCACCTCGATCTCGCGCACGTAGATCTCGACGTAGCCGGTCGGCATATCGGGGTTTTCCGTGCCCGGCGGGCGCTTGCGCACGGCCCCATCGACGCGCACGACGAATTCCGAGCGCAGCTTCTCGGCCTGGCCGAACGCCGGGGAATCCGGATCGACCACGCATTGCGTCAGGCCGTAATGGTCGCGCAGGTCGATGAACAGAACGCCGCCGTGGTCGCGGATGCGGTGACACCAGCCCGAGAGCCGGACCGCCTGGCCCTCCTCGGGGAGGCCGAGGGCGCCGCAATTGTGCGTGCGGTAACGATGCATGGCTTCCACTTCTTTGCTAGGATTTCGACGACGCGAACTGAGCGCGGTGCGTAGCGGAAAAAGCGCGGCGGGGAAAGCGCCGAGCAGGAAAGCCCTTCGGGCAAAGCGGAAATATGGTAGCTTTTTGCCCCGTCGCGCCCTCGGCCGCCAAGCCCTAAGCGAAAGGAACGCCGGTGTTCCCGCCCCTTCTCATCGACCGCGCCGCGGCGCTGATCGCGCGCTGCCGAGCCCTCGCTCTCAAGCTCGCGCTCGCTGAATCCTGCACCGGCGGGCTGGTGAGCGCCTTGCTGACGGAAATACCCGGTTCGTCGGCGGTCCTCGAGCGCGGCTTCGTCGTCTATTCCAACGAAGCCAAGCAGGAGATGCTCGGCGTCGCCGACGAAGTTCTCGCCGTCCACGGCGCGGTCAGCGACGCGACGGCGCGCGCGATGGCGCTGGGCGCCCTCGCGCATTCGGCCGCCGACATCGCGGTGTCGATCACCGGAATCGCCGGCCCGGATGGCGGCGCGCCGGCCAAGCCCGTCGGCCTCGTCCATTTCGCCCTCGCGCGTCGCGGTCGTCCCGTCTTCGCGTTCGAACGGCGCTTCGGCGCGCTGTCGAGATCGGCGATCCGATTGGCATCGGTGGAGACCGCGCTCGAATTGATCGAGGCGGCGCTTGCGCAGGATCAGCCCGTCTTGCGCCCGTAGATCACGTCGGCGCGCGCCTCGAAGGCGGCGGAAAATTTGTGAAACGCCGCGTCGAACATCGAGCCCATCAGCGCTCCGAGCAGGCGGCTGCGAAACTCGTAGGCGATGAAGAATTCGACCGTCGAGAAGCCCGCCTCCGAAGCGTCGCGGAAATTCCAGATGTTCTCGAGGCGGCTGAACGGCCCGTCGACGTATTCGACGAGAATTTTGAGCCGCGGCCGGTCGAGCGTGACGCGGCTGGTGAACCTCTCGCGGATCGCACGATAGCCGACTTCCATGTCGGCGACCAAAACCTCGACCCCTTGGTCGTCCTTGGTTCGGCGGCGCACGCGCAGCGCCTGGCACAGCGGCACGAATTCGGGATAACGCTCGACGTCGGCGACGAGATCGAACATCTCCTGGCCGCTGTGGCGCACGCGCCGCTCGTTGCGAAACGACGGCATGGGGTCAGGCCATCCAGATGACGTAGGCGTCGAGCGCGGCGAAGACCACCGCTGCGACCAGGGTCGTCCATAGCGCCGTGCGGGCGAGGTGCGGCGCGAGCGGCGCGCCGGGGTCGACTCCCGCCGCCGGCGCGTCGCCGCCGCCGGGCTCCTCGCGCGAGCGGGCGACGAGCGGCAGCACGGCGAACAGCGCCACCCACCAGATCGTGAAAAAGACCGCGATCCCCAGCGGCGCGGACATCAAGGCGCTCCGAAAGTCGATCCGAGGCGCCCGATGGTCATGCTATTTCGGCGGTTCCTGCGCCGGCGCGGCGGGCGCCGGCACAGGCGCGGCGGGGGCTCCGCCAGACTGGTTTTGCATCTGTTTGAGCTGGTCGAGCAAACTGCCCGGCGCCGCCGGCGCGTTGGGAGCGGCGGGCGCGCTCGTCGAGGCCGGGGCGGCGGTGTCGATGATCGAGCGCGACGTGCGGCTCCAACTGGCGATGATCGACATCGCCAGTGAGGTGAGGAAGAATATCGTCGCCAGGATCGCCGTAGCGCGCGAAAGCGCGTTGGCTTGCCCGCGACCGGTCATGAAGCCGCCCCCGCCTCCGGCCCCGAGCACCCCGCCTTCCGAGCGCTGCAACAGCACGACGGCGACGAGGGCGATCACCACCAGGAGGTGAACGACGATCAGGACGCTTTGCATGGAGACGATCCCTAACGGGGCCGCGCGAGGGCGCGCGCGGCGCGAATTGATGAATTGGCGCGCTCCTAGCACGACGCAAGGGGCGCGTCCATGTTCGCGGCGCCGCGGCCCAACCCGGAGCGGCGCTTGGAGTTCAGAGCCTTTCGATCGTCGAGCGATCGCGTTCGCCTGCGAAGTATTTTTGCAACGCCTGCTCGAATACGGCGTTGTCCGCAGCGACGGCGGCGAACAACGTCACGGAAGAGTGAAATTTCAGATCGTCGGGATGGCCAAAAATATCGTGCGCCGAACGCCCGTTCACGCCATTGACCAGCCGCGCGCACTCCCTGAGCCGAGGCCCGAGGAGCGGATGCTTCAGATACGCCTCGGCTTCGGCGCGGGAGGAAATTGCGAACCGCCGGGCGGTTTCGCTGTGGCCGAGCCCCTCGATCTGGGGAAAGACGAACCACATCCAATGCCCGCTCTTGCGCCCAGCCCGCAGCTCCTCACACGCTCGTTCGAACGTGTGCTGCTGGGCGTCGACGAAACGCGTCAGGTCGTATGGATCGCTCATATCGCTCCACCCCCAATCATGGAGCGCCGGCGCGAAGCCGCCACGCGAAGCGGGGCGCTCCCCGCCTCAGGCGTAGGTCGCGGCGATCGCCATGAAGTCGGCCGCCTTGAGGCTGGCGCCGCCGACCAGCGCGCCGTCGACATTGGCGAGGCCGAGCAATTCGCGGGCGTTGGCGGGCTTGACCGAGCCGCCATAGAGAATGCGCATCTTCGCGCCCGCTTCGCCGTAGACTTGGCTCAACAGCGCGCGGATCGCGCCGTGCATGTCGGCGACGTCGGCGGGCGTCGGCGTCAGGCCGGTGCCGATCGCCCACACCGGCTCGTAGGCGATCACGAGATCGGCGGGCGTCGCCCTGGCCGGCAGCGACCCGCGGAGCTGGCCGCTCACGACTTCGATCGCGCGGCCCCCTTCGCGCTCGGCGCGCGTCTCGCCGACGCAGAGAATGGCGGTCAGCCCCGCCTTGTGCGCGGCTTCGGCCTTGGCGCGCACCGCCGCGTCGCTCTCGTTATGGCCGGCGCGACGCTCGGAATGGCCGACGATCACGTAGCTCGCGCCGGCGTCCTTGAGCATCGGCGCGGAAATGTCGCCGGTATAGGCGCCGCTGTCGACGGCGCAGCAATCCTGCGCGCCTAAGGCCAGCGCGCCGCCCGCGAGGATTTTCGCGGCGCCGGAGAGCAGCGTCGCCGGCGGACAGACCGCCATCTCCGCTTCGCCCGCTTGGCCGGCGTCGACCGCGCGGCGCATCGCCGCGATCTCGCTCAGGGATGCGTCGAGGCCGTTCATCTTCCAATTTCCCGCCACGAGCGGGCGCACGCCAGGGGTCATGAATAGCCTCTCAAAGGGAAGGAATCGCGTTTGCGAAGGCCTGCGGATTATCATTCCCGGCCCGCCTATGCAAAGCCTTCCGCCGGGGTTAGATAGGGCCGCGCGTCACGCCGGTCGGGTCTCGAGGGGCCTATTGCGACTGGCGCGAGGCCTAGGAAAGGGATCAGCGAGAGCCATGCTCGACGGGATACGCAAAGCGACGCAAGGCGTAATTGGCCGGATCGTCATGACGATCCTGTTCGGCCTCCTCATCATCGCTTTCGCCTTCTGGGGCATCGGCGACGTGTTTCGCGGCATGGTCTCCAACAAGGTCGCCGAAGTCGGCGGCTCCGTGATCACCGCTCAAGAGTTCCAGAGCTCGCTGCAGAATTTGATGTATCAATATCAGAGCCGAACCCGGATGGGCTTGACCAACGCCCAGGCGCACGCGCTCGGCCTCGACAATGAAGTGCTGCAGCGCCTGATCGCCGAGGCCGCGCTCGATCGGCGCGCCGCCTCTCTGGGCCTGGCGATCTCCGACGACACGATCGCCGCCGCGGTGCGCGCCGACCCGAAGCTGCAGGACGCCTCGGGCCAGTTCAGTCGCGACCGTTTCGACGCCGCGCTACGCGATTCCGGCCTCAGCGAGCGCGGCTTCTTCGCTAGCCAGAGCCGAGCCTATCTGCGCCAGCAGATCGAGCTCGCCCTCGTCGACGGCCTCAGCGCGCCCAAGTCGCTGGTCGACGCCCTCGCGCGGGTCGACGCGCAGACGCGCGCGATCGACTATGTCGTCTTGCCGCCGTCCGCGGCTGGCGAAATCCCGGCGCCCTCGGCCGACGCGGCGAAGAGCTATTTCGAGGAACGCAAGGCGGACTATCGAGCGCCCGAATATCGCGGCGTCACCATTCTGCTGGTCTCTCCGACCGCGATCGCCAAGCCCGCGGAAGTGTCGGACGAGGACGTCAAGGCGTTTTACGACAAGGTCCGCGACACGCGCTTCGTGATCCCCGAAAAGCGCAAACTGCAGCAGATCGTCTTCCCGAGCGAGGCGGACGCCGACGCGGCCGAAGCCAAGATCAAGGCCGGCGCCAGTTTCGACGACATCGTCAAGGCGCGCAACCTCAAGCCCTCGGACATCGACCTCGGCGACACGACCAAGGCGGCGATGTTCGATCCGGCGATCGCCGACGCCGCCTTCGCCTTGCCCCAAGGCGGCGTCAGCGACGTGGTCAAGGGTCAGTTCGGATCGGTGATCGTGCGCGTCGTCGGCATTACGCCCGGGAGCGTGCAGACCTTCGCCGAGGTCGAGGAGATGCTCAAGAAGGAGATCGCGGCCGATCGCGCATCCGGCGACGTGCAGACCCTACACGACAAGATCGAAGACGCGCGCGTCTCCGGCAAGACCCTGAGCGAAGCGGCCAAGAGCGTCGGCCTGGAGGCGCGCACGATTGCGGCGGTCGACGCCCAGGGGTTCGATCCGACCGGCGCCGCGGTCGATCTGCCGGACAAGACGTCGCTGCTCGGCTCGGTGTTCGCCTCCGACGTCGGCGTCGACAATGCGACGTTGCAGACAAAAGATCGCGGCTATCTCTGGTTCGATGTCGACAAGGTCGATCCGGCGCGCGATCGCACGTTCGACGAAGTCAAGGGCACGGTCGAGAAGCAGTGGCGGGCCGACGAAGTCGCGAAGGCGCTCGGCGCCAAGGCGATGGACATGGTCAAGCAGCTCGACGCGGGCGCGAGCCTCGCCAGCCTGGCGCAGCCTGCGGGTCTCGAGGTCAAGTCGGCGGCGGACATTCATCGGCGCGGCGGGACCGGCCTCGCCGCAAGCGTCGTCGGCGCCGTGTTCGCCACGCCGCCCGACGGCGCCGGATCGGCGGCGACCCCGGACGGGCGCGTCGTGTTCAAGATCACCGCCGACATGACGCCGCCGACCGACCCCGACAATCCGGCCGTCAAGACGATGGCCGAACAGCTCACCGGGGCTCTGCAGTCGAGCCTCGTCGCGCAATACATCACCGCGCTCGAGCGCGAACTGGGGGTGACGATCCACGGCAACGTCCTCCAGGCCGTCGAGGGCGGCTGAGCATGACCATGATGGCCGCCCACGACTTCGACGATTTCGCGCGCCGCTACGCGAGCGGGCGCGCGAGCGTCGTGCAGACGACCCTGGTCGCCGATCTCGAAACGCCGGTGTCGGCCTATCTCAAGCTGG
>CAVXCA010000022.1:0-27916 GCA_963759955.1 uncultured Alphaproteobacteria bacterium
TCAGACAACGCATTGGACCGGCGCTTTGATGGCGAAGGCCTCGGGCGTCTCCGTCAGCTCGGTTCAACGCATCTGGCGCAAACATGGTCTTCAGCCGCACCGCATGCGGCAGTTCAAACTTTCCAACGATCCGAAATTCATCGAGAAGCTGCGCGATGTGGTCGGGCTCTATGTCGATCCGCCCGCGCACGCCATCGTCCTGTCTCTCGACGAGAAGAGCCAAATTCAGGCGCTCGACCGCACCCAGCCCGGGCTGCCGCTCAAGAAGGGCCGCGCCGGCACGATGACCCACGACTACGTCAGGAACGGCACGACGACGCTGTTCGCCGCCATGAATATTCTCGACGGCACGGTCATCGGCCAAAACATGCAGCGCCACCGCCATCAGGAGTTCATCCGCTTTCTCAACGCCATCGACGCTCGGGTTCCCGCCGGCAAGATGGTGCATGTGATCCTCGACAATTACGCCGCCCACAAGCATCCCAAAGTGCTCCAGTGGCTCGCTCGGCACGAGCGGTTCGTCTTCCACTTCACGCCGACGTCCTGCTCGTGGCTCAACGCCGTCGAAGGCTTCTTCGCCACGCTCACCAAGCGCAGACTCAAGCGCGGCGTATTCCGATCGGTCGTCGATTTGCAGGCCGCCATCAATCGATTCCTCGAAGAGCACAATCGGCAATCCGCGCCCTTCACCTGGACCGCCGACCCCAATAAAATCATCGCCGCCGTCAGGCGCGGGCACCAAGTGTTGGATTCGATCCACTAGCGGGGCAAGCAGCGTTGCTTATCCGACTCCAACCTTTGGATTCACCCTCGACGCAACGAAGGGAAACAATCCCCCATATCCCGAATCGTTGATTCCAATTCTCTTTAACGAAGTGAAGGAACAAAGGACGTTGTTTTTCGTGACAGGATGTTTCTCTTACGAGACTATGGGGGGTATTCGATATAGTTCGTTCTGTGCGTATCTGAACCCAGCCGGAGGAGGGAAGGATATTACAGAATGGAATTTCAATGCATACCCAGCCGGAAATGACGATTTTTAATATGATTACTATTGCGACCAAGGTTACCCAAGGTTCAATGTTGTGGTGACAGTGCACTAAACTGTTAACGGAACTCCGCATGCCATCATCTGCCATTCACTCACTTGGCGAGGCCTGCGGCCAATCACCCAGGCCCCTCACCCAACCTCTCCCCGCTTCGCGGGGCGAGGGGTCGTGAGCGCCTTTCTTCCCCTCTCCCCGTTTACGGGGAGAGGTTGGGTGAGGGGCTGGGTGAGTTTCCGCACTGTTATCAAATGCGTAACTCCGCCAACCCTCACACCGCCTTGCGCCCCGCCCCCGCATCCTCCATCTTTACCCTCATGAACGACCACTCGCCGCGGGGCGAGACCTCGCGTCTGATCGCCGTGCTCGGCCCGACCAACACCGGCAAGACCCACTTGGCGGTGGAGCGGATGCTGGCTCACGCCTCGGGGATGATCGGCCTGCCGCTTAGGCTGCTCGCGCGCGAGATTTACGACCGCGTCGTCAAGGCGCGCGGCGCGCGCTCGGTGGCGCTGATCACCGGCGAGGAGAAGATCGTTCCGCCGATGCCGCGCTATTACGTCTGCACGGTCGAGGCGATGCCGCTCGACCGGCCGGTCGAATTCCTCGCGGTCGACGAAATCCAGCTGTGCGCCGACCCCGAGCGCGGCCACGTCTTCACCCACCGCCTGCTGCACGCGCGCGGCCGCGCCGAGACCATGCTGCTGGGCGCGGCGACGGTCGCGCCGCTGATTCGCCGCCTGTGCCCTGACGCCGAGATCCAGTCGCGCGAGCGCTATTCGCAGCTCTCCTACGCCGGCCCCAAAAAGATCACCCGGCTGCCGGCGCGCAGCGCGGTGGTCGCGTTCTCCGCCGACGCGGTCTACGCCATCGCCGAGCTGATCCGCCGCCATCGCGGCGGCGCGGCGGTGGTGATGGGCTCACTTTCCCCGCGCACCCGCAACGCCCAGGTCGAGCTGTTCCAGTCCGGCGAAGTCGACTTCCTCGTCGCCACCGACGCGATCGGCATGGGGCTGAACATGGACGTCGACCACGTCGCGTTCGCCGCGTTGCGCAAGTTCGACGGGCGGCGCGCGCGCTGGCTCTATCCCCAGGAGATCGGCCAGATCGCCGGCCGGGCGGGGCGCTTCCGCCGCGACGGCACGTTCGGCGTCACCGGCGACGCCCCCGACCTCGCCGCGGACGCGATCGCCGCGGTCGAAGGCCACGTCTTCCCGCCCGTCATGGCGGCGGAGTGGCGCAACGCCCGGCTCGATTTCCAGTCGCTCGACGCGTTGATGCGCTCGCTCGCCGAGCCGGCGCCGACCGCCGGGCTGAGGCTCGCCGACGAAAGCCAGGACGAGACGACGCTGCGCCAGCTCTCGGGCGACGAGACGGTGATGCGCCGCTGCCGCGACCGCGCCAACCTGATGCGGCTGTGGGAGGCCTGCCAGACCCCGGACTTCCGCAAGACGACGCAGGACGAGCACACCCGCCTGATCGGGACGATGTTCGAGCACCTGACGCAACGCGATCGGCGCCTGCCCGAGGACTGGATGCAGGGCCAGTTCGCCAGCCTCGACCGGCTGGAGGGCGACATCGACGCGCTTTCGGCGCGCCTCGCCCGGGTGCGCACGCTCGCCTACGTCGCCAACCGCAGCGATTGGCTCGCCGATCCGCAGGGCTGGCAGGGGCGCGCCCGCGCGCTCGAGGACCGGCTCTCCGACACCCTGCACGAATGCCTGATGCAGCGCTTCATCGATCGGCGCACCAGCGCGTTGCTGCGCTCGTTGAGCCAGCGCGCCGGCCCGGTGCTCGGCGGCATCGGCGCCGACGGGGCGGTGACCGTCGAGGGCCATCTGGTCGGCACGCTCGCCGGCGTCGCCTTCGAGCCCGAGCGCGCCGCCTCGGCGCTGGAGAACCGCGCGCTGCGCGGCGCGGTCGAGCGGGCGGTGGCGCCGGAAGTCGCGCGCCGCCTCGGCGAGCTCGCGAGCGAGGGCGACGAGGCCTTCGCCCTGGCGGCGGACGGCGTGGTGCTGTGGCGCGGCCAGCCGGCGGGCGAGATCGTCGGCGGCCGGCCATTCTCGCCGCGCGTGCGCTTGGCCGGCGAATTCGGCGCCGAGCCGGCGCGCGAGCGCGCGACAAGGCGGTTAGAGGCTTACGTTGCGGCGGAGTCGAGCCGGCGGCTCTTCGTGTTGAAGCGGCTGAAATCGGCGGTCGCCGACGGGCGGCTCAAGGGCCTCGCGCGCGGCCTCGCCTATCAGCTGGTCGAGCAGTTCGGCGTCGTCGACCGCAGGAAAGCGGAGACCCAGCTTCGCGCGCTGAGCCGCAGCGAGCGGCGAACGCTCAAGGGCCTCGGCGTGCGCTTCGGCGCCTTCAGCCTCTATCTCCCCGCGTTGCTGGCGCCCGAGGCGCGTGCGCTCGGCGAGATCTTCGCCGGCCTCGCGCGGCCGGGCTGGCGCCCGGCGACCGACGCGTTGAGCGGCCTGCCGCATCCCGCGCCGCCGCCCGAGGCGCTGAGCCTGCGCGGCCTGCGCGCCGTCGCCGGCATGGCGGCGCCGGTGCTCACGCTGGAGCGGCTCGACGCGCTCGCGCGCGCCGTGCCCGAACACGCCGGCGCCGTTGCGTTGACGCCGGAACTGCTTGCGAATCTGGGGTGGAAGCAGGGCCAGGCCGAGGCGATCCTGCGCGCGCTGGGGTTTGCGCCGGCGCGCAAGGGCGACGCCGAAACCAGTCTCTGGCGGCGCCGTTCGAACGCGGCCAAGGCGCCGGCGGGCGGCCCCGCCGTCTCGCCCTTCGCGGCTCTCGCGCCGCTCGTCGGGCCGGCGGCTTCGCCCGCGCGCCGTCCGCGCCGCATGAGGCGGCGCCGGCGCGCCGCGTCAGGCGGCGTTGCCTCATGACGGGCGAGCCGGGCGAGACCTGCCGGGTCGACGTCTGGCTGTGGCGCGCGCGCTTCTTCAAGACCCGCAGCCTCGCCGCGCGCGTCGTCGGCGAGGGTGGCGTCCGCCTGTCGCGCGGCGGCGCGACGATTTCGCTCGACAAGCCGAGCCGCCTGGTGCGCCCCGGCGACGTCCTGGTCTTCCCCTTCGGCAAGCGATGGACGGCGGCGCGCATCGAAGCGCTCGGCGTCCGCCGCGGCCCGGCGAGCGAGGCGCGCGCGCTGTACCATGTGATGGAGGGCGGCTGAGGGGGCGTCGCAATGACGGGGCCCACGGCGCTATTCGCTCTGGCGGAAATTTCGGATGCTGTCGAACGACACCGCGACGATGATGAAAGCGCCGACGAACGCGCCCTGCCAGAACGCGTTGATGCCCAGAAGGCCCAGACTGTTGCGGATCACTTCGATCAGCGCGGAACCGACCAGCGCGCCGAAAGCCGTGCCGATCCCGCCGGCGAGATTGGCGCCGCCGATGACGGTGGCGGCGATGACCTGAAGCTCCATCCCGGAGCCGAGGTTCGTGGTCACGGCGCCCAGCCAGCCCGTCTCGATAATGCCGGCGACGCCCGCCGACAGCGCCGAGATCATGTAGACGGCGACCTTGATCTGGCGCACCGGAACGCCGGTCAGGATCGCCGCATGCTCGTTGCCGCCGATGGCGAAGACGTGGCGGCCGAACTTGGTCCAGCGCAACACCAAGCCGGCGATCAGGGCGAGCGCAATCGTGTAGATGAGCGGGTTGGAGATTCCGAACAGCAGCGCGCCGCCGCCGAGGAACAGCAGCTTATCCTGATCGGGGCCGAACTGGTAAACGACAGTGTTGTTGGAGGCGACCATCGCCAGCGAGCGCGCGACCGACAGCATGCCGAGCGTAACGACAAAGGGCGGAATGCCGAGATAGGCGATCAGCACCCCGTTGATCGCCCCGACGAGCAAGGCGATCCCCAGCGACGCGGCGATGCCGATCTCGATGCCGTAGCCGGCGTGCATGACGACGGCGAGCACCATGCTGCACAGGCAGAGCACCGAGCCGACCGACAGGTCGATGCCGCCGCTGATGATGACGAAGGTCATCCCGAACGCGACGACGGCGGTGAAGGTGAAATTGCGCGTGACGTTGAAGAGGTTGTTCGGGGTGGCGAACGAGCTGGTCGCGAAGGTGAGAAACAGACACGCGACGCAGAGCGCGAGAAAGACCCAGAAAGCCTGGCGCGACGCGATCCACGCGATCCAATTTTCTTCGCTTGGCTGAGAGGAAGCGTCGAGTTCGCTTGCCATTGATAAGGCCTTTGTTCCCCTAAGAACCGCCGGGCGGCCCGCTACAAAACACTCGTGATGGCGCCGGTGATCAGTCCGGTGACTTCTTCGGGCGAACTGGCGGCGATCGGCTTGTCGGCGACCTTTCGGCCCCGTCGCAACACCACGATCCGGTCAGAAACGGCGAACACGTCCGGCATGCGATGGCTGATCAAGACGATAGCGATCCCCCGGTCGCGCAACCGCCGGATGAGGTTCAACACCTCGGCCACCTGCCGCACCGAGATGGCGGCGGTCGGCTCGTCCATCAGCACGATTTTGGGCTCCGATAATCGGGTTCGCGCGATCGCCACCGCCTGCCGCTGCCCGCCGGACATGCGCTTGACGAGATCGCGCGGCCGCGTATCCGATTTCAGTTCCGCGAATATCTGGCCGGCGCGGCGAACCATCGCCGCATCGTCCAGGACTGCGAACTGGCCGACGCCTTTCTCCAACTCGCGAGCAAGAAAGACGTTGGCGGCGGCGGTCAGATTGTCGCAAAGCGCGAGGTCCTGATAAATGATCTCGATGCCGTGCTGGCGCGCTTCGACCGGCCGATGCAGCATCAGTTCGGCGCCTTCCATCCGCATCGTTCCGTGCGTAGGGGGGAAATTGCCGGCGATGACTTTCACCAAGGTGGATTTGCCCGATCCGTTGTCGCCCATCATCCCGACGACCTCGCCTGGCTCCAAGACGAGCGAAACATCTTCAACGGCGTGAATGGCGCCGAAATGCTTCGAAATATTCTCCAGTTCGAGAAGCGCCATGTCGGCGTATCCCCTCCCGTCCGCAACCGCTGAATTTTTGCGGCTCTCGTTTCTTGCGGGTTAGCGATCGGCGAAAATGTTCCCCGCGCCCAAAGTCGGCTCTTGGCTTACTCAGGGCTCGCGGCGTCGTCAATCGATTGTCAGACCAATGACGCGCGTCGGGGCATGGCCGCATCGTCGGAGGCGAAATCATCGGGAGGATCGAGCGAGAGGCCGCCAGCAACTCGAAATCGAGACGCCCTCGACCCATGCGCATCGCCGACGACGTCGTAATTCGTGCACGCGCACCAGCGGCGGCCGAATGTTGATCTGAGTCAAGGCGCGCCGGGGCGCTAACCGACAATGTGCAAAAATTCGCCGGTTGAAGCCGAATCCGTGAGGGGTTTGGCGTCAGAGCGTCGACAGTAGGCTTGCCGCACGCGCAAGTCGTCGAAGGTTCGCGAGCGGCGTGAGAGAATATTTGGCGCCGCATCGGTGCAATTGTTCCTTGCCTTGGCGGCTCTCTCGGGCAAGCCGCGCCATGCGGGCTGTGCGATGATCGGATCGCGAGCGTAGCGCCCGAAAACGAGCAGTGGGGCGATCGCACATCTTCGCCTGCTTTGGCTCTGACGAATTTATCGAGACGCGCGCCGCTGAAATGTCATCGGGCGGCTGCACGGAATCGGGTCCTTGAGGCCCGACAATTTGGCGGAACGCCGATGAACGTTCGACGCCAAGTCAGAGGAGGAAGACAATGAACAAGGCCGTACTCATTGTGGCTGCTGCGGCGCTGGCCCTTTCCGCGGGATCGGCTCTCGCGCAAAAGAAGCAATTGGTCATCGTCGTCAAAGGTCTCGACAATCCGTTCTTCGAAGCCATGCATCAAGGCTGCGAAAAGTGGAACAAGGAGAACGCGAGTTCGCCCTACGCCTGCTTCTATACAGGACCGGCGTCGACCTCCGATGAGGCGGGCGAGGTGCAGATCGTCGGCGATCTGCTCGGCAAGACCGACACCGCGGCGATGGCCATCTCGCCGTCGAACGCGCCGTTGATCGCCAACGCGATCAAGTCCGCCCACCCGAAAATTCCAATCATGACGATTGACGCCGATCTGATGAAGGAAGACGCCGCGCTGCGCAAGACGTATCTCGGCACCGACAACTACCTGATGGGCGACCGCCTCGGCGAATATCTCAAGAAAGACAAACCCAAGGGCGGGACCGTGTGCTTCATCGAAGGCAACGCAGCCGCTGACAACATTCTGCGTCGCGCTTCGGGCACGAGGGACGTGCTGTCGGGCAAGAAGGGCCTCGACAGGCTCAACGGCGAAGGCGGGTGGACGGAAATCGCGGGTTGCCCGGTGTTCACCAACGACGACGGGACCAAAGGCGTCCAGGCCATGTCGGACATCCTGGCCGCCAATCCGAAGCTCGACGCCTTCGTCCTCGAGGGCGGCTGGCCGCTGTTCGATGCGCCGCAGCCCTATCGTCAGCTCACCGACCAGTACAAGGCCCAAATCGCCAGCAAGGCGCTGGTGATCGTTTCCGCCGACACGATCGGCGACGAACTCGCAATGGCGAGGGAAGGGCGCGTCGATGCGCTCGTCGGCCAGCGACCGTTCGAAATGGGCTACAAGGCGCCGTCGGTGATGATCGACATGATCGAAGGCAAGACGGTTGCCCCCGCCTTGTTCACCGGCCTCGACGAGTGCACGCAGGCCAACGTCGACACCTGCGTCCAGAAGTAAGGCGCGTTCGGGTCGCTCGAAACGAAGAGCGCTCCCGCCTTATCGGATACGGCGAACTCGGGACCCGAGTTGCCGGCGTGTCTGCCGCGTCGGGGAACGCTCGGCGCAAGCGCGGAAGCGATGACGAGACGGCGATCGACGCGGCGGCGGGCGCGTGGGTCGCCCCTCGCGGCGAAAGCGAAGCGTTCGCCCGGCCGCGCCCGCCATGCCGGAACAGGCGCTAAAAATCCTCGTCCGGCTGTTCGCTCTTGGCCTCGAAACGCATGATCAGGGGCGCTTGGGCGAGGGCGAACGCGAGCGTCAGCGGCAGGAAGCCGAAGGTCTTGAACTTCACCCAGACGTCGGTGCTCTGGGTGCGCCAGATGAGCTCGTTGAGCGCGGCGAGCGCGAGGAAGAAGAACGCCCAGCGCCAGGTCAGCCTGCGCCAGCCTTCCTCGGTGACGTGCAGCGCGCCGTCGAACATGATCTTCAACAGCGGCTTCTTGATCGCGAGGCCGACGAACAGCGCGCCGCCGAACAAGACGTAGAGCGCGGTCGGCTTGATCTTGATCAGCGTCTCGTCGTGCAGGATCAGCGTCAGCGAGCCGAAGATGACGACGATCGCCGCGGTGACCAGCGGCATGATCGGAATGCGCCGCAGCATCGCGTAGGAGACGCCGAGCGTGACGACGACGCCGGCCATCAGCACGCCGGTGGCGACGAAGATGCCGAGCTTGCCGTAGACGATGAAGAACAGCGCGAGCGGCCCCAGCTCCAGCGTGAACTTGAGCCAGGGGTTGAGCGCCTTGCGCGCCTGAGGCGCCGCGGCGGGCGTATTCGTCATCGCAAGATGTCCTCTCTTCGCATCACGCCTCCCGCCTCTCGATCCCGGCGATCGCTTCGGCGAAATCGCGCGCGGCGAAGGGTTCGAGATCGTCGACGGCTTCGCCGACGCCGATGAAATGCACGGGCAGGCCGAACTTCTCGGCGATGGCGACGAGAATGCCGCCGCGCGCAGTGCCGTCGAGCTTGGTCATGACGAGGCCGGTGACGCCGGCCATGCGGCCGAAAATCTCGACCTGGCTCAGCGCGTTCTGGCCGACGGTGGCGTCGAGCACAAGCAGCGTCGCGTGCGGCGCTTCCGGATCGACCTTCTTCATCACCCGGATGATCTTTTCGAGCTCGCTCATCAGCTCGGCGCGGTTCTGCAGCCGCCCGGCGGTGTCCATCAGCATCACGTCGGCGCCCGAGGCGCGCGCCTGCGTCAAGGCGTCGAAGGCGAGGCCCGAGGCGTCGCCGCCCTGGTCGCGCGCGACGATGTCCGCGCCGGTGCGCGCCGCCCAAATCTTGAGCTGCTCGATCGCGGCGGCGCGGAAGGTGTCGCCCGCCGCGAGCGTCACCTTGAGCCCCTCGGCGGCGAACTGGGCGGCGAGCTTGCCGATCGTCGTCGTCTTGCCCGAGCCGTTGACGCCGACGACGAGCACGACGAACGGCTTCTTGGTCGGATCGACGGCGAGCGGCCGGGCGACGGGCTCGAGCACGCGCTCGACCTCGGCGGCGAGGATCGCCTTCACCTCCTCGGGCTCGATCGATTTGTCGTAGCGCTCGCTCCCCACCGCCTCGCGGATGCGCGTCGCCGCGCCAAGGCCGAGATCGGCCTGGATGAGAATGTCCTCGAGGTCGTCGAGCGCGGCGGCGTCGAGCTTGCGCTTGGTGAAGATGTCCGAAATGCCGCGCGAGATCGCCGAGGACGAGCGCGAAAGCCCGGCGGTGAGCCGCGAAAGCCAGCTTCGCTTGGGGGCGGCCGGCTCGGCCGCAATGGGCGCCGGGGCAGGCGCGGCTTCGCCGCGCGCAAAGAGGCGCCGCAGCAAGCCCGTCTTAGCCTTTTCCTCGCCGGTATCCTTCACCCGTATGTCCTTTGCCTTGCGCGCGGTCCGCGCGATGGCCTAGCTATGACCCCATGACGCCCGAAGAAACAAGAGCGCGGCTGCTCTATCGCGACGGCCTGATGCTGGTCCTCGACAAGCCCGCAGGGATCGCGGTGCATCGCGGCCCCAAGGGGGGCGTCAATCTCGAAGACGATTTCGACGCCTTGCGCTTCGGCCTGCCGCGCAAGCCCGCGCTCGCCCATCGCCTCGATCGCGACACCGCGGGCTGCCTGGTGCTCGGGCGCCATCACAAGGCTTTGGAGAAGTTGGGGTTGCTGTTCAAGCAGGGCAAGATCGCCAAGACCTACTGGGCGATCGTGGTCGGCGGCCCCGGGACCGAGGAGGGCCTGATCGACCGGCCGCTCGGCCGGCTCGACGCGACGCGGGGCTGGCGGATGAAGGTCGATCCCGCCGGCCTGCCCGCGCAGACGCGCTGGCGCGTCAAAGGGCGCGGCCGCTGGCGCGAGGCGCCGGTCGCCTGGCTGGAACTCGAGCCGCTGACCGGCCGCACCCATCAGTTGCGCGTCCATTGCGCTTACCAAGGCTGGCCGATCCTCGGCGACGCGATCTATGGCGCGGCCGGCGCGGTCGCCTTGCAATTGCTGGCGCGCCGGGTGGAAGTGCCGATATCCAAGAACAAGCCGGCGATCGTGGTCGAAGCGCCGGCGCCCGCCCACATGCGCGAGGCGCTCGCAGCGTGCGGCTTCGCCGGCGATCCGCCGCGCGAGCCGTGCGTCGCCGAGGGCTGAAATCGGGTCACGCCACCTTGCGCGCGGCGGCGCCGCTGATGGTGGCGCGGATTGCTTCCGCCAGCGCCTTGGACTCCTCGGAAATCTGTCCGGGCGCGAAGATGAGGCCCATGCGGGTTGGCGGCAGGCTCGGCAGGCCATCCTCGGCGCCGAGCACGCGCAATTCGTCGCCCGCCATGCCGATCGGCAGGGCGGTGGCGGCGAGGCCGGCGCGCACCACCGTGATGACGGCGGTGTAGTTTTTGGAGAAGAACAGGCCGTGCGTCGCGCCCGGCCGGTCGCGTAACGCGACCTCGGTGATTTTTCCCCACAAGCAGGTCGGACTGCCCAGCGCCAGCGGGATCGGCGCGCCCTCGGGCGGCTTGAAGCGCTTGGCGGCCACCCAGACCAGCGGCTCTTCGCGGATGAGCTCGAAGCCTGGCAGGCCCTCGTGGTCGGTCACCAGCGCGAGTTCGATCGCGCCGGCGTGAACCTGCGCGGCGAGTTCGACCGAATTCTCGCAGACCACGGAGACCTCGACCAAGGGGTGGCGGCGGTTGAACACGGTGAGAATGTCGGCCAGGAACGCCTCGGCGTAATCGTCGGGAATGCCAAGCCGCACCGCGCCCTTGAGGCCTTTGCGCGACAGCGCGGCCATCGCTCCGGCCTCGACGTGCACCATGCGGCGCGCGAATTCGATCAGGCGCTCGCCTTCGCTCGTCAGCCTGGCCGCGCGTCCCTGTTTGACGAACAGCGCGCAGCCGAGCTGCTCCTCGAGGCGGCGGATATGCATGGAGACCGCCGACTGGGTCTTGTTGACCCGCTCGCCGGCGCGGGTGAACGAGCCGGTGTCGACGATGGCGAGAAAGGAGCGCAATTGGTCGGTGTCGAGCATTTCAATCGATCCGATTTCGTTATGGATTACTCTACAAACATTCGTTGGACCGATCAATAGCGAATCGGCATAATGCACAAAGTCAAAGCAATTTGATCGTTCGTTGCGCAGCCCCTGGGCGGCGAACGATGCACGATTCCCTAATGGAGACTACAATGCTCGACTTCTCCTCCGCGTCGCGGAATCACTCGGATTTCAGCGCCATGCTCTGGCGGGCGCTGGGTTGGCCTGCGCGCGTGATCGAAGCGCGGCGCACCCTGGCCCAGCTCGCCCAGATGTCTGACTATGAGCTCAACGACATCGGCCTTTTGCGCGCGGATCTGGCCGACTGCACCGCCCTGCCGCTGGACGACGACCCCGGCGAGAAGCTCGCGCGGAGGCGCGCGGCGCGCGCTTGGTACGGCCATTCGCATCGCGATCTGGCGGCCTGACGCCGCCGCCGCCGGCCTTTTTCCGCCATCCCGCGAAAGACTTTCCAAAATCCTGGCGCGCTGCGGATATGCCCGGCGCGCAAAATTTCCTATAGCAACGAGACCTTCGCGTTTCAGCGATGATTGGGAGGTCTCGCCATGACTGCTTCCGCGCCCGTTTCCGGGGTCGAGATTCGCGCTGGCGCGGGTCCGCGCTTCGAGGAAATCCTCAGCCCGGCCGCGCTTCGCTTCCTCGCCGATCTGCATCGCCGTTTCGACGCGCGCCGCAGGGAACTGCTGGGCCTGCGCGCCGAGCGGCAGAAGCGCTTCGACGCCGGCGAGACGCCCGACTTTCTCGCCGAGACGCGGTCCGTCCGTGACGGGGACTGGAAAGTCGCGCCGATCCCCGCCGACCTCATCGACCGCCGGGTCGAGATCACCGGCCCGGTCGATCGCAAGATGATCGTCAACGCGCTCAACTCCGGCGCCAAGGTCTTCATGGCCGATTTCGAGGATGCGTCCTCGCCGGCCTTCGCCAATATGATCGAGGGCCAGGCCAACCTGAAAGACCGCTGGGCGGGCCGAATCGATTTCACCGACGCGGCCACCGGCAAGCGCTATGCGGTCAAGGACAATCCCGCGCTGCTGATGGTGCGCCCGCGCGGCTGGCATCTGAACGAGCGTCACCTCGCCGTCGACGGCGCGGAGATGTCCGGCTCGCTGTTCGACTTCGGCCTCTATGCCTTCCACTGCGCCAAGATGCAGATTGGGCAGGGCGCGACGCCGGCGTTCTACCTGCCGAAGCTGGAAAGCCATGTCGAAGCGCGGCTGTGGAACGAAGTCTTCGCCTTCGCCGAAGCGGCGCTCGGCGTCCCCGTCGGGACGTTCAAGGCCACCGTGCTGATCGAAACCATTCCCGCCGCGTTCGAGATGGACGAAATCCTCTACGAGCTCAGCGACCACATCGTCGGGCTCAACTGCGGGCGCTGGGACTACATCTTCTCGTTCATCAAGCGGCTGGGCAAGAACCCGGCGTTCCTCACCCCCGACCGCGCCGCGATGACGATGGGCAAGGCGTTCCTCGCCGCCTATTCGCTGCTGCTGATCAAGACCTGCCACCGCCGCGGCGCCTTCGCGATGGGCGGCATGGCGGCGCAGATCCCGATCAAGGGCGACCCGGCCGCCAACGAGGCGGCGTTCGCCAAGGTGCGCGCCGACAAGGAGCGCGAGGCGGGCAACGGCCACGACGGCACCTGGGTCGCCCATCCCGACCTGGTGCCGGTCGCGAAAGAGGTGTTCGACCGGCTGATGCCGGGCCCCAATCAGCTCGCGGTGATGCGCGACGACGTGACGGTGACGCGCGCGGACTTGCTCAAGGTCCACGACGGCGCGCGCACGGAAAGCGGCCTGCGCGAAAACATCCGCGTCGGCGTGCAATATATCGAGGCCTGGCTGCGCGGGCGCGGCGCCGTGCCGCTCTACAATCTGATGGAGGACGCCGCGACTGCGGAAATCTCGCGCGCCCAGGTCTGGCAATGGCTGCACCTGAAGGCTAGGCTCGACGACGGCCGCGTCGTCACGCCGGCGCTGTTCGAGGCGACGCTCGCCGACGAAATGGCCAAGGTCGCCGCCGCCGTCGGCGCGGAAGCGTTCAAGAGCGGCCGCTTCGCCGAGGCGATCGAGCTCTTCGCCAAAATGTCGCTGAGCCCGACCTTCGAGGAGTTCCTCACCGTGCCGGCGTATCGGCTGATCGATTGAGGCGGGCGCTCGCTTCTCCCCTTGCGGGTGTCAGGCGAACGTTTCGTTCGCCGAGAGGTGGACGCGCGAAGCGCGGCCGGACGAGGGGTCGCGCCGAAGGCGCAGCTCCTCGCTCCCCACGTAGTCCTGAAATCTGACCTTTGGTTCCCGGCTCCGCGCGTCATCGCCATGATCGCAGCCATCGCGGCCGCCATCAACGCCGCTATGACCATAAGAAATCAAGCGCTTACGTGACTTCCGCGGCGGTCTGTCCAATATCTGGCCAATATACGGGCGTGGACTTGGACGGATTGACGTAGACAAATAACCGCCGCGAATCGGTCGCGACCCTTGTTGGCTCACTTTCCGGCGCCTAAATCAGCGTAAGCCCAAAAGGCGACGCGGCGCGCTTTTTCCCTAGGCGCGGAGACAATCCCCAGTGGGCGATTCTGCCCCCCAGATCGCCCACCGGGTCCGCGGGCATTCGCGTGATGAACCCGTCGTTAATCCTATCTGATCGACAAGGGATCGTGGTGGCCTTCTTACATCACCCCCTATCGCGATGCTTGCGACCTAAAAGAGGCCCTTGGCATGGGTGCGCCACGGGCTTTTCGTTGCGTCAGTCGCGCCAAACGAAAAGGCCGCCGAGTCGCCCCGGCGTGAATAGGCGCCATATCGGGACTCCGAAGCCGGTTCTGCATAAGCGGCTGATATGGAACAACAAACCGATGGCTTGGCAGGGTCCCGATCGGCGCCGATAGGACCCTGCCCGTTGATGAAATTGGCGTGTTAGATCATCCTGGTAGATGGCTGTCGGGTGGGGGTCCGAATGTGGCGCCTGTTCACACGCAACCGCCGACCAAAGCGGAAACCGCCTTGTCGCCGAATTGGCCGCGTTTCACCGATGGGGTGCAGTCCGCCACCCCATCACCGCAATCACTGTAGCCGGAGGAAAATGACATGATCGTCGTCCCGTCGGACCGCGTGCTGTCCGCATCCGCGCTGCAGGAGTCCATCCAACGGCACGCGCGATACTCGCTGGCGCAGCCATGGGAGAGCCTCTCGACACGCCAGATCTACGAGTGTGTCAGCCTAACAGTGCGCGATCTCATGGTCGACCGCCTGCTCGAGAGCGAGCGTCGCTACCGGGAGGCGGACGCCAAGCACCTCTACTACCTCTCGATCGAGTATCTACCTGGACGGTTTCTGGCCAGTAACCTAATCAACCTCGGTCTCCGCGACCTCTGTCGGGAGACGCTCGGGCAGATGGGCGTCGATCTGGACGCTGTGGAGGCGAGTGAGCGCGACCCCGCCCTCGGCAATGGCGGGCTGGGGCGGCTGGGGGCTTGCTTCCTCAACTCCCTGGCGACGCTCGGCATGCCCGGATACGGCTACGGGATCAACTATGAGTACGGCCTGTTCCGACAGGAGATCGACCATGGCGAACAGAAGGAGAAGCCGGACAATTGGCTCTCCGTCCGGACGCCCTGGCAGATCGAGCGGCCAGAGGAGGCCTGCCTCGTTCCTGTTCACGGCCAGATCGAGCATGGCGTGGACCGGTCGGGCATCTACAACCCGATGTGGCTCGACTGGACGCTCCTCGTCGGCGTGCCCTACGATGTCCTCGTCGTCGGCTACGGGGGCCGGACGGTGAACCGGCTGCGACTATTCTCCGCCCGGTCGTCACGTGACTTCGACATGCAGATCTTCAACCAGGGCGACTACTTTAAGGCGGTGGAACAGAAGATCGCCTCGGAAACGATTACGAAAGTCCTGTACCCATCCGACGCCGCGCCGCCGGGCCAGGAGCTTCGTCTCATCCAGGAGTATTTTCTCGTCGCCTGCGCCGTGCGGGACATCGTCCGCCGGTACGAACGGGATCATGCGACGTTCGACGCATTCCCGATGAAGGTCGCCATTCACCTGAACGATACCCATCCCTCCCTGGCCGTGGCCGAATTGATGCGTATCCTCGTCGATGAGCGCGACCTTCCCTGGGACACGGCTTGGCGGATCACACAGGCAAGCACGGCGTACACGAACCATACGCTGTTGCCGGAGGCCCTCGAGAAGTGGCCGGTCTCACTGCTGAAGCACGTCGTCCCGCGGCATCTGCAGATCATTTATGAAATTGACCGCCGGTTCCTAGAGCACGTAGCCTCCGTGTGGCCGGGCGACGAACAGCGCCTGCGGCGGATGTCGTTGATCGAGGGAGGGAGGTCGAAGCAGGTGCGCATGGCCCACCTTGCCATCGTGGGCAGCCATTCCATCAACGGGGTCTCCGCCCTTCACAGCAGGCTCGTGCAGACGACACTGGCTCCAGATTTCCACCGGCTCTGGCCGGAGCGCTTCAACAACAAGACGAACGGCGTCACGCCGCGCCGCTGGCTGGTGCAGGCCAATCCTCTGCTGGCGCGGCTGATCACCAGGACGATCGGCGATCGGTGGATCACCGACCTCGACAACCTCCGCAAGCTGGAGCCTTGGGCGAGCGATGGCGCATTCCGGGACGAGTTCATGGCCATCAAGCGGTCCAACAAGGCGCGGCTGGCCCGCGTGATCGCGGAGACGACCGGCGTGGCCGTCAACCCGGATTCGCTCTTCGACGTTCAGGTCAAGCGGGTTCACGAGTACAAGCGGCAACTGCTCAATCTCATGCACATCGTGCACGAGTATCTCTGCCTGATCGAAGACGGCATGCCGCCGACCGTGCCCAGAACCCACGTCTTTGCGGGGAAGGCGGCGGCGGGTTATTGGGCCGCCAAGCAGATCATTAAGGCGATCTGCAGCGTCGGATCGGTCATCAACAACGATCCGCGGGTGGACGGGCGGCTCAAGGTCGTGTGGCTTCCCGACTATCGGGTGTCCTTGGCGGAAGAGATCATCCCGGGCGCAGATCTGAGCGAGCAGATCTCGACGGCCGGCACTGAGGCGTCGGGAACGGCGAACATGAAGCTCGCCATGAATGGCGCGCTGACGATCGGCACGCTCGATGGGGCGAACATCGAGCTCCTCGCCGAGGTGGGAGCGGAGAACATCTTCATCTTCGGCCTCACCCGAGACGACATCCAAAAATTGGGTGCGGGCGGGAGTTATCGCCCGCGGGAACTGTCGACGCAGAACCCTCATGTGAAGCGGATCTTCGCCGCGTTCGACTCGAACTTGTTGTGTCCGGACGAGCCGGGGCTGCTTCGCTGGATCAGCGAGTCGATCCTCGATCATGGCGACTTCTATTTCCATGTGGCCGATCTGCCCGCATACATCGACCTGCAGCACCGGGTCTCGGAAGAATTCAGCCGGCCCGCCGCATGGGCCACGAAGGCGATCCTGAACGTCGCTCGGATCGGCCGCTTCTCCAGCGATCGCACGGTCGCGGAGTACGCCCGGGACATTTGGCGGATCGACCGAGTCGAGGGCTGAGCGATGACCGCCGCCATTCTCGGACGAGATCCGCGATCTCTGCAACCACGCGCCCTGCGGTTGTCACTCCCTCGACAAGGAGGGGGTATTCGTCCGGATCAACGACACCGAGCCCGAATGGCTGGGATATGCGCGAGAGGACGTGGTCGGGAAGGTGAGGTTCTCGAATCTTCTGGCGCCGAAGAGCTTGAGCGCCTTCGAGGCCGAGTTCCCACGACTGAAGACGGAAGGCAGCGTTCGTGATACCGAGTTTGATCTGGTCCGCAAGGAGGGCGCGATCCTACCCGCGCCCGCCAGCGCGACGGCCGTCACCGACCCCAGGGGGAACTACCTGATGAGCCGCTCGATGGTCTGCGACATGACCGAGAGGAAGCCGGGGGAGGACGAGGTCCGCCGGCTGGCTCGCCTGCAGGCGGAAGTCGCCGGGCTGGGGCAAGACGCCCTACGCGTCGCACCGTTGCTGGAGGTGCTGGACGGCGCGGTCACGCGGGTGGCCCGGGCTCTCGGCGTTGATTACTGCAACGTCGCAGAGATGCTCCCGGGAGGCGACGAGTTCCTCTTGCGAGCGGGCATCGGTTGGAAGGAAGGGCTCGTGGGGCGAGCGACGGTGAAGAGCAGTGGCTCCCTGGCCGGATATACGGTCCTCAGCGATGGCCCGGTGACCGTCGAGAACGCGGCGACGGAGACACGCTTCGCCCCGCTGCCGCTGCTGCTCGGTGAACCGGTCGTGAGCTCGATAAGCGTCGTGATCTCCACCGTGGAAGGCCCCTACGGGGCCCTGGGCGCCCATAGCCGGCGACGGCGGGCGTTCACTCCAGATGAGGTCAACTTCCTCCAAGCGGTCGCCAACGTGCTCGGCATGGCCGTCGAGCGCCGGCGCGCAGAGGAACGGCTCCGTCTCGTCAATCGCGCGCATCGCGCCCTCAGCGCGTGCAACCAAGCCGTGGTTCGCGCCACCGCTGAGTCCGCGCTGCTCCGGCGGATATGCCAGATCATCGTCGAGGAAGCCGGGTATCGACTCTGCTGGGTCGGCTATGCGGAACAGGACGCCGCCAGGACCGTTCGGCCCGTCGCGCAAGGGGGGGTCGAGGAAGGCTACCTGAAGGTGGCGAACATCACCTGGGCTGACGACGAGCGCGGCGGCGGGCCGACGGGAACCTGCATCCGGACGGGCCAGATCCAGATCGCGAAGAACATCGCCACGGATCCCAAGATGGCGCCGTGGCGCGCGGACGCGCTCAGGCGCGGATACGCCTCGAGCATCGCCATTCCCCTCGTCGCCGAGGACAAACCCTTCGGCGCGTTGACGATCTACTCCTCGGAGATCGAGGCGTTCGGGGACGAGGAAGTGAAGCTCTTGACCGAGCTGGCCCGCGATCTGGGCTATGGCGTCGTGTCCCTGCGCACGCGGGCCGAGCGCGAGAGGGCCGAGGCGGAAGAGATCGCCCGTGAGCGCGAGGTCGCGATCGGCTTCAAGATCCAGCAGATGCTGCTGCTTGATGAGCCGCCCCGGAACATCCCCGGGCTGCGCGTGGCCGCGCTCACCGTTCCCTCGCAGCGGATCGCCGGCGACTTCTATGAGTTCTTCACCCACGAGGACGAGAGCCTCGACATCATCGTCGCGGACGTGATGGGCAAGGGAATCCCTGCCGCGCTCCTGGGCGCGGCGATCAAGAGCCATTTCATGAAGGCTCTGTGCCACTTAATTGCGCTGCCCCCGGCCGGTGCGCTTCCGGAGCCCAGTGAAGTCGTGACCCTGGCCCATGCCGGCATGGGACGGTATCTGGTCGAACTCGAGAGCTTCGTCACCCTCTGTTACGCCCGCGTGAACCGGACCCGCGGACGCCTCGACCTCGTCGATTGCGGGCACACGGGTGTCATCCACATGCGGGTCGCGACCGATCTCTGCGAGATGATCCATGGGGACAATCTGCCGCTCGGGATCCGCGAGGGCGAGATCTTCGATCAGATCGCCATCCCGTTCGAGGCCGGAGACGTCTTCCTCTTCTTCTCGGACGGGGTCACGGAAGCGTCCAATGCCACAGGAGAGCTGTTCGGCGCCGACCGTCTGATGGCCTGCGTCCGGACGAACGGGAATCGAGGGCCCGACGCGCTGGTGGACGCTGTCCGCGCGGCTGTCGTGGCGTTTACCGGATCGGACCGGCTGACCGACGACCTCACGTGTGTGGCCGTCGAAGTCGGAGAACGACGGAATCCCCGCGCGCGTGGGGAGATGGAGATCCGCAGCGATCTGACCGATCTGAGCCGGGCCCGCGAATTCGTGCGCGCCTTCTGCCGCACGCTTGCCGGGTCGCCGCTCAACGAGGACCGCGTGGCCGAGCTGGAGCTGGCGGTGAACGAGGCGGCCAGCAACGTCATGAAGCACGCCTACCATGGGCGCGCCGATCAGCGGATCCATCTGGAGGCTGAAGCCTTTTCGGACCATGTTGCGGTTCGGCTGCATCATCTCGGAGATCCCTTCGATCCCTCCGCGGCGCCGCCGCCCTCCTTCGATGGTTCCCACGAATCGGGCTTCGGGGTCTATCTCATCATGAGGAGCGTCGACGACGTTCGCTATTTTCGCGACGAGCGTGGTAGAAACTGCATCGTCCTTGTCAAGTTGCGCAAATCCTGAGGTGAAGGACAACACGATGGCGATCGCGTTCGACAGGATAGACGACGTGACCGTCGCGCTGGTGCCGATGGAAGAGCTCGACGCGAGCAACTCGGGGCAGTTCAAGCAAGAGGTCGCGCCGTTGCTGGAGGCCACGATGAAGCTCGTGTTCGACCTCAGCCGGCTGCGTTTCGTGGACAGTTCCGGACTGGGGGCCTTCATTTCTTGCCTGCGCAAGCTGAACGCCAAGGGTGGCGACGTGAAGCTGTGCGGCATGTCGAAGCAGGTGCGCGCGGTGTTCGAGCTGGTGCGCATGCACCGGATCT
Source organism: uncultured Alphaproteobacteria bacterium (assembly GCA_963759955.1). Lineage (GTDB taxonomy): Bacteria > Pseudomonadota > Alphaproteobacteria > Rhizobiales > Beijerinckiaceae > Roseiarcus. The sequence continues at coordinate 19,790 of CAVXCA010000022.1, forward strand.
TCGACATCTACGGCACGAGAGAGGAAGCCGTGCACGCATTCGCGCCATGAGCGAGATCGGGGAAGCGCCACCTCCTGTGGATTCGACGGCCAAAGCAGGATTCGAGATAGGATTACGGTGATGGTGTGGACGGCGCCGGCGCCGGCGCGCAGGCCATCTCGGGCGGGCGCTTCGCCGAGGCGATCGCGCTCTTCGCCAAAATGTCGCTGAGCCCGACCTTCGAAGAATTCCTCACTGTCCCGGCGTATCGGCTGATCGATTGAGGGCGGGGCTACGGCGACAGCTTACTCAACCCCCGACGGGGTTCTACGGTGGGCGCACATCTCGGGGAGGGCTTGGCCAATCACCCGGCCCTCACCCTGCCTCTCCGCCGCAAACGCGAAGCGTTTGCGGCGGAGAGGCAGGGTGAGGGCCGGGGGGAGTTTCCGCGCTGGCGCCGAGATCAGCGCCTACCGTAGCGCAAGGGGAGAAGGGAAGGCCCTCAGAACCCCTTCGCCTTCAGCGCGACCTCGATCTCTTCGAGCGTCGCCGGGTCGTCGATCGTCGCCGGGGTCGCCCAGGGGTCGTGGTCGGCGATTTTTTTCATCGTGCCGCGCAGGATCTTGCCCGAGCGGGTCTTGGGCAGGCGCGCGACCACCAGCGCGTGCTTGAACGCGGCGACCGGGCCGATCTTTTCGCGCACCAGCGCGATGACCTCGCGCTCGATCTCCTCGTGCGGGCGGTTGATCCCCGCCTTGAGCACCATGAAGCCGCAGGGCTGCTCGCCCTTGATTTCGTCCTTGACGCCGAGCACCGCGCATTCGGCGACGGCGGGGTGCGAGGCGACGACCTCCTCCATGCCGCCGGTCGAAAGCCGATGGCCGGCGACGTTGATGATGTCGTCGGTGCGCCCGAGGATGGTGAGATAGCCGTCCTCGTCGACGAAGCCGGCGTCGGAGGTCTTGTAGTAGCCGGGGAATTCCTTGAGGTAGCTTTCCCGCATCCGCTCGTCCTGGCGGTAGAGCGTCGGCAGGCAGCCCGGCGGCAGCGGCAGCTTGACGACGATCGAGCCCATCGCGCCCGTCGGCACGGGATGGCAGGCCTCGTCGACGATCGCGACATCGTAGCCGGGCATCGGCACGGTCGGCGAGCCGCGCTTGATCGGCAGCAGGCCGAGGCCGACCGGATTGGCCGCGATCGCCGAGCCGGTCTCCGTCTGCCACCAGTGATCGACGACGGGGATCTTCAGCACCTCCTCGGCCCAGGCGACAGTGTCGGGATCGGCGCGCTCGCCGGCGAGGAACAAGGTGCGCAGCGAGGCGATTGAATAGGATTGCAACAGCTTGGCGTGCGGGTCTTCCTTGCGCACCGCGCGGAAGGCGGTCGGCGCGGTGAAGAACGCGGCGACCTTGTATTCCTCGACGACGCGCCAGAAGGCGCCGGCGTCCGGCGTCCCGATCGGCTTGCCCTCGTAGAGCACGCTGGCGCAGCCGTGCAGCAGCGGCGCGTAGACGATGTAGGAGTGGCCGACGACCCAGCCGATGTCGGAGGCCGCCCAATAGGTCTCGCCGGGCTCGACGCCGTAGATCGCCGACATCGTCCATTTCAACGCGACGATGTGGCCGCCGATGTCGCGCACCACGCCCTTGGGCACGCCGGTCGTTCCCGAAGTGTAGAGGATGTAGAGCGGATCGGTGGCGGCGAGCTCGACGCAGGGCGCGCGTTTTCCCGCGGCGCGCGCGGCGGCGGTGACGGCGGCCCAATCATGGTCTCGCCCCGCGACCATCTTGCCCAGGTGCTGCGGCCGCTGGAAGACGACGCAGGCTTCCGGCTTGGCCTTCGACAGGCCGATGGCGAGGTCGAGCAGGGGCTTGTATTCGACCAGCCGCCCCGGCTCGATGCCGCAGCTCGCGGTGAGCACCACCTTGGGCTCGGCGTCGTCGATGCGGGTGGCGAGCTCCTTGGCGGCGAAGCCGCCGAACACCACCGAGTGGATCGCGCCGATGCGCGCGCAGGCCAGCATCCCGACGATCGCCTCGGGGATCATCGGCATGTAGATGACGACGCGATCGCCCTTGACGACGCCGAGGTCGCCCAGCACCGCCGCGAGCGTCGCCACCTCGTCGAGCAGTTCGGCGTAAGAGATGCGGCGCTTGGTCCCGGCGAGCGGGCTGTCGTAGAAGATCGCCGCCTGATCGCCGCGCCCGGCCGCGACGTGCCGGTCGAGCGCGTTGAAGCAGGCGTTGCACGTCGCGTCGGGGAACCAGCGGCCGTAAACGCCGGCGCTTTCGTCAAAAATCCGTTGCGGCGGCCGGATCCAGTCGATCTCCTTGGCCGCCTCGGCCCAAAAACCTTGCGGATCGGCGCGCCACTCGGCATAGACCTCCTTGTAGCGGCTCGTCATCGTTTCGCTCCCCTTCGCAGCGCTTGCCGGAATTCGAATTTCCCTAAGGAATTTTCGCGCTTCCGGCAGGAGAAGGCAATGCGCGCCGGGCTAGCATTTAGGCGAATGGCGCCCAGGAGATCAGCTTCTCGATGCCCGGCGACTGGACTTTCTACTTGGCGGCGATCCCCGCCGTCGTCCTGCTCGGCCTCTCCAAGGGCGGCTTCTCCGGCTTGAGCACCCTCGCCATGCCGCTGCTGGTGCTCGCGATCCCGCCGGTGCAGGCGGCGGCGATCGTGCTGCCGATCCTGATCGTGCAGGATTGGGTCAGCGTCTGGGCGTTCCGGCGCGACTTCAACACCCGCAACCTCGTCATCTTGATTCCGGCCGCGCTGATCGGCATCGCCGCCGGCTGGCTGCTCGCGGCGCGCGTCAACGAGGATGCGGTGAAGCTCGCAGTCGGGCTCATCTCGGTCGGCTTCGTCGTTTTCATGCTGCTGCGCGACCGGCTCAAGGGCGACGAGGTCGCGCAGGCGAACGTCGCGCCGGGCGTGTTCTGGGGCGCGCTCGCCGGCTTCACTAGCTTCGTCAGCCACGCCGGCGCGCCGCCGCTGATGGTCTACGTCATGCCGCAAAAGCTGTCGCCGCGCGACTTCGCCGGCACGGCGACGATGTTCTTCGCCGCGGTCAATCTCCTCAAGGTGCCGCCCTATTTTCTGCTCGGCCAGTTCAGTCGGGACAATCTGACGACGTCGGCGACCCTGTTTCCGCTGGCGATTCTGGCGACCTTCGCCGGCGTGTGGCTGGTGCGCCGGGTTTCGGCCGACCGTTTTTACAACATCGTGCTCGTCCTGACCTTTCTCATCGGGCTCAAACTGTCCTATGACGCGATCCTGGCGCTGGCGTAGCCGTCATGCGTAACGGCGCTTTAACGGGCTTGCGCGCATGGATGCCGAGAGACCCGAGCCGAACGAGCCGCCGATGAGCACTCTCGCCACCCCCCGCCACGGACGGATCGCTTCGCAGATCCCCTCCTTCGCTGCGATCGGCTTGCTCGGCTATTTCGTCGACGCGGGGATCACCTATTTCGGCGCCAAGTATCTCGGCCTGTCGCCGGAGCTCGCCCGACCGCCGGGCTTCGTCGTCGCGACGATCGTCAATTTCGCGCTCAACCGCGCGATCACCTTCCGCCACGCCGACGCGCCGCTGCTCCGCGCGTTCCTGCGCTACTGGCTGGTCGCGGGGGCGGGGCTCGTCGTCAACTACGCGGTCTATTACGCCTGCGTCTTCGCCTCGCCCTTGATCGGCGTCGCGGTGACGCCGGCCATCCTGCCGCTGTTCGTCGCCGCCGGCAGCGGCGTCCCGATGGTCGTCACCTTCGCCGGCTTCCGCTGGTTTGCTTTTCGTCCCTGAAAGGCTCGATTCTAACGTCGGGCTCTCGCTTCGGGCCGCGGGCGCGTTATGATGGGCGCGTTCGCTCCCGGAGAGGCCGGCATGACGATTTCGCCTTATGATCGCGACCTCGATCGCAATCCCGCCAATTTTCAACCTTTGACGCCGCTGACGTTTCTCGAGCGCGCGGCCGCGGTGTTCCCCGATCATGCGGCGATCGTCCACGGGCCGCTGCGGCGAAACTACCGCGACTTCTACGCGCGCTCGCGCCGCCTTGCTTCGGCGCTCGCCAAACGCGGGTTCTCGCGCGGCGATACGGTCGCGGTCATGCTCGCCAATACGCCGGCGATGCTGGAGTGCCACTATGGCGTCCCGATGTGCGGCGCGGTGCTCAACACGCTCAACACCCGGCTCGACGCGACCGCCATCGCCTTCATGCTCGACCACGGCGAAGCCAAGGCGCTGATCGTCGACCGCGAATTCTCCGCCGTCGTCGCCGCGGCGCTGAAGATCGCCAAGGCGCGCCCGCTCGTGATCGACTACGACGATCCCGAATACGACGGCCCCGGCGCGCGGCTCGGCGAAATCGAATACGAATCGTTCCTGCAAGAAGGCGACGCGGCCTACGAGTGGCTGCGGCCGAGGGACGAGTGGGACGCGATTTCGCTCAACTACACCTCGGGCACGACCGGCGATCCGAAGGGCGTCGTCTATCACCACCGCGGCGCCAACCTGCTCGCGGTCGGCAACGTCGTCACCGCCGACATGGGCCGCCATCCCGTCTATCTCTGGACGCTGCCGATGTTCCATTGCAACGGCTGGTGCTTCCCGTGGTCGATCAGCGTCAAGGCGGGGGTGCACGTCTGCCTGCGGCAGGTGCGCGCCAAGGCGCTGTACGATCTGATCGCCGAGCACCGCGTCACGCATCTGTGCGGCGCGCCGATCGTGATGTCGATCCTGCTCAACGCGCGGTCAGAAGAGAGGCGGCCCCTGCCGCATCTCGTGCGCTTCTTCACCGCGGCCGCGCCGCCTCCCGCCGCCGTGCTCGCGGCGATGCGCGAGGCCGGCTTCGAGGTGACGCACCTCTACGGCCTCACCGAGACCTACGGCCCCGCGGTCGTCAACGACTGGAAGGAGGAATGGAGCGCGCTCGACGGGCCTGCGCAGGCCGCGCTGAAGGCGCGCCAGGGCGTGCGCTATCACGCGCTGGAATCGCTCGACGTGATCGACCCCGAAACGATGCGACCCGTTCCGGCCGACGGCGCGACGCTGGGCGAAGTGATGTTCCGCGGCAACGTCGTGATGAAGGGCTATCTCAAGAACAAGGCTTCGACCGACAAGGCGTTCGCAGGCGGCTGGTTCCATTCCGGCGATCTCGGCGTCAAGCATCCCGACGGCTACGTCCAGCTCAAGGACCGCTCCAAGGACATCATCATTTCCGGCGGCGAGAACATCTCCTCGATCGAGGTCGAGGACGCGTTGTTCCAGCACCCCGGGGTGCAAATGGCCGCTGTGGTCGCGCGACCCGACGACAAATGGGGCGAGACGCCTTGCGCGTTCGTCGAGATGAAGCCCGGCCACAGCGCGAGCGAAGAGGAGCTGATCGCGTGGTGCCGCGCGCGCCTCGCGCATTTCAAGTGCCCGCGCCACGTCGTCTTCGCCGAAATCCCCAAGACTTCGACCGGCAAGGTGCAGAAATTCGCCCTGCGCGAACGGGCGCGCGAGGTCGGCCGATCGTCGCCATGAGCGCCTCGCGCCGCTCCTGGCCGCTGCATTGCCGCGCCGCGTTGGTCAAGGCGATTCTGGCCGCTGCGGATCAATATCCGAATCCGGGCGAGGACGAGGCGGAACGCATCCACGAGTTGCGCAAGACGTTGAAAGGCGCCGCCGGATTGGCGCGGCTGTTCATCCCGCTCATCGGCGCGCCCGCCTACTTGGCCCATAGCGCGATCCAGGCGGCGCGGCGCAGCGTCGGGCGGGCGCGCGATCTCGACATCCTGCCCGGCGCGCTGGAGCGGGTGAAGGCGCCGCCGCGAGCGCAAAGCGTCCTGCTCGGCGTCATCGCCAAGCAGCGGGCGGCGGTGCGCCGCGCCCATCGCGTGAGCAGCGTGCACAACGTCGCCACGGAGCTGCGCGAACTGGCCCGCTCGGTCGAATCCTGGGACGTCGAGACGGCCGGCGTCGAGCCGCTGCTCGCGGCGGTGCGGCGAACCTATCGCTCGGCGCGGGCGCGCGGCCACAAGGCGCTGGCGAGCCACGCGGCGGAGGATCTGCACGCCTTGCGCGGGCGCGTCGTCGATCTTTCCCATCAGCTCCGGGCGTTCGAGCCGGCGTGGCCGGCGATGTTTCAGGCGATCTGCCGCGAACTCCATCGGCTGCGAACGGCGCTCGGCGACCACAACGATCTGACGGTTCTCGAAGAATTCGTGCGCAGCCGGCCCGAGTTGCCCCATGACGAAGCGGAAGAGCTGACCGCGCTGATCGCGCGGCGGCGCCGGCCGTTGGAGCGCCGCGCGGGCGAACTGTTCGCCCGGCTGTTCTCCGAGCGGCCGAGCGCGTTCGAGCGCCGCATCGCCGCCTATCTCGAGCGCCCGCAGCATAAGCCGCACGCGCCGCGCGCGGCGCATACCTCTCAGGGGTAACGCGACTTGAGGTCGGCGATGCGCTCGGCGTCGTAGTCGATGATGCAGGCCAGGCGCGGATCGCCGCCTTTGGCGTTCATGCCGGCCTCGAACGGCGCGACGTCCTGGCATTCGGAGTCACGCCAGCCGATCCATTGCGATTCGGCGTCGTTGAGCGAGCGCTTCCAGCGCGCCTTCTGCGAGGACAACACGCCCACGCGGGCCTCGATGCTCTTGATGGCTGCGTCGATGGTCGCAGACAGATCCTGCTCCGCGCGGTCGGCGTTCGTGCGCAGGCATTCGGCGAGATCGCGGGCGCCGATCTTCTTGGCGTCGCACGCCAATTGCGAAGGTCGAGGGCCGTCCGCCGCGGCGGCGGACGCGGTCGATACGGCGAGGGCGCCGGCGAGAAGCAGAATTCGCATGACCGAATGATCCATGGGAAAGATTACCCCATAACGACAAAGGCGGGATTCGCCTAGAGACTTGTCACTCCCTCCCGCCTTGCAGCGGCGCGCGCCGCCGAAACCCGGGCGTTTGTTCGTAGGAGAAATACGGGATGCGAGGCGCTTCGACGATCGCCCGATCATGAATTGTTTCAACGCGTCGGCGCGCGGCTTTGCAAAAACTCCCCGATCCGCGTGAGCGCCCGCGCGATGTTCTCGCGCGAATTGGCGTAGGAGAGGCGGATGTAGCCTTCGCCGTAGACGCCGAAGTCGGGGCCGCCGATCGTCGCCACGCCCGCCTCTTCGAGCAGCGCGGTGGCGAGCGGCTTGGCCTTCCAGCCGGTCGCGGCGATGTTGGGAAACGTGTAGAACGCGCCCTTCGGCGTCGCCGCGCGCACGCCGGGCAGCTTGTTGAGCCCGTCGACGACGATTTTGCGCCGCGCGTCGAACTCGGCGACCATCGCGTGGACCGCGTCCTGCGGCCCGGTCAGGGCCGCGATCCCGGCGAATTGCGCGGCCGAATTGACGCAGGAATAGGAATTGACCGCGAGCTTGCGCGCGTTCTCGTAGAGCGTCTTCGGCCAGACGGAGAAGCCGAGCCGCCAGCCGGTCATCGCATAGATTTTCGACCAGCCGTCGAGCAGGATGAGGCGATCGCGAATTTCCGGGTAGGCGAGCAAGGTCTGGTGGCGATGATTGTCGTAGGTCATCTGGCCGTAGATCTCGTCGGAGAGGATCGCGACGTCGGGCCAGCGCGCGAGGCCCGCGACGAGCTTGTCGATCTCTTCGCGCGGCGTGACGCCGCCGGTCGGATTGGCCGGCGAGTTGAGGATGATGAGGCGGGTCTGCGGCGTCATCAGCGCGAGCGTCTCCTCGGCCGAGAAGGCGAAGCCGTTCTCCTCGCGCATCGGGATCGGCACGGGCCGCGCGCCGGTAAATTCGATCATCGAGCGATAGATGGGAAAGCCGGGGTCGGGATAGAGGATGTCGGCGCCCGGCTCGCCGAACATCAGGATCGCCATATGCATGGTGACCTTGCCGCCGGGCACGATCAGCACCGACTCGGGCGAGACTTCGACGCCAAAGCGCCGGTGAAGATCGGCGGCGACCGCCTCGCGCAACGGCAGGATGCCGGTCGCCGCGGTGTAGCCGTGCTCGCCGTCGCGCAGCGCCTTGACCGCGGCCTCGACGATATGGGGCGGGGTTTTGAAGTCGGGCTGGCCGATGCCGAGGTTGATGACGTCGCGCCCCTGACGCTGCAACTCCGCCGCCTTGGCGAGAACGGCGAAGGCGTTTTCCTCGCCTA
>CAVXCA010000023.1:0-53567 GCA_963759955.1 uncultured Alphaproteobacteria bacterium
CGCCTATGTCGAACAGTTCCTCGCGCCCACCCTCAAGCCCGGCGACGTCGTGATCCTCGACAATCTCGGCTCCCACAAAGGAAAGGCCGTGCGACAGGCCATCCGAGACGTCGGCGCGCGGCTTGTCTTCCTGCCGAAATACTCGCCCGACCTCAACCCTATCGAGCAGGTCTTCGCCAAATTCAAAACCCTGCTGAGGAAGGCCGGCGCCAGGACATACGACGCCGTCTCCGACGCCGGCGCTCAAATCCTCGCCCAGTACGCCCTCGACGAATGCGCCGCCTACGTCACCAACGCCGGATACGCGTAATGCCAAAAGCAAAAGGCTCTAGTTTTCGCGTAGCGTGGGGCGGTGGGCAAGGGGCGGAGGCGCGAGCGTCCCGGTCAGGTCCCTTCGCCGTCGCGCGACAGCGCGGCCAACCGCTTCTCTTCCTCTGCGCTCAGCGCCGGCGTCGGCTCATGCGGGCGGCGCATCGCGGCCCAAATCCCCAGCGCGCCGAGGGCGAGGGTCAGCGGCCCGCTCAACCACAGCAGCAGCGTCTCGGCATCGAACGGCGGCTTGAGCAAAATGAAGTCGCCGTAGCGCGAGACGAGGAACGCGCGCACCGCATCGTTGCTTTCGCCCTCCGTTATGCGCCGACGGATCAGCACCCGGATGTCGTGCGCGAGCGGCGCGTCGGATTCGTCGATCAACTCGTTCTGGCACACCATGCAGCGCAGTTCGGACGACAGCGCGCGGGCGCGCGCTTCGAGCGCGGGGTCGGGCATGACTTCGTCGGGGCGCACCGCGTAGGCGGCGCCGGCGGCGAGCACGAGGGCGAGGAGGAGGGCGGCGCGAAGGGCTTTCATCGTCAGCGCGCCCCCGCGGCGACCGCAGCGGCGGCCGATTTCGCCCGCGCCGGGGCGCCGAAGCGCAGACGCCGGTCGGCGAGCGACAACGCGCCGCCGAACGCCATCACGCAGGCGCCGAGCCAGATGAGCGTCACCAGCGGCTTCCAATAGAGTCGCGCGGGCACCGTCCCGTCGGCGCTCGGGTCGCCGATCGAGACGTAAACCTGGCCGAAATCGATCGTGGCGATGCCCGCCTCCGTCGTCGCCATCTGGCGCGTCGCGAATTGCCGGCGCGCGGGCTCGATCGCCGCGACGAAGGCGCCGCCGGAGCGGATCGTCATCGGCGCGACGATTTCACGGTAATTGGGGCCGGTGCGCTCGCCGACCGTATTGATGACGACCTGATAGGGACCGACCGTCTGCGGCACGCCGACGCGCATCGCCGCGACGGCCTCGGCGCCGAAGCCCGTCGCAGCCAAGCCGAGCAGCGCCGCGCCGGCGCCGATATGCGCGAACGCCCCGCCCCAGAAGGAGAGCGGCAGGCCGCGCGCGCGGGACAACGCCGCCGAAAGCGAAAGCCCGCCGCGCAAGAGGCGCGCCGCGATCTCGCTCAGCGAGCCCAGGATGACGAAAATCGCCAACCCCGCCGCGATCGGCGCCAGCACCGGGCCGCCGCGCACCAGCGCGAACAAGGCGACGAAAGCGACGAAGCCCGCGATCAACGCGACGCCGAGGCGCTGGGCGACGCCGAGCAGGTCGCCGCGCTTCCAGGCGAGCGAGAAGCCGAACGGCGTCAGGAAGCACAGCGCGAGCAGCAGCAGGCCGGCGGTCATGTTGAAGAACGGCGCGCCGACGGTGATCTTGTCGCCGGTGATCTGCTCCAGCGCCAGCGGATAGAGCGTGCCGAAGACGACGGTCGCGCAGGCGGTGGTCAGCAACAGGTTGTTGACCACTAGCGCGCCCTCGCGCGAAATCGGCGCGAACAGGCCGCCCTGCTTGAGCAGCGGCGCGCGCCAGGCGAACAAGGTCAGCGAGCCCGCGATGAAGACGGCGAGAATGGCGAGGATGAACTCGCCGCGCGAGGGATCGCTGGCGAACGCGTGCACCGAGGTCAGCACGCCCGAGCGCACCAGGAACGTGCCGAGCAGCGAGAACGAAAACGCCATAATGGCGAGAAAGATCGTCCACACCTTCAGCGCGTCGCGCTTCTCCATCACCGCGACCGAATGGACGAACGCAGTCCCGGCGAGCCAGGGCATCAGCGAAGCGTTTTCCACCGGGTCCCAGAACCAGAAGCCGCCCCAGCCGAGGGTGTAATAGGCCCAGTACGATCCCATCGCGATGCCGAGCGTCAGGAAGCCCCAGGCGATCAGCGCGAAGGGGCGCACGAAGCGCGCCCATGCGGCGTCGATGCGTCCCTCGATCAGCGCCGCGGCGGCGAAGGAAAAGACGATGGAGAAGCCGACATAGCCGAGATAGAGCAGCGGCGGATGGATCGCGAGGCCGGGGTCCTGCAGGACCGGATTGAGGTCCTGGCCTTCGAACGGCGCCGGCGTCAGCCGCTCGAACGGATTGGACGTCAGCAGGATGAAGAGCAGAAAGGCCACGCCGATCAGCCCTTGGACGGCAAGCGCGTTGGCGCGCAGACGGCTCGGCAGCGATCGGCCGAACGTCGCCACCAGCGCGCCGAACGCCGCCAGGATGAGAACCCACAGCAGCATCGAGCCTTCGTGGTTGCCCCAGATGCCGGAGAACTTGTAGATCGCCGGCACGGCGCTGTGCGAATTCTCGGCGACGTTGAGCACCGAGAAATCGGAGGTCAGATGGGCTCTGGCGAGCGCGGCGAACGACACGGCGATCAGCGCGAACTGCGCGAGCGCCGCGCTCGAAGGCGACGCCCATCAGCGCGCGATCGGAGCGCCAGGCGCCGACGAGCGGCGCGATCGATTGGACCAGCGCGAGCGCGAGCGCGAGGATCAGCGCGAAGTGCCCGATTTCGACGATCACGGTTTGGCGCTCCCCTCTTGCCAGCGGCCCTGCTTCTTGAGCGATTCGACGACTTCGCGCGGCATGTAGCGCTCGTCGTGCTTGGCGAGGATCGTTTCGGCGTGGAACGACCCCGGCGTCTCCAGCACGCCCTCGGCGACGACGCCCTGGCCTTCGCGAAATAGATCGGGCGGCAGGCCGACATACGACACTTTGATCTGGTTGGCGCCGTCGGTGATGGAAAAATCGAGCTTATCGCCCGCCGACTTGACCACCGAGCCGGGCGCGACGAGGCCGCCGACGCGCAGCCGCGCGCCCGCCTGAACGTTCTTCTGCAGAATCTCGCTGGGGCTGTAGAAGAACACGATGTTGTCGTTCAGCGCATAAAGCGCCAAGCCGACCGCGCCGGCGACGACGCCGAGCGCGACGGCGATGAGGACGAGCCTACGGCCTTTGCGCGTCACCAATCAGCCTCCAAGTCCCAATTCCTGCGCCAGCGCGTCGAGGTCGCGTCCCGCTTCCGCGTCGGAGGCCAGCGCCTTGCGCGCCGCGGCGAGCGCGTCCTTGGCCTTGTCCGGTTCGTGCAGCACCGAATAGGCGCGAATAAGGCGCTGCCATTCGCTCGCGTCGCCGCCGTCTTGCGCGAGGCGCGTCGCCAGCCGCTCGACCATGCCGCGGATCATCGCCTGCTGTGCGTCGCCGCTCGCGGGGGCGCCCGCTTCGTTCGCCGGCGTGGACGGGGCGGCTTCGCCCGTGAGCGCCGCCAGCCGCGCTTTGAGCGCGCCGGCCCAGGGCGCCTCCGCCGGCGCTTGGCCGAGCAAGCTCTGATAAATCTCGATCGCCTTCGACTTGTCGCCGTCCTGCTCGGCGGCGAAGCCGAGATAGAAACGCGCCGCGGGCAGGCCGGGCTGTTCGGCGAGCGCCTTGTCGAAGGCCGCGCGCGCGTCGGCGGTGACGACGCCGCCCGCCGCGCCGACCAGCGCTTCGCCGTAGGCCGCGCGCAGGACCGCGCTTTCGCCCTTGAGCCGCAGTGTCTCGCGGTAGGCGTTGACCGCGTCGTCGTAACGCCCGAGGCGCATATAGACCGGCGCGATCACCGCCCAGCCCTTGCCGTCGTCGGGCGAGGCGGCCAAATGGGCTTCGATGTGCGCGATCGCCGCGTCCAGGCCTTCGGCGGTGTTGACGTCCGCCTTGCGGCCGGCGAGCGGCGCGTCCGGTATGTCCGGCCGACCCAGCCCGGCGTAAAACGCGAGCGCGACCAGCGGGACGACGATCAAGATGAGCACGGCGGCGATCCGCCGCAGCGTCAGGGATTCGCCCGCGTCGCTTTCGACCGGCGCGGCCGCGCTCGCGGCGATCAGGCGGCGCGCAGCCTCGGCGCGCGCCGGGACGGCTTCCTCGGCCGGCAGTTGCCCGCGCTCGATGTCGCGCTCGATCTCGCCGAGCTGGGCCTTGTAGAAGGCGACTTCGCTCGCCGCGCCGGCGCCCCCTTTGCGACGAAAAGCCAGCGGCCACAGCGCGGCCAAGACCGCGAGGCCTGTCATTCCGGCAAGAACCAACCACAGCATCAAGGCGGCCTCTTAAGCGACGCGGCGCAGAAAGGGAACGAGACGCGCCGCCGAGACCGGCCGGGACGCTTGGCTTCGAGCGGCTCCGGCATTGCGCCAGGCGGCGCGCGCGGGGGCTCTTAAAGCATGTTTTCCATTCGAGGAACTAGACAATTTCTCCTGAGGGCTCCTCCGACTGCGGCGTCCTCGCGCCGTTTTCAAAGACTCGGCAGCCGCAGGCTTGCGCGCAGGCCGCCGAGCGGGCTCTCTTCGAGGCGCAGCGAGCCGCCGTAAACCGACGCGAGGTCGACGACGATCGAAAGCCCGAGACCGGAGCCTGGGCGCGATTCGTCGAGCTTTTGCCCGCGCACCAACGCCGCCGCGCGCGCTTGCGGATCGAGGCCGGGGCCGTCGTCGTCGATCCAGACGACGAAATAGAGCCGTCCCGCCGCGTCGGGGTTGGGATCGCGCTCGGCGTGGATGACGATACGTTCGCGCGCCCATTTGCCGGCATTGTCGAGGAGATTGCCGACAAGGTCGGTCAGATCCTGCAATTCGCCGCGAAAGCGCAGGCCGTCCTGGGCTTCGATGGAGAACGTGAGCGCGCGCTCGCGGTAGACCTTTGCGAAGGTGCGCACCAGCCCTTCGATCACCGGGCGGACCTCGGTCGCCGCGCCGGCGGCGCCGGCGCGCGCCGCGGCCCGCGCGCGATCGAGATGGAAGCTCACCTGCCGGCGCATCACGCCGGCCTGCTCGCGCACCTTGTCGGCGAGCCTCGGGCTGCCGGAGTCGGCCTCGTTGACGATGACGCTGAGCGGGGTCTTTAGCGCGTGGGCGAGATTGCCGACCTGGGTGCGCGCGCGCTCGACGACGCCGCGATTGGCGTCGAGCAGCAAATTGACCTCGGCGGCGAGCGGGGCGACGTCCTGAGGAAACTCGCCGCTGATCCGCTCGGCCTCGCCGCGCCGAATCGCCGCGAGCCCTTCCTGCAACACCCGCAGTGGGCGAAGGCCGAATCGGACGGCAAGCGCCGTCGAGCCGAGCAGCGCGATCGCCAGCACGAAAAATGTCGCGGCGAGGGCGTATTCGAAACGCTCGATCTGCGTCTGAATCACGTCGGCGATGGCGGCGACTTGAATGAGGTAGCGACCCTCCTCGCCGGCGTCGATCTCGCGCTCGATCATGCGCAACGGGCGATCGCCCGGCCCCACGACATAGCCACGGCGCACGGCGCCGCGCGGTTCGTCCGCGCCGGGCTCGCCCAGGCTCGGCAGTTGCGTCGCGAACAACGAGCGCGAGGTTCGGATTTGCGGGGGATCCGCGTCGAGGCGGGTGATCTGCCAGTACCAGCCGGAAAAGGCCAATTCGAACTGGGGGTCGATCACCGGCGAGGCGCCGGCCTTCGCTTCTTCGCCAGTGACGGCGACGTCGGCCACCAGCGCCTTGAGATAGACCCCGAGCTGCTCGTCGAAATTCGCCTCGGTCGAGCGCGCGTTGAGGGCCGAGAGGCCGAGCCCGGCGACGATCAGGATCGTCGAGCTCCAGAACGCGGCCGAAATGAACAGACGCGAAGCGATCGATTGCGCGTTCAGCGCTTTGAGCATGGTCGCGATCCGGATCGGCCGGGCCGCGCGGGGGCGGCGATCAGCGGGCGCTCCTGCGCTTGGGATTCGCCGGGCCCAATTCGGCGTCGGTCTCGACGATGTAGCCGAGGCCGCGCGCGGTCTGGATGACGTCGACGCCGAGCTTCTTGCGCAGGCGGCCGACGAACACCTCGATCGTGTTCGAATCGCGATCGAAATCCTGGTCGTAGAGATGATCGACGATCTCGCTGCGCGAAACGATGCGCCCGGAGTGGTGCATGAGATAGGAGAGCAGCCGATATTCGTGGCTGGTGAGCTTGATGGCGGCGCCGTTGACGCTGACGCGGCCCGCGCGCGCGTCGAGGCGCACCGGCCCGGCGACGAGTTCGCTCGAGGCATGGCCCGCGGCGCGGCGCAGCAGCGCGCGCAGGCGCGCCAGCACTTCCTCCATATGGAAGGGTTTGGCGACGTAATCGTCGGCGCCGGCGTCGAAGCCTTGCACCTTGTCGCTCCAGCGATCGCGCGCCGTCAGTATGAGCACCGGCATGGCGCGGCCATCCTTGCGCCAAGCCTCGAGGACGGAAACGCCGTCGCGCTTGGGCAGGCCGATGTCGAGCACCACTGCGTCATAGGGCTCGGTGTCGCCGAGAAACCAGCCTTCCTCGCCGTCGAAAGCGCGGTCGACCGCGTAGCCCGCCGCCTCCAACGCCGCCACGACCTGGCGGTTGAGATCGCGATCGTCTTCGACAACCAGCAAGCGCATGATTCCTATGCTTCCCGTTTCACGATCAAATCTTCGGCATCGGCTCGCGCGCATTGCGCGCGCCCAGAAACTTGCCGGTCGCCGCGTTCACGACGACGTGGACGAGCCGGCCGTCGCGATGCAGGAGCGCTATTTCATAGACGAATTCGTCGCCGAGATGGCAAAGTTTGGCCGAAATCGCCTCGGCCTTGAACTGCGCGGCGGCGGACTTGAGGACGGCGAAGGGCTCCAGAAGATGGTGCGTCTTGACTTCTTCGCGGGTTTCGTTCGGCGGCAGGCACGCGCGCTTGATTGCGACACGCGCCTCCGGTTCGCTCGCCCGCGACGCGAGCGGCGCGCCGAGGCCGGCGGCGCAGAGGGCCAAGGCGAAGGGAATCGTCGAAATGCGCGCCATGCCGACAGTCTTTCGCGCCGCGCCTGAATGAGGAATGAATGTGTCCGTCGGCTTATAGCAGCAAACGGGTGAAGAATCCCGCCTTGCGCGACTCGCCGCAAACACGCTAGCCCGACGCCATGCTGGTTGCACGTCGTTTCCCTCTTTTTGCGCTGGCGGCGCTCGCCGCTCTCGCGGCGGCGCAGAGCGCCTCGGCGATGGTGGGGCCCGCGCGCGAGGACGCGCGATTCGCCGACCGAGTCGTGATGGTGCTCACGCGCGGCGCCGAGGGCTCGGGATTCTGCTCCGGCGTCGTCATCGCGCCGCGGGTCGTGCTGACCGCCGCGCATTGCCTGCGCCCGGTCGGGGACATGCTCGTCCACTATCGCGACGCCGCGGGCGCGCCGATCCTCGTCCCGGTGGAGGCGGTCGCCGTCCACCCGCAGTATCGCGCCGACGCGATCGCGCGCCGCGTGGTTTCGATCGACCTCGGCTTGATCGAGACCCGCACGCCTTTGCCGGTGCCGTTCCGGCCGGCCGTTCTCGCTAGGGGCGAAGCGCCGCCGGTGGGCGAGGCGGCGACCGCCGTCGGCTACGGCGTCGCGCGCGAGGGCGAGCCCAAGACCGGCGGCGTCCTGCGCGCCGCCTCGCTCAGCGTGCGGGCGCCCGCCTCGCAAGTCCTGCTGTGGGCCGCCGACCCGACGCAAGCCGGCGCGGGTGGCTGTTCGGGCGATTCGGGCGGTCCGCTCTTCGCCGCGGACGGCGAAACCGTGCTCGCGGTCGTCGCCTGGACCTCCGGTCCGCGCGGCGGCAAATGCGGCGCGATCACCCAGGGGCCGCTGCTGGCGCCCGTGCGCGATTGGATCGATACGGTTCTCGCCGGCTGGTCGTCCTAAGCGACGTTTTCGGGATGTGGCATTTCGGCAACGGCCGGCGGCAATCTTGGCGCGAAGCGCCATGAATTTTGTCATATTTAAGCGATGTCACGAGATTGTCATGTCGGGAACCTACGGCTTTTCCTAGCTTCTGCGACGATCTCGACCGCCGCGGGCGCTGGGCTAAGGGGCCCGCTAGGGGGCGATCACAAAGGCGTTGCGTCGGTTAGCGGCGTCGTTATGGTTGTCGGCAAAGAGGGGTTCTAATTCATCGAAGTTGCCGCAGTCAGCCGTCGGGGCGCCGGACAGGCGATCCCGCTGGCCGGTTGGATGCGGTGAATTGAGAGAATAAACAGTAAGTTACACCAACAGCGGCCGACGCGTAGAGACGGACGGCGCGAACAAAACGGGGCGCACGATGAAATCCTTGAGTATGATTCTCTTGAGCTCGGTGGCCGGGCTCGCCATGGTGGCCGGCGCCCAGGCGGCCGACCTGCCGACCAAAAAGACCCCGCCCGCCCCTCCGGCGACGTCGTGCTACGCGAGCTTCTACAGCTGGCTCGATTCGACCGCCACCGACTGCCCGCTGAGCGCCATGGGCATCACCGTCTACGGGACGATCGACGTCGGCGCGGGCTACAGCACGAACGCCGCGCCCTTCAACAAGGATTATCCGAACGGCGTGCAGGAAATCGTCAGCAAGCAGAGCAATAGTGGCGGAAAATGGCAATGGGTTCCCAATGCCCTCAGCCAGTCGAACGTCGGCATCAAGATCAAAGAACAGATCGTGCCGAATACGTACGTGATCGGCGACGTGAACCTGGGCTTCGATCCCTATTCGTTCCAGCTCTCCAATGGTCCGGGGTCGCTGACCGAGAACAACGGCATCGCGCAAATTCACCAGACTGCGAACGCCGACTCGAGCCGCGCTGGTCAATGGGACAATAGCCGCGCTTATGTCGGGCTGAGCAACACGACTTTCGGCACGTTGACTTTCGGCCGCCAGTACGCGTTCACCAACGACATGTCGGCCAACTACGATGCGATGGGCGGCGCTTACGCGTTCTCCTTGCTCTCCTCGGGGAGCTACGTCGCCGGCATGGGCGACACCGAGACCGCGCGCTACAACACGTCGTTCAAGTATCAGGTCGCCGTCGGCGCGTTCCGCGCGGGCGCCCTTGCGCAGGTCGGCAACTACAGCCAAGGCAACGGCGCGGAGAATGCCTACCAGTTCGACGTCGGCGGCGACTACGCCGGCTTCTCGGTCGACGCAATTTATAGCTACGCGCAAGACGCGGTTTTCCTCGGCACCCTCAGTGGGGCTCTGCCCGGCAACGACGACTTGAGCGCGAAGATCGCGAATATCAGCAGCGGGGCGGTGGCCGCCAAGTACACCAACGGGCCGTGGAAGGTTTTTGCCGGATACATGTATGCGAGCTATTCGAACGCGACCAATTCTTACGCGGTTGATGCTTACAACGACGGGTTCACCGGTGTTGGCGGGTATGACGTGCCTGTGCACCTTGGGCAAACATTATTGAATAATGCTGTTACCGCTTACAACGGCAAGATCTTGCAGGGCGCGTGGGTCGGCGCGAAATATGCGGTGCGCAGCGATCTCGACGTAGCGGCCTCCTACTATTATGAGGGCCAGAATACTTACGCCGGATCCTCGAAGCCGAACTGCGCGGCGGCCGCGGCGCCCGGGCAGGGCACCGTGAGCAGCAACTGCTCCGGCACCACGCAGGCCGTCTCTGGGTTGATCGACTGGCGTCCGGTCAAGCGCCTCGACGTCTACGCCGGCGTGATGTACTCGGAAGTGACCGGCGGCATGGCGAGCGGCTTCCTGCACTCCAACAACGTCGATCCGACCGTCGGCCTGCGCCTGAACTTCTGATCGACGCTTTCACAGAAATCAGCGAATTCGAACCCCGGGCCTCGCGGCCCGGGGTTTTCTTATGGCGATGGGTGGAAACGTCGGGCGCTGGGGGCTATCCGCGCCGTCGCGGCGGGCGGTTGGGCCAGCGCACGATGTGGTCGGGCCAGAGTTCGATCGGCAGGTCCTCTTCGCTCGCCGCCACCCGCCCGCGCACGGAAACGCCGGCCTGGTGGACCGTCTCGGGCGAGCCGGAAACGAGGGGGTGCCACCAGGCGAGGTCGCCCCCTTCGGCGAGCACGCGATAGGCGCAGGTCACGGGCAGCCAGCTCAGCGAGCGCACGGCCTCCGGCGTCAGCTTGACGCAATCGGGGACGCGCCGCTGCCGGCGGCGGTAGTCCAGGCAGCGGCATGTCTTGCCGTCGAGCAATTTGCAGCCGAGGTCGGTGAAGTGGATTTCGCCGCTGTCCTCGTCTTCGAGCTTGACCAGACAGCAGCGCGCGCAGCCGTCGCACAGGCTCTCCCATTCGGCTGCCGTCATCGCCTCCAGCGACTTGACGCGCCAAAACGGCGGCTCGGTCGCGGCTGTAGGCGCCGGTTCTGTTGTAGACCCGGGCGTCGACCGCGTCCGGCGCGAAGCGCCTCGTTCGGCCGATTTCGCGGCGGCGGAGCGAGCGCGGCCGTCGGCCGCGCCTACAGCGGCGCCCGCGTCGATAGACCGCTCGTCTTGCGATCGCTCGGGCATTGGGGTCATGGGTCCTTCGGCTTCTCGCGCGGCGGCGCTCGGCGCCTGGGGATGGCCCGGACCGGCGCGCGCGTCAAGCGGTTCACATTGCGGCGGATCGTGGTAAGGATCGCTCCGCGGCGAGGCGAAGTTTTGACGCGGGGTGGCTTTGTCGAGTTCGAGCGGAACGTCCCGATTCTGGAAAGCCGTCGCGCGAGGTCTGCTCGCGTTCGACGCGTGGGTGGATTCGTCCCTCTACGACGCCCAGCGCCGATCGATCCGCGTGCTGCAGGCGGTGGCGGCCGCTTCCGATCGCCTCCATCTCGCCGGCGCGCGCAAGTTTCTCGTCGACATGACGTGCGAAGGCCTGAATATCGGCGTCGTCGGACTGCTCCTCGCTCTGACGTTGGCGTTGCCGGCTATTCGCGAGACCAGCGACGAGGATTGGCTCAAACGCCAGGATCTCGCGGTGACGTTCCTCGACCGCTACGGCGTCGAGGTCGGCCGGCGCGGCATCAAGCACGACGACGCGATTCCGTTCGACCAACTGCCCGACTATTTCATCAAGGCCGTGCTCGCCACCGAGGATCGCCGCTTCTTCGACCATTTCGGCATCGACGTGGTCGGCACGCTGCGCGCGTTGACCGTCAACGCCCACGCCGGCGGCGTCGTGCAGGGCGGCTCCTCGATCACCCAGCAGCTCGCCAAGAACCTGTTTCTGAGCAACGAGCGCTCGATTTCGCGCAAGATCAACGAAGCGTATCTCGCGCTGTGGCTCGAGAACCATCTGACCAAGAAACAAATCTTGAGCCTCTATCTCGACCGCGCCTACATGGGCGGCGGCGCGTTCGGCGTGCAGGCGGCGGCGCAATATTATTTCGGCAAGTCGGCGCGCGACGTCAACCTCGCCGAGTCCGCCATGCTCGCCGGCTTGTTCAAGGCCCCGACGAAATATTCTCCCGACGTCAATCTGCCCGCCGCGCGCGCCCGGGCCAACGACGTGTTGAGCAATCTCGTCGACGCCGGCTTCATGACCGAGGGGCAGGTCTACGCGGCGCGGCGCAATCCGGCGACCCCGGTCAGTCAGGACACCGCGTCCAGCCCCAATTGGTACCTCGACTTCGCCTTTGACGAGGTGAAGGCGCTCGCCAATTCCGGCAAGCTCGGCGCCGACCGCGTCCTCACCGTGCGCACCGGGCTCGACACCGGGCTGCAAGACAAGATGGACTCCGTCCTCGAGGACATGCTGCGGGTCAATGCGCCGGCCTACAACGCGCATCAGGCGGCGGCGGTGGTCGCCGACACCGACGGGCTGGTCCGGGCGATGTTCGGCGGCCGCGACTACGGTGCAAGTCAGTACAACCGCGCCACCGACGCCGAGCGCCAGCCCGGCTCCTCGTTCAAGATCTTCGACTATTTCACCGCGCTGATGACCGGGAAGTTCCATGCCAACACCACCGTTCAGGCCGGCGGCATCTGCATCGGCGACTACTGCGTGCACAATTTCGCCGGGGAGAGCGGCGGCGCAATGCCGCTGTATCAGGCGCTCGCACAGTCGTACAACACCGCCGCGATCTGGATCTCGGTGAAGATCGGCGAAGCCTACTGGCCGGCCGGCAAGCCCTATCACCAAGCCAAGATCGCCGAGCTCGGGCGCTCCAAGATCATCGAGACGGCGCGAAAAATGGGGCTGACGACGCCGCTCATCGACACCGTATCGCTGCCGGTCGGCGCCGACGAAGTCAAGCTGATCGACATGGTCGGCGCCAACGCGATGCTCGCCAACGGCGGCAAACGCGCGACGCCCTATGCGGCGATCGAAATCCGCAATTCGCAAGGCAAGGTCATCTACACCCACGAGGCGAACGGAACGCCGCCGGTCCAGGTCCTGCCGCCCGACAAAGTCGCCGAGATGAACAACATCATGACCCACGTGCTCACCGAAGGCACCGGGCGCGGGGCGCAGATTCCGGGCCTCGTCATCGCCGGCAAGACCGGCACGACCAATGGGCCGACCAACGCTTGGTTCAACGCCTTCACCGGCAACCTGGTCGGCAGCGTCTGGTTCGGCAACGACGACAACTCGTCGATGACCGGCAGTATGCAAGGTGGCGCGCTGCCGGCGCAGACCTGGCGCGAAATCATGGCATATGCGCATCAGGGCCTCGAGACCAAGCCGCCGTATGGCGTGCCGCCCTTGGCGAACGCCCAGATCGCCGCCGCGCCGTCGGCCAAGACCGGCGGCGGCATCGTCGAAGCGCCGCGGCAAGTCGGACTGTCGCAGCGCTCGACGCGAATCATCCTCGAAATCGGCGATATCGCGCGCTCCGCGCAAAAGCACGGCGCGGCGTCCGGGGCGCCGGCCGAATACGCGGCCCAGACGAACGAAGGGGTGACGGTCGTTCGCGGCGGCGTGATGTCGCCCTGATCGGCGCGCGCTTGACTTCGCGAGGCGGTCTCGCGATTTATCGAGCCGGGGTTGTTGTCGATCGCCGCTTTGTCGTCGGTCGAGGCTTGGCCGACTCGGGACTTCTCGCGTGACGATGCTGGTGAAAGCAATTGCGGCGTGCGCGATCGGCCTCGCGCTCGGCCTTTGGGCGAGCGAGGCGATCCTGGCCAACGGCGGCCCATTCGGCGTCGTCGCCATCGGCCCCTGGAGCGTCCAGGCGACGGCCGGATCGCTCGATGTGGACCCCTACACACGCGCCGGCCTGGAGCGCAGCGGCGAGATTCCGCTGGCGCTCGGCGAAGGCCTGCAACTCATCGCGCGCGTCGACGACGCCGGCCGGCCGCTCGATGCGCGCTGCACCTACCGCGTGGGAACGCGAACGCCGGCGGCGCGCTATTGGGCGTTGAGTCTGGTCGGCCGCGAAGGCTACCCGGTCGAAAATGCGGCGGGGCGCTACGGCTTCCGATCAAGCGAGATCTTACGCGACGGCGACGGCCGGTTTTCGATCTTCGTTTCGGCGACCGCGCACGCCGGCAATTGGCTGCCGATCGGCGCTCCAGACCCGTTCGCGCTGGTGTTGCGGCTCTATGATTCGCCGCTCAGCGCGACGGCGGGAGGAATCGAAAAGAGCGCCGCGCCTTCCGTCGCTAGGGAAGGCTGCGCATGAACGCGCGCGAGTTTCTTGGCGGCACGGCGACATTTCTGGCGGCCGTGCTGGTCGTCGCCGCGCTCGTGCATTTTATCGTGATCTTGATCATTCCGGTGGTCGCGACGCGCGACGCCTTCGCCCGCCTCGAAGACCTCGGCCCCGTCAACGCCACGATCGCGTTGGCGCGGGCGAGTCCGACCGAGCGAACTCTTGCCCTACGCCGACCCGGCGCTGGCCACCGCCTTCTGCCGCTTCGACCTCAGCGCCGGGCCGGAGCGCGTCAAGGCGCCGGTCGGACGGGCGGGTTTCGCTTCGCTGTCTTTTCACACGCGGCGCGGCGCCGTGGTCTATGCGCTGACCGACAGGGCGGCGACGCACGGCCTGATGGAGGCGATCGTCGTCACGCCCGCCCAATTGCGCGTGCTGGTCGCCCACGACGACGAAGACAACCCTTCGCAGGATCTTCGCATCGTCTCCCCGACTACGGAAGGATTCGTTGCGATGCGCGCATTCAGCGAATTGCCGAGCCTCTATGCGGCGGCGGAAGACCAAGTGAAGTCGCTGAGCTGCGCGCCCGAGGCATTGCCGAAGTAGGCGGCCTCCGTCGCGCCGCTCTTCGCCGCTGTGGACATTTGCGAGCATTCCGGCGATGTTCCGCCAAAGCGGATGGAAACGACTCTTGTCGAGGATTGGTCTCGGTGACGACGCTTCTGGTGACTCATGCGGCCTGCGCGGCCCATGACATGGGCGAGGGCCACCCGGAAAGACCGGAGCGCCTGCGCGCCGTCGATCAGGCGTTGGAACACGAAATGTTTCAACTGCTCATTCGCGAGAGCGCGCCGCGCGCCGCGATCGCCGATCTGACGCGCGTTCATCCCGCCGATTACGTCGCCGCGATCGAACAAGCCTCGCCGAGCCAGGGGCACGTTCAACTCGACTCCGACACTGCGATGTCGCCGGGGACCTGGGAGGCCGCGCTGCGCTCGGCGGGCGGCGCGATCTACGCGGTGGACGAAGTGACGGGCGGGCATGTCGGCAATGCCTTCGTCGCCACGCGGCCGCCCGGCCATCACGCCGAAATCGGCCACGCCGATGGGATTTTGCTTCTTCAACAACGCCGCGATCGCCGCCCGTCACGCCCAGGCCGCGCATGGGCTCGAGCGTGTCGCGATCGTCGATTTCGACGTCCACCACGGCAACGGCACGCAAGACATCTTTTGGAACGACCCGAGCGTGATGTACGCCTCGACCCATCAAATGCCGTTTTATCCCGGCACGGGCGCGCGTAGCGAATGCGGCGAGCACGATCAGATCGTCAACGCGCCGCTGCGCGCGGGCGACGGCGGCGAAACGTTCCGCGAGGCCTTCGCGCAGGCGATCTTGCCGCGCCTCGAGGCGTTCGGCCCCGATCTCGTAGTCGTCTCCGCGGGGTTCGACGCCCACTATCGCGATCCGTTGGGCGGTCTCAACCTGCGCGAGGCCGACTTCGCCTGGGCGACGCAACGGCTGATGGAGCTCGCGCAGAAGCGTTGCGGCGGCCGCCTCGTTTCGCTGCTCGAGGGCGGTTACGATCTCGAGGGGCTGGGCCGCTGCGTGGCCGCGCACGTCGGCGCGCTGATGGGCGGCTGAGCGCCGTTCGCGCTCGGTCGATCCATAACGAAAGCGGCCGGCGCGAGACTCGTCTTCAGCCGTCGATCGCCTCGACTGCGGCGATCTCGATGCCGAAGCCGGCAAGACCGACGTATTTGCGCGGGTTTTCCGTGCGCAACCGGATCGACGAGACGTCGAGATCGCGCAGGATCTGCGCGCCGAGGCCGATTTCGCGCCATTGCGTCGCGCGCACGCCGTCCGAGCCTTGCGGCTCGGCGCCGCTGAGGTTGGCGGGCACGCCCGCGGCGCCGTCGCGCAAATACACCAGTACGCCGCGGCCTTCCTTCTTGAACTGCTCCAGTACGCGCGGGATGACGCCAGCGCCGAAAATGTCGCCGATGATGTCGGCGCGGTGCAGACGCGCCGGCACGTCGCGCCCGTCGCCGATCGCGCCATGCACGAAGGCGAAATGCAGCACGGGATCGAAAGTGGTGCGATAGGCGTAGCCGCTCAGCTCGCCGATCGGCGTCTTGACGGGAAAGGACGCGACCCGCTCGACGAGTTTCTCGCGCGCCTGACGATAGGCGATGAGATCGGCCACCGAGATGCGCGCCAGAGAGTGCTTGGCGGCGAAGGCCTCGATCTGCGGCCCGACCATCACGGTGCCGTCGTCGTTGGCCAGTTCGCAAATCACCGCCACTGGGGCCAATCCGGCGAGCTTGCACAGATCGACCGCGGCTTCGGTGTGTCCGGAGCGCATCAGCACGCCGCCGTCCTTGGCGATCAGCGGGAACACATGGCCGGGGCGGACGAAATCGCTCGCGCCCATATTGCCGTTGGCGAGCGCGCGCACGGTGTTGCAGCGCTGCTCGGCGGAAATGCCGGTGGTCATGCCGTGCTTGACGTCGACCGAGACCGTGAAGGCGGTGCCGAGCGGCGCGTCGTTCATCGCCACCATCGGCGCCAGATGCAGCCGCCGCGCCTCGTCGCCGGTCAGGGGCGCGCAGACGATGCCGCAACAATTGCGGATGATGAAGGCCATCTTTTCGGGCGTGCACAGCGAGGCGGCGACGATGAGATCGCCTTCGTTCTCGCGATCGTCGTCGTCGGTGACGACGACGATTTCGCCGCGCGCGATCGCTTCGATCGCCTGGGTGACGTGATGTGACATTTGGCTTCCCCAATCCGACGGAACCGCACCGCCGAGAAAATCGTTCGGCGTGACCGCGCCGCGCGTCTCCGCGAGAATGCGCCGGGCGGTGTCTCGCGACACCCAGGCGCCGTCCTCGCGGCAAATCTGCGTCACCGCGCCCGGCGAAACGCCGATGCGGCGCGCAAAATCGGCGCGCTTGACGCCGCTGCGCGTGAGCCACTCGGCAAGCTTCATGGGCAAGACATAGACTGCGCGGTGTTTGAGTGCAACTCAATTCCCGCGGCGCATTTAGTGTAGCTCAAACCAATTTCACGAGCATTTTGCCGAAATTGCCGCCGTGCAGCAGTTCGACCAGCGCCTGCGGCGCGCTCTCGAGACCCTCGCGGACTGTTTCGCGCCAGCGCAGCCGCCCCGCCGCGACATGGCCGGCGAGCTCGCCGAGCGCCTGCGGCCACAGCGGCAGATGGTCGGAGACGATGAAGCCTTCGATCTTGATCCGCCGCACCAGAAACAGCGCCATGTTTGGCAGCGTGGTCGGCGGCCCTTCGTAGGAGGCGATCAGGCCGCAGATCGCGATGCGCGCGAAATCGTTGAGGCGCTTCAGGCACTGGGCGAAGGGCTCGCCGCCGACGTTCTCGAACAGGCCGTCGAGGCCGTTGGGCAGCGCCGCCTTCATCTCCTCGGCGAAATGCGGCGACTTGTGATCGACGCAGACGTCGTAGCCCAATTCGTCCGTCGCATAGGCGCATTTGTCGGCGCCGCCGGCGACCCCGACGGTCCGCGCGCCGGCGATCTTCGCCAGCTGGCCGACGACCGAGCCGACCGCGCCGGTTGCGGCGGAGACGACGACCGTCTCGCCCTTCTTCGGGGCGATGATCTTGTTGAGGCCGTACCAGGCGGTGACGCCGGGCATGCCTACTGGGCCGAGATAGGCCTGCAGGGGAATCCGAATGGCGTGGACGACGGTGAGATCGCGCCCGTCGCTCAGCGCATAGAGCTGCCAGCCGCCCATGCCGACGACGAAATCGCCCGGCTTGAAGCGCGGATGGTTCGAGGCGACGACTTCGCCGACCGTCCCTCCGCCCATCGTCACGCCCAGTTCCTGCGGTTTGGCGTAGGATTTGGCGTCGCTCAGCCGACCGCGCATGTAGGGGTCGAGCGAGAGATAATGGTGACGCACAAGCACCTCGCCGGGGCCGGGGGCCGGGAGCGGAGCCTCGACGAGGCGGAAATTGGCCGGGGAAACCTTGTCGGTCGGCCGAGAGTCGAGAACGATCTGCTTGTTGAGGGTCACGGCGGAATCCTGACGGGCGGAGGAAGCGAAGCCGCGATCCTACAACAAGTTGCGCTTTCGTCGACTTTTCGGGTCGGCGCCGTCGATGATCTGGTTGTCGAACGTTCGCTTGAGAGGCGCGCGGACGACGCGATCGGACAATGATTTCAATTCTGAAGCGAAATCACTCCATCTGGAACGCTTCATTAACCGCCATTCTTCATGCTCTGCACTTGACGGATCGTCGGCTTCCCCGCGGAGCCGGCGAGGGCATGACGCCCCCGCGGCGCCTCGGCGCCGAATCCGACATGTCCTCTCTTCAATCGTCTCGAACCTGCTTTGGGGGTCCGCCTCCGGCCGATCCTCGGCCCGGTCGCGCGGTCCGATGGAAAACCAAGACGGAACCATTGCGTCGACGTCCTCGCTCGGTCTGAAAAGAATAGGTAGAATTGCGATGCTCCATCCTGATTTTGGCGGCGACGCCAAACGCATTCTCAAGGCTCTCGGCCGGTCTCTGGCGATCATCGAGTTCGAGCCGAACGGAAAAATCATCACCGCCAACGAGAATTTCTGCCGCCTGCTCGGCTATGAACTGCCGGAAATCGAAGGCAAACATCACAGCATGTTTGTCGACCCGGACTATGTCAGAAGTTCAGACTACAAGGAATTCTGGGCCAAGCTCGGCCGCGGCGAATTCGACGCCCGCGAATACAAGCGCTTCGGCAAGGGCGGAAAGGAAGTCTGGATTCAGGCGTCATACAATCCCGTCGTCAGCAAGCCGGGGACCGTTCTCAAGGTGGTCAAGGTCGCCACCGACATCACCGCCGCCAAATTGCTGGCCGCCGAGAACGCCTGCAAACTCGACGCCATTTCCCGAGCGCAACCCGTCATCGAATATTCCGCCGACGGCAAGATTCTCACGGCGAACGAGAATTTCACCAAGATGTTCGGCTATGCCCTGGAGAAAATCCAGGGCCAGCAACATCGCATTTTCGTGGACGCAGCCTATGCTCAATCCGCCGAATACCAAGAATTCTGGCGCAAACTGAATCGCGGCGAATGCATCAACGAAGAATACAAGCGCGTCGGCGCGGGGGGTAAGGAAATCTGGATCCAGGCTTCCTACAATCCGATATTCGACCTCGACAACCGCGTTGTGAAAGTCGTCAATTACATGACTGACGTCACGACCCGCAACACCGCCGTCAACCAGATCGCGTCGGGGCTCAGCCGACTGGCCGAAGGCGATCTCGAACAACGCATCGAGGTCGAATTCATTCCTTCGCTCGATCGGCTTCGCGTCGACTTCAATGCGTCGCTGGAGACGCTGGAACGCTCGATGTCGGCGATCAGCGCCAACTCGCAGGCCATCCGCACGGGAACCGGCGAGATCTCCACCGCCGCCGACGATCTGTCGCGGCGCACCGAACAGCAGGCCTCCAGCCTCGAAGAGACGGCCGCCGCGCTCGAGCAGATCACGGCGACGGTGAAGAAGACCGCCGAGGGCGCCAAGCACGCGCGCGACGTGGTTTCGACCGCCAAGGTCGACGCCGACAAGAGCGGCGAAGTCGTGCGCGAGGCGATGGCGGCGATGACCGGCATCGACAAGTCGTCGAAACAGATCAGCCAGATCATCGGGGTCATCGACGAAATCGCGTTCCAGACCAATCTTCTCGCGTTGAACGCGGGGGTTGAGGCGGCGCGGGCCGGCGACGCCGGCCGGGGGTTCGCCGTGGTGGCGTCCGAGGTGCGCGCGCTCGCCCAGCGTTCGGCCGAAGCGGCCAAGGAGATCAAGGGTCTGATTTCCACTTCGACGGCGCAGGTCGATCAGGGTGTGCTGTTGGTCACCCAGACCGGCAAGGCGCTCGAACGGATCGTCGCGCAAGTCGTGGAGATCAACGGCATCATCACCGACATCGCCGCCAGCGCCCAGGAACAGGCGACCGGCCTGCAGCAGGTCAACACTGCGGTCAACGAGATGGATCAGGTCACCCAGAAGAACGCGGCGATGGTCGAGGAAACGACGGCGGCGTCTCATGCGCTGTCCAACGAGACCGAAGAACTCGGCCGGCTGGTCTCGCGCTACCGCATCAGGCAGGCGGCAGACGATCCGATCCGAAGGGAATTGAAAAAGGCGGCGCCGCACGCGTTCCGCGAGGCGCCGAAGAAAGCTTCGCTGACCAAAGCGCCGGCGGCGGCCCACAAACCGGAACCGGTCCGGCGGCCGGCGGCCAAAGCCGTCGTCAACGGCTCGGACGACGGCTGGCAGGAGTTTTGACGCCGGCGCGGCGACTCGGGTCGGCCCGCTTCGCCGCGCCTATCGGTTTCCTCGAATCAACAACCAACGGGTGCCCAAATGAGCGAGAGCGTAAAAGTCGGGACTGGAAAGGGCAGCGAGCTGATCGCCTTCAATATCGGCTCCCAGGAATTTTGCATCGGCACGACCTCGGTGCGCGAAATCAGGGGCTGGACGCCGGCGACGGCGCTCCCGCACGCCCCGGTGTTCGTGCTCGGAGTCGTCAATTTGCGCGGCGTCGTGCTGCCGATCGTCGATCTGGCGGTGCGGCTCGGCTTTCCGCCGACCCAGCCGACCGCGCGCCACGCCATCATCGTCGTCGAGTTCGGCCATCAGGTCGCCGGCCTGTTGGTCGACGGCGTCTCCGACATCTTCACCGCGGGCGAAGACCAGATCCAACCGACGCCCGATATCGCCGCCGAGACCGCCAAGCTGTTCCTGCGCGGCGTCATCGCGATGGACGGCCGTCTGATCGGCGTCATCGACATCGCCAACCTCTTGCCGTCGCCGGAACAGATCGCCGCGTAAGACGCGTAAAGATAAGTCACGACCGAACGGAATGTCCGTCGCGCCACGTCGACGGTTCGTCGGCGCGGGCGTTCGCGCGGATGGCGCGCACTGGTTGATCGACGCCGAACTTCAGCGAGCGCGACATGCCGGAAGGCGCCCCGGGCCACGGCGGCGTTGGCTTTCCCAATCAGGCGCGAGGCGGCGGCCGCCTTAGCTATGTCGCCCCGAACAACTTGTTGAGCAGGCTCTTGTCGCGCGGCGGCGGCCCGGCGGGCGCATAATTGTCGACATCGGGGATCGCCGCCGGCGGCACGGGTCCTTCCGACTCGGCGGGCGCGAGCGCGCGCCGGATCGGCGCGGGCGGCGCTCCAGGAGCTCCCTCGGGGCCTCTGCCGATCGCCAGCGGCTCGCCGACGGCTTCGGGCGGTGGCGCTGGCGGCGCAGGTTCAGGGGCGGGCGCGTCGGCGTTGCGCCAGACGCCCGACGGCAGCGCGGCGACGGGCACGCCCTGATGGGCCGCCTTCATGAAGCGGCTCCAGATGTCGACCGGCAGGTTGCCGCCTGAAACTTTTTTGGTCGGCGAGCTGTCGTCGTTGCCGAGCCACACCCCGGTGACGAGATAACTCGTGTAGCCGACGAACCAGGCGTCGCGCCATTCCTGGCTGGTTCCCGTCTTGCCGGCGGCCTCCCAGCCCGGCAATTCCGCCTTGTGCGCGGTGCCCGTCAGCAGGGTTTCCTGCATCATCTCGTTCATCATCGCGACGTATTGCGGATCGATGACCCGGCCGAAACTCGCGTTCTTGCGGGTGTAGAGCAGTTTGCCGTTGGCGGTGCGCACGCGCGCGATCACATGGGGCTGCACGCCGATGCCGCCGTTGGCGAACGCGGCGTAGGCGGCGACCAGTTCGAGCGGCGTGACTTCCGAAGTGCCCAGCGCGATCGAGGCGTTGGGCTGGAGGTCGGACGCAATGCCGAGGCGGTGCGCGGTGCGCACGACCGCCCTAGGGCCGACTTCCAGGCAAAGCCGCACGGCGACCGTATTGAGCGAAAGCGAAAGCGCCTTGGTGAGCGTCACCGGCCCGAAATATTCGCGCGAATAGTTCTCCGGATTCCACCCTTTGACCGAAATCGGCGCGTCCTCGCGCACCGTGTCGGGGGTCAGGCCCTTTTCCAGGGCGGAGAGATAGACGAAAGGCTTGAAGGCCGAGCCGGGCTGACGCTTGGCCGCGACCGCGCGGTTGAACTGGCTGTCGGCGTAGTTGCGCCCGCCGACCAGCGCCTTGACCGCGCCGTCGGGATCGAGCGCCACGATGGCGCCCTGCGTGACGCCGTATTTGTCGCCCTTGGCGTTGAGCTCGTCGGTCAGCGCCCGCTCGGCCTCGGCCTGCATCTTCGGGTCGAGCGTCGTCGAGACGACGATGTCCTCGTCGATGGCGCCGACGGTATCGTCGAGCATGTCCATGACGTAATCGGCGGCGTAGTTGATCGATCCCGCGCCCTTCTCGTGCACGACCTGCGCGGGGGTGGAAAGCGCGACCTTGGCCATCGCCTCGGTGATGTCGCCCTGTTCGGCCATCGCCGTGATGACCTGCGCCGCGCGCTCGTTGGCCGCGGTCAAATTGCGATTGGGCGCGAGTCGGGTCGGCGATTTCATCAGGCCGGCGAGAACGGCGGCTTCCGAGAGAGTCACCTGTCTGGCGCTCTTGCCGAAATATTTCTGCGCCGCCGCCTCGACGCCGAAGGCGCCGGAGCCGAAGTAGACGCGGTTGAGATAGAGTTCGAGAATCTGGTCCTTGGAGTACTTGCGCTCGAGCCACAGCGCGAGAATCGCTTCCTGGATCTTGCGCGAGAGCGTGCGCTCCTGGGTGAGAAAGAGGTTCTTGGCGAGCTGCTGGGTCAGCGTCGAACCGCCCTCCATGCCGCCGCGTCCGGTGATGTCGCGGAACACCGCGCGGGCGATGCCGATCGGGTCGATGCCGAAATGCGAATAGAAACGCCGGTCCTCGATCGCCACGAAGGCCTTGGGAAGATAGGGCGGCAGCTCGCTCAAGTGCACCGCCGCTCCGCCGGTGTCGCCGCGATTGGCGATGAGCGAGCCGTCCTCGGCGAGAATGGCGATGTTGGGCGGGCGCTTGGGCACCGCGAGCTGGTCGATCGGCGGCAACTGACTGGCGTAATAGGCGAACAGGCCCGCGACTGCGACGAAGCCCCAGACGCCGAGCACGAATCCCCAATAGACCAATCGACCGAAGAAGGAGCGCTTCGGCCGCGCGCCCCAGCCGCTCCCGCTCCCGCCCGCGCCGCGGCTCCCCTTCTTGGATCGGCGCAGCGGGTGATCGGCCGGATCGGCGCGCAAGTCGTCGTCGCGGCCGCGACGACGCGGCGAATCGCCCAGTCGCGGTTCGATCCGCTCCGCGTTTCGCTTGCCGCCCCTGCCGAACATCACGCGACCCCGCCCCGGGCCCTTTCAGGGCAAGGCCCCCGAAACGACGCCGCCCGACCCAATCGAAGCTAAAGGCGGCGATTTAAGGGCCGGTTAAGGTTGCCTAGGTCTTGACGGCGTTCGCGCGAATTTCGGTTGAATCTGTGGGGACGACGCTCTGTCGCACTTGCGCATCCCGCGTCTCCTTGGCAAAGTTCGCGCCCCGCGCGATTTGGCGAAGCGTGTCGGCGGGACGATGCAGCGATTTTAAGAGCGGGCAACGCGTCGAATCGCTTTCTCGGTCGACGCCGCCGCGGGCGTAAGATTTAGGATGTTGCGATGAAGGTCACCATAGAGCGAACAGCCCTGCTCAAAGCGCTAGGCCACGTCCATCGCATCGTCGAACGGCGCAACACCATCCCGATCCTGTCCAACGTGCTGATCGAGGCGCGCGACCAACAGGTGACGCTCAAGAGCACCGACCTCGACCTCGAAGCGACGGAGTCGGCGCCCGCCGACGTCGCCTTGGCCGGCGCGACGACCGTCCCCGCTCACGTCATCTACGACATCGTGCGCAAATTGCCGGAAGGCGCGCAGGTCAGTCTGGAAATGACGGGCGAGGCGGGTCAACTGCTGCTGCGCTCGGGGCGCTCGCGCTTCTTCCTGCAAAGCCTGCCGGCGTCGGATTTTCCCGACCTTACCGCGGGCGAATTCACTCATCGCTTCGTCCTCGCCGCCGCCGATCTCAAGCGTCTGATCGACAACACCCAATTCGCGATTTCGACCGAGGAGACGCGCTACTACCTCAACGGCATCTTCTTCCATACCGTCGACGTCGGCGGGACGGTCCTGCTGCGCGCGGTGGCCACCGACGGCCATCGCCTCGCCCGGGTCGAGATCCCTGCGCCTCAGGGCGCGGCCGGCATGCCCGGCGTCATCGCGCCGCGCAAGGCGGTCAGCGAAGTGCAGAAGCTGCTCGAGGACATGACGCAGGAAGTCGCCGTCGAGATTTCGACGACCAAGGCGCGTTTCCAGTTCGGCGACGTGGTGCTGACGACCAAGCTGATCGACGGCACGTTCCCCGATTACAGCCGGGTCATTCCCACGCACAACGACAAGCGCCTCGTCATCGACAAGCAGCCGTTCGCCAACGCGGTGGATCGCGTCTCGACGATTTCTTCCGAGCGCGGCCGCGCGATCAAGCTCTCGATCGCCGACAACAAGATGACGCTGTCCGTCAACAATCCCGATTCGGGTTCGGCGAGCGAAGAAATCGAGGTCGACTACGATTCCGCGCCGATCGAGATCGGCTTCAACGCGCGCTACCTCCTCGACATCGCCGGGCAACTCGCCGGCGACACGGCGCTGATCAAGCTGTCCGATCCCGGCTCGCCGACGATCATCCAGGATCGCGACGGCTCGGCGGCGCTCTACGTGCTGATGCCGCTCAGGGTGTGAGGGCCGCCAAGGGAACAACGGCCTTATCCGTCATTGCTTCGCTCCGCTCGCTATGACGGCTCTTCGATTCGTTCGAATCCTGCCCGCCCCTGAGCGGCCGTCCGGCGCGCTTCACGCCCGTCCCGTTCTCAGCGTCCTCAGCACGACCGCGACGATCGTTTCGAATCGCGTCGCCAGCGCGGCGCTCGCGACGTCCTTGTCGAGCCGCAGCGCGATCGGGTGGATGAATCGATGCGCTGCGTCGAAGATCAGCGACATCGCGCGGCGTCGGTCGGTCATGGCGAAAGCGCCGGAGGCGACGCCTTCTTCGACGACCCGCTGGATTTCCGACTGCACGCGCGCGCGGTGCCGACGCGCGGAGCCGCGGTCCTCCTCGAGCGCCTCGATCAGCAGGTCGAACAACGCGGGGTCGTTCTCGAGCTTCTCGCGGTAAGCGCGATGAACCGTCATCAGCATGTTTTCGAGCTTGTCATAGGCGGGAGCGGCGCCTTCGGCAGCCTCTCGCAGGCGCGTCTCGATCGGGCGCAGCCAGGACGCCGTGATCTCCTCGAGCAGCGCCGCCTTGGAGGGAAAATAGCGATAGACGTTGGCGTGCGTCATGCCCGCCTCTTGCGCGACGCCGACGACGGTCACGCGCGCCGAACCGAACTTGCGCACATGAGCGAGCGCAATCTCCAGAATCCGCGCTTCGACGGAGTCGGCGGCCGAGGATTGTGACAATTGTAGTCTGGCTCCCGCAGGCGCCCCCGAAGCGATGCTGACATGAAACGCGAGGACGCGCCAGCTAGGTTTCGACCAAACCGCCGAGGTCGCCGGAAACAGAGCGTTCCGCGCCGCCGTGCGGCTCGCCGAGATAGTCGATCGAGCGCATCTCGACGAGGCGCGAGGCGGCGCGTGCGAATTCAAACGCTTCCGCGCCGTCGGCGCCCGAATAGAGTTCGGCCGGTTCGGCCGCGGCCGAGGCGATCAGCTTGACCTTCATGTCGTAAAGCGCGTCGATAAGCGTGATGAATCGTCGCACCTCGTTGCGCTCGTCCGGGCCGAGCCTCGGGACATGATCGACGACGAGGGTATGAAACCGTTCGGCGACGGCCAGATGGTCCGCAGCGCCCAAGGGGCGGCGGCACAGATCGTCGAAAGAAAAGCGCGCGACGCCGTCGATCGCCTGGGGGACCCGTAACGCGCGGCCGAGCAGGGCGATGTCCGTCGGCGCGCCGCGCGCTGCGCCGGTCAGGCTCGAGAACGTCGCGTCGAGCGCCGCCTTGGCGCGCGCGTCGTCAGGGCAATAATAGACCGGCGCGCGCGCGAGCTTTTCCAGGCGAAAGTCGGTGCGGGCGTTGAGTTCGAAGACGTCGAGCCGTTCGCGCATCTGCGCGACGAAAGGCAGGAACAGCGCGCGGTTGAGACCGTCCTTGTAAAGATCTCCGGGCGCCACGTTCGACGTCGCGACCACCACCACGCCGGCCGCGAACAACGCCGAGAACAGCCGCGCCAGGATCATCGCGTCGGCGATGTCGCGCACGCCGAATTCGTCGAAGCACAACAGCCAGGCCTCGCTCGCCAGCGCCGCCGCGACCGGCGCAATCGGATCGTCGCCGAGAATCTCGCCGCGCTTGCGCATCTGCCGCCAGCGATGCACGCGCGCGTGGACGTCCGCCATGAAGGCGTGAAAGTGGACGCGGCGCTTGAGCGCGATCGGCGCGCCCTCGAAGAAGAGGTCCATCAGCAGGGTTTTTCCCCGTCCGACCGCGCCGTAAACATAGAGGCCGCGCGGCGGCTCGTTCGGCCTGGCGCCGATCAGGCGGGCGAGGGCGCCGGCGCGCCGTCCCGGCCGATAGCCGGCAAGCCCTGTGGCGAGGCTGTCGAGGCGCGCCGCCAGCTCGGCCTGCGCCACATCGGCCTCGATGCGGCCGTCGGCGACGAGCGCCATATAGCGCCGAAGGACGGAGAGACTCATCGCGGCGAGGTCTCGCGGGAAAGCGCGATTGCGGCTGCGGGAAGAGAGGGCCCGCGCCGAAATCGGGCGCCGGGCGCGGTCGTCGAACGGAGGGCGTCAATCATCGAGTAACGTTCTTTCGCCGCGCGCGCGATGCGCGCGGCGGGACAAGGGGTTGGAGCGATGCGAGCGGGCGTCGGAGGCGCCGGCGTCCCGAACTCGCCGCCCTCGTCGCCGCCGGTTTCTGTCTTGTCGCCGCGCCGAAGTCAAAGGCGGCGGCCGGCCTCCAAGCGTCGCGATAGCCGTCGCCGCCCGCATTGTCTACAATCGGCCCATGACCCAGAGCACCCGTCCCGTCGGCCCCGGCGACCATGTCTTTCTCGTCGACGGCTCGTCGTTCGTCTTTCGCGCCTATTTCCAGTCGATCCGGCAGGATCAGAAGTACAATTACCGCTCCGATCGGCTCCCCGTCGGTGCGGTCAGGCTGTTCGCGACCAAGGTGCTGCAATTCCTGCGCGACGGCGCGGCGGGGATCAAGCCGACGCACCTCGCGATCATCTTCGACAAGTCGGAGAATTCGTTCCGGCGTGAAATCTATCCGCTCTACAAGGCCCATCGGCCCGATCCGCCGGCCGACCTCATCCCGCAATTCCCGCTGATGCGCGAGACGGTGCGCGCGTTCGGGCTGACGCCGATCGAGCAGGACCGCTACGAGGCCGACGATCTCATCGCCACCTACGCGCGCCAGGCGCGCGAACGCGGCGCCGACGTGCTGATCGTCTCCGCCGACAAGGACCTGATGCAGCTCATCGAGCCCGGGGTCGCGATGTTCGATCCCGCCTCGGGCGACCGCGAGGAGCGGCGCATCGGCCCCGACGAAGTCGTCGCCTATTTCGGCGCCGGCGCCGATAAGGTCGTCGACATCCAGGCGCTCGCCGGCGATTCCACCGACAACGTGCCTGGCGCGCGCGGCATCGGCGTCAAGACTGCCGCGCAACTGATCGGCGAATACGGCGATCTCGATACGCTGCTCGAGCGCGCGAACGAGATCAAGCAGCCCAAGCGCCGCGAAGCGCTGACTGACCCCGAATCGGTCGCGCTGATCCGGCTGTCGAAGACGCTGGTGACGCTTGTGCGCGACGTCGACGTCCAGGTTCCGCTCGATACGCTCGGCGTGCCCAAGCTCGAAGGCGCGCCGCTGATCGCGTTCCTCAAGGCGATGGAGCTCACCACAATCACTCGCCGCGTCGGCGAAATTTGCGGCGTCGACGCCAATGCGGTCGAACCCGACGCGCGTTTCCTCGGCCCGGGCGGCTGGCGCGCGCGCAACGGCGAGACGATCGCGCCGAGCGTTGCGCCGCCCGCCGCGTCGACCGCCGAGCCGGCCGCGCCGGCTACGGAGACCGCGGCCGCTCCCGCCCCCGCGCCTACCGGCGCGCGCCCGCCCAAGAGCCTCGCCGCCGAGCGGGCCGCTCGGGCGCGAGAAGAAAAGATCGAAGTCTCGGCCTACGCAACCGTGACGAGCGTCGCCGAGCTCGAACGCTGGATCGGGCGCGCGTTCGAAGCCGGCCTCGTCGCCTTCGACACCGAGACCACTTCGCTCGATCCGTTGCAGGCCGATCTCGTCGGCGTCTCGCTCGCCGTGGCGCCCGGGGAGGCCTGCTACATTCCGATCGGCCATCGCGCCGGCGCGGCCGACCTCTTCGGCGGCGGCGGTCTCACGCCCGGCCAGATCGACGAAGGGCAAGCGATCGCGCTGCTCAAGCCGCTGCTCGAAGACCCGGGCGTCTTGAAGATCGGCCAGAACGTCAAATTCGATTGGCACGTCTTCGCCCGGCGCGGCGTCGAAGTCGCGCCGTTCGACGACACGATGCTGCTTTCCTACGCCCTCGATTCGGGCGCGACCGGCGACGGCCACGGCATGGACGCGCTCTCCGAGCGCTGGCTCGGCCACAAGCCGATCGCTTTCAGCGAAGTCGCGGGCTCTGGGCGCAATTTCATCGGCTTCGCGCGGGTGGCGATCGACAAGGCGACGCAATACGCCGCCGAGGACGCCGACGTGACGCTGCGGCTATGGCGCGTCTTGAAGCCGCGCCTGCCCGCCGAGGGGATGACGACGGTCTACGAGACGCTGGAGCGCCCGCTGGTCGTGCCGCTCGCGCGGATGGAGCGCCGCGGCGTCTCCATCGACCGCGAAATGCTGTCGCGCCTTTCGGGCGAGTTCGCGCAAGGCATGGCGCGGATCGAAGCCGAGGTGCAAAAGCTCGTCGGCGCGCCGTTCAACCTCTCCTCGCCCAAGCAGCTCGGCGACATTCTGTTCGGCCAGATGGGCCTGCCGGGGGCCAAGAAGACGGCGACGGGCGCCTGGTCGACCTCGGCGAGCGTGCTCGAGGACTTGGCCGAGGAGGGCCACGAACTGCCCGCCCGCATCCTCGACTGGCGCCAACTCGCCAAGCTCAAGTCGACCTACGCCGACGCGCTGCCCGGCTTCGTCGATCCCATGACCCGCCGCGTCCACACCTCCTATGCGCTCGCTTCGACGACGACCGGGCGGCTCTCGTCGTCCGACCCGAACTTGCAGAACATTCCCGTGCGCAACGAGGAGGGGCGCAAGATCCGCCGCGCCTTCGTCGCCGCGCCCGGCTGCAAGCTGATCTCGGCCGACTATAGCCAGATCGAATTGCGCCTGCTCGCCCATGTCGCCGACATCGGCGCGCTCAAGAAGGCGTTCGCCGACGGGCTCGACATCCACGCGATGACCGCCTCGGAAATGTTCGGGGTTCCGGTGAAAGACATGCCGGGCGAAGTGCGCCGGCGCGCCAAGGCGATCAACTTCGGCATCATCTACGGCATTTCGGCGTTCGGCCTCGCCAACCAGCTCGGCATCCCGCGCGAGGAGGCGGGGGCCTACATCCGCAAGTATTTCGAGCGCTTCCCCGGCATCCGCGACTACATGGAGGCGACCAAGAAACAAGCGCGCGCCGACGGGTTCGTGCGCACCATCTTCGGCCGCAAGTGCCATTTCCCGCGTATCAACGCCGCCAACCCGTCCGAGCGCGCGTTCAACGAGCGCGCGGCGATCAACGCGCCGCTGCAAGGCTCGGCCGCCGACATCATCCGCCGCGCGATGGCGCGCATGGACGCGAGCCTCGATCGCGCCAAGCTCAGCGCGCGCATGCTGATGCAGGTGCACGACGAACTGGTGTTCGAGGCCCCCGACGAAGAGGTCGAGGCGACGATCGCGCTCGTCTCCAAGGTGATGGTCGAAGCGCCCGAACCCGCGGTCGCGCTCGGCGTCCCGCTCGCCGTCGACGCGCGGGCGGCGGCGAACTGGGACGAGGCGCATTAGGGGGCGGGAGCGCTCACTCCGGCGCGGCGGGCCGCCCCATGGCGCCGAAGTCGTGCTTCGTGTAGCCGTCGGGAATGTCGAACGCGCCCGCGGGCGGGTCTTGATGCTGGATGGATTTGAGCGTGACGACGATTTGGCGGCTTCCGTCGCTGAACTTGGTCGTCGTCTCGACCGGGAATCCGTCGAAGCCGATCGCCTTGGTCATCGCGTCGAAGTTGATCGTCATCATCGGCGAACGCAAGACGCCCATCGAAGCCGTCGCTTTCGCCATGAAGGCGCCGAAGCTGGCGAACGCCGTCAGGTCGTCGCGGCTCAACCCCAGGTCGGACAACTTCGCGATGCAAACATCCGAGTAAGCCTTTCCGCCCGCGACGACGTGATAGGGAGCGCAGCTCCATTCGCCGACCGTGCGGGCGTCGCCGGCTTTCTCGTAAGTGACTTGCGGCGCCACGGCGGGCGCGGCCTGGCCCATGCGCTTGGCCATCATGGCCTCGATCTGCTTGCGTTGCGTTTCGGGCAGAACGGCCAATTTCTCCTTCATCTGCGCCATCGCCTGATCCATCCGGGCGCCCATCGGCGCGATGCCGGCAGGGGTCAGCTCGATGTAGCCGTGGAGCTTCGATTGCAGAATCCACACCTTGTCCAGGTCGCCGCGAAAGATGATGTCCGTCGCGCCGGTCGACATCCGCAGCCGATCGCTGTCCAGAATCATCGTCCGGGATTGAGGAGCGGCGTCGTTGATCGCCTCGTCCATGGCCATCACCGTCCCCGCCGTCGCGGCGTCGCCGGCGCCGAACACGAGAAGAGCGCCCGCGAAACCGGCGCTCAAGACGAACAGACTGCGCACTGTGCTTCCTCCCCGTTGCGGCCAAAGCGGCCCGAATCCAGGTGGACCAGCTTGATCGACTGCGGCCCGCCCGTCCAGAGCGAAGGTTACGGGACGGAAACGCCGCGCGGCAGTGCGGGCCCGGGCGGCGACGACCGCTCTCGCCCGCCGACCAACCGCCGCCTCGTTCATCCCCCAGTCATCCCCTATCGGCTACGCTGACAAACCGATTTGAACCGACGCCCGCGCGAACCGGGCGGGGCCAGAGAGGTGAGCCCATGATTTCGCGTTTCCTGACCGGCGCTGCGGCGTTGGCGCTCACCGCCTTCATCGGCCCGGCTTCGTTTATCGGCAGCGCGCAATCGCTGACGCTTCCAACCTATTGCGTCGGTCCCGGGCAATGCGCTTCGCTGTGTCGCCCCCCGGTCGAGATCGGCGCGACGCCGCAGGATTTCATCCAGCGCGCCGCTTACGAACTCGGCGCGCCAGGCGTGAAGAACCTGCCGGCGGCCAATCTGACGATGCCGCCGCTCGTCGACCCCGACAACGTCTATTCCGAGACGACGGCGGGCAAGCTCAGTCCGGCGACGGCGGGCGCGCTTTCGCGCGTCTACGTGCCCAATCTCATCACCGGCAAGGTCGACGTCATCGACCCCGAGACGTTCAAGGTCGTCGACAGCTACGCCGCAGTCCCGAGCCCGCAGCATATCGTGCCGTCGTGGGATCTTCAGACGCTGTGGGTGGCCGGCGACCTCAGCTATAGCGGCGGCCACGCCTCGGTGGCGCCGATCGACCCGAAGACGGGCAAGATGAGCGCGCCGATCGATGTGCCCGACGCCTACAACTTGTATTTCACCCCCGACGGACGTTCGGCGATCGTCGTCGCCGAGTCGATGCGGCGGCTCGAATTCCGCGATCCGCACACCATGGCGCTGCAGGGCTATATCGCCGTTCCCAGGTGCATGGGGATCAACCACGCCGATTTTTCGCCCGACGGCTCCTACGCGATCTTCACCTGCGAATACGGCGACTTGCTCGCCAAGATCGACCTCGTCCATCACAGCCTCGTCGGCATGCTGCAATTGTCGCCCGGCCACATCCCGCAGGACATTCGCATCGCGCCCGACGGCTCGGCCTTCTTCGTCGCCGACATGCTCAAGGACGGGCTCATCGTCATCGACGGCGACAAGTTCAAGGAGACCGGCTTCATCCCGACCGGCGTCGGCGCGCACGGCCTCTATCCCAGCCGCGACGGCAAGCTCCTCTACATCTCCAATCGCGGCTCGCATAAGCTCGATGGCGTGAAGCTCGGCGAGGGTAGCGTTTCCGTGCTCGATTTCGCCACCCGAAAAATCGTCGCCAACTGGCCGATCCCGGGCGGCGGCAGCCCGGACATGGGCAACGTCAGCGCCGACGGCAAATGGCTGTGGCTTTCCGGCCGCTTCGACGGCGTCGTCTACGCCTTCAACACGACGGACGGCTCGCTCAAGACGATTCCGGTGGGCGGCATGCCGCACGGGCTGACGGTGTGGCCGCAGCCGGGGCGCTACTCGCTCGGGCACACCGGGAATTTGCGGTAGCGAAAAGCGATGGAGCGGAAGCTTGCCGCCGTTTTCGCGCGCCGCGTCGATGCGCGTGCGGGGGCTTGACTTCGAGCGCGCTCCAACCTGTAGCAAGGTCGGCGTTGAGACGAAGGGCCTTGCCCATGAAGATCGGCGAACTCGCCAAGCGCAGCGGCCTAACAGGCCACACCATCCGCTATTACGAGCGGATCGGCCTGCTGCCGCGCGCCGACCGGGATCGAGCGAACCGACGCGACTACGACGCCGCCATCCTCGGATGGATCGAATTTCTCGGTCGCCTGAAGACGACCGGCATGCCGATCCGCGAGATGCTCGCCTACGCGCGGCTGCGCGCCGAGGGCGCTTCGACGACGGGCGAAAGGCGCGCGCTGCTGGAGCGGCATCGCGTCGGGGTCCGTCGCCGGTTGAGCGAACTTCAGGCGAGTCTCCTCGTCCTCGATAGGAAAATCGCCGGCTACGCCGGCTCGACAGAGGACGAATCGCGCCATGACGAACGACAAGACACCAGACGACGAAAGATTTGAGCGCGGCGCCCGCGCGCTGGCGAGCATCGACGGCTGCGCCGGCCAGAAGGTCGTCGACGCGCTCGCCGACGTCGCGCCCGACTTTGCGCGCTATCTCATCGAGTTTCCGTTCGGCGACATCTACTCGCGTCCGGGCCTTGGCCTGCGCGAGCGCGAGATCGCGACCATCGCGGCGCTGACCGCGCTCGGCAACGCGGCGCCGCAGCTCAAGGTTCATATCGAGGCCGGCCTCAACGTCGGCCTCGGCCGCGAGGAAATCGTCGAGGTGATCATGCAAATGGCGGTCTACGCCGGCTTTCCCGCCGCGCTGAACGGGCTGTTTGCGGCGAAAGAGGTGTTCGCGGGGCGCGGGAGCTGACGGCGGGCCGCTCGCGTCGCCCCTTGCCTTTTTCCCCGCCGCCCCGCATAGGGCCGCTCGAACTCCCCTTAACAGACGAGCGCGCGACCCATGGGCTTCAAATGCGGCATCGTCGGCTTGCCCAACGTCGGCAAGTCGACGCTCTTCAATGCGCTCACCCAGACCGCCGCGGCGCAGGCGGCCAATTACCCCTTCTGCACCATCGAGCCGAACGTCGGCGACGTCGCGGTGCCCGATCCGCGGCTGGAGACGCTGGCGCGCGTCGCGGGCTCGAAAGAGATCATCCCGACGCGCCTGACCTTCGTCGACATCGCCGGCCTGGTTCGCGGCGCTTCGAAGGGCGAGGGGCTCGGCAACCAGTTTCTCGCCAACATCCGCGAATGCGACGCGATCGCGCATGTGGTGCGCTGCTTCGAGGACGGCGACGTCACCCATGTCGAAGGCCGCATCGACCCGCTGTCCGACATCGCCACGATCGAGACCGAATTGATGCTCGCCGATCTCGAGAGTCTCGAGCGGCGCGTCGTGCAGATGGAAAAGAAGGCCAAGGGCGGCGACAAGGACGCCAAGGAGCTGCTCGAACTCGCTCAGCGCAGCCTCGCCGAATTGCGCGAGGGCCGGCCGGCGCGGGCGGCCGGGGTGAGCCGCGAGGATCACAAGCTGTTCCAGTCGCTCGGCCTCTTGTCCTCCAAGCCGGTTCTCTATGTCTGCAACGTCGAGGAAGCGAGCGCCGACAAGGGCAACGCGTTTGCCGACAAGGTGCGCGAACAGGCGGCCAAGGAGGGCGCGGTCGCCGTCGTCGTTTCCGCCAAGATCGAGAGCGAAATCGCGGTGCTGCCGATCGGGGAGCAGAAGGACTATCTCGAAGCGGTGGGCCTCGCCGAACCCGGCCTCAATCGCGTCATCCGCGCCGGCTACGACCTCTTACATCTCGTGACCTTCTTCACCGTCGGGCCGAAGGAGGCGCGGGCCTGGACGGTCGAGAAGGGCGCGCGCGCGCCGCAGGCGGCGGGCGTCATCCACACCGATTTCGAGAAGGGCTTCATCCGCGCCGAGACCATCGCCTACGACGACTATGTCGCGTTCAAGGGCGAAGCGGGCGCGCGCGAGGCCGGCAAGTTCCGCCTCGAAGGCAAGGACTATGTCGTCGCCGACGGCGACGTGCTGCATTTCCGCTTCGCCAACTAAGGCCCCGAGCGATGGATCGGCTCTATTTCGAGGACTTTTCGATCGGCGAGATCGTCGAATACGGCGACACCTTGGTC
Source organism: uncultured Alphaproteobacteria bacterium (assembly GCA_963759955.1). GTDB lineage: Bacteria > Pseudomonadota > Alphaproteobacteria > Rhizobiales > Beijerinckiaceae > Roseiarcus. Next base: position 34,200 of record CAVXCA010000023.1, read on the forward strand.
ACCGCCAAGGCGATTGTCGAGTTCGCGCGCCAGTTCGATCCGCAGCCGTTTCATCTCGGCGAAGACGCGGCTCGCGATTCGCTCGCCGGCGAACTGATCGCCTCCGGCTGGCACACCGCGGCGATGCTGATGCGCATGACCTGCGACGCGTTTCTCAACCGGGCCGCGGGGCAGGGGTCGCCGGGAATCGAGCAGCTCGACTGGGTGAAGCCGGTCCGGCCCGGCGATCGCCTTCGCGCGCGCCGCACCACCTTGAGCGCACGCCCGTCGCGCTCGCGGCCTGCGGTCGGCGTCGTCGAATTTCTGTTCGAGGTGCTCAACCAGAATTCGGAAGTCGTGATGACGCAGAAGGGCGTGATCTTCTTTCTGCGCCGCGCGGCTGAGGAGGCCGCGCCGTGATCGCTCTGTTCTATGAGGACCATAGCCTCGGCCTGACCGCGACGGTCGGCGCCCACGAGTTCACCCGCGAAGCGATCCTCGCGTTCGCGCGCGCCTACGATCCGCAGCCGTTCCATCTCGACGACGCGGCCGGCGCGGCCTCGCTGTTCGGCTCGTTGTGCGCTTCGGGCTGGCACACCGCGAGCGTCTGCATGCGTCTGCTCATCGACTATCGCGAAGCGCAACGCGCCGCCGCCGCGGCGCGCGGCGAGCCCTTGCCCGGGCTCGGCCTCGGCGCGGGCATCCGCGATTTGCGCTGGCCCAATCCGGTGCGGCCGGGCGACGTCGTCACGTTTTCGGCGCGGATCGACGCGATGCGCGAGACCAAGCGGCCGCAATGGGGCCTGATCGCCAGCCGCGCGATCGGCGTCGATCAGCTCGGGCGCGAAGTTTTGTCATACTCCAGTCACGTGCTCGTCGCGCGCCGCGGCCATTAACGAACCGCGCGATCGGCAAAACGTGATCGCCCGCCGCTTTGCTTTCAAGCGTCGGGCCGCTACTCTGCCCACCGCAAACGGATTGGACGCAGGCGTCGCCGTTTTGGCCGCTCGCGTCTTTCATCGTGAGGAGAGCTGCCATGGGCGTCGATCTCAACAGTCTCGTTTCGCAATACCTGACCCCGCAACTCGTCAGCCAGATCGCCGCGACGGCGGGGGTCGATCCGGATGTGGCGCAAAAGCTCGTCAGCGCCGCGGTTCCCGCCGTGTTGGCGTCGCTGGGCGGCGCGCTCGCCGCGCCCGGCGGCGCGCAGAAATTGTCCGACGCCGTCTCCAACGCCGATCCCGACCTGCTCGCCAAGCTGACGTCGGCGCTGGGCGCCGGACAATTGCAGACGCTGAACGACGGCGCCGCCGCGCTGAGCGGCCTCATCGGCGCCAATGAGCTTTCGAACCTGTCCAACGCGCTCGGGCAGCTGGTCGGCGTGCCGCCGGAAGCGGCGCAGCCGGCGCTCGGCGCCGTCGGTCAAGCGGTGATCGGCGTCATCGGCCAGCAGGATCCATCGAACTGGTCCGACGCGAACGCGATCGCCAACCTGGCCGCCGGTCAGAAGGGCGCGGTCGCCGCCGCCTTGCCGTCCGGACTTTCTCAAGCGCTCGGCTCCTCGGGCCTATTCGCGGGCCTAAGCGGCGCCGGAGCGGCGGCGGCGGCGCGGGAGAGCGCGGCGACTCCCAGTGCGCCGCCCGCCCCTGCGCCGGTGAGTCCGCCCGCCAGCGGCTCGGGGTTCCCGATGTGGGCGATCGTCCTCATCGTGATCGTCGTAGTCGCGGCGATCGCCTATTGGTACATGCATCATAAGAAGGCGGAGAAGCCCACCGCGGCAATGGCGCCGGCGACGATCGAACTCGTCATGCTCCCCGGCGCTGCCCCGTTCGCTTAGGGCTCGCCGCTCCAGACGCTTCGCCCGCCCGATGGCCGAGCGGCGGAGCGTCATTTCGGCTCAATGCGATACTTGATGAACCCGCCCGGCGCCGCGCCCATCGGGGTGAGCGTGACGCTCGAGGGCGGGGCCGCCCTCGCGGCGGCGGGAGACGTCGCGAACGTCGCGACGACATGGGCTGGCCACGGCGCGAAACGCCAATTGCCGTCGGACTTCGGTTCGAGGTGGCGGGTCTCGACGATGTAGCGCACCATCACGTCGCGGTTGGTGTCGGGCGCCTCCAAGACGATGGTCGATCCGTCGCAGCCGGGAAAATTGCCGCCGCCACTCGCCCGGTAATTGTTGGTGACGACGATGAACGCCTGGTTCGGGTCGATCGGCGCGCCGCGGAACGTGAGGTTGCGAATGCGATGCGCGTCGGGCGCGACGAGCCTGCCGTCGTCATCGTAGCGCGACGGCTCGGTCACGTCGATTTCATAATTTACGCCGTCGATGACGTCGAAGTTGTAGGAGGCGAAATTCGCGTCGAGCAGCGGTTGTTCGGCGCTGGAACTCGGGTCGATGCGCAAAAACACGCCGGCCGATCGCTCCAGCCATTCGCGCAACGTCGCGCCGTCGATCTTCACCGCGCGCAGGGCGTTGGGATAGAGGTAGAGATCGGCGACGTTCTTGATCGCGATCGGCCCCGCCGCGACGTCGGTGTAGAAATCCGGGCCGCCGCGACCGCCCGATTTGAATGGCGCCGCCGCAGAGAGAATCGGCAGATTCGCGAGCGCCGGCACGGTGTGGGCGAGCCGCTCAGCGTACCAGATCTGCGCGGCGTTGACGATTTGCACCGACGGATCGTCCGCGACCAGCGCGAAATAGGAATTGATCGGCGAAGCGATGTCGCCGACGGGCGAGCGGACATAGGCGAGCGTCGCCTCGTGCGCGGCTTGCGCCGCGGCGAGCACGGCGTCGTTCGCCTCGACCAGCGCGCTGACCGCGTCGCCCTCGCGCTTGTAGATCGGCCGCGCTTCGACCTTGGCGGCGGCGACTCGCCAGCCTGCGCCGGCGCGCTCGAGCGCAAGATCGATGACGCCGAGATGGCTGCCCCAGAAGCCGGGCATGAAGGCGGGCGCCCCGAGCACGGCCCCGTTGGCGACGTCGACGCCGTCGATCCCTGCGAAATCCTCGCCTGGCAGCAGCAAGTGCTGGTGGCCGAGGAACATCGCGTCGATGCCGCCTACCGCCGCCAGCGCCAGAGCGGCGTTCTCTTCTCCCGGCCGCGGCGGCTTCCGGGAAACGCCGGAGTGGCACAGCGCGACGACGAGATCGACGCGCCGGGCGCGCAACGCCGGAATGTGGACCCGCGCGGCTTCCGCGATCCCGACCGTCGTCGCGCGGCCGCTCAGATGGGTCTGGTCCCATTGCGCGATCTGCGGCGGCGTGAAGCCGATCACGCCGATTCGCAGGCGCTGCTCCGCGCCCGCCTCGTCTCGCAGCGTCGGCTCCAGAATGACCCAAGGCTTGTAATAGAACGAACCGTCGGGCCGAAGGATATTGCAGCTGAGGGCGGGAAAATTCGCGCCGGCGAGCGCGATTTCGAGAAAGTCGAGGCCGTAGTTGAACTCGTGGTTGCCGAGCGCGCAGGCGGCGTAACCCATTGCGTTCATCGCGGCGATCATCGGATGGATTTCGCCCTTCTTCAGCCCCATCGCCAAGGCCGCGTAATCGCCGAGCGGCGAACCCTGGATGATGTCGCCGTTGTCGAACAGCAGGGCGTTGGCGACTTCGGCGCGCGCGCTCGCGGCGAGCGCAGCGGTCTTGGCGAGCCCGATCGTGTCGTCCGGCTTGTCGCGGTAATAGTCGTAGGCGAAAATATTGGCGTGAAGGTCGCTGGTGCCGATTAGACGCAGGGAAAGGCCAGCGGTCATGCAATCCTCAATCGCAGATAAGCGAATCGAGGCACATTAAAGCGGACGTGCGAATGGCGAAACCTCGAGCTCCGGCCGGAATACGTCCGACCGGGCGCTTTGCCACGCGTCAGAGCGTGCGCGCGCCGGCGCGCGCGGGGGTGGCGGGGGCGGCGGGCGTCAGAACGGCTTGCGGCGCGCCGCCCTTCGGGTCCCACCCGCCCGGCGGCGTCGGCTCTTCGTTGGCGGCCTGGGAGGGCGTCGAAGGCTTGAAGCCGGCGAGGGCCTTGGCGGCCGCGGCGAGGGCGCTCACGTCCATCTTGGCGGCCACTTCGTCGCGCTTCTTGCCAGCGTCGGCGTCGCCCTGCTGCGCGGCCAGAGAGAACCACAACCAGGATTGGACGAGGTCTTGCGGCACGCCCAAGCCGCGGGCGTAAAGAATGCCCAAATTGAATTGGCTGTCGCGGATTCCCAGTTGACCGGCCTTGCGGAACCATTGCGCGGCTTCGGCGTAGTTGGGCTTGTCGCTTCCGGCGCCTTCGGCGTTCATGACCGCCAGGTTGTGCATGGCGCGCGCGTTTCCGGCGTTGGCAGCCTTCGAGTACCAGGACATGGCGAGCTGAGAATCGCGCGCGACGCCGATGCCCTTTTCGTAAAGCGTCCCCAAACGGTACTGCGCGAGCGGCAGATCGTGCGCGGCCGCTTGCTCGAACCATTGCGCGCCCGCGTGAGGATCCTTGGCGACGTCGCGACCATCGACGAGACGCACCCCCAGTTCGAACTCGGCGCCGGGATCGCCAACGGCCGCCGCCTCGCGCAGAGACGACGGCAGGCCGGCGGGAATCGCCGCCACCAGGTCCGCGGGGGCGGTGTTGGCCGACGTCGCGGGAGCGACGATCGAACCGACCGGACTCGTATCGATTGCTTGCGCGCCGCTTGCTCCGGAGAGCGCGCTGAGTTTGGGAATATCGGGGTTCGCCGTTCCTTGTGCCGGCATTTGCAGCAGTTCCGACTTTTGCATCGGGGCCTGATGACTGGCGCGCAAATGGACGACCGCGAACGTCGCCATCAGCGTGACCAGCGCGGCGCCCAGAAGGATCGGCCGCCGCTGCGTCGCGAAAAACGCCTTGGCTTGGCTGATGGCCGAGCCGTGGGCGCCTTCGCCTGTTTCGTTCGAGACGGTCGCTAGTTTCGGATTGCGGTCCTTGGCGGCGCCCTCCGTCAGCGCGGCTTGGGCGGCGCGGCGCGCTGCGGCGATATGGGCGTTGATCGCGCTCTTCGGATTCGACAAGTCGGCGGGTTCCCGATCCCGCGCGCGGTCGAGCGACGCGCCGGGTTCGAGCAGAAAGTCGGCGCCGTCGAGCGAACGCCGCGCCGCCGCCGCGCCGGCCAGGTTCGCCTTGCCGCCGCGCGGCAATTCGCCGAGCCCGTCGCGTGTCGGCCGCGCCGCGCCGCGATCCGGGATGTCCCGTAGCGCCGCGCCGTTGGTGTGTGCGGGGTCGACGACCTCGTTGAACGGGACTTTCTGCGCCACGGCTGCACCGCCGGGCGCGCGCGCGCGAGGGGAATCGTCGGCGCGCGTGACTTCGTCTTCGATGCGCCCGAGGCGATTGACGAGTTTTTCGAGAATGTCCTGGAGGCCGACCAGACGCGTCTGCATGCGCTGGTCGGTGTTTGTTTGCTCGGCGCGAAGGTCGGCGAGCCCAGCGGCGATATCGTCATTGCCGCGAGCGGCCGTCGCCGGCAGCGACTGCATGGTTCTGCGCGTCGCGTCGAGTTCGGCGATCAGGTCGGCGACCATGTGCTGATCGAGCGCGGACTTCGACGAAGCGTCCGGCGCGGGCGCCGATTGCATGGTTCTGCGCGTCGCGTCGAGTTCGGCGATCAGGTCGGCGACCATGTGCTGATCGAGCGCGGACTTCGACGAAGCGTCCGGCTTGGGCATCGATTGCAGGGTTCTGCGCGTCGCGTCGAGTTCGGCGATCAGATCGGCGACCATGTGCTGATCGAGCGCGCTCTTCGACGAGGCGTCCGGTTGCAAAGCGTCGAGACGGTCGTGGATTTGTGAAATCTGGTTCGCCAGCGCATCGGCGTCGATGCCCTGCCCGTCGCGACGCCCCAGGCGCTGGCTAAACAGGTCGACGGCCTGCTCGACGAATTTCGGGTCCACCTTCGCCGTCGCGTCGCGATCCAGCTTCTGGTTGATTTCGCGCAGCAGACCTTCGAGCGGCCCCATGTCGACCACGGTCGGGGCGGCGAGCCTGGCGCCGAGGTCGCGCATCATGTTTTCGATCGGGGCCGTGTCGATCTCGACGGGACGCTCGCCGATCGATCGCAGGGCCTGCTCGATCGGCTTGATGTCGATCGTCGGATTGACGCGCTGGTCGATTCGCGCGGTCAGCTCATGGAGCATCGCCGCCAGCGTTTCCGTGTCGGCTCCCAGGGCCGACGGGCGGTCGAGCTTCTGGCTGATGTCGTGCAGCACGGCTTCGAGCTTGGCGCTGTCGGGCTGCGCACCGGTCTGACGCTCGACGGATGCGCGAACGGCGTCGATGCGCCGCGCCAAATCTTCGATGGCCCGCGGGTCGACGCTCGAGCCCCCCTGGGGACGCTGCAGCGCCTGATCCATCCGCTGCGCGAGCTGTTCGAGGCGGCGCTCGATGGCCGACAGCGTCGCGGGCGGCGTCGCACGTTCGATCTGCGCGCACGCCTCGGAGAGAAGTGCGACGACCCGCGCCGTTTCGGCTTGGGGAGCCGGACTCGACGATAAGCGCTCGACGCGGTCCGCGAGGTCGCTGATCTGCTTTTCCAGCCGTTCGACCGGCACCGGGCGGGCCGCGGCCGCGGCCAGAAGATTGCGGACCTCTTCGGTCTGCGTGCGGATGCGCTCGAACGCCGCGGGATTGATGACGCCCTTTGAAAGGGCGTCGACTTTGGCGTCGATCGCGCGAATCTCGCGCTCGAGCCCTTGCACGGCGGCTTGCGGATCGTGCGCGCGCAGAGCGCCCATCACCTGAGCGACCAGCGCCTCGACCGGCGCGACGAGCGCGTCGCGTCCGCCGCTGTCGCGCATCGCTGCGACGCGCTCGCTCAAATCGCGGATCGCGCCTTCGAGCGCGACCACGGCATTGCGCGGCGCCAGATCGGCGAGGCTGCGCGACATCGCCGCGACTTCGGCGCGCAGTCCTTGCACGTCGATGGGCGGCTGGGCGCGATGTTCGCTCTGTTCGCGGCGCATCTGGTCGAGGCGCGCGCTGAGGGCGAGGATCTCGTCGCGCAACACGTCGGCCGGCGCCGCGCCGCGCGCCGGCGTCGGCGCTTCGATGGGCGCCGGCAGGGGCCGCGGCCGTTCTGCGGCTTCCGGCGCGGCGCCGGTCGCGCGCGCGTCGAGTTCGCTGCGCCGGCGGGCGATTTGCGAGACGGCGTCTTGCAGATCGAGGCGCGGATGATCGGGCCCGCGAGGCGCTTCGCGCCGCCGATCCTGGACGGCCTCGACGCGGCGCGCGAGCGCGGCCATACGCGCTTCGAGTTCGCGTTCGGTCTTTTCGGGGCGCGATTCCAAGCGGCTCGGCGCGTCGGCGGACGCGGACTGCTGGCGGGCGGTGCGGTGGTCGATCGCATCGAGCTTTTCGGCGACGGCCTGAAGCGCCGCCCGTTCCTCGCCGCGATCGGCTTGGTTGCGTTCGATCCAGCGCGCGACCGATTCGAATGCGCGCGCGGCGCGCGATTCCGTGCGTTCCGCGCGGCTTTCGAGCTTGGCGATCGCGGCCTCGAGCAATTCGTCGGCGCGCCGCGCCTCGTCTCGGCTCGGAACCCGGTTGTCCAACCTGCGGCGCAGTTCGCTGCGCGGACGAGGGCGCAAGCCTTCGTCCGGCCGGTCCTCGCGGCGCGAAAGGCGCGAAATGCGTTCGCCGATCGCATCGAGCCGGTCGTCGCGTTCGAGTTCGTCGGGTTCGACGCCCTGCTCGGCCGCTTTGTCGGCGACGACTTCGTCGAGCCAATCGCCCAGGCTCATGCCGGCGCGTCGGGCTGCCTGTTCGGCGAACGCGCGCGTCTCCCGCCCTACGCCTCTGACGTTCCAAGCCGCCGCGCTGTTCATGGTTGCAACCGTCGCCGAGGTTGTGCCGATCGAAGCGCCTTCGGCTAATCAGGGCGCCACTGTGGGATGTTTCTGCGCTCGTGGTGAAAAAACCGTTAAGATCGCTTCGCAATTGGTCGCTCGAGGCGCTGCGGGAGAACGTTCGATTGTATTGTGGGAAAAAACAACCACTAGTTGCATTCTTCGACAAATGCGTCATATTCGTTCGCGTCAGCGGCGGGCGCGGGGGCGGCTGGTCCTGGCGACCCAAGGGCGCTGACGGAAAGGATTGGCCATGAGCGCGACTTCGGCATTGGGGAAGGCTGCCGATTCAGCAAGCAATCTCTCGGATTCCCGCGGACCCAACAATCGGAATGCGGCGGGCGAGATGACGATCGGCGAAATGGCGCGCGAGTTCGGCGTTACGCTGCGCACGCTGCGTTTCTATGAGGATCGCAATCTGATTCGCCCGCGCCGGGCGGGCAATGCGCGCTATTACGGTGGACCGGACCGCGTTCGCCTGGAGATGATTCTCAAGGGCAAGCAGCTCGGCTTCACACTCTCGGAAATCAGCGAATTGATCGGGGCGAGCGCCGGGGACGGCCCGGACAGGAGCGACTTCGAGGAGAGGCTGCGGCCCGCTCAGATCGTCGATCAACTCGACCATCTCGAACGTCAGCGGCACGAGATCGAGGAGGCGATCAGCAGGCTCAAGGCGACTCGCGAACGCCTCTCGCGCATGGTCGGGGCGGCTTAGCGCGAACGACGCCACGACTCGACGATGCGCAGGGATTCGGCGAAAGCGGTTTCGACGCTCATCCGGGTGGTGTCGAGCAGGACGGCGTCGGCCGCTGCGCGCAGCGGCGCGTCGGAGCGCTCGGAATCGCGGGCGTCGCGCTTGGCGATGTCGGCGAGGATCGCCGCGTAGTCGGCCTTTTCGCCGCGTTCGGCGAGTTCGAGCGCGCGCCGTTGCGCGCGCGCCTCGGGGCTCGCGGTGACGAAAATCTTGACGTCGGCTTGGGGGCAGATCACCGTGCCGATATCGCGACCGTCGAGGACGGCGCCGCCGGGGCGTCGTGCGAAATTGCGTTGCGCCTCGACCAGCGCCGCGCGCACCTCCGGCAAGGCGGCGACGATCGAGGCGGCTTCGCCCATCGCCCGGCCGCGCAGCTGCGATTCGTCGAATTCCGTCAGGCTCAGGCCGCGCGCCGCGGCCACAGCGGCGTCGACGTCGTGAAGATCGCGATCGGCGTCGAGCAGGCTCGCCGCGGTCGCGCGGTAGAGCAGGCCGGTGTCGAGATGGGGCAGGTCGTAATGCTTCGCTAGGCGCCGCGCGAGCGTGCCCTTGCCCGACGCCGCGGGCCCGTCGATGGCGATGATCATTGGTAACGCCCCAGTCCCTTTGCGTCGGTCGCTCCGCGGCGCTCTTAAGACCCGCCGACGGCGCTGTCGAATCCAGCCCGGAGCTTCCGACGCCGATCGTCGCGAGCGGCTTGGCGAGCGACGAGCGGGTGCGCTAAGGTAAGCCAACCCGCGGCGACGATTTCGCGCCGCAGGGCTAGGGGGGAATGACGATGAATTTGACGGCGGCGCAAAGGAAGACGGTCCTAGCTTCATTTCTCGGATGGACGCTCGACGCCTTCGATTTCTTTCTTCTGACCTTCCTGCTCAAGGACATCGCCAAGGAGTTCGGCGTCGGGGTGCCGCAGGTCGCCTACGCTCTGTTCCTCACCCTGGCGATGCGCTTCGTCGGCGCCTTCATCTTCGGCCAGATCGGCGACAAGTGGGGGCGCAAGCCGGCGCTGATGCTCGACATCGCCTGCTATTCCGTGATCGGCGCGCTCGCCGCCTTCGCGCCGAGCCTGTGGGTGTTCCTGGCGCTGCGCGCGCTGTTCGGCGTCGCGATGGGCGGCGAATGGGGCCTCGGCAGTTCGTTGGCGATGGAATCGATTCCGCCGCAGGCGCGCGGCATCGTCTCCGGCGTCCTGCAATGCGGTTATCCCACCGGCTTCCTGCTCGCCTCGGTCGCCTACGGGCTGCTCTACGGGCGCACCTTCGGCGATTACACCGTCGGTTGGCGCGGCATGTTCCTGCTCAGCATTCTGCCCGCCTTCCTGGTCCTGTTCATCCGCACCGGCGTGCCCGAATCGCCCGCCTTCGCCGAAGCGCAGAAGGTCGGCAAGCCGGGCCTTTGGGAGACGCTCAACGCGAACTGGGGGCTGGTGCTCTATGCGGTCGTGCTGATGATGTGCTTCAACCTGTTCAGCCACGGCACGCAGGATCTCTACCCGACCTTCCTGCAGAAGCAGCACAATTTCGATCCCGCCACGGTGAGCTGGATCACCATCGTCGCCAATCTCGGCGCCATCGCCGGCGGACTCTCCTTCGGCTTCGTCTCGGAGAAGATCGGCCGCGTCAACGCGATCACCGTCGCGGCGCTCATCGCGTTGCCGGCGTTGCCGCTGTGGGCCTATTCGACGACGCCGATCATGCTGGCCGTCGGCGCCTTCATCATGCAGATCGCGGTGCAGGGCGCCTGGGGGGTGGTCCCCGCCCATCTCAACGAATTGTCGCCCGGCGCGGTGCGCGCGACGCTGCCGGCCTTCGTCTATCAGGCCGGCAACTTCCTCGCCTCCTACAATGGCCCGTTCCAGGCCAAGCTCGCCGAAGACCACGGCGGCGATTACGGCTATGCGCTGGCGTTGGTGGCGGGCGTCGTCGCCGTCGCGCTCGTCGTCGTCGTCCGCTTCAGCCCGGAGCGGCGCGGTCAGACGCTGACGGCGCATTGAGGGCTGGCGCGCCTCGCGCCCGCGCCAGTTCCGATCGGCTTGCTGCCAATCCCAGCCTTTCCCCGCGCGCGGGGAGAGGAACGCGCGGCTCAGGCAGTCGGGTTTCCGTGATCTTTGTCGAGCGAAGCCGGCCTGCTGGGCCGGCCGTCGCGAAATGCGCGAATGTCGCAGCTCGCACAGTGCGAGGGCAAGGTCGAGCGGAAAGCCCGATCAGTCCAACTTCGCCACCACGGCCAGCCGCTTGATCTGCCCTTGCTGATAGGCGCGCAGGAACGCGTCGTAGTCCTTGAAGGACACGCACCCGTTGGAGTCGCCGTTCGGGCCGAGCATGTAGGGGTGCGCGAGCAGGCCCGCCCGCCCGTAGATGTCGCCGTCGCCGACGGGAGTGAGGCGCAGCGCCTGCACGCCGTGGAACAGCGCCTCCCGCGGCTCCAACTCGTAGAGATGAGGCGGCGTCGCGCCGCGGCCGTGTTCGCTCACGTAGCGTGGATCGTCCAGCAGATCGCCCAGACCCGAGTGGGCTTCCAGCCGCGTTCCGTCGGGCAGATAGACCGTGCGCGCCGAGATGTCGTAGACGGCGGTCAATTTGTCGTAGCCCGTCGGCGTCGCCGATCTGCCGAACAGCGAAAAACCGGACGCGCGATCGGTCGCCGCGATCGCGGCGACTTTTGAATTGCCGGCCACGGGGCCTTCCGGCGCCGCATAGCCGAGAGCAGGGCTGGACGGATGTGCGCTGCCGAACAGCTTCTGGAAAATGTTGCCGTCATCGGCTGGCGGCGTCGTGGGCGCCTCGAGCGATGCGAATTCGGCGGGGCGGGCCGGCGGCAGCGGCGCCTCGTCATCGATCGAGGCGACCTCCCGCTTCGGCGGCAGAGGGATGTCCTGCGGCTGCGGGGTCGCCGCGACAGGAGCGGGCGGCGCGGCATCGAGGCTCGCTTGCGCGGCACGGTCGGGGCGCGGCGCGGCCGGCCGGGAGTCGGCGAAGAAATCGACCAGTCCGCCGTAGGGATTGACCAGCTTTTCCGCGGCGGCGGGGGCGGGCTGGGCGGCCGCGAACTTCGCCGGGGCGGGAGAGGCGGGGGCCGGCGCGGCCGGCCGGGCGTCGGCGAAGAAATCGACCAGCCCGCCGTAGGGATTGGCGGCTGTCTTCTCCGCGACGGGCGCCGCCGCCGCGGCGGGGCGAGCCATGACGATTTTCGGCGCGGCGGCCCGATGCGCATGCAGAACCCATCCCTCCATGCCTGCGCCGAAACCAAGCGCGACGCACCAGGGAAAGAGCCATAGAAGACTTCGTCGGGGATCGCGCTCGCGGTCGATCGTCAGTTCGTCGAAGATCGGGTCGATTACCTGCATGCTACGCCTACGCTCACGCTTCGCACATGCGATGAGTTTGCAGGAAACATGTTTAGACCCAATTAACCCCGTTCGCGGCCAACATCCTGCCAGATTGGGGGAATTTTGGCGCCGGCCGTTTTCTCCAGCGTAACTGCGTCAATTTTGCGGCGCCCGCTCGACCGAGCCGCCCCGCCTCCCGTCCGGCCCAAGGAGAGGATTGCGTAATGGAACGTCTGCTTTTGCAGACAGTTTCTGCGGGCGTCGCATTTGGCCACCCCTCACCGTAGCCGTTTCTCGTGATTCGCAAAAGATATAATTGCCGCGCAATCGCTTGCCTGGGGTTGGCTGGCCTCGGCCGATCTTGGTCCGTCTCGGACTCCGGAGGGCCCTATCTTGGGGCCGCTCGAACGGGCGCGGTCCGCTATCGGCTCACCGACCTCTTCCGCCTCGCTTGCTCGCCCCGCCCTTCGGCCGCGCCTCTCCGCCGCCCCAGTTGTGCGGGCCCATGTCGGCGTCGGTAGGCTTGTGGGCGCGGTTCGGCGGCAGGTTGGCGGCGCGGCCGAACGGACGCTCGCCCGCGTAGCCGCCGCCCGCCGCCGCGATCGCTTCCTGCCGCGCCAGCGGATCGTCGCCGATCGCCAGTTCGACCGTCTGCAGCCGTTTGATTTCGTCGCGCAGGCGCGCCGCCTCCTCGAATTCGAGATTGCCTGCCGCCTCCTTCATGCGCTTTTCCAGGTCGGCGATGGTCGCCTGGAAATTATGGCCGATCGGCGCGCCGCCGAGCCCCGCCGCGAGGCCGGCGTCGACGGTGACGTGGTCGGCCTCGTAGACGGAGTTGAGGATGTCCTGGATGCCCCGGCGGATCGAGGCCGGGGTGATGCCGTTCGCCTTGTTGTAGGCCTCCTGCTTGGCGCGCCGGCGATTGGTCTCGCCGATCGCGCGCTGCATCGAGCCGGTGACGACGTCGGCGTAGAGAATCACCTTGCCGTCGACGTTGCGCGCGGCGCGCCCGATCGTCTGCACCAGCGAAGTCTCCGAACGCAGGAAGCCCTCCTTGTCGGCGTCGAGGATCGCGACCAGCGCGCATTCGGGAATGTCGAGCCCCTCGCGCAACAGGTTGATGCCGACCAGCACGTCGAAGGCGCCCAGGCGCAGGTCGCGGATAATCTCGATGCGCTCGATGGTGTCGATATCGGAGTGCATGTAACGCACCCGCACGCCGTTCTCGTGCAGATATTCGGTGAGGTCTTCGGCCATGCGCTTGGTCAGCGTCGTCACCAGCGTGCGGTAGCCGCGCAGCGCGACCGCCTTGACCTCGCTGAGGAGGTCGTCGACCTGGCTGCGCGCCGAGCGGATCTCCACCGGCGGGTCGATTAGGCCGGTCGGGCGAATCACCTGCTCGACGAACACGCCGCCGGTGCGCTCCATCTCCCATTTCCCCGGAGTCGCCGAGACGTAGACGCTCTGCGGCCGCATCGCGTCCCATTCCTCGAAGCGCAACGGCCGGTTGTCGAGGCAGGAGGGCAGGCGGAAACCGTATTCGGCGAGCGTCGCCTTGCGGCGGTAGTCGCCCTTGTACATCGCGCCGATCTGCGGGATCGTGACATGGCTTTCGTCGGCGAAGACGAGCGCGTTGTCGGGCAGGTATTCGAACAGCGTCGGCGGCGGCTCGCCGGGTCTGCGGCCGGTCAGATAACGCGAATAATTCTCGATGCCGGCGCAGGAGCCCGTCGCCTCCAGCATTTCCAGATCGAACAAGGTGCGCTGTTCGAGCCGTTGCGCCTCGAGGAGGCGCCCTTGCGCGTTGAGCTGTTCGAGCCGGGCCTTCAGCTCTTCCTTGATCGCCTTGGTCGATTGCAGCAGCGTCGGGCGCGGCGTCACGTAATGGCTGTTGGCGTAGACTTTGACGAATTCGAGATCCTGCGTCTTCTGACCCGTCAGCGGATCGAATTCGGCGATCTGCTCGATTTCGTCGCCGAAGAAGCCGATCCGCCAGGCGCGATCCTCGTAGTGGGCCGGGAACAATTCGATGGTGTCGCCGCGCACGCGGAACAGGCCGCGGGAAAAATCGCCGAGCGAGCGCTTGTATTGCAGCGCCACCAGATCGGCGATGATCTGGCGCTGGTCGACCTTGTCGCCGACGGCGAGCGAGAAGGTCATCGCGGTGTAGGTCTCGACCGAGCCGATGCCGTAGATGCAGGACACCGAGGCGACGATGATGACGTCGTCGCGTTCCAGCACCGCGCGCGTCGCGGCGTGCCGCATGCGGTCGATCTGCTCGTTGATCGAGGATTCCTTCTCGATGTAGGTGTCGGTGCGCGGCACGTAGGCTTCGGGCTGGTAGTAGTCGTAATAGGAGACGAAATACTCGACGGCGTTGTCGGGAAAGAAGCTCTTGAACTCGCCGTAGAGCTGCGCCGCCAGCGTCTTGTTGGGCGCGAGGATCAGCGCCGGCCGCTGCGTCGCCTCGATCACTTTGGCCATGGTGAAGGTCTTGCCCGAACCGGTGACGCCGAGCAGCACCTGGTCGCGCTCGTGCGCGCCGACCCCTTCGACGAGTTGGCGAATCGCCTCGGGCTGGTCGCCCTTGGGCTCGAATTCCGAGACCACCCGAAAGCGGCGTCCGCCCTCCGACTTCTGCGGCCGCTCGGGGCGATGCGGCGTCCATGGCGCGCGGTCGCGAATGTTGGGATCGCCGAGTTCGAGCAGCGCCTTGAGCGATTCCACCGTCGCCGTGGCGCCGGTCATGCCGCGCGGATGCGAGTCGGCGACCGCGTAAGCCGCCTGCGGCGCTTCCGCGAGCCCTTGCGGCTTCTCGATCAGCGCCGGGTTCAGCAGCGCCGCCAGATGCTCGTCGAGCGGATGGACCTCGGGCCTCGCGGCTTTGGCGCGCGTGGCGCGGGGAGCGGGCTTGGCTGGTTTCGGCATGGCGGCAATATGGGGGGAAAGCGGCGCGGAGGGAAGGCGGGGCGGTCCGCAAGTCTCATTGCGCGCACAATCCTCGTCCAAGGCGTGCGTCGGCGCCCCTTCAAGCTGCGGGCGGGGCGGAAGCCTTCAGGTATTGTTCACAATCGCTTTGTCAAAAAGGCGCCCGCAAGAGCCAGACGCCGAAGTCGGCGAAAGTGCGAGGCGTTTGTCCTGAACCCATTCGACGTCCCACGTCGGTCAAACGGTAAGGAGTCCCCGATGCAAAAGCTTCGCCCGGCGCTCATCGCGCTTCTTCTTGGAGCGAGCGTTCTTCCGATGGTTTCGAGTTCGGTTTCCGCGCAGACCTGCACCTGCCCCGGCGCGGGCATTCGTGCGGATGTCGCTCCGCCGCCGCTGCCCGAATACGACCAGCCTCCGATCCCGGCGCCGGGCTACATGTGGACGCCGGGATATTGGGCCTGGAACAATTACGACTATTACTGGGTGCCCGGGACATGGGTCGAGCCGCCGCAGTCTGGGCTTCTGTGGACTCCCGGCTATTGGGGCTTCGTCGACGGCGTTTACCTCTTCAACCCCGGCTATTGGGGGCCCCACGTCGGCTTCTACGGCGGCGTCGCCTACGGCTTCGGCTACGGCGGGGCCGGCTACGAAGGCGGCTATTGGAACAACGGCGCCTTTTTCTATAACCGCACTGTGAACAACTTTGGCCCCGTCCACATCACCAACGTCTACGAAAAGACCGTGGTGGTCGAAAACGCCAATCACGTCAGCTTCAACGGCCCGGGCGGAACAGAGGCCAAGCCGACGGCCGAGGAAGAAGCGGCGGCGAAGGAGCCTCACGTCCGCCCCACGGACCTTCAGACTGCGAACGCCCGCAATGCGAGCATGAAGAGCGACCTTTTCGTTTCGACGAACCGCGGCAAGCCGGCGATCGCGGCGACGCCCAAGCCCGGCGTGTTCACCGGCCCGGGCGTGATCAAGGCGAAGGCCGCCGGCGGGCCGCTTGTCCCGCCCGCCGCAGGGGAAAAGCCCCTCGGCGTCGAACCGAAGACTGAGAAAACGCTTCAGGGAAGCGAAATCAAGCCGACGCCCAAGGCGACGCCCGCGCTTGCGCCCAAGCCGACGCCCACGCTGACGCCCAAGCCGCTTCCCGGCGCGGGGCCGACCGGCGAGCGCAAGACGCCGACTCCCGAAGCGGAAAAGAAGAACCCGCCGGCGCCGATGGAGCACAAGGCGCTGCAACGCGTCGAACAGAATCGCCCGCCCGTCGTGAACGCGCCCCAGCGCCACGCGCCGCCGGCGCAAGCGCCCAAGAAGCCGCGATGCGGCGTCCCCGGCGCGCCGAAATGCTGACGACGGGGCCGCGCCGAGTTCGCTCGGCGCGGCGCCCGGCGGCGATCAGGTATTGGCCTTCGCCATCGGCAAGGCGCGCGCCGCAGCGTCGCGGATGAAGCGCGCGGTCAGGTCCGGCTGCGTGACCGGCAGCATGTGGCCGCCATCGACCAGCGTGAGCGTCGCCCCCGGAAGCTCCGCCGCCAGCGCCTCGCCCTGCTCATGCGGGTCTAGGATGTGGTCGCTGCGGCCATAGAGGATGCTCACTGGAAGGGTCATCGCGCCGTAGCGCTGCGTCATCGCGGGCAAATCTTGCGGGATTGCCGCTAGGTCCTCGGAGGCCGCGATGAAATGGCTGGGCCGCAGGGCGAGCAGGCCGCCGCCCCTGGTGGCGAAGTCGGCTGGAACCGGCTCGGGGGCGAACACCAGGCCGAGCATCTTGTCGCGCATGACGAGGTTCGCCGGCGCTGCGACCGTCCAAGCCGCGAGGGCGCGCAACCAGGGCGAGGCGATCATCAGGCCCTTGAACGCCGTCGGTACGGGCGCCGGGTGCGTGAGCGGCGCCACCAGCGCCAAGCCCGCCACACGGTCAGGGCGGCGTTGGGCCAGCGCCAACGCCAGCGCGCCGCCCAGCGAATGGCCCACCACCACCGGGCGGCCGAGTTCGAGCGCTTCGATCAGCGCGACGAGCGCGTCGGCCTGCGCGCCAAGCGCAGCCGAGGCGCCCGGCGCGCGCTGCGAATAGCCCGAGCCGGGCCGGTCGACCGCCACCACATGAAACTGCTCGGCCAGCCGGTCGAAGACGCCGTAGGTGAAGTTGCCGAGCTGGCCGGCCAGCCCATGCACCAGCAGCAGCGCCGGGCCCTGACCGCGCTCCACGACATGCAGCCGTGCGCCGGGCACGTCGATGAAACGCCCGGCCGGAGGCAGTTCGCGTTCCACTCGCCGCGCGATTCGGGCGGTGAAGAGCGCAAGCCCGCCGCCGAGGGCGGCCAGGATGAACACGAGATTGACGAGGACGGTCATGATGACGAAAGACGCGCTCGCATGGACGTAGCCACGGTAAGCGCCGCCGGCGCCGTCGGCAAGGCCGGGGACGTCGCGTGTCGCCACGGGCCGGTCGCGCGGCTCGGCCGGATTGGCGACGATTGGTCGCGCCTCGCCGACCGCGGCGGCGCAATTCGATTTCAACGTTGTCCGTCGAGCGCCCGGTGCGCTCAATTCAAATTTAAGTACCTGCCGCCTTGTGGCGAGTGAGCGAAAGGTCTATCGAACTATCCCCTGCAACATTTGAGTTCATGGCATGTCTTTACCCCCATCTGATTCTGCCGAGGCGGTCGCTTTGACGAGCGACATCGTGTCGGCCTTCGTCGCCTTCAATTCCTTGCGGTCGGCGGAACTGCCGGCGCTGATTCAATCCGTGCACGCGGAGTTGGTGAAGCTCGCGAGCGGGGCGGCGGCGGCGAGCGCGCCCGAACCCGAAGCGGCTACGCCGGCGGTCTCGGTTCGCAAGTCGATCACTCCAGATTATCTCATCTGTCTCGACGACGGCCTGAAATTCAAGTCGTTGCGCCGGCACTTGGCGACGCTGGGAATGACGCCGGAGCAATACCGCGCGAAATGGAAGTTGCCGGCCGATTATCCAATGGTCGCCGCCAATTACGCGGCGCACCGATCGGAATTGGCGAAGAAGATCGGGCTCGGTCAATCCCGCAAGGGCGGCGGCTCAGGCAGGGCGACCGCCTGATCGGCGCTTTCTCTTCGCCGCTTGACGGCGGCTTGGCGGCGTGGCTGTGACGCTGGCGTTGTGATTGTCGATCCGAACCTCGCCCGCTTGCGCCGCTCCGCGCCCGCCCGTTTCCGAACCCTGCGCGTCCTCGCGCGCCCCGGCGCGCCCGCGCGCGGCTGGCTGATCGCCGGGCCGTTGCGTTTCGCTTGCGCATTGGGGCCGAGAGGAATCGTGCGCGACAAGCGGGAGGGCGACGGCGGCACGCCGGCGGGGCGATTTGCGCTGCTGTGGGGCTATTACCGTCCCGACCGTCCGCGCCCTGCCGCCGGCGGCGTCGCTCTGAAGCCGCTGCGGCGCGATTCCGGCTGGTGCGAAGACCCTGCGAGCGCGCGCTACAACCGGCCCCTGCGGCTGCCCGCCGCGGATTGCACGGACCGGATGTGGCGCGAGGATCATCTTTATGATCTGACCTTCGTGCTCGACCAGAATTTCACCCGCCGATGCCGGGGCCGCGGTAGCGCGATCTTCTTCCATGTGGCGCGTCCCGGTCTGACGCCGACGGCCGGCTGCGTCGCGATCGCCGCCGCGGAAATGCGCAAGCTGGCGCCGCGCTTGGCGCGCGGCGCGACGATGCGGATCGGTTAGGGCGAGGCGGCGCCGCGCGCCAGCGCCAGGGCGGCGGCGCGTTCGAGATGGGCGCGCGTCGCGGCGACGGCGGCGACCGGGTCTTGGCCGAGGATCGCGGCCGCGATGGCGCGGTGCTCGCCGACCGAGGTTCGCAGCACCTCGACGTTCAGCGCGTCGCCGACCTGCGCCATGATCAGCGGCAGGTGCAGGCGCATCGACAGCTCCCTGAGCTGGCGATTGTCGGCCAGGCGCATGATCGCCTCGTGGAACGCGGCGTTCTCGTCGAGGTAATCGGCGACGCGACGCGGCGCGTCGTCGAAAATCATCCGGATCTCTTCGGCGAATCGCGCACGCGCGTTCGCGTCCGCGGCCTCGGCGGCGAGACGCGCGGCGAGCGATTCCATCTCGACCCGGATCTGAAACAGTTCGCGGATTTCGCGCGGCGTCAGGCGTCGGACGACCGCGCCGCGATGCGGCGCGTGCTCGATCAGTCCCTCGGCGGCGAGCCGCCGCAACGCTTCGCGCACCGGGCCTCGGCTCACCGCGAAGCGGGAGGTCAGCTCGCATTCGACCAGCCGTTCGCCCGGCGATAGGCGATGCGCGAGGATGTCGTCGCGCAGGCGCTCGACGATATGCGGGACCGTCGCGCCGTGCGCCGGGGCCCCCGCGTCCTCGCCGCCGCTTGCCTGCGATGTCGTTGTCGAGTGGCTCATGGGCCGCAACGTCCGAGTCGAGGAGCCGCGATCGTCGCGTCGCCACGACGCCATGAAGCGCAAGCCGAAAGCGCGCTTGACCGCCGCCGCGCCGATGATATTGTCCTACAATCTAAAGAGGGCGAC
>CAVXCA010000024.1:0-72500 GCA_963759955.1 uncultured Alphaproteobacteria bacterium
GATCACATGCACCATCTTGCCGGCGGGAACCCGAGCGTCGATGGCGTTGAGAAAGCGGATGAACTCCTGATGGCGGTGGCGCTGCATGTTTTGGCCGATGACCGTGCCGTCGAGAATATTCATGGCGGCGAACAGCGTCGTCGTGCCGTTCCTGACGTAGTCGTGGGTCATCGTGCCGGCGCGGCCCTTCTTGAGCGGCAGCCCGGGCTGGGTGCGGTCGAGCGCCTGAATTTGGCTCTTCTCGTCGAGAGACAGGACGATGGCGTGCGCGGGCGGATCGACATAGAGCCCGACCACATCGCGCAGCTTCTCGATGAATTTCGGATCGTTGGAAAGTTTGAACTGCCGCATGCGGTGCGGCTGAAGACCATGTTTGCGCCAGATGCGTTGAACCGAGCTGACGGAGACGCCCGAGGCCTTCGCCATCAAAGCGCCGGTCCAATGCGTTGTCTCCCCCGGCGGCGGATCGAGCGTCAGGGCCACGACCCGCGCAACGATCTCGTCCGCCAGCAGCTTGACGCGCGAAGGCCGCGTCTTGTCGCGCGCCAGCCCCTCGAACCCTTCGTCGGCGAACCGTTCCTGCCAGCGCCAGACACAAGTTTTCGACTTGCCCGTCCGGCGCATGATCTCGTTCGTGCCCACGCCGTCGGCCGTCAAAAGCACGATCTGGCCCCGCCAAACGTGCTTCTGCGGCGCGTTGCGATCCTTGATCAGAGCCAAAAGCCGGAGCCGATCTTCCGCCGAAACGGCAAGCGATATTCCCGTGCGCATGCGCCAGACTCGCACATCGCCAGTCCGCCGGGAATCCTCAATAGGATTCAAATGTCAGATTTCATCCACTAGGTCGTAATCGGGGGGCGCCGCGCGATACCAACGGCGCAGCAGCGCCACTTTGACGACTTCGTGCTGATATCCCCTCGGCGACATCGGAACGAGCTCCCCGCCGATCAATTCGATCCGCTCGTCCTCGTTAACCACGCCGGCCGTGACCATCGCCTCGACCTCGGCCACAGTGAAACGGCGGCGGGGCAGGCCTTCGGCGGCGCGGGTGACGCGGGAATCGAAAGGGACGCTCATGTCGGCGCTCTCCGCAGAGGGTTCGTCGGCCGCGACTTCGATGCGCCGATAGGGTATCACAAGCGTCGCCGCGCGTCCGCCCGGAGCGAGCCGAGCCGGCCCGTCGCGCGCTCATTGAGCAGGGGATAATGCCGCGCGCCATCGACCATCTCGTCATCCCCGCGCGCGATCTTTCCGCGCAGGCCGAACTCTACCGCCGGCTCGGCTTTCAGGTCGGCGCGCGCAATCGCCATCCCTGGGGCACCGAGAACCATATCGTCCAATTCGACGGCGCCTTTCTCGAGCTGATCGGGCTCGGGGAGGGGTTCGCGCCGCCCGCGCCCGAGCCCGGCGTCTTTTCCTTCGCCGGCTTCGTCAGCGCTTTTCTCAAGCGGCGCGAGGGGCTGGCGATGCTGGTCCTGCGCTCGCACGACGCGGAGGCGGACCGCCGGCGCTTCAAGGCCGATGGGCTCGGCGATTTCGCGCGCTTCGACTTCGCGCGCAAGGCGCGCCGGCCGGACGGAAGCGAAGTCGATGTCGCGTTCTCGCTGGCCTTCGCCGCTTCTCCCGCGCTTCCCGAGGCCGGCTTCTTCGTCTGCCAACAGCGCTTCCCGGAGAATTTCTGGAGCCGCGCGGCGCAGGTCCATCCCAACGGCGCGACGGGCGTCGCGGGCCTCGCCATCGCGCACGAGCGGCCTGACGAAGCGGCGCGATTTCTCGTCGCCTTCCTCGACGCCTCGCGAGCTCGCGCCACGGGGCAGGGGGTCGCGATCGAAATCGACGGCGCGAGGGTCGAAATCGCGCCGCGTGCGGCATGGGCCGAGCGTTACGGCGCCTCGGCGATCGGAGCGGATGGACCGCCGCTGGCGCTCGCGCGCATCGCCGTCGCCGATATCGAGACGGCGCGAAGCGTCCTGGAGGCTGGTCAAGTCCCGCACGAAGCGCGCGGCGACGCGCTCGTCGTGAGCTGCGCGACCGCGATGGGGGCCGCGATCGTCTTCGAAGCCGGCCGTGTCGGCTAGAGCACTGCCCGCTTAAGATGGCGCATAGCCGGCCTCGGCGAAATAGTTGGCGCAGGCTTGCGGCGTGATTTCGTCGAGGCATTGGCCGATGCGGTCCCAGAGGGCCGGCACGGTTCGCTCGGCGGCCTTTCGCAGGTGCGACTTGAGTTGTGAAAAGGCCATTTCGATCGGGTTCAGATCGGGCGAGTAGGCCGGCAGCAAGCGCATCTCGGCCCCGGCGTCGGCGATCAGCTTGCGCACGCCGGCGACCTTGTGGGCGGGCAGGTTGTCCATCACGACGATCTCGTCGGGTCGCAGGGCGGGGACGAGTATTTTTTCGACATAGACCAGGAAGGCCTCGCCGTTCATGGGTCCGTCCAGAACAAAGGGCGCGACCAGCCCTTCGCGCCGCAGGCCGGCGGTGAAGGTGGTGGTCTTCCAGTGTCCGAAGGGCGCCTTGGCCAACAGCCGCTGGCCGCGTCGGCATCGTCCGCGCAGGCGGACCATTTTGGTGGAAGCGCCCGTCTCGTCGATGAACACCAGCTTGTCGGGATTGAGGTCCGCTTGGTTCGCCTTCCAGGCTTCACGCGCCTGAGCCACGTCGGGCCTGTCCTGCTCGGAGGCGTGCAAAGTTTTTTTTGAAGCTGAGCCCGTGCCGCTGGACAAAACGATCCATCGAGCTGGTGGAGGTCTTTTGGCCCAGCTCCGCCTGGACGCGCTGCGTCAGCTCCGCCAGGCTCAGATCAGGCTCCCCGGCGATCAGCGCCAATAGCCAAGGCGCGTGCGCCTCCAAAGGCGAGCGGTTCTTGCCCACCCGCGGCGGAGCTATGGCGGAAACTGGGTGACGGGGGTGAGGAAGGCGGCGTAACGGGGTTGGTGATCAAGCCACCCGAACCTCCAAGATGGAGCGTTACGCCATGAACGAGAATAGAGTTGTCGCCCTGCGAGAGAAAGGGGCGATCGATGATCCGCTGACGGAAATCCTTCGCTCTGGGGCGCGTCGGCTGATCGCCCAGGCGGTAGAAGCGGAATTCGAGACGTTTCTGGGCTCGAACGCTGATCTCGTCCTTGCGGACGGCCGCCAACGTGTGGTTCGCCACGGGCACGACCCGGTTCGCACGATCCAGACGGGAATCGGTTCTGTTGACGTAGAAAAGCCGAAGGCTCGCGATCGTGGCGCGGCGGCGGGCGACCGCATTCGCTTCACGTCGACGATCCTGCCCAAATGGGCTCGTCGAACCAAGAGCCTCGACGCTCTGCTGCCGGTTCTCTACCTGCGCGGAGTTTCCGCCGGCGATTTTCAGGAGGCGCTGGCGGCCCTGCTGGGCAAGGACGCGCCCAATCTCTCGCCGGCGGTGATCGCGCGGCTCAAGAGCGAGTGGGAAGACGAATATCGGCGATGGCAGGATCGCGATTTGTCGGCGCGCCGCTACGTCTACGTCTGGGCGGACGGCGTCTATCTGCAGGCGCGCATGGAGCCGCAGGCCGAATGCATGCTGGTTCTGATCGGCGCGACGCCCGAGGGCGTCAAGGAACTGATCGGCTTCCAGACAGGCATGCGGGAGAGCGCGCAAAGCTGGAGGGAATTGCTCGTCGATTTGAAGGCGCGAGGTTTGTCGATCGCGCCGGAGTTGGCCATCGGCGATGGCGCGCTTGGCTTTTGGAACGCCCTCGACGAGGCGTTGCCGACGACGCGTCATCAGCGCTGCTGGCTGCACAAAACAACGAACGTGCTCGACAAGTTTCCCAAGTCCTTGCAGCCCAACGCGCATAGGGATCTACGAGAAATCTGGCTGGCGCCGGATCGCGCCAGCGCGGCGGGCGCCATGACGACATTCGCCGAGAAATACGCGCCCAAATACGACAAGGCCGTCGATTGCCTGATCAAAGACCGAGAGACGCTGCTGACGTTTTTCGACTTCCCCGCCGACCACTGGGACCATTTGCGCACCACGAACCCCATCGAAAGCGTCTTCGCAACCGTCCGGCATCGCACCGTCCGGATGAAAGGCGCGTTGTCGCAAGACACCGCTCGCTTGATGGTCTTCAAGTTGGTGATGGCGGCGTCGAAAACCTGGCGCAGGCTGCAAGGTCAAAACCAGTTGCCGAAGATCGTCAAAGGCGCCAAATTCCGCGACGGAATCGAGGTCGTGCTGGAAGCCAAATTCGCCGCCTGATTCACGCCGTCACCCAAATTCAGGCATAGCTCCCCGCGGCGCCGGGGCGGCGCTGCCCGTCTCGTCCAACCGCTTCTTCCAGCGGATCGCCGAGGACGCCCCCACCTTGAAGCGACGAGCCGCGCCGCGACGCGAGTTCCCCTCCGCCACCTCCTCCAATACGCGCCTGCGATAATCTTCGGAATACGGCCGACCGACCATGGAAGCCTCCCGAATCAGAGGCACGATCGACTCACATTTTGCCCGCCGAGGGAATCCACCCCGCGATCACAATCGATTCATCGTCGCTGGGCAATGCTCTAGACGCCGACCTCGGCGCCGGTTCGGCTCGGCATGCGCGGCAGGTTCGGGGCGCCGGTCCAACGCCGTATGCGCTCGATTCTCTCCGCGGCGGCGAAACCATAGAGGCAGCCGATCATCAGGAACAGATGCCGCCAATGGCTGGTGTCGATCTGCACGCCTTGCAGGATTTGCGGGAACAGCGACGACCACAGCGCGATGATCTGGGGTTGCAGCGGCGAGCGGCGAAACGACAGCGCCCATCCGAAATAGAGCGTGGCGGCGATGAACGCGAGGAACGCGAGGCCGCCGAGCCAGCCGAAGGAGGCGAACGCGCTGAGGAAGACCTCGTGAGGGTCTTGCGGGAAGATGTGGCTGAATCGCAGCGGTCCAAATCCGAATGGGCGCTCCAGCAGCATCGGGATCGAGCGCAACTGATTGCCGAAGCGCCCTTCCTCGCCGCTGTCGTAGTCCTGCGCCAGGGACGCGCGAGACAGCGCCATGTCCCTGATGGTGGGAATGGCGAGGATGACCGCCAACAGGCAAACCACGAGAAGCGCGCCGAGCACGGCGACCACGACGGTTCGGCCGCGCTCTTTGGAGGTGGGCGCGGTGAGAAAGGTCAGCCCGAGCAGCATCAAGGCGGAGAGGACGAAATCGATGATCGCGCCGCGCGAGAAGCTGAGGAACAGGCCGACGAGAAGCACGATCAGCTTCGCCGTAGTGGCGACGAAACCGCCGCGGCGCGCCAGAACGTTCTGGCACAGCCAGACGATCGGCGGCACGAGAAACGGCCCGAACACGTTGGGATCCTTGAACGGTCCCATCGCGCGCGTGTTGTCGTAGAGCGTGAAGTAAGGGCCGAGGCCGGCGATGTCGAAATAGCCGAGAATTCCCAAAACGGCGGCGACGATCGCGGCGAACATGTAGCCCGAACGAATGACGGCCATTCTCTCGCTCGGCGCCCCGGCGACGACGGCGGCGAAAAAGATGGTGGTCAGCGAAATGTAAATCGTGATGGCGATGAAGGTGACGCTTTCGCGTTCGTCGACGAACGGCGTCAGGGCAAGCAGGCCTCCAACGTTCCAGACGGCCAAGGTCAGAATCAGCGGCGCCATCACTTTGTCGAAGCGCAATCCGCCGCCGGCGAAGGCGAGGAGCGCGACGGCGAACATGAACTCATAGGGCGAGGGCTCGATCGCCGCGAAAGCGCTCACGGCCAGGAAGGCCCACAGCACCCATTGCCGCAACGACTCCGTCCGGATCATTTTCGCCGAGTTCCTCGCTGAGCCGCTCGCGACTCCGACCCTCGATCGAACGGCGCGCTGCCGCAGCTTCGTCCGTCGTGGTTAACAAGACGTGAGCGCGGGCTGCGAGGGCCGGATCGCTATGACGGCCGCGATGGATCGACCCGAAGACATCGCGCTCTTGGAGTCAGAACGCGTTGTTGGTCTTGAACAGCGAGGCCGGCGTGATGGCGAGAATGTAGAGGTCGAGCAGGATCGACCAGTTCTCGATGTAATAGAGATCGTGTTCGACGCGTTGCTGGATCTTTTCCTGCGTGTCGGTTTCGCCGCGCCAGCCGTTGACCTGCGCCCAGCCGGTGATGCCGGGCTTGACGCGATGGCGGGCGAAATAACCGTCGACGACTTCGTCGTACTGGCGGTCGGCCGCTTTGGCGTGAACGGCGTGCGGGCGTGGGCCGACCAGCGACAGATCGCCTTTGAAGACGACGTTGATGAGCTGCGGCAATTCGTCGATCGAGGTCTTGCGGATGAAGCGTCCGACGCGCGTGACGCGCGGATCGTCGCGCGTCACCAGCTTGGAGGCGGTCGGATCGAGCTTGTCGATATACATCGAGCGGAACTTGTAAACCTCGATCAGCTCGTTGTTGAAGCCGTAGCGCTTCTGCTTGAACAGCACCGGTCCGGGAGAATCGAGCTTGATGGCGAGCGCGGTCAGCGCCAGCAGCGGCGACAGCGCGATCAACGCGAGCGCGCCAACGATCTTGTCGAACGCCAGCTTGACGACGACGTCCCAATCGGCGATCGGCCTGTCGAAGATGTCGAGCACCGGCACCTGGCCGACGTAGGAATAGGAGTGCGGTCGGAAGCGCAGGCGGTTGGCGTGCGCCGCCAGGCGGATGTCGATCGGCAGCACCCAGAGCTTGCGCAGCATTTGCAGGATGCGTGCTTCGGCGGTGATCGGCAGCGCGAAAATCACCAGGTCGACGCGCGTCGAGCGCGCGAACTCGACGAGATCGTCGACGTTGCCGAGCTTGGGATAGCCCTCGACCGTGTCGGGCGCGCGGTCGTCGGCGCGGTCGTCGAAGACGCCGAGCATCCGCACCTCGGTCTCGTCGCACTTGGAAAGATCGCGCAGCAATTCGCGGCCGAATTCTCCCCCGCCGACGACGACGGCGCGCCGCTCCAGCCGTCCCGAGTGCGCGAGCTTGGCGATGAAGCGTGAAAGCAGCGCGCGCTCGACGCCGAGCGCGAAGAGGCCCAGCGCGAACCAGCTGGCCATCCAGACGCGAGAAACGACGCCGCCGAGCTTGAGAAAGAACATCGCAGCGAAAACGGCGAGAAACACCAGCGCCCAACCGCTGGTTACGCGGAACATCTGGCGCACGGGTCGACGAAACGCCGGCACGGTGTAGGTCTGCAGCGACTGAAACGTGACGATCGACAAGGCGGCGACGGCGACGATGACGGGGAAGTAACCCGGCTGCGGGCCGGAGTTGCGAACGACGTAGGCGAAGTAGACCGCCAGACCCGCCACCACGATCAGCGCGCATTCGATCGCGCGCACGACGCCGGTGAGGACGACGCGCGAATAGGCGGGGCTCGCCGGTTCGGCGGCGAGCTTGCGCAAAACCGCAGCGTTGGCGCGCGAGGCGGGTCGTTCCGGATCGCCGACCGGAGCGGCGACCTTTTGCATATCTCTTGCCGAAAACGCAGCCATCGTCCGTCTCAACTGTGCGTGTAAATCGTCGCGACCGGCGCAGCGACGAGGGGTCGACGGCGACGCGCCATCGCCTCGCCGTAACCGGCCATCACCGAATTCACCATGGTTTGGATCGAGAAATTTTGGGCCACGTAGATCGCAAGGTCTTCGGCCTCGCTCTGTCGCCGGTCCCGGGGCGCACCGAGCGCGGCTTCGATGCGCGCACGCAGGTTGTCGGGATCGTCGGGGGGGCCGAGGCGGTCGCGCAAGGGCCCGTAAATCTCAGGAATTCCCCCGACGTTGGTCGCGATCATCGGCACACGCGCCCCCGCCGCTTCGAGCACGACGTAAGGCATCGATTCGGCGCGCGAAGGCACGATCAGAATGCGGCCGAGCTTGAAGGCTTCGCGAACCGGCATGGGGCCGGGGAAGGAGACGAATTGCGCGATGCCGAGGCGATTGGCGCGCTCGGTCAGCAAGGCCTCGTCGGGTCCCGAGCCAACCAGCACCGCACGAGGAACGACGCCGCGCGTGCGGCCGATCAGCGCAATGGCGTCGAGCAGCGTGTCGATGCCCTTGGCGGCGCGCAATTCGCCGACGTAAAGCAATTCGGCGGCGTCTTCGTTCGGCGCGACGGGCGCGAATTCCGCCTCGCCGATGCCGTTGGCGACGATGCGGCGCACGCCGTTCCTGGCGCCGACGAATTCATCGAAACGGCCGGCGATGTACGCGCTTTCGAAAAGGAAGACGTCGGTCATCGGCGCCATCAGCTTTTCGGCGAGCATGTAGGCGCGGTGCAATGCCGTGCCGGGGCGGTAGTTGAAGCTGCCGCCGTGGGGCGTGTAGGCGCGAATGGCCCCGCCGGCGCCGGCCAAGCCGCTCAAGCGGGCGTAAGCGCCGCCCTTCGAACCGTGGCCATGGACGACGTCGGGCTTGATCTTGCGCAACCAGGCGACGAAGCGCGCCATCGCGAAGACGTCCGAGATTCCGGGATCACGCTGGACCGACGCCATGCCGACGCCGAGCTTGAGGCCGCCGGGAATGCGCGCCAACGCCGCCTCGACCCGCGGGCAATGGCCGCCGCTGTTGAAGAACATGCCGACTTCATGGCCGCGCGCGCTCTGTTCGGCCGCGAGGTCGACCACGTGGCGAAAGAGGCCGCCGAGCGGCGCGCGAAAGACGTGGACAATTCGAAGTTTGTCGGTTTGCGCTTCGTTCGATGCGGCCATAATTCCAACCTGTGGCGGATTACGGCTCCTTAACTAGCGCGAGTTCCTAAAAGAACCGTTCCCGGACCTGGATCGTGTCGCCGGGCCGGACGGGGAAGGTCAGCGGCACGGACGCCGTGATCGGCCGCCCGTCGACGACGCGGGTGAGATCGACGCTGTCCTCGGCGCCGCGCGGAGTGAAACCGCCGGCGACCGCGACCGCGTTCTGCACGGTCATGCCGTTGACGAAAGGATATTGGCCGGAGACGGTCACCTCGCCGAGAACGAAGAACGGGCGATAGGCCTCGACCTCGACGGAAACGCTGGGATCGCGCAAGTAGCCTTGGCGCAGCCGCGCCTCGATGACGCGCCCGAGTTCCGCCGTGGTCAAGCCTTGCGAGTGCACCAGGCCGATCAGCGGCATGGAAATATTGCCGGCGCCGTCGACCGAGAACGAATTGGACAGAGAGTCCTGGCCGAACACGATCACGCGCAGCCGGTCGCCGCTCGCCAATCGATAAGGCGCGTCGATCGGCGTGCGTAGCGCCTCCGCGCTGTAGCGCGGCGCCGAGCAGCCGTTCAATGTGGCCAGCGCGACAGCCAGGACGACGGCGAGGATTCGTTTCATGGCTGAAGACCGCGCGTAGAGACCTGTCGCCTCCTGATTTAGCCGGGCATGGTTAACGAAAGGACAACACGCGCCCCCGCCGCGCCCCGTCGGCTTAACCCGTCAGCAACCTTAATCGCCCATAAACGACGGGAGTTCAGTGGCGTTGGGGAATTGGAGCGACCGATGGGCGGCGATGGATTCGAGGACGGCGGCGCGCAAGCGGTCCGCGGCGAAGCCATCGATCTGGCGCGCCTGTGGCGCGCCGTGCTGCTCCGCAAGAAGTGGATTGTCGGCCCGACGCTGGCCTCGTGCTTCCTCGCGGCGCTCTTCGTGACGGCGGTCAGCCCGCGCTACACCGGCGTCGCCAAAGTGCTGCTGGAGAACCAGGAGAGCTATTTCACCCGGCCCGACAAGGCGGCCGCCGATCCCGGCGCCGTCTTCGATCCCGAAGGCGTTCAGAGTCAGGCCGAAACGGTCGCCACCACGGAACTCGCGCGTAAGGCGGTCGACAAGCTCGGCCTGCTCGATCGGGCCGAATTCAATCCGGCGCGCTCCGGCAATCCTCTGGCGCTCGCGTGGTCGTTTCTCACCGGCGGCCGCGGCGCGATCTCGGCCGAAGATCGCGTCGTCGAGGCGTTTCTCACCCGCCTGGACGTGTTTCCCGTCGCCAAGTCGCGCGTGCTGCAAATCGAATTCGTCAGCACGGACCCCGCGTTGGCCGCGCACGGCGCCAACGTCGTGGCCGCGCTCTATCTGGCCGAGCAGGAGGACGCCAAGAAGAACGAGGCGAAGGCGGCGAGCGCCTGGCTGTCGCAAAAAATCGAGGAATTGCGCGTCAAGGTCGCCGACGCCGACGCGAAAGTCGAGGCGTTCCGCGCCGATGCGGGGCTGCTCGCCGGCGCCAACGGCATGACCGTGCCCACCCAGCAGCTCGCCGACATGACCACGCAACTCGCGACGGCGCGCGCGGCTCAGGCCGACGCGATGGCCAAGGCGCAGTCGTTGCGCGCGATGGTGCGCGAAGGCCGGCTCGACGAGATTCCCGACGCCGCCAAGGACGAGTCGCTGCGCCGATATGTCGAGCAGCGCGTCGCGCTGAAAGCGCAGATCGCGCTCGAAGTCGCGCACCTTGCTGCCCCAGCATCCCCGCATGAAGGAGTTGAACGGAGAACTCGCCGGGCTCGACGCAGAAATTCACCTCGCGGCGGCCAAAGCCGTGCTCGGCTTCGAGGACGACGCGAAAGTGGCTGGGGCCCAGCTCGACAGCTTGAGCGCCGCTCTGGCCAAACAGTCCGGCGCCGTGGCGAGCGGCAATGTCGAAGACGTGCATCTGCGCGCGCTCGAACTCGACGCCAAGACTTCGCACGACCAGCTCGAATCCTACCTGCAGAAATATCGCGAGGCGCTGGCGCGCGAGGCCGACAACGCCGCGCCGGCGGATGCGCGCGTCATCGACAGCGCGAGCGAGCCGCGCACGCCGACCTTCCCCAAGAAGGCGCCGACGGTGCTGCTCGCCACGCTTGCGGGACTCCTCATTTCCGCCGGCGCCGTTACCGCGCGCGTGTTGCTTATCGACGCCGACGGCGCTCCGGACGGCGCGGTCGCCATGGGCGCCGCCCGCGCGAGCGAGCCGCAAGAGGAGGAGACGCCGCCGCCGCAGGGCGTCCCGGCGGAAGTCGCCAAGCCGGTCGAAGTCTCGCAATCCTATTCCTCCGTCGAAGCGCTCGCCGACCGGCTCGCGGACGTCGCGCGCGACGGCGCGGCGCTGACGACGCTGTTCGCGGGGGAGGGGACCAGCCGCACGCTGGGGCTCGCGTTGACCGCGGCGCGGCGCTTGTCGAAGCGCGGACGCGCCGCGTTCGTCGATCTCGGCGTTTCGCAGGATTGGCTGCCCGACACTTTCGATCACGAAGCCGACAGCGCAGAGAGGCTCGACGGATTCGCGGACCTTCTCGACGGACGCGCGACGTTCGCCGAGGTCTTGCACCGCGATCTGTCTTCGAGCCTAGACATCATTCCGGCCGGCGACGGCGAGATCGACGCCGAGGGCCTCGACGAAGCGCTCGCCGCGCTGGCGACCAGCTACGATTTCGTCGTGCTGCACGCTTCGGACTGGCGACGGGCGGAGGTCGGCGCCGCGCTCGACGCCGTCGCGGTCGTCGTCGTGGTCGCGCCCGCCCGGCGCCTCGAAGGGGCGCTGCGCCGCCTGCGCGAAAATCTGGGGGAAACTTCGATCGCGACGCTCGGCCTCGACTCCGGCGAGCGTTCGGCGATCGAACGCGCGGCCTAGCCGAGCGCCGCGCGCAGCCGCCGGAACAAGGAGAACAGCCGCGGCGAATGCTTGATCCGGCGCTTGGCGCGCTGTTTGAGCTTGAACGCGAGCGCGGCGGCGCGGCCGAGCGGGGTGATCCCAAAGGCGCTGTCGAACAGCTCCTCTTCGCTCTCGCACGCTTCGTCCTTGTAGCGCGCCTCGCCGACGCCGAGATCGAAGGTCCTGATGCCGCGCGCGATCGCCTCGCGCACCATGGCCTGGACCATCAGTTCGCCGGGGCTGGAGCGTGCGATTTCGGGATCGCAATCGTAGGAGATGAAGAGCCCGCTGAGCCGGTCGCCGGCGCTCAAGGCGCCGAAGGTCGCGACGATGCGGTCGCCGACGAACAGCGCGTGGAGCTCGAGGCGCGGCGCGCCCTCGGCGAGGCCGCTCGCCGCGAGGCCCCGCAGGAACGCGCGCGCTTGCGCGCTCTCGTAGGGGTCGGCGATCCCCAGCGCGCGCATGCGAGCGCTTCTTTGCGCGTCGAACGCGGCGAGGATGCGTTCGGCTTCGGCCGCGTCGGCGGCGCGGCGATGGGCGAGGGGGCCCATCGCTTCGAGGCGCTTGGCCTTCTTGCGCAATTTCTTTTGCGCCTCCTTGGAGGCGTGGGCGTCGCGCCAGACGGTGAAATCGGAGGGCAGGACGCTCTTGTAGGCGAAGCTCGGGCTCGGCTGGCGCGGCGCGCCGGCCAGCGGATTGGCCGTTCCCCGCCAGTCGAGCGGCTGGTTGGCGAGCAGGAACGCGTCGACGCGCGGCTGGGCGAGCCCCGCGGCGGCGGCGAGCAGCGCCGCGATCTCGTCGGGCGGCCAGAGGTCGCCTGGCCGGAACAGACCCATCGCGAAATTGGCGTCCTTGCCGCCGAGGAACGCGGCGAGCCGCATCGGTCCGTGGCAGGAGGTTCCGAACGGCAGCAGAGCGCTGACTTCGCCCGCTTGATCGCGCGCGACGACGATCATCGGCTTGACGCGCTCGGCGGTCCCGACCGTCTCCAGCCAGAGGCGCGCGAATTCGAAATCCTGATACGGGGTCGCCGGCGCGATCGCCGCGATTTCGGCCCAAGGGCGGCGCGCCGCCTCGATCGCGTCGAAGACCTCGATCGAGGCGAGAGCGCTTGGCCGGTCGGCGGCGGCGCGAGGCGCCGGCGCGGCGCATGTCGGCGGCGAGGAGCGGGCGAGCGCGGTCGCAGGAGGCAAGGGCGGATATTCCCAAGGGGGGGCGAAGAGCGGCCATTCTAGAGGCCGAAGCGTCAACGTTGCGTTTAAGCCCGCAATTTTGCCGCGGCGAACGGTGAAAATTTCGCCCGGTAAATCCTTGGCAAGGTCTCGACGTTAGATTGCGCGCGGGTGCGGACCATGGCGCTAAAGCATTTTGTCATCGACGCCGGCTTCGCGGCCTTCCGCGCCAGCGGCCTCCACAAGGCGTTGGCGCCGGCGACGCGCGGGCAGGGCGTCATCCTGACGTTTCACCGCGTGCGGCCGTGGGAACCGGCGACGCCCGGCTTCGCGCCGAACCGGCTGCTCGAGATCACCCCGGAATTCCTAGACGAAACGCTCGGCCTCGCCTGTCGCCTCGGCTTCGAGCTCGTCACGCTCGCGGAAGCGCGGCGACGGCTCGTCGAGGGCGGCGCACGCTTCGCCGCCCTGACGTTCGACGACGGCTATCGCGACACGCGCGATTTCGCGCTTCCCGTTCTCGAACGCCACGGCGCGCCGTTCACGGTGTTCTTCGCGACCGGCTTCATCGAGCGCTCGGCGCGGCTGTGGTGGCTGGAGCTGGAGGAATCGCTGCGCCGGCTCGACGAAGTTTCGATCGATCAGACCGGCCTGGCGCTCGGCCTTCCCACGCGCAGCCCAAAGGAGAAGGCCGCCGCTTTCGATCAGATATACTGGACGCTGCGCGGGCGCCCCGAGGAGGAGCTGCTCGACGCGGTCGGCGCGCTGGCGCGCCGGGCAGGGGTCGGCAGCGCTCAGATCGCCGACGGGCTGTTCATGGACTGGGACGAGGTCGCCGCGTTCAGCCGCCATCCGCTTGTCGGCGTCGGCGCGCACTCGATGTCCCACCGCATGCTCGCCAAATGGCCGCTCGACACGGCGCGCGAGGAGATGGCGGGTTCGAAGGCGGCGCTGGAGACGAGGCTCGGGCGCGAAGTCGACGCCTTCGCCTATCCCGTCGGCGACGCGACCAGCGCGGGGCCGCGGGAATTCGAGCTGGCGCGGCGCCTCGGCTTTTCCTGCGCGGTGACGACGCGTCCGGGCATGCTCTTTCCCGAGCACGCGAACCACCTGACTGCGCTGCCGCGCGTTTCCGTCAATGGCCTGTGGCAGAATGCGGCCGCGCTGGAGGTGATGCTCTCGGGAGCGCCCTTCCTATTGTGGAATCGCGGCCGGCGCGTCAACGTCGCGTGAGCGCGCAAGGCGGGCGGTCCGGCGGTCTCCCTGGGGTTGAAGAAGGGCGCTCAATTCCGCGCCGATCACATCTGCGGCTGGACGCCGCCGAAAAAGAGCCAGGCGCACAGACCGAAGTCGGCTGCGACGAAGACCGCGTAGAAACTCAAGCGCGCGGCCCAGTGGCGGACGCCCAGCGCCGACCACAGCGCCCAGGCGGCGAGCAACGGCAGGCCGACGACGATCAGGAAAGCGGTTCCCCAGAACGTCGCGATTTCGCTGACGCGGTACGCTCGCAGGGCGGTGGCGTCGCCCACGGCCGTCAGGCCCCAGATGAGCACGACGGCGGCGCCGAAGAGACACGCGGGCCAGGCTCGGCGCCAGCACGATTGCAGCCAGGACGGCGGATCGGACGACATCGGCGATAGGGGCCAGATCGGCGCGCTCGAGTCAATTGCGCGAAACGGCGCATGCGCCGTCGCACCTCGCTTCGCTCCGCTCCGCATAGGTCGGCAACCAGCCGCCCGGCGGCGCCAAGTCGAGCCGCTCGGGCCGCCTCGAGGCCCTCCCCGACACGAGGACGATCTCGCCCCGATAGGCCCAGACGCGCAGGTCGGTCCACAGCCGTGCGCCGTCGACCTCGATGCACGACTTGGCGATCCGCTTCTGCGCGACGTAGCCTTCGCCGTGTTTGACGAGACGGCGCAGCCGCGCCCGGCCGATCGCGGCGCTGTCGATCAGGCCGCGTCCCGCAAACCCGTGCAGCGGCTTGAACACGAAGTCGCGCTTAGCTTGCGCGAGCATTTCGACGTTGTCGACGCTGAGCCGATGCGTCTGCGGCGTATGGGCGCTCAAGACAGCGCGCTCCTCGGCGTCGATCGCCAGATCGCCGTCCCAACGCGGCGACGACAGCCATTCCAACAATCGCTTGTCGCTGCGCGTCGCGTAGGTGAAGGGATTGGGGGCGGCGTAGAGCCGCTCCGCCAGATAAGCGGCGCGCAGAGCGACGAATTCGTCGGAACTCCAGAAGAAATCCGTCGAGCGGTTGACGACGAAGGCGACCGGCCGCTCGTCGAAGACGAGGCGCCGGCCGTCCCAGTGGGTCTCAGCGGGAGAGGCGAGTTCGGCCCGCCAGCCGCGCTCGGCGAGGAGATCGCGCAGCAGCGAGAGTTCGCCACGAAATTTGCCGGCGCGCAGCGAGTCGGCGTCGTCGAGGACGAGAAGCAGCTCCGCCGGACGTTCGCCGAAGAACGCCGTCGCCTCCCGCTCCACCATGTCTGCGATGGTTTGCCGGAACGCGGAGATCGCGGCCGACGGCGCGATCGCGTTCTCGCGTTGCAAGCCCGCCGCCTCGTAGTAAAGCGCGTTGACGATCGCGGCGTAGAGAAAACCTGAGCCGTTGTCGTTGAACTCGATGAGTTGAAAGCCGCCCTCGGGCGGACAATGGAAATCCCACGCGCTGAAGAAGCAGACCTCGCGGCGCCGCGTCTGAGCGATCGCCGGCGCCGCCTTCAGCGCCGCCGCCCGCCACGCCTCGCGGCCGGTGACCGCGTCGAAGACGCGGATGAAGCCGGCGATCTCGGCGAGCATGGCGGCGGAGACGATCTGATGGCGCGGCGTGACCGAGAATTCGCCGGGCGCGGGCATTCCGGCGACCCGCAGCGCCGCAAAGAACCGCTCGCGCGATGTCGGCTCGAGGGTCACGCGCTCGCCCTCTCCTTGAGGTTGCGGCGAGACCCTCGGCGTCGGATCGACATCCGCTGCACGAAGGCCGGGCCGCAGGCAAGATTGTCGTCCTCGACGGGTCTTGGCAAGCGCCGGCGGTGAGCGCGCTCGACGCGCCGCTAGACGACCGTCACCTTTCGCCCCTTGTCGGTGCGCTCCTGCCAGCCGTGGCGCACGAGTTCGGGGTCTTCGTGTTCCTCCACCGGCCAGCCCAGGCAGAGGTAGGCGATCAGCTTGTGTTCGGGAGGCGCTCCGAGGTCGCGCGCGGCCGCGGCGGGATCGATGATCGATATCCAGCCCAGTCCGAGGCCGGCCGCGCGCGCCGCGAGCCAGAGCAACGCGATCATGCCGGCGACCGAGTAGTCGAACGCTTCGGGCATCGTGCGCACGCCGACGCCATGGCCTTGCGTCGTCGATCGATCGCAGAACACCGCCAGCTGCACCGGCGCCGCATCGAGGCCCTCGAGCTTCAGCCGGGCGTAGAGTTCGGCTCGTTCGCCGCATTGCGCGGCCAGCGCCTCGGCGTTGCAGCGTTCGAAATTGGCGCGGACGGCGGCGCGCTTTTGCGCGCTTTCGACGCTGAGGATGCGCCAGGGTTGGCTGTTGCCCACCGAGGGCGCAAGTTGCGCGAGATCGAGCAATTCGTCGATCAAGGCCGAAGGAACCGGATCGGGCCGAAAGCGCCTGACGTCGCGCCGCCACGCGAGCAGCAAGGCGAGCCGATCGCGAAACTCGGCGTCGAAGGCGGGCGGCTCGCGGTTCATGACGGCGCGCGCATCAAGGGGGATCTCCGCTGCGAAGTCATTTGCGCCGGTCGGGGCGCTCCATCCATTTGATGAGCGGCATGAGGGGCAAGGTCCAGGCCAGGCCGAGCACGGCGTAACCGAGCGTCTGCACCAGCGGCGACGCCTCTCGCAGCGGGCGCGATTGGGCGAGCGCCATCGCGATCAATGCGTAAAAGCAAATGAACGCGATCATGACGACGCCGCCGATCAGTTTGCGGATGCGCGCGGGCATGGCGGACCCTCTTTAAGACCTCGCGGCGTGGGCGATTTGCGGCGCGAAGCGCGACCGCTTATGTCTTGGCGCGGGCGAGGAAGCAAGTCGGGAATCGGGAATGCTCCAGCAGGACTCTCTGGCGATGAGCCCAAGCGACGCGACGCCCGCGACCGACGGATTGCGCGCAGTGCGCGCATGGCTCTTCGCCGTCGCGGGGTTGATCTTCGTGATGGTGATAGTCGGCGGGGCGACTCGGCTCACCGAATCGGGCCTGTCGATCACGCAATGGCAGCCGGTGACCGGCGTGATTCCGCCGCTCAGCCAAGCCGATTGGGCCGAGGAATTCGCGCGCTATCGGCAAATCCCGCAGTTCTCCGCGCTCAACGCGAACATGACCCTCGATGGATTCAAGAGCATCTTCTACTGGGAGTGGAGCCACCGCCTGCTCGCGCGTCTGATCGGCGCTGCCTTCATCCTGCCGGCCTTGTGGTTCTGGCGCCGCGGCCGCTTCAAGGGGCCGCTCGGAGGGCAGATCGCCGTCGCCACCGGCCTGTTGGCGTTGGAGCCGATCGTCGGCTGGTGGATGGTCAGTTCGGGTCTGGCCGAGCGCACCGAAGTCGCGCAGGAGCGCCTCGCGCTGCACCTGCTCATCGGCGCGGCGACCTTCGGCGCGCTGATCTACGCCGCGGTGGGCATCGACCGGCGCCCGCGCGAGAGCGCCGGCGCGGGCTTCGCCGCGGCGGCGGGCGCGCTGGTGGCGCTGATCTTCTGCCAGCTCGGCCTCGGCGCGCTGGTCGCCGGCCTTCGCGCCGGCCTTGTCTACAACACCTGGCCGCTGATGAACGGCCGGCTGATCCCAGCCGAGGCGTTCGGACTGACGCCCTGGCCGCGCTCGATCGTCGACGACGCGACCACCGCGCAATTCGATCACCGTTTGGTCGCCTACGCGGTCGTCGCGTCGACGCTTGCCTACGCGCTCGCGGCGCGGCGGCGCGCACGGCGCTCGTCGCTCGCCCGCCGCGCGGGCGTGCTCGCCGCGCTGGCGATTTTGCAAACGTCGCTGGGGATCGTCACGCTGATCATGGTCGTGCCGATCGAATTCGCGCTCGCCCATCAGGCGGTCGCGCTGTTGTTGTTCGGCATGGCGGTCGCCAATTGGCGCGCCACGGCGATGGAGAGAGTGACGGAGATGGCGCGATGACCGCGGTTGACCTTAAGGCGGCTACGCTCGACCCGATTCGCAGTTCGGCGCGTCAAGCGCAATGACGATCGCCGTTTCGCAATGGGCGCTCGCCGCCATGTCGCGCCTGCGCGCGGTCGTGCGGTCCAATGAACTTTCGCTGGTCCTCGTCGCCGTCGTCGTCGGCGTCCTGGCCGGCTTCGGCGTCGCCGCGATGACCGAGCTCGCCGACATCGCCCACGTCGCGATCTACGGCATCCCGATCGACGTGCGATTGAGCGCGGCGGCGCGAGTTTTCCCTCTGGCGGCTTTCACCGCGCTGCCCCTCGGCGGCCTGGCGGTCGGGCTGATCGACCGCTGGCGACGCGCCAGGAAGATGCCGCGCGCGGTCGATCCGATCGAAGCCAACGCCTTGCGCGGCGGCCGCATGGCGATGGGCGAAAGCCTGCTCGTCTGCTTGCAGACGGTGATCTCCAACGGCAGCGGCGCCTCGGTCGGCCTCGAATCGGGCTATGCGCAGATCGGCGGGGCCGTCGCTTCGCGCATCGGCGTCGCGTTGCGGCTGCGCCGCCAGGACTTGCGCATCCTGGTGGGCTGCGGCGCCGGCGGCGCGATCGCGGCGGCGTTCGGCGCGCCGCTCACCGGCGCCTTCTACGCGTCGGAGCTGATCATCGGCGCCTACTCGCTCGTCAACGCCGGCCCGATCTTCGCCGCCGCGCTCGCGGCGACCCTGACCACGAAGGCGCTGCTCGGCGCTCCCTATGTCATCGTCGCGCCGCCGGTCGCCCCGCTTGCGCTCGGCCATCACCTCGTCCTGGTCGGGTTGGGTCTGATATCGGCCGCGCTCGGCGTCGGCGCGATGCGCGCCGCCGCCTTGCTGGAGCGCGCCTTCGCCGCCACGCGCGCGCCGCCGTGGGCGCGCCCCGTCCTCGGGGGGCTCATACTCGCAACGATGGCGCTCTATACGCCGCAGGTCCTCGGCGCCGGGCACGGCGCGGTAGGTCTCGACTTTTCGGCGCAGATGTCCGCTGCGACCCTGGCGATATTGCTTGCGCTCAAGCTCAGCGCGAGCCTCGTCTCGCTCGCCTCGGGCTATCGCGGCGGCCTGTTCTTCGCCTCGCTGTTCGCCGGCGCGCTGCTCGGCAAGCTCTACGCGCTCGGCGTCAACGCCGCGCTGCCCGAACTCGCGCTCGATCCGACCGCCTGCATCATGGCCGGCATGGGGACGCTGAGCGTCGCGGTGGTCGGCGGACCGCTGACGATGACCTTCCTCGTGCTTGAGAGCACCGGCGACCTCAGCGTCGCCGGCGGCGTGCTGGCGGCGAGCATTGCGACGAGCCTCGCGGTGCGCGCGACGTTCGGCTACTCCTTCACCACGTGGCGCCTCCATCTGCGCGGCGAGTCGATCCGCGGCGCGCAGGACATCGGCTGGCTGCGCGATCTGACCGTCGCGCGCCTGATGGTCCGCTCGCCGCCGACGATCCCGGCCGACGCGAGCGTGCGCGCGTTCCGCGCCGCCTATCCCTTGGGGAGCGCGCATGTCGTCGTCGCCGTCGACGAGGCGGGACGCTACCGGGGATTGGTCGGCGTGGCCGAGGCGCACGCCGTCCCGCTCGAAGACGACGAGGACGGCGGTCCGATCTCGGACGTCGCGCGCCTGCCGGAGACGACCCTGCTTCCTGACGTCGACGCGCGCTCGGCGCTGGCGATTTTCGACGCCGCGCAGACCGATACGCTCGCCGTGACCGAGCGCGAAACCGGCGTCGTCGTCGGCACGCTCGGCGAAGCCTACGCCGCGCGCCGCTACGCGCAGGAAACCGACCAGGCGGCGAAGGGCGTTCTGGGCGGGGCATAGGGCGCGGCGATCGTCTTGCCTCTTCTCACTTCAGCGCCTGATCCAGATCCGCGATCAGGTCGGCGACGTCCTCCAGCCCGATCGACAGCCGCACCACGTCCGGCCCGGCGCCGGCGGCGATCTTCTGCGCGTCGGCGAGCTGGCGGTGGGTGGTCGAGGCGGGGTGGATGACCAGCGAGCGGGTGTCGCCGATGTTGGCGACGTGAGAGAACAATTGCAGCTTCTTGACCAGGGCGACGCCCGCCTCGTAGCCGCCCTTGACGCCGAAGGTGAAGACCCCGCCGGCGCCCTTGGGACAGTAGCGCTTGGCGAGCTCGTGGTAGCGGCTGCCGGGCAGTCCGGCGTAGGAGACCCAGCCCACCTTGGGGTGAACGGCCAAATGATGCGCGACCGCGAGCGCGTTGTCGCAATGGCGCTGCATGCGCAGCGAAAGCGTTTCGATGCCGGTGAGGATCAGGAACGAATTGAACGGCGAGATCGCGGGCCCGAGATCGCGCAGGCCGAGCACGCGGCAGCAAATCGCGAAGGCGAAATTGCCGAACGTCTCGGCAAGCGTCATGCCGTTGTATTCGGGCCGGGGCGCCGAAAGCATGGGATAGCGGGGATCGCCGATCCATTCGAACGTGCCGCCGTCGACGATCACGCCGCCCATCGAATTGCCGTGGCCGCCGAGATATTTTGTCGCGGAATGGACGACGATGTCGGCACCGTGGTCGATCGGGCGGATGAGGTAGGGCGTCGCCAGGGTGTTGTCGACGATCAGTGGGACCTTTGCCGTCTTGGCGATGGCGGCGACGCCTTCGATGTCGGTGACGACGCCGCCGGGATTGGCGATCGACTCGATGAAGATCGCCTTGGTCTTTTCATTCACCGCCGCCTTGACCGCGTCGAGATCGTCCGGGTCGGCCCATTTGACGACCCAGCCGAAATTCTTGAAGGCGTGGTTGAACTGGTTGATCGAACCGCCGTAAAGCTTTGTTGAAGCGACGAATTCGTCGCCCGGCTGCATCAGCGAGTGGAACACGATCGCCTGCGCGGCGTGGCCCGAGGCGACCGCCAGCGCCGCCGGCGCGCCTTCCAGCGCGGCGACGCGCTCTTCGAGCGCCGCGGTCGTCGGGTTGGTGATGCGGGTGTAGATGTTGCCGAACGCCTGCAGCGCGAACAGCGAAGCCGCGTGGTCGACGTCGTCGAAGACGAAGGCGGTGGTCTGATAGATCGGGGTGATGCGCGCGCCGGTCGTCGGATCGGGCCTCGCGCCGGCGTGGATCGACAAGGTCGCAAAGCCGGGCTCGTCGTTCGTCATGGTCCCCTCGTTTCGCTGCGGAGCCGCATGTTGGCAAATTAACCCGCCGAGGGAAAGCGGCCGCGCCGGCGCATTCGCGCGGGCGGGCGCGATTGCGGTTGACGGCGCCGGGGCGAGGACGCACCATTCGTTCATGTCGCGCCTTCAACCCAAATTCGAGATCACGCCCGACATTCTGCTCAGGGCCTATTCGATCGGCCTCTTTCCGATGGCCGAAAGCCGTGAGGCGGACAGCCTCTTCTGGGTCGAACCCGAAGAGCGCGGCGTCTTTCCGCTCGACCAGCTGATCGTGTCGAAGAGCCTGGCCAAGACGGTACGTTCGGATCGCTTCGAAATCCGCGCCGACCGCGACTTTGCGGCGGTGATCGAGGCCTGCGCCGATCGCGACAAGACCTGGATCAACGCGGAGATCGTGCG
The DNA here is from genome assembly GCA_963759955.1 of uncultured Alphaproteobacteria bacterium. GTDB lineage: Bacteria > Pseudomonadota > Alphaproteobacteria > Rhizobiales > Beijerinckiaceae > Roseiarcus. The sequence continues at coordinate 21,452 of CAVXCA010000024.1, forward strand.
TCTCTATTGCGAGCTCTTCGCGCGCGGCCACGCCCATTCGATCGAGGCTTACCAGGGCGACGAGTTCGTCGGCGGGCTCTATGGCGTGAGCCTCGGCGGCGCATTTTTCGGCGAGAGCATGTTCCACATCGCGCGCGACGCCTCCAAGGTCGCGCTGGTCCATCTCGTCGCGCGTCTGCGCGCGGGCGGCTTTCGCCTGCTCGACACGCAATTCGTCACGCCGCACCTTTCAACGCTCGGGGCGGTGGAGATTTCGCGCGAGGCTTACCGGCGCCGGCTGAGCGCGGCGCTCGACGCGCCCGCCGATTTCAACGCCTGGCCGGCGAGCGAGGCGATGAGCGGCGCGCAAGCGCTCGCGCTCGCCCTCGCGGCGCCGCGCCGTTGACGGCACGAAGATTGCTTAACCTCGCTCGAGATCGCGAGGGTGAAGAGAGGTTGCAAATGGGGGCCGTCGGCTCTTTCGACGAAATGGGCCTAGGGGCCGCCGCCACGCGTCCACTCTACCGAAAGATCGCGCGCTGGCTCGAGGAAACGCCGCCCGATGTCCTCGCCTCGCGCCGGGCTCAGGCGGAATACATGTTTCGCCGCATCGGCATCACCTTCGGCGTTTACGGCGACAAGGACGCGGCGGAGCGGCTGATTCCGTTCGACATCGTGCCGCGCGTCATTTCGCGCGGAGAATGGACGCGTCTGGAGGCGGGCCTCACGCAACGCGTCAACGCCCTCAACCTGTTCTTGAAGGACGTCTATGGCCCGCGCGCGATCCTGAAGGAGGACATTGTTCCCGAGGAACTGATCCTGCGCAATCCCTATTACCGGCCGGAGATGATCGGCCATCGCGCGCCGCACGACATCTGGGTGCAGATCGCCGGCATCGATATCGTGCGCGTCGACGAGGACGCGTTCTATGTGCTCGAGGACAACGCGCGCACGCCCTCGGGCGTTTCCTACATGCTGGAAAATCGCGAAGTGACGATGCGCCTGATGCCGGACCTGTTCGCCCGCCACCGCGTCGCGCCGGTCGACGACTATCCCGACGAATTGCTCGCCTGCCTGCGTTCGGTGACGCCGCGCCCGAGCGCGAGCGACGCCTCGATCGTGCTGCTGACGCCGGGCCCCTACAATTCGGCCTATTACGAGCATTCGTTCCTCGCCGACAAGCTCGGCGTCGAACTGGTCGAGGGGCGCGATCTGTTCGTCGACGAAGACGTCGTCTTCATGCGCACGACGCTGGGCCCCAAGCGCGTCGACGTGATCTATCGCCGGGTCGACGACGAATTTCTCGATCCGTTGGTGTTCAATCCAGATTCGCTTCTCGGCGTGCCGGGGCTGGTGGGCGCCTATCTCGCAGGCAATGTGACTATTGCGAATGCAGTGGGGACGGGGGTCGCCGACGACAAGGCGATCTACAGCTACGTGCCCGACCTGATCCGCTTCTATCTCTCCGAAGAGCCTTTGTTGCAGAACGTGCCGACCTATCGCTGCCGCGAGCCGAAGATGCTGCATTTCGTGCTCGAGCGGCTCGATCAGCTGGTGGTCAAGGAAGTCAACGGCTCGGGCGGCTACGGCATGCTGGTGGGGCCGCACGCCAGCGCCGCGCAGCGCGAATTGTTCGCCGCCAAGCTGAAGGCCGATCCCGCCAATTACATCGCCCAGCCGACGCTCGCGCTGTCGACCTGCCCGGCGTCGTTCGACAGCGGGATCTCGCCGCGCCATGTCGATCTGAGGCCGTTCGTGCTCTCCGGCGCCAACGGCGTCAAGATCGTGCCCGGCGGCCTCACCCGCGTCGCGCTGACCCAAGGCTCGCTGGTGGTCAACTCGAGCCAGGGCGGCGGCACCAAGGACACCTGGGTCGTCGACGACGACGCTGCGGTCGGGGAGGGCTGAAGCCATGCTCGCTCGCACGGCGGACAACTTGTTCTGGCTCGCGCGGTCGATGGAGCGCGCCGACTTCACCGCGCGCATGATCGAAGCGACGCTGCGCCTCGAGTACCTGCCCCGGAGCGGGGTCGAGGAGCCGGCGGTGGAATGGGCGGGCGCGCTCAACGCGGTGGGCGCCTACGACGGCTTCCACGCCGCGCACGGGGAAATCGACGAGGCGAGCGCGATCGACTTTCTCACTTTCGATCGCGCCAACCCGTCCTCGATCTGCAATTGTCTGGAAAACGCGCGCGCCAACGGCCGCGCGGTGCGCACCGCCCTGACGGTGGAGACCTGGACCGCGATCAACGACGCGTGGCTCGAGCTCAAGCGTTTCGAAGCGACGCGGCGTCCCGGCAGAGACCTCGATCGCGAGGCGCTCGCTCGCTTCCTCGATTACGTGAAGAAAGCCTCGCTCGATTTCGACGGCTCCTGCTACCGCACGCTGCTGCGCAACGACGGCTATTGGTTCAATCGGCTGGGGATCTTCGTCGAACGTGCCGACAACACGGCGCGTCTGCTCGACGTGAAATACCATCTGTTGCTGCCGTCGACCGAAACGATCGGCGGTTCGCTCGACTACTTCCAATGGGTGGCGATCCTGCGCGCGGTGTCGGCGGCGACCGCCTATCATTGGGTCTACCGCGACCGGGTCAAACCGTGGCTGATCGCCGATCTCCTGATCCTGAAACCGGCCATGCCGCGCTCGCTGATCTTCTGTTACGAAAGCATCGATCAGGCTCTCGATGCTCTGGCGCGCGAGAACGGCCGCAGCGGCGCGGCGCAGCGCCAGGCGCGCGCGATGCTCGGCGCGCTGGAGCGCGCGAGCATGAGCGAGATCTTCCAGGACGGCCTGCACGAGTTCGTTACGACGTTCATCGAAGACAACGCGCGGCTCGCCATGACGATTTCGGAGCAGTATCTCTTCGTCTGACGTCCGTTGACCCGCCAACGCGAAACCGAGAGCGACGCCGCGCATGCGAATCCGGATCTCTCACCAAACGACCTACGCCTACGCGCCGGCTACCCGCTCCGTCATCCAGAACCTCAGGCTGACGCCGCGCAGCTTCGAGTCGCAATACGTGCTGCGCTGGCGCGTCAGCGTCGACGTCGACGGCTGGCTGCGGCAGAGCGAAGATTCGCTCGGCAACGTCGTGCACGCGTTTTCTTATCAGGGCGAGATCGAGCGCTTCACCATCTCCGCCGTGGGCGAAGTCGCGACCACCGACGCGGTCGGGGTGGTGCGCGGCGCGGTCGAACCCTTGCCGACGCAGATGTTCCTGCGCGCGAGCCCGCTCGCCCAGGTCAACGGCGCTTTGCGCGAATTCGCGCTCGACGCGATCGGGACGACGCCCGATCCGCTCGAGCGGCTGCATCGTCTGATGGACGCGATTTACGGCGCGATGACCTTCGATGCAGAGGCGGCGGAGGCCAAGGGCGGCGCCGGCGAGGCGTTCGCGTTGCGGCGCGGCGGCTGTCGGGATTACGCGCATGTGTTCATCGCCTGCGCGCGCTGGCTCGACGTCCCCGCGCGCTTCGTCAGCGGCTATCTCGCGCCGCGCGACGCGCCGCCGCCGCAGGGGCTCTACGCCTGGGCGGAGGCTGAGGCGCCGGTGCTCGGCTGGGTCGCGTTCGATCCCGTGCGCAATCAATGCGCCGACGACGCCTACGTGCGCGTCGCCGTCGGCTTCGACGCCCTCGGCGCCGCGCCGTTCCGCGTCGCCCAATCGGGCGGCGGCGGCGAGGCGGTGCGCGCCGCGGTGATGATCGAACAGGCGGCGGGGCAGAGCCAGAATTGAGGGGCGGCGAAAAGGCGAGACGAGGGGGCATCGGCGAGCGTTCGCGATGCGCCGCCTGTCCGTCCTGGCCGACGACGGACGCCCTGTTGATAGCGTCGAGCCGTTGCAATAGGCCCCCCGCGGTGTAGGATGCGGCGCGGTCGGCGCGCGCCGGCTCATCGGCTTGGCTCTTTGGGGGGAGTGGGACCGTGACGCTGCAAGCGAAATTGATGTGGGCCGCAGTGGCGGTGATCGGCGCGATTTCTTTCGCGATCGTCGCGCTCGCGCGCGGGGAGCCGGTGAACGCCGCCTGGCTGGTGATCGCCTCGATCTGCATCTACGTCATCGCCTATCGCTTCTATGGCCTCTTCGTCGCCAACAGCGCGCTCGGCATCGATCCGACGCGGCAGACGCCGGCCTATCGCCGCAACGACGGTCTCGATTACGTTCCGACCAACCGTTACGTGCTGTTCGGCCACCATTTCGCGGCGATCGCCGGCGCGGGGCCGCTGGTCGGTCCGGTTCTCGCGGCGCAGATGGGCTATCTGCCGGGCACGCTATGGATTCTCGCCGGCGTCGTGTTCGCCGGCGCCGTGCAGGACATGACGGTGCTGTTTCTCTCCACCCGGCGCGACGGCCGTTCGCTGGGCGACATGGTGCGCGCCGAAATGGGCCCCGTCGCCGGAAGCATCGCCGGCCTCGGCGTGCTGCTGATCTGCGTCATCGTCCTCGCCGTGCTCGCCCTCGTCGTGGTGAAGGCGTTGATGGGAAGCCCATGGGGCGCCTTTACGGTGTTCTGCACGATTCCGATCGCGCTCCTCATGGGCGTCTACAGTCGCTTCGTCCGGCCCGGGCGCATCGGCGAGATGTCGATCATCGGCGCGGTCCTGCTGCTGCTCGCGCTCGTCTACGGCCGCGACGTGTCGCAGAGTCCGGCGCTGGCGCCCTATTTCAATCTCTCCGGCCCGACGCTCGCGCTGGCCATCATCGGCTATGGCTTCGTCGCCTCGGTGCTGCCGGTTTGGCTGCTGCTGGCGCCCAGGGACTATCTCTCGACCTTCCTGAAAATCGGCACGATCGTGCTGCTCGCGATCGGCATCGTCATCGTTCATCCCGATCTGCAAATGCCGGCGGTGACGCGCTTCATCGACGGCTCAGGCCCGGTGTGGGCGGGCAGTCTGTTCCCGTTCCTGTTCATCACCATCGCCTGCGGCTCGGTGTCGGGCTGGCATTCGCTCATCGCCTCGGGCACCACGCCGAAGATGATCGAGAACGAGCGGCAGATTCCGTTCATCGGCTACGGCGCGATGCTGATGGAATCGTTCGTCGCGATCATGGCGATGATCGGCGCCTCGGTGCTGCATCCGGGAATCTACTTCGCGATGAACAGCGGGGCAGGGGCGATCGGGACAAGCGTCGATTCCGCGGCGCAGGCGATCTCGTCCTGGGGCTTCGTCGTCACGCCCGACGTCTTGACCCAGATCGCCCACGACGTCGGCGAGACCAGCATTCTCTCGCGCACCGGCGGCGCGCCGACGCTGGCGGTCGGCATGGCGAGCATCCTATCGAGTTTCCTCGGCGGAAAGGCGCTGATGGGCCTCTGGTATCATTTCATCATTCTGTTCGAGGCGCTGTTCATCCTGACCACCGTCGACGCCGGCACCCGCGTGCTGCGGTTCATGATCCAGGATTTCGTCGGCGCCGTCGTCCCGGCCTTCAAGGAAACGCAGTCCTGGACCAACAACCTGATCGGCTCGGCGCTCGCGTGCGTGCTGTGGGGCTACATCCTCTATCAGGGCGTTATCGACCCCTACGGCGGCATCTGGACGCTGTGGCCGCTGTTCGGCGCCGCCAACCAGATGCTCGCGGCGATCGCGCTGACGCTGTGCACGGTGGTGCTGTTCAAGATGAAGCGCGAGCGCTACGCCTGGGTGACCATCGTCCCGACCGCGTGGCTGGTGGTGACCACGGTGACTGCGGGACTGGAGAAGGTTTTCAGCCCCGATCCGGCGGTGGGCTTCGTCAGCCACGCCTGGAAGTTCTCCGACGCGCTGTCGCAGGGCAAGGCGCTGGCGCCGGCCAAGGACTTGGCGACGATGAGCAGGGTGATCTTCAACGACTACGTCGATGCGACGCTGGCGGCCCTCTTCGTCGCCGTCGTCCTGGCGACCTTGATCTACGCCGTGATCGACGTGCGCAAGGCGCTCGGCAATTCCAAGAGCACCGCGGTCGAGATCGGCGGCGCGGCGATGGCGGGAGGCGGGCCGTGACCGAGGCGAGGAGCATCCGCTTCGCCTGCGAGATGGTGGTCAAGACCGCCCGCCTGATGGTCGGCGTCCCGGACTACGAAACCTACGTCGCGCATCGCCGGGTCAATCACCCGGACCAGCCGGTCATGACCTACAAGGAATTCTTCCGCGAGCGCCAGGAGGCGCGCTACGCCGTCGGCAAGGGGCGGTTCCGGGGGTGCTGCTGAGAGGGGGAGGGGAAGGGGATTGCGCAAGGGCGGCGAGGGCGTGATGGAATTGGGGAATTCGTATTGGACTGCACCCCGAATGCCCCGAATACGATCGACAATTTCTTTGGGAATGGCGGCAATGCGGGTATCCTGAGGGCAAGTCGGGCGAGGCGTCGCGGCTTCGAAGCCGAGGCCGCCCGAGGGGAAAGTTCCGCAGGGCCATTGGTCAAGGCTTTCCGTCGGAAGCCATTGAAGTCATTCATGGGGCCGTCAAGGAAAGCCTTGACGAGCCTTGACGAAACTTGACGGGACTTGACGCAGGCCTTGACGGCGGCCTTGCGGCCCCGCCTATCCCGCAAATTCCGGATAAAAGCGCTTCATCATCCGCTCGGAGTAGCCGACGAGGTAGGCTTGCGCCTCGGCGGCCTGACGCAACGGCGTGACGAAGACCTTGGCCAAGCATCCCATGACGAAGGCGCCGGCGGTTGCGTCCGCGCCGTGCGGTTCCTCGCCGAAGAGGTATGGCTTGTTGCCGAGGATCGCGGCGAGGGCGCCGAGATCGCGGCGTCCGAGCTCGGCGAGTTCCGCCGCGCTGTGGCGCCCGAGGCCCTGGCCGTGCAGCGTCCGGCGCAGGCCGCGGCGGATGAAGGCCTTGACCATGGGGCGGATCGGCGCGGGCACGGCGTCGAAGAATTTCGCCGGGCCGCGCGCGAAGTTGTCGTCGTCGAGCCAGCGCGCGTCGATCATGATCCAGTAGAGATGGTCTTCGCACATTTTCTCGATCGCCCAGCCGAGCCCCTTCTCGCCGGCGCTCAGGCCGGCGTCGAAATCGAAGCCGTACTTGCGCTCGATGTGGAGGCGGATGAACGTCGAGTTGGCGATCGTCTCGCCGTCGTCGCGGATATAGGGCAGCTTGCCCTTGGGCGCCTTGCCGAAGCCCTTGAGCTCGATCTGGTAGGGCAGGCCGGCGAGTTTGAGCAGCAACTCCGCCTTGGTGACGAAAGGGCTGGGATCGGGCAGGCCGAAATCGGGACCGAATTTGTAGAGCGTGATCATCGTGGCGTCTCCCCCTAGACCTTGCCCCTCCGGCCTCGCGCTCAGGCGGGCCCCGTCGCCACCGGGCAATCCGCGCGTCCGCCCCATTCCGCCCAGGAGCCGTCGTAGAGCCCGGCGACGCGCCCGCCCGCCTCTTCGACCGCAAGCGCGAGCATCGCGGCGCTGACGCCCGAGCCGCAGGTGGTGATGATCGGTTTCTTGAGATCGATGCGATGTTCGGCGAACGCGCTCGTGAGCGCCGCGGTCGATTTGAGGCGCCCGTGATCGACGATGTCGACGAACGGCAGGTTGAGGGCGCCCGGCATATGGCCGCTGCGCAGGCCGGGGCGCGGCTCGGGGGCGCGGCCCTCGAAACGATCGGCCGGGCGTGCGTCGACAACCTGGACCCCGCCGTTGGCCAGCGCCTTGCGCACGTCGTCGATCGAGGCGACGAAGCTGTGGTCGAGGCGCGGCGTGAAGCGCCGGGGCTGCGGGTGGGCCTCGCCGTGTTCGAGGGGGCGGCCTTCGCGAATCCATTTGGGCAGGCCGCCATGGAGAATCGTCACGTCGTCGACGCCGAACGCGCGCAGCATCCACCACACGCGCGCCGCGGCGAACAAGCCATGGGTGTCGTAGACGACGAACCGCATGCCGTCGCCGAGGCCGAGCGCGCTCATCTCCTGGGCGAACTTCACGGCGTCGGGCAGCATGTGCGGCAGGCTGCTTGAAGTGTCCGCGATCACGTCGATGTCGAAGAACACCGCGCCGGGAATGTGCTCGACTCGGAATTCCGCCGGGCCGTAGCGCCCGGTGGGCGGCAGGTGCCAGGAGGCGTCGATGATCCCCAGTCCGGGCGCTCCGAGATGCGCCGCCAGCCAATCGGTGGAAACGAAATTCTCTCGAGTCATACTGAAATTCCGGACCGCGCGCATCGAAACGCCAGCTCTAGCAGAAACGACGGCGCAGCGCTAAGGGCGATCGCCGTGAAGCGCGATGCGCACGCGCCGGTTGATCTTGCCCTTCTTTTCGATGCCGGTGACGGTCGCGCGGCCGATTTCGCCGGTGCGCGCGACGTGGGTGCCGCCGCAAGGCTGGAGATCGAGGCCGACAATCTCGACCAGCCGGACGCGGCCGGCGCCGGTCGGCGGCTTGACCGACATGGTCTTGACGAGGCCGGGATTGGCGGCGAGTTCGTCGTCGTCGATCCAGCGCGTGCGGATTTCGGCGTCTCTGGCGATCAAGTCGTTGAGGCGGCGCTCGATGTCGGCTTTGTCGAGAGCGGTCTCGCCGGAATCGAAATCGAGCCGGCCTTCGCCGTCGCCGACCGAGCCGCCGGTGACGGGATAGGGGAGCACGGCGGTCAAGAGGTGCAGCGCGCTGTGGGCGCGCATGCGCGAAAAGCGCAAGTCCCAGTCGAGCCGCGCCATGAGGCTTTCGCCGGCGGCGGGAAGACGGGCGCCCTCGGCGGGAACATGCAGGATCGTGCGGCGGTCGGCGTCGTACACGGTGTCGAGAATTTCGATCGACGAGCCGTCGGCGAGGACGAACCGGCCGCGATCTCCCGACTGCCCGCCGCCGCGCGCGTAAAACACCGTTCCGTCGAGCACGATAGCGCCCGGCGCGGCTGCGAGCACGCGCGCCTCGACCTCGCGCCAATAGGAGTCTTCGCGAAAGAGCGGTTCGGTCATTTTAAACAAAGGCCTTGGGAGCGCTGGCGCTGCGTTTGAGCCAGGAGGGGACGGGGAGGTTCTTGGAACGCAAAAACGCGGCGTTGAACAATTTCGACGCGTAACGCGCGCCTGAATCGCAGAGCAAGGTGACGATGGTATGGCCGGGGCCGAGGTCGCGCGCGAGTCGGATCGCGCCCGCGATATTGATCCCCGAGGAGCCGCCGAGCAACAGGCCTTCGTGTTCGACCAGATCGAAGACGATCCGCAACGCTTCGTCGTCGGCAATCCGGTAGGCGAGATCCACCGGCGCGCCTTCCAGATTGGCGGTGATGCGCCCCTGTCCGATGCCCTCGGTGATCGAGGAGCCCTCGCTCTTCAACACGCCCTCGGTGTAGTAGGAATACAGCGCCGCGCCGAAAGGGTCGGCGAGCGCGATTTTGATGCTGGGATCGCGCTCTTTGAGCGCCATGCCGACGCCAGCGAGCGTGCCGCCGGAGCCGACCGCGCTGACAAAACCGTCGATGCGCCCTTGCGTTTCTGCGTAAATCTCCGGTCCGGTGGTCTCGTAATGGCCGCGACGATTGGCGACGTTGTCGAACTGGTTCGCCCAGACCGCCCCATTTGGCTCAGATTGTGCAAGAATTTCAGCGAGACGTCCGGAATATTTAACGTAATTGTTCGGGTTGGAATAGGGCGCCGCCGGCACTTCGACGAGTTCCGCGCCGACCAGGCGGAGCATGTCCTTCTTTTCCTGCGCCTGGGTGTCGGGGATGACGATGACGCTGCGAAAGCCCAGCGCCGAGGCGACCATGCCGATGCCGATGCCGGTATTGCCGGCGGTGCCCTCGACGACGACGCCGCCGGGCTTGAGCGCGCCGCGCGCGATCGCGTCGCGGATGATCGCCAGCGCCGCGCGGTCCTTGACCGAACCGCCGGGGTTCATGAACTCGGCTTTGCCCAGAATGGTGCAGCCGGTCGCCTCGGAGGCCGCCCTGAGCTTGATCAGCGGCGTGTGGCCGATCGCTTCGACGACGGTGGGGCTGAAAGTCATCGGGACCTCGTTTCTGAACACGCTAGGCGAAGCCGCGACGCCGGACAAGAACGCAAGGCGGTCGGCGACCGCAGTCTTCTCGTCATCGATCAATTTCGCTTCTGCCGCCCGATCGCGCGTCCCAAGGCCTGGATAACGCGCGGCGGCTCGGTTTAGAACGGAATCGGGCGCGCCGCCCGACGCGGAAGGATGGCCTGGTCGCGCCGCGAGGCCGGCGCGAAACTGAGGGCCGATGTTTTTTCTCGCCTCGAAACTGCTGTGGTTGGCCGCGGCGCCGATCACCCTTTTGATGGGTGGCGCGCTCGTCGGCGCCTGGCTCGTTCGTCGCGCCCCGCGATTTGGTCGTGCGCTCGCGCTCGCGTGCTCGGGCGCGCTGCTGTTCGTCAGCGTCGCGCCGGTCGGCGCGCTGCTGATCGCACCGTTGGAGGACCGGTTTCCGCCGCCTCCCGCCGACATGCCCGCGCCTTACGGGATCATCATCCTCGGCGGCGCGATCGACGACGAGATCAGCGCGGCGCGCGGCCAGACGGTTTTCGACGAAGGCGGCTCGCGCTTGACCGAGGCCGCGATCCTGGCGCGGCGCTATCCTCAGGCGCGCCTCGTCTATACCGGCGGCAGCTCGTCGCCGTGGGATTCGCGTTCGACCGAGGCGCTGGAAGGGCGCAAGCTTCTCGTCGCTCTCGGCGTCGATCCCGCGCGGATCGCGATCGAGGACAAGTCGCGCAACACCGACGAAAACGCGCGCTTCACCGCGGCGCTCGCACATCCCCAGCCGGGTCAGATCTGGCTCGTCGTCACCTCCGCCTATCACATGCCGCGCGCGATGGGGCTGTTCGTCAAGGCGGGATTTGCCGCTCGCGCCTATCCCGTCGACTACCGCACGCTGGGCGATGCGCGCGATTGGCGGCTCGATCTCGATCCCGTCAGCGGCCTGAGCCTGTTCGATCTGGCCGTCCACGAATGGATCGGCCTCTTCGCCTATCGCGCGAGTGGGCGGATCGACGATTGGTTCCCGCGGCCGTGAATGCGGCGCGCGCTCTCTTCACTCGACGTTCGGCGCGCCCAGGCGATAGACGCCGCGAAAATCGTGGGGATCGACCGGCTTACCCTTGCGGTAAATGACGATCCGGCCGGCGTCGGCGAGGCGCACCGCGGTCGTTCGCACGCCCTGCAGATGCGCGCGCCAGCCCAATTCGTCCTCGCCGCGCGCGGCCGCGTAAGCCTGGGCGGCGTCGGTCGGGCAGATCGTGCGCCCGGGCCGCGCCTCGGCGGTGAGGGCGAGGATGACGCTTTCCAGGGTCGGGGACGAATCGGAGGCTTCGGGCGCGGCGCTCATGGAGCGCGTCATGGGGCGGACCCGAGCCGGGGTCAAGGCGAGGGCGACGCGGTCAAGCCGGATGGGCTCCGCGGCGGCGACGGCTTGAATGGCCGCTTCCGCCGCGCAGCATTCAGGCGAGGCTTCGTCCTTCGCCGGCGGTTCAGTATTTCCCCTCGGTTTGGCCAGTCGTCGCCTTGCCGTCCCCGCCCTCGAGAATGGGAATCGTGCAGACGACGCGCATCCAGCCGGCGCCGACGTTGCGAAGCTGGTGGGCCTCGTGCGGCGCGACATAGACGACGTCGCCCGCCGCCAGCCGAGTTTCCACGCCCGCGCCGTCGAGAACCGCCGGCTCGCCGTCGAGGAAATAAAACTCGTGCTCTGTCATGGCGCACGCGGCGACCATGAACGGCGCCGGTGGCTGGACATTCGCCGGGTCCGAAACGGACACAGGGGCCGTCTTGACCGTGCTCACTCCATCCAAGGACGCCGGGAAACTGCACGGTCTCCGATTCTTGGGGGTGATAACGCAGGGCAAGCACCATCAGTTGCATCACCTCATGCTCGCACGCGGCGAAAATCCGCATCAGTGAAGCGGCGTTCTGCGGATTGCGCCGACGCGCTACGTCAGCGTCGAGCCGGCCCCCTTCAGGGCGCTTGTCTTGAGGCCACGTCGGGCTTCCGGGGGTCGACGGTTTGATTTGCGTTCGCCTTGGACTCCTCGATCGCTTCGAGGCGCCCATCGCGAAGATGAAAAATGCGATCGAAGCGATTGAAGATCTTCTCGTCGTGTGTGACGACCAGGATCGCGCCTTGCTGATCGGATGCGACCCGTCGCAGCAAATCCATCACAACGCCCGCGCGGTGCGAGTCGAGCGCGGCGGTCGGCTCGTCGGCCAGAATTATGCGAGGTCAATTCGCCAAGGCGCGGGCTATCGCAACCCGTTGCGCTTCTCCGCCGGAGAGTTGCGCGGGCATCGCGTGCATACGGTCCCCGACCTCGAGATATTTCAGCAACGCCTCCGCCTCCGCGCGGGCGCCGCGCGGCTTGGCGCCGAGAAGCTCTATCACCTCTGCGACGTTCTCTACGCTGTTCAGGAATGGCAACAGATTGTGTGTTTGGAAGATGAAACCGATCTTCTCGAGCCGCAAACGCCGCAGGTCGCGTCGGAGCCAACGTTGATCGTAAACAATCTCTCCGCCGAGCCGCAGCCATCCGCTCGTCGATTCGGTTACGCAGCCGACGACGTTGAGCAGCGTGCTTTTGCCTGATCCGCTCGGGCCAAGCAGACCAACGACTTCGCCGGGAAACACCGACATCGTGACGTTGACGAGGGCATCGACGCGCTCCGGCCCTTCGCCATATCGTTTCGAGACATCGCGCAGTTCGACAAGGGGCGGCGTCATATCGGCGTCGGTCATCGCGCTAACCCATCAGAGCTTTCCCCGGATCCACCTTTACTGCGGCCCGGACGCCGAGCGTCGACGCCAGCAGGCAGACCACGACCACAATGATGAAAAGAATTGCGACGTCCCGTGGCTCAAGCAGTACACGCCGCGGGAAATATTCCTTGGTTGCAGATATCAAAGCCACCCCAATCGCAAAGCCGCTAATGCCGAGGATCAGCGCCTGTTGGACGATCAACCCAATGATCGTTCGGTCCGGCGCCCCGACCAGCTTGAGCGTGGCGATCGAACGCAGCTTGTCCATAGTCAGCGTGTAAATGATGAGCGAGATGATCACTGCGGAGACCATGATCAGAATCACCATGAATAGGCCGAGCTGACTCTGCATTTTCTCGATGACGAACGCGGTTAGATAAACTTCCTCTTGCTGCTCCGTCACTGCGGATAGGTGTTTCCAGCGATCGATCTCCGTGGCGACGGCCGCTCGAGACGCGCCGGGGTCAAGCCGAACGAGCACGGCATTGATATCCGCAGTGGCCGGGGCGCTTCGACCGGCGGCTTTTTCCCGGCGCTCGAGCGCCGGGGCGACCGCGAACTGGATCAATTGCGCGTCGAGCAACGTGATCCAGGCGACGGCGTCGCCCGAGGATGCGACCATTCCCCGAGTCAAGCCGACAACGGTGTAGAGCTCGCGAAAGGGTCCGATCGGAACCTGATCGCCAAGCTTGAGGCCGGAGGACGCGTCGGCGACGATCTGATAGTGGCTCTCGGTGATGTCGTGACCCATTGCGATCGCCTCTGGACCGCCGAGTCGTCCTGGCTCGTAACCCTGAATGAAGAGCCGCACCGGCTTCCCGTTTGCGACGGTCTGCACGGTCTGGAACGTCACGGAACCGGCCCCTGCGACTCCGGGGATGCGCTGCACCAGATCGCGAGTGTCGCGGGGTATTCGCGATGGTTCGGCGAACGGCCCCATCGTGCGTGGCTGCACGACCCAGAGATCGGGGCTCGAGGCGCGCGGCAGACGCAACGCGTCATCGAGCGCTCCCTCATATATGCCGCTCATCGCGATCGCTATGCTGAGCAGCAGACCCAGCCCGATTCCGCTCAGCACGAAGCGAAGCGCGTTATGTCGCATGTCGCGCAGTGCGAGGTTCATTGCCCCACGGCTTTCGCAATATTTGCAGGTCGGCCGGCTCGCATTCCGGAAACAGGCGCGGCGACCACGGCAGCGTCCTTGGGCACGCCCTCCAGAATCGGCAGACGTCCGTCCAAGAGTTCCGGACCGAAATTCACTTGGCTACGTTCGAGGCGGCCGTTTCTAGCCATCCAAACCACGCCATGCCCGTCCTTAAGATCGGATACCGCGCTAGCAGGGACCACCACTGCGCTCGGCAACATGCCGGTCGTAATAAGAACCTCCGCTTGCTCGGCCAGATGAACGTCAGCGGGGATCTTGTCGAAGGCGACATCGACGAGCCGCTCCTCGTTGACCGAATCGCTCTGGACCTCGATCCGTTCGATATGACCGGGGATCGAAACCGCCGGTTTTGAACGGAGGACGATCTCGGCGGGCTGGCCAATGGCTAGGCGGCCCGCAAGCCGCTCGTCGACGTAATCGACCGCCCACACCGTGTTCGCGGCGACAAGCGTGAACACCGATTGGCCGGGATTGGGCATGCTGCCGAGTTCGAGATTGCGCGATACGATCCACGCGTCGTACGGAGCGTAAAGCGAATAGTTGGCGAGCGTCGCCTGTTCGAAGGCCTCCTGCGCCTCGGCGGATTGGAGCGCGGCCTGCGCGACCGCCACGCCGCTTTGCGCCGAATCCAAGTTGGCGCTCGCCACGCGCATCGCGGCCTCGTTGGTTTGGGCTTCCTCGACGGACGCGAATCCTTTCTCGACGAGGCGGTTGCGGCGCGCGCTCACCGCTCTTGCGTTTCCCAAGGTGGCGCCGGCGCTGACAACGTCCGCCTCGGCCTTCTCGACGTTGGCCCGAGCTTGCGCCACGCCCGCCTTGGCGACCGCCAGTTGGGCCTCGACGTCGCGCGCATCGAGCTGGGCGAGCAACTGCCCGGCCTGCGCCCGATCGCCCTGATCGGCTTTCAGCGCGACCAATACGCCGGCGACTTTGAACCCAACGTTCGACTGCACGCGCGCCCCGACGACGCCGAGGCCGAAGACCTGCTCGCGGACGTTGGACTGGATAGGCGCTGCGGACACCGTGACGGGACTGAAGTACGCCCACCAGACCAGCAGACTGGCGCAGACGCCGGCAAGGACAATCAGCAGGGCATAGCCCACGGTTCGCATCGCGGTGAGGAGTTTAGTTGGCGTTGGTCCCATACGCGTGATCCTTGCGCTTGACGGGAACAAAGCAGTCAAAACATATAGTTATGCCGATCGCGGGGCCTTGATCCGGGTCAGCGATCCGCCCGGACCGGCGGCTTGCACTGGACCGCGGCGCGCCGCGTGGTGACGGCATGGAGACGATTTCCTCCAACCGCCGCAACGCGGCTACACACCGGCGACCGCGACCGCAACCATGGCCAGCACGGCGACTGCGGCGCAACAGATCATGCCGACGAACCAGGCGATCGAGCGCACGACGGGGATTTTGAGCCAGTAGGAAAACGCAAAGACGGCGCGCGCGCCGACATAGGTCTCGGCCGACAGGTGCGAGGCCCAGGAGGCGCGGTGCAGCAGCAGGAGGATGAGCACCGGCGGCGCATACATCAACGCCGACTCGACATTGTTGGCCAGCGTTCGCGTGGCGCGACCGAAGAAGCCTTCCATCGAGGGGGCACGGATCGGTCGCCCAATACATAGCTCGGCCCGCGCAGCGCGGCGTTGCTCAAGATCTGGACCAACGCCGAGAGCCACACCAGGACGGCGGCGAACACCACTGAGATCGCTTCAATCGAGGCCGCGTCTACGGCGGCGTCTTGGCCGGTCATTATCGAAACTCCTCTATGGGCTCGAGTTGTCGGGGGGATTTCTTCCTTCTCGAGGGGTCAAACTTTCATCCACGCCACACTGGCGTCGGCGAGGCGGTCGGCCGCCGGGGAGTAGAGTTTGAGGTCGAGCAACGGCGTTCCGTCCAGACAGTCCATGCCGCTGACGATCAGCGACGGCGCCGCCCCCGGTTCGACGCCGTAGAGCCGCACCGCGAGCATAGCGATAGGATTGGGGCGGGCCGGCGAGCGGGTGGCGAAGACGCCGCGGACTTTGCCGTCATAGGGCGTGGTCACCGTGAGCAACGATCGGTCGGCCCGGTCGAGCCAATACAGCACCCAGACGTGGGACGCCCGTTCGATGTCGAGCAAGCCCTTGGCGTACGCCGGCGCCAGTTCGATCCGGCAGCGCTCGGTGGCGGGATCGACCCCGAGGGCTCCGACGTTCCGCGGACATTCCTCGAGGGTTCGGTACGGCGTGCGGATAGAGCCGATGGGGGTCAGAATGATGGATGTCATCGCGCAATCTCCTTGGTCAAAGCCGCCCCAGCAGGGACAGCCAGAGGATGTCGAGCGGCCACACGACAAGTACAGTGACGGCGGCGGTGATCAGGCACAGCAGCATGACCTCGCGGCGGCGGCGGTTTGAACGGCCGCTTCCGCCGCGCCGGAGTTGGGCGAGGCGTCGATTCTCGCACGCGGCTCAGTATTTTCCCTCGGTTTGGCCGGTCGTCGCTTTGCCGTCCCCGCCCGCGAGAATCGGGATCGTGCAGACGACGCGCATCGAGCCGGCGCCGACGTTGCGAAGCTGGTGGGCCTCGTGGGGCGCGACATAGATGACGTCGCCGGCCGCCAGCCGAGTTTCCACGCCGGCGCCGTCGACGATCGCCGGCTCGCCGTCGAGGAAATAAAACTCGTGCTCTTCGGCGTGAGCGTGCAGCGAAGTGTGGCCGCCGGGCGCGAATTCCATGATCCGCATGGCGTAGTTGGGCATGCCGTCGTCCCGCGTGAGCGCGAAGCGCGCGGTCATCCCTGCAAATCCCGGCTTGTTCATCGCGACGCCGGGGATTTGGGCGCTGGCTTTTCTGATCATGATTTTCTCCTTTCGGTGTGAAGCAAGGACGCCTCAGGCGGGGTTGGCCGCCCAGACGTTGAAGGCGAGAAAGTCGCCGGCGAAGCCGTACGGACGATGTCGCGAACCGGCGGGGATGCGCAGAAAGTCGCCGGCGGTCAGCGTCCTCTCGCCGGCGCCCTCGATCGCCATGCGGGCGGAGCCGCGCAGGACGTAGAGAATGTCGTCCTCGCCGGCGTGGATATGCTCGGGCACGTTCGCGCCGTCGGGAATTTGCACGAGCGCGCAAGACAGCGGCGCGCCGCCTGTGCCGGGGCGCATCAGCCAGCCGAGGCGCACGTCCGGGAATTTTTCGTGCGCGGACCACACGAGCTTGCCGCCCTCGATCCAATCGACCTCTCGCATCCGATCCTCCTCTGGCGCTTTCGTGCCGTTGCACTATACTGTTTGCGTCACTGTCTGAGGTTGTATACTGCGAGACGCATTATGATGTCAAGCGAGAATCGGGCGCGCCAACAATCCCGCCATCTGCCCGCCTTCGTGCTACTCGCGCTGGCGGAAACCCCGATGCACGGCGGCGCCGTGCAATCGGCGTTGAACCAACGTCTGCCGTCGCTGAAGGCGGATTCGGCGGCGATCTACCGCACGCTGAAGCAATTGGAGAAAGACGGTGAACTCGGCGCGGAATGGGACACCTCGGGCAGCGGTCCGGCCATCCGCGTCTATCGCCTGACGCCAAAGGGCTGGAAAAAGCTCGATCTCTGGCTCGCGGACGTGAAAGAGCGGATCGCCAATCTGCAATATTTCGTCGACGCCCATGCCAAGCTCGCGCGGCCGAAGCGATGACGCCGCATTAGCTGAACCCGCCCTCCCTTGACTCCGCCCCGACGCGCGTCGATTGATCGACGAAGCGTCCGCCAAGGGGAGCGCGCCCGTGCCGCTAAAGCTCGTCATCGCCAACAAGGCCTATTCGTCCTGGTCGCTGCGGCCATGGATTCTGCTCGCGCATTTCAAGATTCCGTTCGAGGAGGTGGTGATCCCGCTCGACCGGCCGGAAACGCGGGCGCTGATCCTCGAACATTCGCCCACCGGCAAAGTTCCGGCGTTGCACGACGGCGCGATCACGGTCTGGGAATCGCTGGCGATTGCCGAATATGTCGCCGAGATCTATCCGCAGAAGGCGATCTGGCCGCGCGCCAAGGCGGCGCGGGCCCATGCGCGCGCGCTCGCCAACGAGATGCACGCCGGCTTCCAGGCTTTGCGCCAGCACTGTCCGACCCAGTTCCGCCGGCCGGTACGCAAGATCGCGCTGACCGAAGCCGTCATAACCGACGTCGCGCGCATCGAGGCCGCCTGGGAGCACGCCCGCCAGACCTTCGGCAAGGCGGGGCCGTTCCTGTTCGGCAGGTTCTGCGCCGCCGACGCGATGTTCGCGCCCGTCGTCAACCGCTTCCACATCTATGACGTTCCCGTTTCGCGCGCGACCCGCGAATACATGGACGCGGTGATGGCGCTGCCGGCGTGGAAAGCGTGGATCGCGGACGCCGAGGCCGAGCCGTGGCGCATCGAAAAATACGAAGCGGTCTGACGGCGCGAATGCGGGCGCTTTTCGGCGTAGCGCGCCGCAAGGCGCCGCGTTCGCGCGTGCGCTCGCTCGGCGGGCGCAGGATCATCGCCGAGGGCCTCGAGCACGGCCTGTGGACCGATTTCTACCACAACGCGATGACGGCGAGCTGGCCGACGTTTTTCGCCGCGCTCGCTGCGATCTTCGTCGCGATCAATCTCGTGTTCGCCTTCGTCTACGCGCTCGGCGCCGAGCCGGTTGCCAACGCGCGGCCGGGCAGCCTTTCCGACCTGTTCTTCTTCAGCGTCGAGACGACCTCGACCGTCGGCTACGGCGACATGCATCCGCAGACGCTCTACGGCCATATCGTCGCCACATGCGAAAACTTCATCGGCTTGGTCATGTTCGCGGCGATGACCGGGCTGGTGTTCGCGCGTTTCTCTCGGCCGCGCGCGCGGCTCATTTTTGCGAAAAATCCCGTCATCGCCGACCATGACGGCACGCCGACTCTGATCTTCCGCCTCGCCAACGCCCGCAGCGCTTTCATCAGCGAGGCCACCGCCAAGCTGTGGATGCTGCGCGCGACGACGAACGCAGAGGGGCGGCGGTTCGTCGGCTTTCAGCCGTTGCGGCTGCTCAAAGCCGAAAATCCGGTTTTCGCGCTGAGCTGGACGCTGTTCCATCCGATCGACGCCGATAGTCCGCTCGCCGGCGTGAGCGAAAGCGAGTTGCTCGCCGGCGAGACCAATTTCGTCGTCAGCATCCGAGGCTTCGACGAAACGTCGGCGCAGACCATCCACGCGCGCCACACCTTCACCGCGCAGGACGTGCGGCCGGGCCACGAATTCGTCGACATCCACAGCCTCGACGAGGACGGCATGCGCCATATCGACTACGGCAAGATCCATGACACGCGGCCGGTCCCTTCTCGCCCGACTTCGCCATCATGAGCCGCACTCGGCTTTTCGCTTGCG
Source organism: uncultured Alphaproteobacteria bacterium (assembly GCA_963759955.1). Taxonomy (GTDB): domain Bacteria; phylum Pseudomonadota; class Alphaproteobacteria; order Rhizobiales; family Beijerinckiaceae; genus Roseiarcus. The sequence continues at coordinate 40,650 of CAVXCA010000024.1, forward strand.
TTGCCGGAGCAGGCGAGTTTTGTAGCGAACAACGAATCGAATTGAGATCGGAGACGACGCCCATGGCGGTGATCGCCAGCGCCCCGCGGCCGGAAACGGCGACCGACGAAGCCAACCGGGCCGCGTGGCGGGCGCTGCTCGATGAATTGGACGAGCGCCGGCGCGTCGCGGCCGAAGGGGGAGCGCCCAAGGCGCGCGAGCGCCATGTCGCGCGCGGCAAGCTGCTCACGCGCGAGCGCGTCGCCCGGCTGATCGATCCGGGCTCACCCTTCCTCGAAATCGGCGCGCTCGCCGCCTACGGCATGTACGAAGGCGACGTTCACGGCGCCGGCATGGTCGCCGGGATCGGGCGCCTCCAAGGCCGCGAAGCGATGATCGTCGCCAACGATCCCACCATCAAGGGCGGCGCCTATTACCCGATGACGGTGAAGAAACATCTGCGCGCGCAGGAGATCGCGTGGGAAAACGCGTTGCCTTGCGTCTATCTCGTCGATTCCGGCGGCGCCAACCTGCCGCATCAATCCGAGGTCTTCCCCGACCGCGAACATTTCGGCCGCATCTTCTACAACCAGGCGCGCATGTCGGCCGCCGGACTGGCGCAGATCGCGGTGGTGATGGGCTCGTGCACGGCGGGCGGCGCCTATGTTCCCGCGATGTCGGACGAAACGATCATCGTCGAGAAACAGGGCACGATCTTTCTCGCCGGCCCCCCGCTGGTGAAGGCGGCGACCGGGGAGACCGTCTCGGCCGAGGACCTCGGCGGCGCCGATCTGCACACCCGCGTTTCCGGCGTCGCCGACGCGATGGCGCGCGACGACGCCCACGCGCTCGCGCTCGCGCGCCGGGCTCTGGCCAATCTCAACCGCCCGGCCAAGACCGCCCACGACGTGATCGCGCCGGTCGAGCCGCTCTATCCGGTCGAGGATCTCGAAGCGATCGTTCCCGTCGACTTGCGCCAGCAGGTCGACGCGCACGAAATCATCGCGCGCCTCGTCGACGGGTCGCAGTTCGACGCCTTCAAGGCGCGTTACGGCACGACGCTGATCACCGGCTTCGCGCGCCTTTCCGGCATGCTGATCGGCATTCTCGCCAACAACGGCGTGCTGTTCTCCGACAGCGCGCTGAAGGGCGCCCACTTCGTCGAACTGTGCGCGCAGCGCGGCATCCCGCTGCTGTTCCTGCAGAACATTTCCGGCTTCATGGTCGGCCAGCGCTACGAGGCGGGGGGCATCGCCAAGGACGGCGCCAAGCTGGTGACCGCGGTCGCCTGCGCGCGCGTGCCGAAGATCACGCTGATCGTCGGCGGCTCGTTCGGCGCGGGCAATTACGGCATGTGCGGGCGCGCCTACGGCCCGCGCTTTCTCTTTACGTGGCCGAACGCGCGCATCAGCGTGATGGGCGGCGAGCAGGCCGCGAGCGTGCTGGCGACGCTGAGGCGCGACACGCTCGAAGCGCAGGGCAAGGCGTGGTCGGCCGAGGAGGAGGCGGCGTTCAAGGCGCCCATCCGCGCGCGCTACGACGCCGAAGGATCGCCTTACTTCGCCACGGCGCGGCTTTGGGACGACGGCGTGATCGCGCCCGCGCAAACGCGCCGCGTGTTGAGCCTCGCCTTTTCCGCCTGCCTCAACGCGCCCGCCGAGCCGACGCGCTTCGGCGTGTTCAGGATGTGAGCGAACGTCCCTGCTCGCCGACGGCGGCCAGCCCTTTGTCGCAGGATCGAGCGCGGCGATTTCCGCGCCGAGAATTTGCCGGCGCCAGAATCCGCCGCAAATTGCGGTCTCAGTCATATCAACGCCACTTTGCCGCGGATATCGTCTCGTCGCATTGCCCCGGGCGAAGCCGACGCCTTGTGGTCTGTGCGACGAGGCTCCGAGGAGCGCAGCGTCCATGGGTTTGGGTCGCGGTTCGCGAACGGCATTGATGGTCGCGCTTCTTTGCGTCGCGGCGATTTCGTGCGCGGCGCCGGGGCGCGCCGCGGAGTGCGGCAACAATGGCGATGGCTTCGACGACTGGCTCGCCGACTTCAAGCAGGAAGCGGCGAGCGAGGGCATCTCCTCGTCGGTGATCGAGTCGGCGCTGGCGAACGTCTCCTACGACGAACTCGGTGATCTCGCACGATCGTGGCCAAAGGGCCTTCCACCAGAGTTTTGAGCAATTCTCCGGGCGCATGATCAATGCCTACCGTCTCAAGAAGGGCAGGACCCTGCTGCTGCGCTACGCCGACATGTTCGACACTATCGAGCGGCGCTATGGCGTGCCGGGGCCGGTGCTGGTCGCGATCTGGGGGCTGGAGACCGATTTCGGCGCCGGTCTCGGCAATTACCCGACCCTGAGAGCGCTGGCGACGTTGGCCTACGATTGCCGCCGCTCGGAGCATTTCCGCGAAGAATTGCTGGACGCTCTGAAGGTCGTGCAGCGCGGCGATCTCGAGCCCGCCCAAATGCGCGGCGCCTGGGCGGGCGAAATCGGCCAGACCCAGTTCATGCCCTCGTCCTATTTGAAATACGCCGTCGCGTTCGACGGCTCCCGCCCGGGCGATCTGATCAACGACCCCGCCGACGCGCTCGCCTCGACCGCCAACCTTCTGCACGGCAACGGTTGGCGGCGCGGCGCAGGATGGGACGAGGGCCAGCCGAATTTTTCCGCCCTGCTCGCGTGGAACAGCGCGCGCGTCTATGTGAAGACCGTCGCGCTGTTCGCCGACAAACTGGCGGGCGCAGCCGAGGGCGAGGGCGAGTCGCAGCCGAACGAGTTGCAACCCATGCAGTTGCAACCCGAGGAGTCGCAGCCCAATTAGCGCAAAACCCGATCGAGCCCTAGGTCGGGATTCGCCGCGGCGCTCCGTGAGGAGCGCGCTGCATTCGAAAGACGCTTTGCGCTTTTCCCAAACGCGGGCGCTGGTCTTTGCCGCCGCTTCCCGATATCGAAGCGGCTGGAGGGGAGTGTCCAGATGTTCGCCAACGTCCTCATCGCCAATCGCGGCGAGATCGCCTGCCGCATCATCGCGACGGCGCGCCGCTTGGGGCTGAGAACCCTGGCCCTGGCGACGCCCGCCGATCGCGGCGCCTTGTTCACCCGTCTCGCCGACGAAACTTACGAGATCGGCGTCGGCGCGGAAGGCTACCTCGACGCCGACGCAATCGTCGCGCTGGCGCTGCGCGTCGGCGCGCAATCCATTCATCCCGGCTACGGCTTCTTGAGCGAGAACGCCGATTTTGCGGAAAGCTGCGCGCGCGCAGGCGTCGTCTTCGTCGGCCCGCCGCCCGCGGCGATGCGCGCGATGGGCCTCAAGAGCTCGGCCAAGGCTCTGATGGCCAAAGCCGGCGCGCCGATCGTTCCGGGCTATCACGGCGAAATACAGAGCCCGAAGTTTCTCAAGGAGAAGGCTTACGAGATCGGCTATCCCGTGCTCGTCAAGGCGATCGCGGGCGGCGGCGGGCGCGGCATGCGCCGCGTCGACGCCCATGTCGACTTCGAGGGGGCGCTCGAGGCGGCGACGCGCGAGGCCGAGGCAGCGTTCGGCGATCCGCGCGTGCTGATCGAGAAATACGTTTCCGCGCCGCGCCATATTGAAGTGCAGGTGTTCGGCGATGCGCACGGCGGCGTGGTCCACCTCTTCGAGCGCGACTGTTCGTTGCAGCGCCGCCATCAGAAGGTGATCGAGGAGAGCCCGGCGCCGGGCCTGCCCGAGACGACGCTGAACGCGATGTGCGAGGCGGCGGTCACGGCGGCGCGCGCAGTCGGCTACGTCGGCGCCGGCACGGTGGAGTTCATCGTCGACGCCTCGCGCGGCCTCGGCCCCGACAGTTTCTATTTTCTCGAGATGAACACGCGGTTGCAGGTCGAGCATCCCGTCACCGAGGCGACGACCGGGCTCGACCTGGTGGAATGGCAGTTCCGCGTCGCGGCGGGCGAGCCGCTGCCGCTCAAGCAGCACGAGATCGGCCGCTCCGGCTGGGCGATCGAGGCGCGCCTCAACGCCGAGGATCCGGAAAACGGCTTCTTGCCGAGTCCGGGAAAAATCCTGGCGCTGCGGCTCGACGCGAGCGCGGGCTTGCGCGTCGACGCCGGCGTCGAAGCGGGCGACGCGGTGACGCCGTTCTATGATTCGATGATCGCCAAGCTGATCGCTCACGCGCCGACGCGGGCCGAAGCGTTGGCGAAGCTGCGCGAGGCGGTGGCGCGCGCCGTGGTGATCGGCCCCAAGACCAACCTCGCTTTCCTCGGCGCGCTGCTCGGCGCGCGCGAAGTGGAGGCGGGCGCCTTCGACACCGGCTTCATCGACGCCCATGCGGCGCGGCTCGGCGCCGAGCCGCGCGAAGCCGACCGACGCGCTGTTCTCGCCGGCGCTGAGGCGCTGCTCGCGGCGACAGCGCCGCCACGCGGCGACGGCGGCCTCGCGCATGATCCCTGGAACGAGGCGGACGGCTTCGAATTGACGGGGACCCGCCGCACCGGATTCGAGGTCCGCGTCGATGGCCATGTCGAGCATCTGGTCGCGATCGATCGGGACGGGCGACGGACGCTGGCCTTCGCCGACGACCGCGCGCTCGACGCCGCCGGTGAAACGGCGCCGCCGAACGTGCTGGCGAGCGACGAGGCGGCGTTCGCGCTCAGCGGGGGACGGCAAGTCCGCGTCGTCCGTCTCGATCCGCTCGCCGGCGGGCTCGTTGGGGTAGGGATAAGCTCGGGCGAGATCGCCGCGCCGATGCACGGGCGCGTGATCGCGCTCCATGTCGAGGATGGCGAGCAAGTCGAAGAAGGCGCGCGCCTCGCCGTGGTCGAGGCGATGAAGATGGAGCATGCGCTCGTCGCCCCGCTCGCCGGACGCGTCGCGAACCTGACGGCGCGCATCGGCGACACGGTGGAGCAGGGGCAAAGGCTGATGACGATCGAGGCCGAGGAGGGGTAGCGCCGGTTCGCGCCCTGCGTGGACGCGAGCGCGCGCCTGTGCGAAAATGTCGTCGTTGGGGGGCCCAAGCCGGGGAGCCCGAGCGATGAGCGAAATCGTCGCCACGCCGCGCGCCAAGACCGTCGTCAAGACGGAACGGCCGCGCCTGCACAAGGTCATCCTGTTCAACGACGACTATACGCCGCGCGAATTCGTCGTGACAGTGCTGAAGGCGGAATTCCGCCTCGGCGAGGCGCAGGCGCAGCGCGTCATGCTCACTGCGCATCGGCTCGGCGTCTGCGTCGTCGCAGTGTTTGCGCGCGACGTCGCCGAAACGAAGGCCGCGCGCGCGACCGAAGCGGGCGCCGCGAAGGGCTATCCCCTGCGTTTCGACACCGAGCCGGAGGAGTAGGGCGGGCGCCGGCCCGGACGGCTCGCACGTTGGCGCGCCCGCCGGTCCGACCGTTCCGGCGCTGCGCGCGGCCCACGATCCGACGGCGGCGACCTTTAGGACTTGCTTGGCGCTTTGCGGTCCCCAGCCGCCCGCAATTGCTCGTATAGCCCCCGCTGCTCGGCCGAGAGCCGTTCCGGCACATGCACCTGCAGTTGGACATAGAGATCGCCGCGCCCGCCGCCGCCGAACCGCGGCAGGCCTTTGCCGCGAATTCGCAAGGTCGAATCCGGTTGGGTCCCGGCGGGAATCTTGACCGCGATTTGGCCCTCGAGCGTCGGCGCGTCGAGGGTGGCGCCGAGCGCCGCGTCGGCGACCTCGATCGTTTCGACCCGGTAGAGATCTGGGCCGCGCCGCTCGAAGCGCGGATCGTCGGCCGTGCGAACGATGACAAAGAGGTCGCCGGCGGGAAGCCCCGGCTGGTCCGCCGGCTGACCGCGGCCCGGCACGCGCAGCGCCGTCCCGTCTTCGACCCCGACGGGAACGCGGACGGTGAGGACCTCGTCGCGCAAGATTTGTCCCTTGCCGCCGCACTCCGGGCACGGCGCATCGATGAAGACGCCGCGCCCTTCGCAGTCGGGACACGTCGTGATCTGCTCCAAGGTGACGCCGCTCTTGCGCTGGCTGCGAACGAGCCGGCCACTGCCGTCGCACTTCGGGCAGGGGCGCGGCTTCGTGCCGGCCTTGGCGCCCGTCCCCTGGCAGGCTTGGCATTTGGCGGCCCTGGCGACGTGCACCGCTTCCTCGCCGCCGTTGAGGACGCGTTCGAGCGGCACGTTGATGACGATCTCGACGTTCTCGCCGCGCCGAGGGGCGGCGCGGCGGCGAAAGAAGCGATCGAACGATCCCATGCCGCCGAAATCGAAGCCGAGGCCGCCGAAGACGTCCTCGAAATCGACGCCGCCGAACAGATCCTCGGGCGAGAAGCCGGCGACGCCGGCGTAGCCGCGCGCGTCATACTCCGCGCGCTTGTTGGGATCGCTCAAGATCGCGTAGGCTTCGGCGATCTCCTTGAATCGCTCCGTCGCGCCGGGGTCTTTGTTCCGGTCGGGGTGGTACTTCAACGCCAGCTGCCGAAAAGCGTCCTTGATCGCCTTCTCGTCGGCGTCTCTGGGAACGCCGAGCGTTTCGTAATAGTCGCGCGGGTCGGCCACGGCTCGCTATCGCTCCTCAGCGCGCGCCGCCGCCGCCCGTCTCGCGGTATTCGGCGTCGACGACCCGCCCGCCTGGAGCGGGCCCTGACGGGCGCGCCTCGCCGGTCGGCGCGCCGACGTCGGGGCGCGGCTGCGGACCGGGCTGCGGCGCCTGGGCGTAGAGGCTCTGCCCGGCTTCCTGCAGCACGATCTTCAACGCATCCGCTTTTTGCGACGCCGAGGCGGCGTCGCGCTTGCCGAGCGCCTCGCGGGTCTCGCGCAGCGCGGTCTCGACGCGCCGGCGCAGGTCGTCGGCAAGCTTGGCGCCGAAATCGGCGAGCGTGCGCTCGGCCTGATAACAGAGGGAATCGGCGGTGTTGAGCTTCTCCGCGTCTTCGCGCCGCTTCTTGTCCTGTTCGGCGTATTGCTGCGCCTGGTCGATCATGCGCTGCTTGTCGGCGTCGGGCAGCCGGGTCGAGCCGGTGATCCGGATCGACTGCGATCTCTGGCTCGCCATGTCCTTGGCGGCGACGTTGAGGATTCCGTCGGCGTCGATGTCGAATTGCACCTCGATCTTCGGCGCGCCGCGTGGCGCCGGCGGCAGCCCGTCGAGGTTGAATTGGCCGAGGCTCGCGTTGTCGGCCGCCATCGGCCGCTCGCCTTGGAAGACGTGCACGGTGACGCTCGTCTGCATGTCGGCGGCGGTGGTGAAAATCTCGGAACGCTTGACCGGAACAGGCGTGTTGCGGGCGATGAGCGGCGTCGCAACGCCGCCCAGCGTTTCGATGCCGAGCGTGAGCGGGATGACGTCGACGAGCACGATCGAACCGACTTCGCCCGCGAGCACGCCGGCCTGAATGGCGGCGCCTTGCGCGACGCATTCCATCGGATCGACGCCGGTCTCGCCCTTGCGCCCGAGCAAATCCTCGAAGAACGCGCGCACGATCGGCATCCGCGTCGGCCCGCCGACGAACACCAGCCGATCGATCCGGGTGGTCTCGATGTTGGCGTCGTGGAAGGCCTGAAGCACGGGTTCGCGGCAGCGCTCGACCACCGGCCGCACGATGCGCTCCAGTTCGGCGCGCGTGAGCTCATAGTCGAGATGGACGGCGCCCGACGGCCCAGCCGAGAGGAAGGGCAAAGTGATGCGCGTCGTCGCGCTGGTGGACAATTCGATCTTGGCGACTTCGCCCGCTTCCCGAAGCCGCGCCGCGGCCATGCGGTCGGGGCGCACGTCGACGCCCGTCTGGGCGCGGAATTGGTCGGCGAAGTGCTCGAAAACGAGTTTGTCCATATCCGTGCCGCCGAGCTGGGTGTTGCCGCTCGTCGCCTTGACCTCGAATACGCCCTTGCCGAACTCCATGATCGTGACGTCGAGCGTCCCGCCGCCGAAGTCGACGACGGCGATCCGCAATTCCTGCGCGAGCCGGTCTAGCCCGTAGGCGAGCGCGGCCGCCGTCGGCTCGTTGACGAGCCGCACCGCCTCGAGCCCGGCGATGCGGGCGGCGTCCTTGGTGGCGTTGCGCTGGTTGTCGTTGAAGTAGGCCGGCACCGTCAGCACCGCCTTATCGACCGGTTCGCCGAGAAAGGCCTCGGCGTCGCGCTTGATCTTCTGCAACAGGAAGCCCGACAGCTCCTCGGGCGAAAATTCGCGATCGCGCAGCCGCACTTTTTCGCGACGGCCCATCAATCGCTTGAACGCCGTGGCGGTGCCGTCGGGATTGACCGTCGCCTGTCGGCGAGCGGGCTCGCCGATCAGCGTCTGTCCCTCCGCGGTCAACGCGACATAGCTCGGAAACGCCTTGCCGCCGAGGGTGACGCCTTCGGCGCTCGGGATGATGGTCGGACGTCCGCCTCTCAGGACGGCGGCGGCCGAGTTCGACGTGCCGAGGTCGATGCCAATGATCGGCATGGCGCTGCCTCCCTTGATGACCAGGAAAGTATCAGCGTGTCCCGGCTTGGCGTTGACCTGCCTCAACCGAGAAAGCAAAAGGCCAGCTGTCCCATGTCCGTCTTATTGCGGTGCTAGTTTGATGTAAATCAGCGCCCGGACCTTCCAACCGGTGTTTGATGTCTCCGCGGATACCGGAACGCGCATTCGTCATACTTTAAAGGCGAGGTTGCGCGTCGCCTCACAACGATGAGATCGATCCGACTAGAAGGCGTGTCCGCAGCGAGCGCGACGCCTCGTGCGAAGAGGGAGGCGTAACGCGCATTCGTCGTTTCAGCCCGTCGAACAACAGGAGAAGTCGCGATGGCGGAAGCCCCAACGAAAGTCCCCGTGAAAGCCGAAAAGAAAACCGCGCCGGCGATGGGAGCGATGGCGCCGTGGGCGCCCTTCGAAACGCTTCGTCGCGAGATCGACCGCGTCTTTGACACGGTCGGCAGCGGGTCGTGGCCGTTCGCGCTCGGCCGCCGGTCGTTCCAATTCGATCTGCCTTGGCCGCGCGAGGCCAATTGGGCGTTGAATCCGGCGGTCGACGTCACCGAGAAGGACAAGGAATTCGAGATCTCGGCCGAACTGCCGGGGCTCAGCGAAAAGGACATCGAGGTCAAGCTGTCGAACGGGACTCTCGTCATCAAGGGCGAGAAGAAGGAGGAAAAGGAAGAACGCGAGAAGGATTATTATCTTTCCGAGCGTCGTTTCGGTTCCTTCGTCCGCTCGTTCGCTGTTCCCGAAGGCGTCGACGCCGACAAGATCGAAGCGACCTTCGCCAAGGGCGTGCTGACGATCAAGCTACCCAAGACCGCCGAAGCGCAAAAGAGCGAAACGAAGATCCCCGTGAAGGCGGCCTGATCGTCGCCGCGCTTGCCGGCGCCAAGCGGTTTCCCCTCGGGTCAAATGCGCGATCGCGGGGGTGAAGCTCAAGAAGCGGCGGCCGTCGCGGCCGGGCTTGTCCCGGCCGTGGCGGAGGCCGCCTGTGCTGAAATCATCCCGCTTCGGTTTCGTACAGGCCTTTGACGAGATGGTCGTGCAGGTCGGCGTCGTCCAGCAGAGCGGCGCTCGTCGCCGCTTCGCCAACACGCTCGGCCTCGGAAATTCCCCGATGCCATTTTTGCGCGGCGAGATCGCCTTGGCCGACGCGCATCAAAGCGAAGAGTTCCGCTCGCGCGGCCGGCGCGAGCGAGGCGATCGCCTTGCGTAGAGCCTTGAGGGACTCGGAGCTCGCCGGCAAAGGGTCGAAGCCGAGCGACGCCGTCGGGTTGTGCTCGCCGCGGACGGGCTTGATCTCGCCCAAATCCTTTTCGGCGACATTGCCGAGAAGGTTGTCGCGTTCCGTGCGGGCCGTCTTGGCGAGCAGCGCAATGAAATGCGCCTGATCCTTGTTCAACGTGCGCAACATGTCCATGCCTCCTGCCGGTTCGTCTTGGAGCCTCCCTTCGCCGATCGTCTGCGCCGCGCGTCTGGGAATATGCGCCAGCGCGGGCGCGCCGGAAAATTGCCGTCGACGCCTCGATCGCGGCCGCCACAGCGCGGGCGCCTAAGCAGCGCCCGACATCGTCTTTGTGTCGCGCATCGCGATGCAGCGTTTGCTGATATGGGTCAATTCGGCGAATCGGATCGATGACGGCGTTCGGCCCTGTTGGCCGCTCTTGTCGCCCCTTCGCCTTCGGCCGCGAATTTGCGATAACGGCGCCATGACCCTGCATCTCGTCAAACTCTGCGTCGGCGCCGAGTCGATCGCCGATCTCGAAGACTGGATCGCGCGGCGCGTCGCCGAACGGGCCCGGCGCGGCGAGACGCCGCGGCACGCCCACGTGACGCGCATGGCGCCCAAGCGCGCCGCCGAGCTGATCGACGGCGGCTCGCTTTATTGGGTGATCAAGGGGCAGCTCGCCGCGCGTCAACGGCTCCTCGAAGTCGAGCCCTTCGTCGACGCCGACGGCGTGCGCCGGTGTCGGCTGTGGCTCGATCCCGAGGTGACGCCGGTTAGGCCGCGGCCGATGCGGCCGTTTCAGGGCTGGCGTTATTTCGCGCCGAAGGACGCGCCGCCGGATCTCGACGCCGCGGCCGAGGGCGCCGGTGCGATGCCCGAGGAGCTGCGGCGCGCGCTCGGCGAGCTCGGCCTGCTGTGAAATGCGCCGGCCGCCCTTGCGGCGGCGCGGCTCGGCGCCGATCTTAGCGCTTGGAGAGCGCGGACATTGAGCGCGGGGAGACGGGCCATGGGCACGCAGAGCGGCAAACTGCCGGCGCCGCGAGAATCGAGCGCCGAAATCGCCGCCTTCATCGAAGCTGCGCGGCGCGCGCCGGCGCCTTACCTCGCCAATCGCGGCCGGATGATCTTCGCGCTCGACGCGACGATGAGCCGGCAACCGACCTGGGATCTCGCGCAAAGCCTTCAGGCGCGGATGTTCCAGGCCGCGGCGGATCTGGGCGGGCTCGACGTGCAACTCGTCTATTTCCGCGGCATGGGCGAATGCCGCGCCTCGCGGTTCGTTTCCGGCGGGCAGGGGCTCGGCGAGCTGATGGGCCGCATCTCGGTGCGCAGCGGCACGACGCAATTGGGCAAGGTGCTGGTCCACGCGCGTGACGAGGCGGGCCGCGCCAAGGTCGGCGCGCTGGTCTTCGTCGGCGACGCGATGGAGGAGAGTCTCGATCCCTTGATGCAGATCGCCGGGGAGCTGGCGCTCGCAGGGGTCAAGGCGTTCATGTTCCAGGAGGGTGACGATCCGGCGGCGCGCCGCGTGTTCCAGGAGATCGCGTGCCTCACCGGCGGCGCCTACAGCGCCTTCGACGCGGGCGCGGCCGCGCGGCTCGAAGCGCTGCTGCGCGCCGCCGCGACTTACGCGGCGGGGGGACGCGCCGCGCTCGAGACCCAGGCGATCGGCGACCGGCATGCGCGCGCGCTGCTGGAACAGATGCGCGGCGCGTGAAAGCAGGGTATTGCTACGGGGTTTCCAGAGAGACGCGCTAACGCGTTTATCGTTATAGAGAATCTTCGCCATGCCGACTTTCATCGCCGGGCTTGTCGCGCTTTATCTCGTGCTCGCCGCGATCAAGCAGTTCGGGCGGCTGAGCCCGGCGACCGCGGCCAAGATCGCGCGCAAGGGCGGCGTCGCGCTCAGCGTCCTGGGCGCCGTGCTGTTCATGCTGCGCGGCAGCCTCGGCCTCGCCTCGATCCTGGCGAGCCTCGCTGTCGGCCTGGCGGCGCGCAACAAGACGAACCCTTTCGCCGCGGCGTTTCGCGCCGCCGGCCTGGGCGCACGGGCGGGACGGATTTCGACGGCGCGCTCAGCGATGATCGAAATGCGACTCGATCACGATTCGGGCGCGCTGAGCGGATCGGTTCTGGCAGGCCCCTTCCAGGGCCGCATTCTGGACACGCTCGCGCGACCGGACTGCCTCAACCTCTACGCCAGCCTGCGGCGCGACGATCCCGAGGGCGCCAGACTATTGGAGACTTATCTCGACCGCCGGTTTGCCCGTTGGCGTGACGCAGACGAGGGTCAGGGCGAGGAGCGGGGGCGGACTGGCGGGCGCGGTGACGCGATGACGCGCGAAGAAGCGTATGAAATCCTGGGCCTGCCGCAAGGCGCGGGCGGCGAGGAAATCATCCGCGCGCATCGTTCGCTGATGAAGAAGCTTCATCCAGACCATGGCGGCTCGACGGCTCTGGCCGCGCGAGTCAATCAGGCCAAGGACGTTTTGCTGAGCCGACATGGCTGAATCCAGTCTATCAGTCGTGCGCCATGAAGCAGGGGAACCCGCTCTTTTTCAGTGACCGGCAAGCCGTCTCGGCGCTCGCGGAATCGAGGCCGGCGAAGCGGGCGCGGTAGAACACGTCCTCGCCCTTCTTGACCTTCTCGGTGAACGGCCTGGCGGAAGCGAGCGTCGCGCGGTTCTTTTCGCGCGCGCGGATCAGCAGATCGTTGGCCTTGCTCTCGTCGTCGGAGATGCCGATCTGGACGATCCAGCCGGAGTGATCGCCGGCGCGCGCTTCGTCGTCGCGCGCAACTTCGGTCTCTTCCTTGGGCCCTGCGAGCGGCGCGGCGGCGGCCGGCGTGGCGGAGGTCTGTTTGGCCTCGTCCGGATTGGCGGCGATCATGGCGGCCGCGAGGGCCGCTTGCGCCTTGGCGGAGTCGACCGGCTCGGGGCCTTTGACCCATCCGAGCTGCGCGGGCGTGGCCTCGGCGAGCCGTTCGGGAGTTGCCGCGGGCTGGGGCGGGCGAGGCGCCGCCGGCGGCGCGCGCAGAGCGATCTTGGCGGGGGGAGCGTCGCCGCGACGCGCGGAGCGCCGTCCTCTTCGTCGTCGTCGGCGCTGTTGTCGCCTTCGGCGAGCTGCGCGACCGCAGGACGGGTGGGCGGCGCGGGAACATTGGCCGAGACCACCGCCGGCTCGATCGCGGGACGGGCCGGCGGCGTCGCGGCGGCGAGTTGCAACGGAGCGGCGGCTTCGGCCTGCGCGATCATCGAGCCGGCGGTGCGCTTGGTCGAGGCCTCGGCGATATGGTCGGCGATCAGCGACTCCATCGTGGCGTCGCGCGAAGCCACCGTGCGGCCGCCCATGACGACCGCGACGAGCGAGCGTCCGTCGCGATGCAGCGAGGTCAAGAGGTTGAAGCCGGAAGCGCGGGTGTAGCCGGTCTTGATGCCGTCGACGCCGTCGACGCGGCCGAGCAGGTGATCGTGGTTGCCGATGATCTGGCCGTCGTATTCGAATTCGTGGGTCGAAAAATATTTGAAGTAGCGGGGAAAGCGCTCTTCGGTCGCTCGGGCGAGGATCGTCAGGTCGCGCGCGGTGGTGAGCTGCCGGTCGTTAGGCAGGCCGGACGCATTGACATAGACGGTGCGCGACATGCCCAGGGCGCGCGCCTTGCGGGTCATCATTTCGGCGAACGTGCTCTCGTCGCCGCCGATCTTCTCCGCGATGGCGACCGCGACATCGTTGGCCGAACGGGTGACGATCGCCTTGATCGCGTCGTCGACGGAAATCGTGTCGCCGGGCTGGACCCCGAGCTTGGAGGGTTCTTGCGCGGCGGCGTGCTCGGAGATCGGAATTTCCGATTGTAGCGTCAGAGCGCCTTTGTCGAGCTGCTCGAACAAGAGATAGAGCGTCATCACCTTGGTGAGAGAGGCCGGGTGGCGCAGTTCGTTCTCGCTGACGGCGTAGAGCGTGCGCCCGGTGTTGGCGTCGACGACGATGGCGGCGAACGCAGGATCCGACGGCGCGCCTTGCCGGCTCGCGGCATAATGGAAATGGCGGTGAAAATGCCGCCAATAGTGGGCGTCCGCAGGCGCTGCGGAGATCGCCAAAGTCGACAGCGCCACGCAGGCGCCCGCGGCGGCTCGGACCAAACGCAAGACTTGGGAAGGGGAACTACGCAACGCCATGAACGCGTCCTACTGGATCGATGCGACCACACGGCCTCGGCAGGCCGTTGCACAATGCACACAGGCGGCAACCCTATGGGAATGCGGTTACGGCGGGGTTAACGGCCGGCGGCGATTTCGTCGCCATTGGCCGCCAACGCATTGACATGTTGGGGAAATGGCGCGGCGACCGGTGGCCGGAAACATTATGAAGTGTGCTTAAATTATTGTAATAACTCCATAAAGTTCCGAGGCGCGCAAACCTCAGCCGCGGCCGCGGGCGGGCCAGCGGCGTTTGCTGCAATGCAACAATTCTCTTGACAATTTATTGTGCATTGCACATAATATTAATATTGATGTTGACGCTTCGCGACATCTTGCCGACCCCAACCCACGAAGCGGAACGAGGTGCAGCCATGACCACTCCGAACTTCGAAGAGTTTCAGAAATTCAGCAAGCAGCAGCTCGACGCGGTCAACGCCGCCACCGCGACCGTGGCCAAGGGGCTCCAGGAGATCGCCGCCGAGTCCACCGACTACTCGAAGAAGGCTTTCGCCGCCAATTCGGCGGTCGTCGAAAAGCTGCTCGGCGCCAAATCGGTCGAGACCGCGATCCAGATCCAGACCGAATACGCCAAGTCCGCCTACGAGGGTTTCGTCGCCCAGGCGAGCAAGATCAACGAAATTTGCGTGAAGCTCGCGACCGAGGCCTTCAGGCCGGTCGAGACCGCCTTCGCCAAGGCGCAAGGCAAGTAAGGCGTCGCGCCGCGCAGGCGCGGAATAGTCGGGGGTTCGCCGACCGCAGCGTCGGCGAAGAGGTTTTTGGCGAGTTCGAGGGCCGGCTGACAAGCCGGCCTTTTTTGTTGGTTCGCCTCTTGCGCGGCGTCGACAAATTGGCAATCCTGTCGATGTCGCGTCGGCCTCTGGCGCCTGACGTTCGCGGCGCCTAGATGAGGTACATGGGGAATGTGCGGCGAGCCCCCCTGACGCGGTAGCGTCAGGTCGCCCGTATTCGATAGAGGTCGAACGTGATCGCCGAACCGCATGCGCTGGTCTCTCGGTTCCGGGCCGGAATGGCGCGATTGGCGCGTTTCTTTTTCACGCCGCGCGGCGCGGCGCCCGATCATCCGATCGGCGTCATAACCGCCGCCCGCGAGCCGCGGCGCGGGGGAGAGACGCCAGGCAGCGGCGCTGCGGTCATCACGCGGACGCGGACGCAAACCAAGCGTCCGAACATGTACCGGGTGCTTCTGCTCAACGACGACTACACACCGATGGAGTTCGTGATCGCGATCCTACAAGCCTTTTTCAACAAGAACCCGGAAGAGGCCACGCAGATCATGTTGCACGTGCACAACAACGGCGTCGGCGAATGCGGCGTTTACACCTATGAGATCGCCGAGACGAAGGTCGCTCAGGTGATGGACCACGCCCGCAAGAACCAGCATCCGTTGCAATGCATCATGGAAAAAAAGTGAAAGGCTCGTGATGCCGGTATTCTCCCGCGCCCTGGAAAAGACCCTCCGCAAGGCGCTCGCGCTCGCCAACGAGCGTCGGCACGAATACGCGACGCTGGAGCACCTGCTCCTCGCGTTGATCGACGATCCCGACGCCGCCGCGGTGCTTCGGGCCTGCAACGTCGATCTCGATGCGCTGCGCAAGAACGTCGTGCAATACATCGACACCGAGCTCGAGAACCTGATCGTCGAGACGGTCGACGAGGCGAAGGCGACGGCCGGCTTCCAGCGTGTCGTGCAGCGCGCCGCGATCCACGTGCAGTCGTCGGGGCGCGAAGAAGTGACCGGCGCCAACGTGCTGGTGGCGATTTTCGCCGAGCGCGAGAGCCACGCCGCCTATTTCCTGCAAGAGCAGGACATGACGCGCTACGACGCGGTCAACTACATCAGCCACGGCATCGCCAAGCGCCCGGGCCTCTCGGACACTTCGCGCTCGCCGCGCGGGGTCGACGAAGATTCGGACTCGCGCGAGTCCGAAGGAGTCGAAAGAGACCTCCGAGGGCAAGAAGAAGGAAGGCGCGCTCGACGCCTATTGCGTCAATCTGAACAAGAAGGCCCGCGACGGGCGGATCGATCCGCTGATCGGCCGCGAGGCCGAGGTGCAGCGCACCATCCAGGTCCTGTGCCGGCGCCAGAAGAACAATCCGCTGCTGGTCGGCGATCCCGGCGTCGGCAAGACGGCGATCGCCGAAGGGCTCGCGCGCAAGATCATCGGCGGCGAGGTTCCCGAGGTGCTCGCGGGGGCGACGGTGTTCGCGCTCGACATGGGCGCGCTGCTCGCCGGCACGCGCTATCGCGGCGATTTCGAGGAACGCCTCAAGCAGGTGATGAAAGAGATCGAGCAGCACAAGGACGCGATTCTGTTCATCGACGAGATCCATACCGTCATCGGCGCCGGCGCGACGTCCGGCGGGGCGATGGACGCGTCCAATCTGCTCAAGCCGGCGCTCGCGCAGGGCTCGCTGCGCTGCATCGGCTCGACCACTTACAAGGAATATCGCCAATATTTCGAGAAGGACCGCGCGCTGGTGCGCCGGTTCCAGAAGATCGACGTCAAGGAGCCGAGCGTCGCCGACGCGGTGGAGATCCTCAAGGGCCTCAAGCCCTATTTCGAGGAGTTCCACAAGGTCCGCTACACGCAGGAAGCGGTGAAGGCGGCGGTCGAACTCTCGGCGCGCTACATCCACGACCGCAAATTGCCGGACAAGGCGATCGACGTCATCGACGAGACCGGCGCCTCGCAGATGCTGGTCGCCGAGGCCAAGCGCAAGAAGACCATCGGCGTCAAGGAGATCGAGGCGACGATCGCCTCGATGGCGCGCATACCGCCGAAGTCCGTCTCCAAGGACGACGCGGAGGTGCTGCAGCATCTCGACGAGACCCTGAAGCGCGTCGTCTACGGCCAGGACGAGGCGCTGGGCGCGCTCGCCTCGGCGATCAAGCTCGCGCGTGCGGGCTTACGCGATCCCGAAAAGCCGATCGGCTGCTATCTCTTTTCTGGGCCCACCGGGGTCGGCAAGACGGAGGCCGCGCGCCAGCTCGCCTTTAGCCTCGGCCTCGAGCTCACCCGCTTCGACATGTCCGAGTACATGGAGCGCCACACCGTCTCGCGGCTGATCGGCGCGCCGCCCGGCTATGTCGGCTTCGACCAGGGCGGTCTCTTGACCGACGCGATCGACCAGCATCCGCATTCGGTCCTGCTGCTCGACGAGATCGAAAAGGCCCATCCCGACCTCTTCAACATCCTCTTGCAGGTGATGGATCACGGCAAGCTGACCGACCATGCGGGCAAGCAGATCGACTTCCGCAACGTGATCCTGATCATGACCACCAACGCCGGCGCGCAGGACCTGGCGAGGGAGGCGTTCGGCTTCCACCACGCAAAACGCGAAGGCGACGACACCGAGGCGATCAACCGGCTGTTCTCGCCCGAGTTCCGCAACCGTCTCGACGCGATCGTGCCGTTCGCGCGGCTGCCCGAGTCGGTCATCGCGCAGGTCGTCGATAAGTTCGTTCTGCAGCTCGAAGCCCAGCTCGCCGACCGCAACGTCACCATCGAGCTCTCCGACGAAGCGCGCGCCTGGCTGGTCAAGAACGGCTACGACGAGGCGATGGGGGCGCGGCCGATGGCGCGCGTCATCCAGAGCCAGATCAAGACGCCGCTCGCCGACGAAGTGCTGTTCGGCCGGCTGAAGAACGGCGGGGTGGTGCGCGTCGTCGTCACCGCCGACGACTTCGGCGTCAAGAAGCTCAGCTTCGTCTATCCCGAGGGGCCGGCGCAGCCGCGGCTCGAACGGGACCTCATCGTCGCCGGCCGCAAGCGCGCCGAGGCCGAGCCGGAGGTCCGCAAGGGCAGGGCGCGCAAGCGCGCCGACGGCGCCAACGCGCTGGACGAAGGCGACGGCGATCGCGGCGAAGTCTCGCCGAGCGAACCGCAGGCGACGTGAGCCGGCGGGCAGGCGACCGCCGGTCGCCGCCCCTTACGTCCAGCGGTCGCCCAGCGCCGACAGCAGCACCGCGACGATGCCGGTCAGGAACACGCCGTCGAAGGTGCCTGCGCCGCCGATCGAGGCGACCGGCGCGCCGAGGGTCTGCAACTGACTGAGGTTGGAGAGGTCCGCGCCGATCAGCACGCCGAGGCTGCCGCCGACATAGGCGAGCGGCGCCGCGTATTGGCGCGACAGCGCCAGGGCCGTCAACGCCGCCACGAACGGCGGCGCGACGAGCGGAACCGCAATGCCGACGCCGGGGATCGGCGTCGCGAGCCGATGGACGATGAGCGCCACCACCGCCGTCGCCACGACGCTCGAAGCGAGGATGCGGTTGCGGCCGATGAGATAGATCGACAGCAGCACCGGAATGACCGCGCCGCCGACGTTGACAGCGAGGATCGTGCCCGGCCAGTCCACCATCTGCGGGACGAGATAGGGCATGCCGAACGCGTCGACGAAAGTCCTCGCCACCACGTGCGCCTCGGGCAGCCGCGCGATCGGGATGTTCAGATAGCCGCCGACCAGCGAGGCGAGCAGCACGAGCATCGCGACGCGCGGCTCCAGGCCCAGACGCCGATAGGCGCGGTTGAGAATGCCGATCTCCAAGAGGAACAGCAGGCCGAGGACCAGCCCGCCGAGCACCAGATAGAGCAGGAGCTGCGCGGGAAGATAAAGCAGATGGCTCGAATACATGGGCGCCTCGACGCTGTGCGCGGCGCCTCCATGCCTAGTTCACTCGATGCGGAATGTCATCCGAGCGCGAGCGAATTGCAGACGCGATCGCTGGTGGCGTCCGGCGCGCAAGCGCCTCGTTCCGTCTATGTCGATGCAGCGGGAAGAGCGCGGCCGGCGGCGGCGCCTGCAGGGCGCACGAAAACCGTGAGCGCTCGGCTACGCCTTCATCGCCGCGCGGATCTTGGCGGCGTGGACTTCGAGTTGCCCGGGCGGAAGGATCGGGCCGCCGGGCGGGCGCAGCGCGACCCCGCTCCAGCGCGGCAAGACGTGAAAATGCAGATGGAACACGAGCTGCCCGCCGGCGCTCTCGTTGAATTGCTGCACGACGATTCCCTCCGCCGCCATGCCCGCCTTGACGGCCAGGGCGAGGCGTTGCACCGAGGGCATGAAGCGGGCGAGCTCGGCGGGCGCGATGTCGAGAAGGTTGCGCGCGGGCGTCTTGGGAATGATCAGCGCGTGGCCGTCGGCGCGCGGCATGATGTCCATGAAGCTGAACGAGACTTCGTCCTCGGCGACGCGCACGCACGGCGCCTCGCCGCGCAAGATCTTGGCGAAAATGTTGTTGGCGTCGTAGGGCTGGGTCAAGGCTCTCTCCCGGTGTGGTCGGCTGGGCGCGGGCGTCAGCCCTCCCGCCGGAACGGCAGTTGTTCGGCGTACTCGGCGATCGTTTCTTCGATCGCGGCGCGCTCGCGCTCGAGATAGTCCGCCACCGCGCGTTGAAAGCGCGCGTCGGCGAATTCGTGCGCGGAATAGGTCGCGACCGGACGATAGCCGCGCGCCAATTTGTGCTCCCCTTGAGCGCCCGCTTCGACACGCTTCAGGCCGCGGCTTATCGCGAATTCGATCGCTTGATAATAGCAGATTTCGAAATGCAGAAATGGCCGCTCCTCGATCGCGCCCCAGTTGCGGCCGTAGAGCGCGTCGTCGCCGAGGAAGTTGATCGCGCCGGCGATATAACGCCCCGCGCGCTTGGCCATCACCAGGAGGATGCGCGACGCCAGCGCCGCGCCGACGCGATCGAAGAATTCGCGGGTGAGGTAGGGGCGGCCCCATTTGCGCGACCCGGTGTCCATGTAAAACGCGAAGAACGCGTCCCAATGTTCTGATTTGATGTCGCTTCCGTTGAGCAGTTCAACCGAAATGTCGTCGCCGAGCGCCTCGCGGCGCTCGCGCTTGATCGCTTTGCGCTTGCGCGAGGCGAGGGCGGCGAGGAAATCGTCGAAGTCGCGGTAGCCTTCGTTGACGAAGTGAAATTGCTCGCCGGTCCGCGACACGAAGCCGGCGCGTTCGAGCGCTTGGCTGTCGCGGGCGTCGGGGAAGGTGACGTGAATCGACGACGCGGCGACCGCCTCGCGCAGCGTGCGCAAGCCGGCGATCAGCGCTTCGCGGGCGCCGCCAGGCGCGTCGCGCGCGATGAGCAGCCGTCGCCCCGTGACCGGCGTGAAGGGAACGGCGACTTGCAGCTTGGGGTAATAGCGCCCGCCCGCGCGCTGATAGGCTTCGGCCCAGGCGTGATCGAAGACGTATTCGCCCTGGCTGTGGGCTTTCAGATAGCACGGCGCCGCCGCGACCAGCCGGCCGCCGGGCGCTTCGACCAGCACGTGCGCGGGCGCCCAGCCCGAACGCCCGCCAACCGAACGCGACTGCTCCAGCGCGAGCAAGAAGGCGTGGGTGATGAAGGGATTGAACCGCTCGCCGGCGCTTTCGTCGGCGCCGAGGTCCGGCGGATTGGCGCAGGCGTCCCACGCCTCGGCGGCGACCTCGGCGATGCCTTCGATGGAGCGGACGGTCAGAGGTTTGGTCATGGCGCGCGGTCATCATAGCGCGTCGGCGTCGCGCGCCAAGGACGAAACCGCCGCCGCCGAGCGGGTCTGCGCTACGCGCGGACCTCGAGCGTCTCGCGGGGGAATGCGCTACGGCGACGGCGAAGCGTGACGAGCGCCGTCGCGTCCGGCGGAGCGATCGCGAAACCACAGCGCCGTCGCAGGCGCGCCGACTTCGAACGGCGTCGCGTCGGCCCAGAAGCGCCGAGCGAAGCGGCTGAAGTCGACGCGATAGGGCCGGTCCCATTGAAAGCGCATTTCGCGCATTTCGCGTAAGACCGGGACGAACAGGCCGAGGGGCCCAAGCGCCCAAAGCGGCAGGCGGGAGACGCGCGGTTTCACCCCCAGCGCAGCCGCGCCGAGCGCCAGGATTTCCCGCGGCGTTCGCGTCGGCGCGCAGGGGACGTGCCAGGCTTGGCCGAAGGCGTCGTCCGGCGCGTCGAGCAAAGTGACGACGGCGCGGGCGCAATCCGGGACATAGGCGAAATCGTGCGGCGTGTCGGGCGAGCCGACCACCTGGGCGGCCTTGCCCTTGGCGAGCGCGCCGAACCCGGTCTCGCCCAGATGCGCCAGCGGGACGCGGGGCCCGTAGAAATCGGGCGCGCGCAGCGCGGCGATACGCAGCCGGCCCGCCGCGCTCGCCGCCATCCAGATGCGCGTGGTCTCGACGCGCGCTGCCGGCTTGACGCCATAGGGAGTCAGCGGGGTCGCTTCGCTGAGCGGCGCCGTTTGTGGGCCATACATGTAGAGGTTGTCGACGAAGACGAGGCGCGCGCCGCTCGCTGAGCAAGCCTCAACGAAATTCGTCATCGCCCGCGGCCATGCCTCGCGCCACAGCGCGCCGACATAGGGAAAGCCGATCGCCAGCACGACTTGCCGCAAGCCGGCGACCGCGCCGCGCACCGAATCCGCGTCGAGCGCGTCGCAGCGAACATAGGACGCGCCCGTCGGCATGGCCTTAGGCGCCGTGCGCTGCGCGATCCGCACTGCGCTCCCGCGCGCGCTCAGCAGCGCCGCCGTCGCGGCCCCGACGGGGCCAAAGCCGAAAATCCCGATCTCTTCGCTCATCGCCAATCTGCTTGTGGCGCCCGGGGTGATTCAATTCAGCCAACCATAGCCGCCGCGAATTATCGGCGCGGTCCGAGCGCGGCCATGACCGAAGGCAGCAACCGCGAGGCAAGCAGGCGATGCCCTTCCGGCGTCAGGTGGCGGCCGTCGGCTTGAAGGAATTCCATGGGCATGTCGCGGTTGGTGTAAATGTCGATGATCTTGATGTGGCGCGCGGTCAGCATCGCCCTCATGGTCGCAAAGTCGGCGGGCCCTTGAGCGCGGTCGACGCCCAGCCGCCAGTTGTTCCACAGACCGCCGCTGATATCGAGGAGGACCACGCGCGTGCCGGCCGGGATCGCGTAATCGATCCGAGCGAGCATCTGCTGCGTTCCGTCGCCCGAGACGCCGGCGTTGATGACGCTCACCGCATAGCCCTTCGCCCGCAACATCGCTTCGAGCTGAGCGGGAAAGGCTTCGCTCCTCGACGCGCCGTACCCCGCGACGTTGCTGGCGCCGAAGGCGACGACCTGAGCCTGCGCCGGCGCGCCGACGAGGCAGCACGCGGCGGCGAGGGCGAGAATGGCGTAGACGAAACTCTTTAAGCTTGGCATCGCGGTTCCCCTCTCAACACGAGGTCCATAGCGGTCGCCCCCCGGAGCCGGCCCGCTCACACCTCGATCGTTCTCAACCGACCCGAAGACTTGATCGTTCAGCCCCCGTTCGCCAAACGCCAGAGCGGCTTCAACACGACCGTCGCCACCTTGCCGTCCGGTCGATTGGCCGTCAGCGTCATCGCGTCCGCCTGCAAACTCAGTTTCGCCGTATAGGTGATTTTCGCGTTTTCCGGCTTCACCGTCAAAACGTCGTCGTCGATCTCTCCGTCGAACGGCAGGGTGAAAGCGCCAACGCTCTGATCGTAAACATGCGCCGTTGGGGGACCGTTCAGGACGTAGCCCTCGGCGCGCTTGTCGGCGTTCACCGTGGTGACGATCAACATCGCTTGGCGACCAACGCCGTTGTAGCCGATTTCGCTCGCCCATACGCCGATGAACCGCACGGCGCCGGGGTCGATGTTTCCGGAGGGCGCCCGGTAGGCGAGCTCCGGCAAGATCAGTCCGTGCTGGGCGGCGATATCGCGGATGCGCGTCAGGTCCTGCTCGGTGGGCAGATTAAACACCATGACTGCATGCGGGTTGTTCGCAGCATTGCGTTCGCCCGCGAACCAATAGGCGGCGCCGCTCGCGGCGATGCCCAGCGCGGCGACAAGCGCCGCGGTTGGCCAGAGACCGGCGCGCCACGCCGGTTGCAATGGAGCGCGAACTCTTGCTGCGGCGCTCGCGGTCGGTTGCGCTTTGGCGCCAAATCCCGGCGCGCGCGGCTTATCCCCTTCTGCGCCGAGCAGAGTTCGCACCGTGGTCGCGAGCGTCTGAATATGCGCTTCCAAGGGAGGCGTCAGCGCGTCGAGCCAATGGACGCCGCCCATGAAATAGGCCAGCGACTTGCTCGGGATCGTCGCTTCGATGCGAAACGGGACGATCGCCAAGCCGTTGTTCACCGCCTGCACCACTTCGTTTCGGATCTGAACCGATTCGTTGGCGTTCGCCGAAAACACCAGAACGAGCAGCCGACACCGGCCAAGGGCATCGACGATCGCGCCGCTCCAGTCGGCGCCGGGCATAATGTCGCGCGGCGCGATCCAGCAGCGAATTCCCGAGGCCTCCAGCGTCGCGCAAACCGCGTCCGCCGTCGTCTTGTCTGCGTTGGCGTAGCTGATGAAGACGTCGAATGGCGCCTTCTCGGCGGTAGCCCCGGATTCGGACAAAGCGGCCCACCTCTCTCGCCGGCCTCCCGCCGACGGTTGTCAAAGCGCGCGCATCATCTCTCTCGACCGCACTGGGCCCAGCGTGGCGCGCAAGGCGCTTCATCCGGCATTGCCCAGATGGCCGCTCGTCACGGCGAAATCTGAGGGGTTTTCACGTTTGTGGCAAGGTGGAACCGCCGCGCAAATGGTCGCAGCGAACATCAATCAAGACGCGCGCGCTAGCGTCCCGCCGGCCCGCGAGTTTTCCAGGGCGCGGTAGATCTCGGCGTAGCGGCGCGCGGAATCGTCCCACTCGAACTTCAGCGCCATCGCAGCGCGGCGCAGTTCGTTGAGGCGTTTGCTGGAGCCGTAGGCCTCGAACGCGCGGCGGATCGCGTCTTCGAATTGCGCGGCATCGGGCTGTTCGAACAGGAACCCAGTCCTGCCGTCGTCGATCGTGTCGCCAAGACCGCCGGTGCGATGCGCGATCGGGATCGCGCCGTATCGCTGGGCGTACATCTGGCTCAGGCCGCACGGCTCGAAACGCGACGGCATGAGGACGAAATCGCCGCCGGCGAACAGGGCGCGCGCCTGCTCCGGATCGAAGCCGATGTGCACGCCGACGGCGTCGCGGCGTCGCGATCCGAGCGCGGCGAGTTCGGCCTCCATTTGCGGCTCTCCGAGCCCCATGACGACGAGTTGCCCGCCGAGCTCGGCGATCAGTTCGGCCGCGCGGGGGATGAGATCGGCGCCCTTTTGATGAACCAACCGTGAAACGAACGAAAACAACGGCGCGCGCGACAGGGACAATCCGTATATGCCGCGGACATAGTCGGCGTAACGGCCTTTCCAACGTTGCGGATCGTAGAGATAGGGGCATTTCCGGTCTTTTCGCGGATCCCACAATTCGTCGACGCCGTTGACGATGCCGGACAGGCGGCCCTGCGCAGCGCGCTCCGCCAATACGCCGTCGAGCCCGCAACCGAATTCCGGCTGCGTGATTTCTTCGGCGTAGGTCTCGCTGACGGTGGTGATGTGCGCTGCATAGTTCAGCCCCGCCTTGAGGAAGGAGACGCGGCCGTAGAACTCGACGCCTTTCATGGTGAAGGCCTGCGCGGGAATATCGAGCGCGCCCATACGCGAGGCGTCGAACACACCCTGATGCGCAAGATTGTGGATGGTCAGCAGCGCGGGGACGTCGACGCCGTTCCAGGCGAGATAGCCGGCCGCTAGGGCCGTCTGCCAGTCGTTCAGATGCAAGCTGCCGGGTTTCCAATCGCCGCAGCCGAGTTCGGCCATTTGTGCGGCGGCGAGGCTTAGGCGCGCGAAGCGCAGATCGTTGTCGGAATAGTCGGCGCCGTTCGTGTCGGTGTAAGGAGAGCCGTCCCGTTTGTAGAGTTCCTCGCACAACACGACATAGACGATCAGGCCGTCGGCGAGCGTCGTCTTGCCGATCGAGCAGGGCGGGATCGCGCAGGCGCCGGGAAAGTGCGCGACGAGCTCCATGGCCGGCGCTCGCTCGAGCACTTGCCGATAGCCGGGCAGCATCACGCGGACGTCGCCATGCCGCTTCAAGGCGCGCGGCAGCGCGGCGGAAACGGCGCCGAGACCGCCGGCTTGCACGAAATCGCTCAATTCGGAGGTGACGAACAGCACGCGCGGCCGCAGTGGCGTCAGCGCGACGACGCGGGCCGGCGGGCGCGGCCCGATCGGTCTGGCGTCGCTTGCCGAGCCATTGGCGGTGACGAGGGCGAGCGTGCTCATGGACAATTTCCCACAGTGGTTTCGCGCGAATAGGACCATAGAGCGCAAGCGTAGCGGAATGGTTAATTTAGTCTTGCTTAAGTCTTACAATTGGCATTCCGTACAATAGCGAATTGCTATACTGATTCGCGTCGACAGAACAGCTAAAGCTTCGTGGCGGCTTGGTCTTACTAGGCAAACTCGGCGCGGCGACGGGACGAAAAGCAGAGCCAATTGGGGCGGCGGCGATCGCGCCGGCGAAGGGAGAAAGTGTGGCTAGAGACAATTTGCCGCATCGTAGCGCACAGCGGCGTCCGGCGCTGACGGCGACGACATCGTAACCATCTTTTCCGCCTGTCGTTGCGGTCAAAGCCGAGGCGGCGCCGGCCATTCGATCGCCATAAGAAGCCGTCCCGGAACGCGGAGGAAAGGTTACGCTGCGCGAACGGGCCGACGGGTTGCCGCTGGCGCGTTGCGGCGCTGCGACGCCGACGAGACGCAAGCGAAATGAACAGAGAAAACGCCCCCGGCGCTTTGCCGGGGGCGAGGTTGCAAACTTGCCGGCGACCTTTCGCCGCCGCGTCTACCGGCAATACATGACGTAGCACTTGGCGCCGCGCGGCGTGCGCACGGCGCATTCTCGCAAGGCGATGGTCTTTGCGGATGCGAGATTGCCGGACGTTCCCCAGCCCGTGGCGCCCGTCGTGCCGCGCGCCGAACAATACCACGCCTCGGCGGGCGTCGAGGCGACGACGGCAAGCAGGGAAAGCCCGCCGACCATCGCCAACGCGATACGAATTGCTTTCATCGACCCCTCCACGAGTTTCGCCGCAGCGGCGAAATAGCACGGTCGGCGCGAATGGCGCTTGACCGAGAGCAAAAAGCCGGCGACGGCTGACGCCGCCTGCGCCGTCGCCGAAATTCGCCGACGCCGATCAGCGTCCGTGATCGACCGTCGTCGCCGCGAAACGACAGAGACTGGCGGGCGCACGAGTTGCATAGGAGCTGATGTGAAACTGTCGTTCCATGGCGCCGACCGCGGCGTGACCGGGTCTTGTCATCTCGTCGAGGCGGGCGGGCGCCGGATCTTGATCGATTGCGGTCTCTATCAGGGTGGGCGCCAGCTCGACGAGGAAAACGCCGATCCGTTCGGCTTCGATCCGGCCGCCATCGACGTGCTGCTGCTGACCCACGCTCACTTGGACCATTGCGGACGCATCCCGCTGCTGTTCAAGCGAGGATTTCGCGGCGAGATCGTCACGACGGCGGCGTCGCGAGAGCTGACCCGGCTGGTGCTGCTGGACGCCGCGCATCTGCAAGAGGAGGAGGCGCGCTATCGATCGCGAAAAGCGCTGCGGCGTCACGGTGGAATTCCGCCCGACCAACCGCTCTATTCCATCCTCGACGCGTTGAACGCGTTCGATTGTTTCGGGCGAAACGCCGCCTACGGCGAGGCGATCGACGTCGTCCCCGGCGTCAAAGCGACATTTGTCGACGCCGGGCATATCTTGGGGTCGGCGAGCGTGTTGCTCGAAATCGAAGAGGGCGCGCAGCGCCGTCGCGTGCTGTTCTCCGGCGACCTCGGCAACGCCGGGCGTCCGCTGCTGCGCGATCCCGCCGATCCGCCCCGCGCCGACGTCGTCGTGATGGAGACCACTTACGCCGACCGCCTCCACAAGTCGCTTCAACAATCGGTCGACGAACTCTACAGCGCGATCGCCGGGACCCACCAACGCGGCGGCAACGTCGTCATCCCGACCTTCGCGTTGGAGCGCGCACAGGAACTGCTTTACTATCTGCGCGCGGGAGTGGAAGCGAACAAGCTGCCTCCCTCGATGCAGGTGTTCCTCGATTCGCCGATGGCGATCTCGGCGACGGATATTTTCGAGCGTCATCCCGAATGTTACGAGCCCGAAATCGCCGAGCTCTTCCGCGAGGGCAAGGATCCTTTCCATCTGCCGGGACTGCATTTCACCCGCGAGACTTCCGAATCGATCGCGCTCAATCGGATCGGCGGCGGCGCGGTCATCATGGCGGGTTCCGGCATGTGCGCGGGCGGGCGCATCCGCCACCACCTCAGGCATAACCTGTGGCGCGCGGATTCGAGCGTCATCTTCGTCGGTTTCGCCGCCGCCGGCACGCTGGCGCGCCAAATTATCGATGGGGCCGAGGAGGTGACCATCTTCGGCGAACGGATTTCAGTCAGAGCCCGAATCCATACCATCAACGGCTTTTCCGCTCACGCGGATCAGGCGGAACTGCTCGCTTGGCGGGGAAAAACGCGCGCCGGCCGCACCTTTCTGGTGCACGGCGAAGAGGAGGTCATGCGTGGCTTCGCCGGCAAGCTCGCCGATACGCAGGTCGAGATTCCCGCTCTGGGCGAGGCGTTCGAGCTGTAGCTGCGAGGCGACAGGCGCTCCGGCTTTGACGGCGCGAACGCGCGTAGCGCCGTTCGACCACCTTGCGCAAGCCCGGAAAGTCGAAGTCAGGCTGGGCCGACCATGATCTCGGGCCGCACCAGGCGATCGAAGGTTTCCGCATCGACGAAGCCGGCGCGCAACGCTTCCTCTCTGAGCGTCGTGCCGTTCTCGTGCGCCGCCTTGGCGATGCTCGCCGCGCGATCGTAGCCGATCGCCGGCGCCAGAGCCGTCACCAGCATCAGCGATCTTTCGAGATGATCGCGGATGCGCTCGCGATTGGGTTGAATGCCGGCGACGCAATGCCTCGTAAAGCTGTCCGCGGCGTCGCCGAGAAGGCGGATCGATTGCAACACGGCGTTGGCGATCAGCGGCTTGAACACGTTGAGCTCGAGATGTCCCTGGCTGTCGGCGAAAGCGACGATGGCGCCGTTGCCGATGACCTGAACGCAGGCCATGCACAGCGCCTCGACCTGCGTCGGATTGACCTTGCCCGGCATGATCGAGGAGCCGGGCTCGTTTGCCGGCAGACGCAGTTCGCCTAAGCCAGCTCGCGGACCGGAGCCGAGCAGGCGGATGTCGCTGGCGATCTTGAACAGGCCCGAGGCGACGCTGGCGAGGGCGCCGTGCGTGAAGACCATCGCGTCGTGGGCGGCGATCGCCTCGAACTTGTTGGCCGCCGACTCGAACGGCAGCTCGGCGAGCGATGCGATTTGCCGCGCGAAGAGTTCGGCGAAACGCGGATGGGCGTTGAGGCCGGTTCCGACCGCGGTGGCGCCCTGCGCGAGCGCGAACAGCCCCGGCATCGTCGCTTCGATGCGGCGCCGTCCGAGCTCCGCCTGCGCGGCGTAGCCGGCAAATTCCTGTCCGAGACGAATGGGCGTCGCATCCTGCAAATGGGTGCGGCCGATCTTGACGATGTCGTGAAACGCGACGCTCTTTTCGAGCAAGGCCCCGTGCAGGCGAGAAAGCGCGGGCAGCAGGCCTCGATCGAGCTCTCGGATCGCAGCGACGTGCATCGCCGTCGGGAACGAGTTGTTCGAGGACTGACCGAGGTTGACGTGATCGTTGGGATGCACCGGGGATTTCGCGCCGCGCCGCCCGCCCAATCGCTCGTTGGCCAGATTGGCGATGACTTCGTTCAGGTTCATGTTCGTTTGGGTGCCGGAACCAGTTTGCCACAGCGACAGCGGAAATTCCGCGTCTCGCCTGCCGCTCGCGACTTCTTCGGCCGCTTGCGCGATCGCTTGGGCGATCTGCGGCGCGAGCAACCCCAGTTCGCCGTTGACGATCGCGGCGGCCTGCTTGACGAGGCCGAGGGCGTGGATGAGCGGCAAAGGCATGCGCTCGTCGCCGATCCTGAAATTTTCCAGGGAACGTTGGGTCTGGGCGCCCCAGAGCTTGTCGGCGGCGACCTCGATGGGCCCGAAACTGTCCGTTTCCGTGCGCGTGCCTGCGTGCTGCGCCATTTCACCCTCCAGGCGGCAATCCAGAGGGTATCGACCTTATCCCCCGTTGCGCCGCGGCGCGAACCGTCTCCAACGGAACGCCGCGAACCGCTTGCTTTGCCGAATGGCGAAGCTCGATCGCGGAACGTCAGGGGCGCCGCCATATCGTTCTCGGCGGCGCCGGTCCGGGAAGTCTTGCCGGCAGGCGCCTGTTTGCCGAGATGGACGATCGGCCTCGCGGCCGCCGCTCGGCGCCGTCGTGACAATCGTGCTCGCGCTGCTGATAGGCGGCCTTATTCAGGAAGCACGATGGCGCGCCGTCTTTTCCAGCGTAGCGCGTCGCGAAAATGTGAGCCTTCGCCGTCGCCGCGACGCGAGAGGTGCGCGGGGGAGATCGCGTGATCCGGCCGCGCTCGACGCGCCGCAAGTGGTTTGCATTTGCGCCGCAAGTGATTTGCATGCCGACAAGCGGCTGCGCTGAACGCACACCGCACCATCCCCCGGATTCCAGCGGGAATCGGGCAGGGAGCGAGGTTCCAATCGGCCTCGAATTGCCCGGCGTCGATCCATCTCGAACGTCCCTGCGACGATCCGTAGCGTGGGAAAACGCGCACGCCGGCATCACAATACCAGGGCGCGTTCGTTTCTGCGCATCAGTGTGCATTCAAGTGCGCCGTTTTTGCGGCCGCCGGCCGCAGCTCGAGGCGGCGCCCCCGAATGGGCGTTGGGAAACTCGTCGGCGTCGAAGGGACGCCGATGATCGGCACCCGAGAGGTCGCTGGCGATGAGCAAGAGCGCGACGATTTACGACAAGCGACCCGCCGAAGCGAGAATTCCGACGCGATCACGAAGGGGTTCGCCCATGCTCAAGCTAGAGGTCATAGCCGCCAACGCGGTGAAAATCACCGCGCCGGTGAAATTGAAAGCCGACGACTTCTCGAAAGTCGCTGCACAAATCGATTCCCTCATCGACCAGCATGGGCAAATTCGACTGTTGATCGACGCCTCCGTATTCAGCGGTTGGCGAAATCTCGCGGCCATTAAGAAACACGCGGGATTCGTTTGGAGTCACCAGCGCAAGGTGGAGCGCATCGCCATCATCGCCGCCCATGAGTGGCAGCATTGGCTGATCGCCGCCCTGGGACTATTCGTGCATCCGAAGATGCAAGCTTACGATAGGGGGCGCGAAGTCGAGGCGCTGCAGTGGATCATCGAATAGGCCGCCATACGGTCGCATCGGCTCAACAGCATCCGCCGCCGCAACGGCAGGGATCGGATGCGGCGGTCGGGGACAAGCATTCGAGCGGCCCGAAGTGAACGGAGCGATCGCCATCGACCTTGAAATGAATCCCGGCGGCCCACTTCGATGCAAATGCACACCGAACAATTCCAGAGACCGGCTCGGCCGCGCCGCGTCGCCGGGCGCGCTGTCTTGCGGAACCGACGGGAGGGCCACGCGCTTGTTCAGTAGCCGAAGAATTCTTCCGAACGCATATCCTGTTCGGCGACCCCCATCTTCTTCGAGCATTTCACGCAAGGCGTTGATCATCGCCGGCGGGCCGGCGAAATAATAGATCGGCGCGCGCGTGTCGGGCGGCGAACGCCGCAGCATCTCGCCGTTGATGTGCCCGGTTTCTTCCGACCACGGCTGCGCCGGGTCGCGCGGCTCCGTGATCGTGGCGACCAGGCGGAAATTCGGGTTCGCATTTTCGAGCTGTTTCAGCTCATCGAGGAACGCGGCGTCTTCTGGCCGACGGTTCGAGCAAAAGAGGGTGATGCGATGCGGCAGCTTGCGGTCCGCGGCGTCGTGGGCCATGGCCAGAAATGGCGTGATCCCGATGCCGCCAGCGAGGAAAACGGCCGGCCGCGACGTGTCCGCGTGCAGCGTCATCTCGCCGTTCGGGCCTGCCAAGCGCACCACGCCGCCCATCGGGAGCGTATTGAGGGCGCGCTTGAAGGCGGAGCTGCTGATCCGGGTCGCGACCACCAGTTCCGCCTCGCCGGGCGCACTCGCCAGAGTAAGGGTCCGTGAGCGGCCTTTGGAGTCCGTCTCCGACGAGTCCGGCAGTGTGAGCGAAACATTCTGTCCGGCCACGTAAGTGAGGTCGGCGGGCTTGGCGAAGCGAAGCGCCACGGTCCCGTGCGCAACGACGTCGCGGCCGATCAGCCGCACGTCATAGCTTCCCGCCCACCCCAATCGGCCCGTCAACTTGAAGCCATCGCGCATGTTGAGGCCGAGAAGCGCGATGTTTGTCGCGCCCGCGACGAGTTCGAGTCCCTGTACGGCGTAGAACAGCGAGTTCGAATTCGCCGGCGCGCGCTTTGGAGGCAAGAAGCAAGGCGGACGGGATGAGGATCAGGAGGCCGTTGCCGACGATGAACGGCATGCGCTTGAACTTGGTTCCGATCAGACCTCCACGCGCGCCCTTGGCGAGCCCGAAACCCGAACCTCCCGCTGCCGCGAGAGCCGGGATCAACGACAGGAAACCCCAGGGCGCGGTTCACAAGCACTACACATGCTCGACCTGCGCACGGAAGGGTAAGACGGCGTGCAAGGGACGGTCGATCCCCATGGGCAAGCTCGACACCCGCGTCACCGACCAACTTGTCGAAAGGCTGTTCCATCCTGAGCGCTTGATGGCGATCCTCGCGTCTGTCGCCGTGCGCCGCGCGGAACGGGCGTTTCAAATCGATGCGCAGATTGCCGCGCTTCAAACCGAGGCGGCTGAGGCCGGGGAAAAGCTGAAACGGCTCCACGAGATGGTCGAGGATGCGGTCGCCGATCGCGACGATGTCCTCAAGGACCGCCTCGCAACGATAAAACTCGATCGGGACCGCTCGAAGCTCGCTTTGGAACGAACCAGGCCGCCGACCGTCATCCGGCGGCCTTCGAGCCTGAGGCGATCGAAAGATTTGGGCGCGCCATGCAAGAAAATATCACCCCGGCGAAATCCGCTTTCGTAAGGCTTACACCCAGTCGGTCGTGGATCGGATTGATGTTGATGATGGCGCCATCCGAATCCTGGGCAACAAGGCCAC
>CAVXCA010000025.1:0-8780 GCA_963759955.1 uncultured Alphaproteobacteria bacterium
CTCTCAGATTGTCGCGCTACATCCGCCACACGTCCGAGAACGGTGATGGTCATTGACGCCTGCGCGCGTTCGATCTGACCGACATAGCGGGCGCTGAGACCGACGCGTTCGGCGAGATCCTCCTGCGTCCAACCTTTGGCGTGGCGCAATCGCCGCACATTCGTCGCCACTGTGTCCTTCAGATCGGCCATGGCGCATCGGGGCGCGAGAGGCACGATCGTTCCAGGAACGATACTTCCTATTCGTAGCGCGGGCGACTATTCTGAACCGCTAGAGAAACTCGGACTTGGCCCTTGTCGGTGGAGAAACGACGAACTGCGTCCCGCTTCTAGAATTTCCGGAAGGGACGCGACATTTGGTGTGAACGGGGAGGGGCATCCTGTGCGCGCACTTCTAGTCGTGATCTCGCTTGCATTGTTCGGGGCAGCGCCCACCGCGGCAGGTCCCTATGAGGATGCCTCCGCGGCTTACGAAGCTGGAGATCATGCGAAAGCTGCCCAATTGTTTCGCCCGCTGGCAGAACTCGGCGACCCACGCGCGCAAAACAATCTTGGGAACATGTATGTCAACGGGGACGGCGTGCCACGAGATTATCGCGAGGCGGTGAAATGGCTGCGCCTCGCGACCGACCAAAGCGACGCCCAGGCCGAGACCACTCTCGGCGCCCTATACGCGGAAGGAAACGGCGTTCCCCAGAGTTATTCGGACGCGGCAAAATGGTATCGCTTGGCGGCCGACCAAGGCTTCGCTGTAGCTCAAGCTAATCTTGCAGCCGCGTATTTCCGCGGTCGAGGCGTACCGCCCGACGCCGCCGAGGCGGTCAAGTGGTTCCGTCTCGCGGCGGAGCAGGGATACACTCCCGCCCAACTTGCGCTCGGTGCCTTTTACGAAGACGGGCAAGGCGCACCCAAAGACCTCGCCCACGCACTCATGTGGTACAGCTTGGCCGCAACGCGTCCTTCGGAGTTGGGCCCGTCAATTGTCGAAGAAGCGCGCAAGGCCCGCGATCAGCTTGCGGCCAAGATGACCGCAGAACAAGTGGCAGAGGCGCAGCGACTCGCGCAACAGTGGAAGCCGACGAAGCGCGGAAATTTGGTTGACGACGCGAGCGCCGCCAGTGGGGCCTATTTCGTCTGCGTCAGCAAAATGGCGGCCGACATGGCGCTGTCATCTGCCGAACCTGCCGAGACGATCGCAAAAGGCGCAAAAGCTTCATGCAACGGTGAGTTCAGCGAGCTACTCGATGCATTTTCGCTGAACCGCTCCGCCGGAGAGATAACAGACCTCGGCGAGGATAAGCTCCTCGAAGTGGTCGATAAACAGGCAACAAACCAGGCGATTGCCTCTGTAATCACAGCCCGCGCAAAGCAGACGGCGTCACCGACGCCGCCTTCGCCAAAAACCAACCCCTTCGCCCAGTTTGGTCCACCCCCTGTCGGATGGATTGCGCTGCCGGAGCGTCGTTGACGCCTCCGGCCTTCGGCGCGACTAACCGCTAACGGCTACTCAGAGCCTAAAATAGGCGAGAAATAGACGTGAGCACCGTCGGAGTTCGAGCATGACGACGCCACTGCGACTACAGGGCCTGAGCCCGGAAGAGAAACTGGCGGCGGCCCAGAGGGAAGCCGCAAAATGGACGGCGATAGCGGCCGACCCAGCGATCAGCCCGAGTGCTGCGGCGTTTGTGCGCGACCTGGCCAGGTCGGCAAACGCGGAGGTGGACCTGAGGCTCAAGGGGTTGGGGCGCCAGCAGCAGAAGAGCGGAGAGAACCCGCTCGCTATACCCGCCGACCAACTGGCACGCGCTGTCACGGCGCTCGACATCCTAGCGGCGCAGCGCCGACGCCCGGCTTCTTCATGACACGAAGCAGGCGCTTTCAAGATGGCCGCCGCGCCGAATCAGGCTTCATGACGACGAACAGCGTTGAGGATGTCGTCGCTCTGGTTGAGGGAGAGGGGACGCTTTCCGCCAAACGGGATCGACCGATTTCGAGAGACAAGCGGAGGTTCTTTGCCGTGCTACATGTGGGGGCTATTAGGTCGCCAGCGGACGCGGTGAGGGCGGCGATCGTGGCGGAGGTAAGACACGGGGGGGCAGCCATGAAATGGTCGTGCGTTGCGGTCGCGCTTCTCGCATCATCGCCGGCGGCTCTGGCCGACCAGACGAATTTCACGGGGAACCAGCTCCAAGTTCTTTGTGCCGACGAAAATAGCGCCCTGTTGTGCAGCACCTACATTTCTGGATTTTTTTATGGGGCGTACGCTCAAAAGGTCCTCAACGAGCCTATGTGCTTCCCGCAAGGCGTTACCTCATTGCAGGCAGTCCAAGTCGTCAAGAAATATCTTCGAGAGAAGCCAGAGAATCTGCATGACGACGCTTGGATGGCTGTCGCCGTTGCGCTCTCAGCAGCGTTTCCGTGCAAGCGTTCAAATTAGAACACTACCTGCGACCGCCTCGCCTTGCACTGCGCAGGCGCGGGGCCCTAAATTGCGCTCGTCAAAAATAGACGGCGAATAGACGACGATGCGGGCGAAATCTGCGCTAACGGCGAGCAGGAGCAGCGAAAATCTGGCGCGGCCGGGCAAAGGCAATCGCGTTCCCGGCTCGGGCCGAAAGCCGGGCGTCCCCAACAAATTCACCCGCGACATTAAAGAGGCGCTGATCCAGGCGGCCAATGCGGCGGGCGGCGCCGAAGCGCTGGTTGGTTACCTCAAACAACAGGCGGCCGAGAATCCGCGCGCGTTTTTGGCGTTGCTGGGCAAAGTGATCCCCCTACAGATCGAGGCCAACGTCGGCCTGACGCTCGAGGCGCTCGTGCTTGAGGCGGCGCGACGACGGGAGGAACGGGACGCGGCGGCGAAAAAGGGCGTGTGACACTGAGGTCAATCGGTGTCATCGTGTGCCAGACGGCCGCCCTTCTCAATTCCTTTCGAGGATGCGCCCGTCGCCAAGCCGCGCATGATCCGCCCCCAAAGTCTCGACGCGCTCGCCGGCCAGACGCCAGACGAGGCCCGTCTTGACGTCGAACAGCTCGCCGGGCGTCCATTGGAGCGCCACGGCATCATTGCCCCAGGCGTCGACGAATTGTCCGCCATCGTCGAGGGCGCGGTGCCATTCTGCGTCCGACACGCGCGCCGGCTTGCGACAATTCAGCCGCGACCGTGCATCGAGATAGACGAGGGGAACTCGATCGGCGGCGAGGCCGGCGCATTCCTCGATGGCGTCCGCGTCCTCTTTTTGGGGGCTGACAAAATTCGCCGCGCGGGCTTCCGTCGTCTCTTTCCCCCTTTTGTCATTTTTGGGCGTAATCGGCGTAACTGGCGTAACTCCAGGCTTTTTTGGCGTAACCGGAGGCGTAACGGTTACGCCACCGCCGTCCGAATCGGACACGAAGTCGCCGCGCGCGATGCTGCGAAGAAGGACGAGCATGTCGGCCCTCATTCGTCGGCCCCGTCGAAAATGCGTGGCGTGACGACATAGACGCGCTTCGTCGTGCCAGCAATCCTCTCGACGCGCATATTGCCGTCCGAGCCCTTCGCCAGAGCGCCGCGTTCCGCCAGCACGCGAGCGACGAATTGCGGATTATGTCCGGCGCACACGTCGTGTTTCCAGGCTTCGGACGGGATCAACCATCGCCGATCTTCCCCGGCACCCTTGCGCCAGCCGGCGCGGTTCGGAACGGGGCGCGCGTCGAGATCGTCCAGGTTGTCAAAACGCGCCTCACCGTGCGTCTCGATGAAATGGCGAACCGCCTCGACGGCTAGCCGGACTTCGGCCGGTTCGGTCCCGCCGCGCTCTTCGATCCATTGCTTGAGCGCCCAAGCCGCGGCCCCGCGCGCCTCGCCCGCGCACCAGCCGGTCAAGCCGAAGGCGGTCGCCAGTTCGCCCGCCACCATGATGATCGCCAAGCGTCGCGCCGCGCGGTCGACTTGCCCGTCCGCGCTGGGCGCGACTTCCGCCTCGACGAAATCATTGACCATTCCGCGGACGTTTGCGCCGTTGACCTTTTCGGCAATGAGACAGCGGACAAATTCCGGCCCGGCCGTTCCATAGGCGGACTCGGCGGCGAGTTTGCATGTCTTGGCGAAGCTCGCCGCGTCGCCGTCCGGCCCGGCATGATCGAACACCCCGCACGCGCGCGCGGCGGGAATGTCCAGCATACGCACCAATTGCCCGGCGCGGGTTTTCTTGCCGCGATCCTCCGCCAGCTTGGCGTCAATCGGAACTTCGCCGGTCGATAGCGTGAGCACGCGCCACGATCTTGGCTCGCGCAAAGCGCCGTCGCGCATCGCCCGCGCCTTGCCCGCGCCGTTGGCGAGCGCATAGAGCGCCCCAGTTAACTCGTGCGCTTCCACTTGCGCGATTTCATCGAGGATCAGGACGGTGTCGGTCGCGCCGGCCGCCGCGCCTTCAAGGCCGTTGGCGGTCGCGCGCCAGGCGCGAACATAACCAGGCGTTCCGCCTCTGCCCCAGACGCTCGCCGCCATTTGCGCCAGCGTCGTCTTGCCCTTGGAAGATTGGCCATAGAAATGGACGCCGCCGCCCTCCATTCCCGCGAGGTACAGCAGCGGCCCCGCCAACGCCGCCGAAATCGCCAACACCGGCAATGCGTGGCCGCCAGCGAGGCGCGCAGCGCCGTCGCGCCATTCCTCGACGCTTCCGCGCGCCTCGTAAGGTCCTTGTGCCACCGCGTCGAGGATGACGCGCTCGCCGCCGCGCCGCCCGACCGTCTCGCCGGGAAGGACAAAAACGGACTGTCCGGCGATCTCATGCCAACCCGTCCGCGGAACGACGGTGACGCGGCGCCTCACATGCGCGGCCGCAAGATAGTCGCGCAAGTCGCGTTGACGCTTGGGAACGATCCGTAAGCCCTCATGCGCGAGAGCGGCGCAAAGCGCCGCGGGCTCGCCGTGCAAGTCGGCGTCGGCGACATGGCGTGTATGCTCGCGGCGGTCGCCGTCGCGCCAGCGCAGGAACTTGCCCCACGCCGCGCCGTGCGGATCGCGACACGCCCCTAGCACTTCGAACGGCGCGGCGATCCAAACCGTTTCCGTGGTTTTGTTTTCGCCCTTACCCTTTTCGACTTCGACGGTGAGTCCCTTAGCCGTCATTTGATAGGGCTTGAAGGACAGGTAGGCCGGCTCCGAGTCAAACGGCTTGGCGAGGCCCGCGGCAGTCCCACGCAGCGCGTCCAGGTCCCGCCGTTCATCGCTCGCGTCTGTAGGGGGTGCCGGCGGCTTAGCCTCGTCGGCCTCGCCCCCTTTTACCGTCTCTTGCACCGCCGCTTCGCGTTGACGATCGGACAAGGGCGACAAATCGAGACCGTCAGCCATGGCGCGGCCCTCCGATCTCGAGCCCCAAAATGTGGGCGAGCAACAGCGCCGCTTTGTCTTGCGACATGCTGCTGAGATAGGCGACCAAGCTAATTGGATCGCCGCCTTTGTCGCCCGTCGCGAAATCCACCCAGCGGCCGTTGTAGCGGTTGACCTTGAAGCTTCCGAGCTGGCGATCGGCGTGTCTGGGATTGAGCGCGATGACTTCCGCGCCGATGCGCTTGCCGCTTGGTAGGATGCGCGCCAGAACGGCAGGGAAGCTCGCCAGCGCCGCGCGGTTGATTGCGGCGCAGTCGTCGATCGGGCCGTTGGTCCGAAGGCCCTCCCGAGGCTCACCGGCACCGCCAGAAGCGACGCGACGGGCGGGAGAGAGGCGCTCACGCGAGGTCGTCGCCGTGCCTCCCGCGTGGAGGCCAGCGGCGCGGATCATCGCATCGGCGGCAAGCGTCGGCGATACCGCGCCGACTTCCAAAATAGCTTTGGCCGCGCTATTCTGTTGACACTCGGAATTGAGAGTGACCCGGCCTCCCGCGCGCCAACGCGGGGCCGGGTTTTTTTTGCTCGTCACTGAGGCCCCCTTATTTCCCCGCCGCGCCATTGCGCAGCAGCGCGTCAATTGCCTCCGACGGAATTAGCCGGCGTCCGCCGAGCTTGATCGTTTTCAACCTGCCAGCCGCGATGGCCCGATAGACGCTGGCGCGGCACAAGCCCATGACGCGCGCTGTCTCTTCGACGCTCAGCGCGCGGCGCGAGAGGGGCTCTTCGTTCGTTGACATGACCGCTATCTCCCGACGCGCCACGCTGCTCGTGCGTGACGCTTGCGGTCGAGATTTAGCTATCGTTGGTCACGGGCGTCGAGGTTGTCATTTCAAGTTTTGACCGGCCTGAGACCTAAGAATCAGATCGGTAGAGAGCTCTCAGGGATGGTCGCTTCGGCGCGACCTTCCGCATCCTCTGCCACTCGGCTCTCACGGCCTCCGAGTTGAAGGGCTCGGATTTGCCGAGGACCAATTCGCCACCAGCGTTGACGAATCGAACGACGGGGCCCCTTGTCGAAAACCCAGGCTTGGCGTGCGCATCCATGTAGAGGTGGATCAGCATCCGAAGCACGCTCCCGTTCAGCGTGTGCTCGCGGGAGCGACGATCGCCGCCGTGCTGCGAGCGAATCCCTTTGGGTTTGCTGCGAGTAATTCCCGCTCCAGCGAGCGCGCGCAGCGTGTCCCGAAACTCCCCGTGCAGGCCGCCGAGCCCTTCCAACTCTTCCCGGAGTTTCTTCGCGGATTTGCTGCGAGCGATTCCCTCTCCCGTGAGCGCGCGCAACGTGTTCCGAAACTCCCCGTGCAGGCCGCTGAGCCCTTTCAACTCTTCCCGGAGTTTCTTCGCGGTCCGCTCAATCCGCCGCCGTTGGCTCAATGGGATCGCCGCATCGCTGTTTGAAATGAAAAACACCTCTATTTCGTAGACTCTTCCCGCGACCCTGCCTACGCTCCAGCCCGGCGCGTAGGCCCTAAATGATTTGAACATTGTCTCGATCAGCTTGACGCGCTCCGAGTTGGGCGGCTGTTCCATCGAGAGACCCTAACAGACCCCGTGCGGGGGCTTGTTACGCCTCCAAGGCGTAACACGGTGCCGGCTGTTACGCCCAAAACCCGCGAAGTTACGTCTGTTACGCCTGTTACGCCTCAAAATGCATGAAAATGGAAACGCAATCCGAGCCTCACGCCGGCCGCTTGAGCGCCATGATGTTGTCGCCCGACGCCCCCTCGCAGTGGCGCGCCCAACCGTCCATCAGCTCGCGCCGCCGCGCCAGCGCGTCCGATCGCCGGTAAGCCTGTTCAGCCTTGTCGCCGAGGACATGGGCGAGCGCATGCTCCGCCAGCTCGCGCGGGAAATGCGTCTCGTTTCCCGCCCAGTCGCGGAACGAGCTACGGAAACCGTGCGCCGTGAAGGGCGAGCCGATGCGCCGCAACAGCATTTCAAACGCCATGCCCGAAAGCGGCCGGCTGGGACGCTGGCCGGGAAAAACGTGCTCGCCCGTTCGCCCATTTTCCATTTCCTTCAGGATGGAGATGGCGCGATCGGACAGCGGGACCCGATGCTCACGCGCCGCCTTCGTTCGCCCGGCCGGGATCGTCCAGACTTTCCCGTCCAGATCGATTTCATCCCAACGCGCGGCCAACGTCTCGCCCGATCGCGTCGCCGTCAGGATGCACAATTCGAGCGCCCGCGCAGCGATTGCCGGACGCTCGCGCAGGCCCGCCACGAAGGCCGGAATGTCCGCATAGGGCATTGCCGCATGATGGCCGCGCGCGAGCTTAGCGCGCTTCGGCAACAGCTTATCCAAGTGGCCGCGCCAGCGAGCGGGATTGGCTTCGTTGCGCCCAATGAAGCCGCGCGCCTGCGCCGCGGACAAGACAGTCTCGACGCGCCCGCGAAGGCGCGAAGCGGTTTCTGGCGCCCGCGTCCACAAGGGCTTGAGAACTGAAAGCACTGCTTCCGTGTCGATCGCGTCGACGGGCGTGTCGCGAATCGCCTCGCAATAGCGCGTCAACGTCATCGTCCATTGCGCCTTGTGCTTTTCGTTGCGCCAGCCGCCCTTTTGCGCGGCAAGGAATTCGTCCGCCGCCGCGCCGAACGTCGGGACCGCTTCGGCTTCCGGCTTGTTCCATTCCCACAACAAGACGCTGGCCGCGCAGCTTTACGCCGAGTTCAAGAGCTTTTTTCCGAATAACGCCGTCGAATACTTTGTCAGCTACTTCGATTATTACCAGCCGGAGGCGTACATCCCGCGCACCGACACCCTCATCGAAAAGGACTCAAGCCGCAACGACCAGATCGAGCGCCTGGCCTTCCACCATGAGTTCGCTGTCAACCGCCGACGTGGTGGTGGTGGCCAAGTGCGTGCATCTACGGCATTGGCAGCAAGGAGGATTACGAGGCGCTGGTGATTCCGCTGCGCGTGGGGACAGGAGCTTTCCCGGAGTACTTCGGCGCGGCTGGTGGATTTGCAATACGACCGCAAACGACATCGCCTTCGAGCGCGGCAATTTTCGCGTGCGCGGTGACACGGTGGAAGTCCGGCCGGCGGGGCGCGAGGACGGCCTGCGGCTGGAGTTCTTCGGCGATCAAATCGAACGACTCACCCGCTTCGAGCCGTTGACGGGCGCGAAATCGAAACGCCGCAGGCGAGCATGATCTTCCCGGCCAAACAATTCGTCACCACCGGCGATAAAATGAAACGCGCCATTCTGGCCATCCGCGAGGAACTGGGCATGCGCATGGCCGAATTCGAGCGCGACGGCAAGCTGCTGGAGGCGCAGCGCATCAAGCAGCGCACGGAATTCGACCTGGAAATGATGGAGGAAATGGGCGTTTGCTTCTTGCATCGAAAATTATTCGCGCCACATCTCCAGCAGATGCGCTGAACGAAGGTAGGACATAAAAAT
>CAVXCA010000026.1:0-124137 GCA_963759955.1 uncultured Alphaproteobacteria bacterium
GTCGGCTTTCTCTTTCGAGGGGACCGACTTTTTGCCTGGCAGACACGTCACCGATCGTCAGATGAGGCTATTCATGAACATGCGTCGCAACCATTCGCCGGCGATTGCCGGCGCGAAAGCCGGATTCAGCACGGCCGCCGCCTACCGGTTTGAGAAGGATCCCCGACTTCCCAGCCAGAAGAAGGCGCGTCGCGAGCGACGCCGGGCCGATCCCTTCGCCGATGTCTGGGACAATGAAGTCGTCCCGATGCTGAAAGCCGCGCCCGGATTGAGGCCGATCGGCGTCTTCGAGGAACTCTGCCGCCGGCATCCGGACCTGGGCGCCGGCACGCGGCGGACTTTGGAACGCCGCATCAGGGCGTGGCGGGCGGTGAATGGCCCGGATCGGGAGGTGATCTTTCGCCAGGAGCATCCGCCGGGGCGGATGGGATTGTCGGACTTCACCGAAGTGGCCGATCTCGGCGTCACCATCGCGGGCCAAAACCTCGATTGCCGACTTTACCACTTCCGCTTGCCCTTCTCGGGCTTCGAGCACGCCCATGTCGTGCTCGGCGGCGAAAGCTTTGTCGCGCTGGCGGAAGGGCTGCAGAACGCCCTGTGGGCGCTGGGCGGCGTTCCCGAGCAACATCGCAGCGACAGCCTCTCGGCGGCCTTCCGCAATCTTGGCGCCGACGCCAAGGAGGATTTGACGACACGTTACGAGGCGTTCTGCGCCCATTACGGCATGACGCCGACCCGCAACAATCCCGGCGTCAGCCACGAAAACGGTTCGATCGAGAGCGCCCACGGCCATCTCAAGAGAGCGCTCGCCGACGCCCTGTTGCTGCGCGCCTCGCGCGACTTCGACGATCTCCCGGCATGGCGGGGCTTCGTCGACGAGATCGTCGGGCGCGGCAACGTCCGCAACGCCAAGCGCATCGACCAAGAGCGGATGGCGTTGAACAAGCTGCCAATCCGCAAGACCGCCGACTACGAGGAGGTCAACGTCGACGTCACCACCTCCAGCGCCTTCACCTTGCGCAAGGTGTTCTACTCGGTCCCCTCCCGACTGATCGGCCATCGGCTGCGGGTGCGCCTTTATGACGATCGGCTCGAATGCTTCCAGGGCTCGACGGCCATCCTCACCTTGCGGCGCGGGCGGGCCCAGCCGAACGGCAAGCATGGCCATGTCGTCGACTATCGTCACGTCATCCACTCCCTGCGCCGCAAGCCCATGGCGCTGCTCAATCTGGTCTATCGCGACCAGCTCTTCCCCCGCCGAGCCTTCGCCCTGGCGTTCGAGGCCTTGCTCGCCGGTCTCGGTGAGAGACCAGCTTGCCGCGCCATGGTCGGCCTTCTCGCGCTCGCGCACGAACGCGCCTGCGAGGCCGAACTCGCCGTTGCGCTGCAAACGGCTCTCGACGACGGCGTCCTCCCAGATCTCGAGGCGCTGATCGAGCGCTTCCGTCCGAAGGATGTCGCGTTACCTATCGTCGTCGTCAGGCTGCCCTCTCTCGCCGTTTACGACCAAATCGGCACAAGCGTGGGAGAAGCGGCATGAACGCGAGCGAAAAACTCGACGCCGCCCGAATCGACCTGCTGCTGAACGAGTTGCGACTGCCGGGGATCAAGCTGATCTGGGCCGCCCTGGCGGCGACTGCCGACAAGGAGGGCTGGCCAGCCGCCCGTTTCCTGGCCGCCCTCGCCGAACAGGAGATGGTGGAGCGAAGCCGGCGTCGCTTCGAACGTCATCTGGAGGAAGCGCGATTGCCGCCGGGAAAGACCCTCGACGCGTTCGAATTCACCGCTGTGCCGATGATCTCGAAGGCGCAGGTGCAAGCGCTCGCTGCTGGCGACGCCTGGCTCGAAAAGGGAGCCAATCTCTTGTGCTTCGGGCCGCCAGGCGGAGGAAAATCCCACCTTGCGGCGGCGCTCGGTCTGGCCTTGATCGAAAAGGGCTGGCGCGTGTTGTTCGCCAGAACCACCGACCTCGTGCAAAAGCTCCAGATCGCGCGCCGCGATCTCGCCCTCGAAGCCGCGATCACCAAACTCGACAAATATCATCTGCTGATTCTCGACGATCTCGCCTATGTCACCAAGGATCAGGCGGAAACGAGCGTTCTGTTCGAACTGATCAGCGCTCGCTACGAGCGGCGATCGATGCTCATCACCGCCAACCAGCCCTTTGGCGAATGGGGAAAAATTTTCCCCGATCAAGCTATGACGCTCGCGGCCATCGATCGCCTCGTCCATCACGCAACCATCCTTGAAATGAACGTCGACAGCTATCGCCGAAAGGAAGCGGTCGACAAAGCGCGTGGGGCAGGACGACCGCCGACGCGCGCCACAATCAAAGGATCATCCTGATTGTCGCTCCGCGACAAGCAAATCACGCATCACGAAAATATCGCTTGCGTTATCGTCGCGCCGCGACAATCATCCCTCCGCCGCGACCGCCAAAATGGCCAGCCTGATTGTCGCTGCTTTCCCATCCAGATTGTCGCGCTACAGAAAGCGCACGGTCGAAGCGGCGCGTGCGCCGATCTCAATGTCGAGCGCGATCTGCGACGCCATGTGATCGTGCGCGAGGCGAACGATGCGCGAGGGCGTGGAACTGTTGCCGCCGATGCGCGTCGTGCGCACCCAGTCTTCGGCCGGTACGATCCCACGCCATTGCAGCAAATCCTCGGCGTCTTTCCCGAGGCGATACATTTCATCGATGAAAAGTGAATTGGCGAATTTGATGCTCTCGCTCAACCGCTCCAGCCACTTGCCCTCTTCGTGATAGAGGTCGGTCAGGCGATTGCGGGTCTTGCTTTCGTAACGGCGATCGAAGGCGACGATCTGTTTGGTGGTGAGCTGGGCATGTCGGCTTAAGGGCTCGAAGATGCCGAAGATATCGTTGTCAGTGATCGCGGTGCGCTTGCCGCTCGGCGTCGGTTGCGAACGCGGCCGTTTCCTTTTGAGGGTCGATGTCTCCATGAATTGATTCGAAGCGCGAAGACGCTGACGCTGTAAACGCGCATCCATGTCGCGCCTTGAGCAGACCCGCGACACAGTGCGACAGCAAGTTCGCGCGATCAAATTTTATCACGTGTCGCGGTCGGCCGAGGTCTGTCGCGCTGCTTCCTGGTTTGCCGCGGCCAGCCGCGACACGTCTGAAAATCAGAGCGGATCTAGAGGGCGGCAATTACGTCGTTGTTGAACCCATCAAAAAATTCGCGCGCCCTGGCCCAATCGACAAATCTGTATCGCGTCCGAAAACTGTCCGCCTGAGTCGATGTTTTGTGGAAATCGACCATAACGAGTGGTTCTTTCTGCCTCCTAGTGGATCGAATCCAACACTTGGTGCCCGCGCCTGACGGCGGCGATGATTTTATTGGGGTCGGCGGTCCAGGTGAAGGGCGCGGATTGCCGATTGTGCTCTTCGAGGAATCGATTGATGGCGGCCTGCAAATCGACGACCGATCGGAATACGCCGCGCTTGAGTTTGCGCTTGGTGAGCGTGGCGAAGAAGCCTTCGACGGCGTTGAGCCACGAGCAGGACGTCGGCGTGAAGTGGAAGACGAACCGCTCGTGCCGAGCGAGCCACTGGAGCACTTTGGGATGCTTGTGGGCGGCGTAATTGTCGAGGATCACATGCACCATCTTGCCGGCGGGAACCCGAGCGTCGATGGCGTTGAGAAAGCGGATGAACTCCTGATGGCGGTGGCGCTGCATGTTTTGGCCGATGACCGTGCCGTCGAGAATATTCATGGCGGCGAACAGCGTCGTCGTGCCGTTCCTGACGTAGTCGTGGGTCATCGTGCCGGCGCGGCCCTTCTTGAGCGGCAGCCCGGGCTGGGTGCGGTCGAGCGCCTGAATTTGGCTCTTCTCGTCGAGAGACAGGACGATGGCGTGCGCGGGCGGATCGACATAGAGCCCGACCACATCGCGCAGCTTCTCGATGAATTTCGGATCGTTGGAAAGTTTGAACTGCCGCATGCGGTGCGGCTGAAGACCATGTTTGCGCCAGATGCGTTGAACCGAGCTGACGGAGACGCCCGAGGCCTTCGCCATCAAAGCGCCGGTCCAATGCGTTGTCTCCCCCGGCGGCGGATCGAGCGTCAGGGCCACGACCCGCGCAACGATCTCGTCCGCCAGCAGCTTGACGCGCGAAGGCCGCGTCTTGTCGCGCGCCAGCCCCTCGAACCCTTCGTCGGCGAACCGTTCCTGCCAGCGCCAGACACAAGTTTTCGACTTGCCCGTCCGGCGCATGATCTCGTTCGTGCCCACGCCGTCGGCCGTCAAAAGCACGATCTGGCCCCGCCAAACGTGCTTCTGCGGCGCGTTGCGATCCTTGAT
This sequence comes from uncultured Alphaproteobacteria bacterium, assembly GCA_963759955.1. Lineage (GTDB taxonomy): Bacteria > Pseudomonadota > Alphaproteobacteria > Rhizobiales > Beijerinckiaceae > Roseiarcus. Next base: position 4,324 of record CAVXCA010000026.1, read on the forward strand.
CAGAGCCAAAAGCCGGAGCCGATCTTCCGCCGAAACGGCAAGCGATATTCCCGTGCGCATGCGCCAGACTCGCACATCGCCAGTCCGCCGGGAATCCTCAATAGGATTCAAATGTCAGATTTCATCCACTAGAGTCAATTCGTTCAGCGGGAATGTCCTGGTAATTTGTTATAAGACGATAGAGCACCTGTCTCGCGTACTCGTCGTGATCGGGTAAAGAATAACCGATAATCACCATTCGAAAGCTATAACCGCCGTCGCGCCCCATCCCCCTCCAATAGTCCTCCAACTGGTGCGCATATACGACTTTGGTAGTCGACGGCGCTATCAACGTCGGCGTCGACAAGAAAAAAGGTGGGGCAGAATAGAGGCGCTCGATGTCGAGTACGCGTTGGACTTCGCGAAGAGGGTCGTCCTCAAATCGTGGACCCACAACGATTGGCGTGGTCACGAAATTGCTGGGCGAGTTGAATATTGGGTCATCAGGTACATAACCAGGGTGGCCATCGCGGTCTGCGGATTCTTGCGTGAGGCGAAAACTCTTTCGACTGAACCAGTCGAGGGAGCCGTGCATCTTCAATATGGCAACTTCGCCATAACAAGATGGGTCGATCGAACCCGAGTTACCGATAATTGAGGTGTAACGCATCGGTGCTAGTCGATAAGGTTTTCCGACGTGCTCGCATGCTCGCTCCAGAAGTATGTCGTAGTTGAATGTAATTACGCGATCCCAAGGCTGCAATTTCTCTGCGAACCGGAGATACAAAGAGGGAATTGAGGTTGGGGCTGGAGTGCGCTCGGTGAGAATTTGGCCAATCAACGTCTTTACAATGACCTGACTTTCGTTGCCGTCTTCGCTCCACGTGTCGGAGCCGCGGAGGCCGAGATAATGTTCAATGTCTAGAAATCCCAAGAACTCTTCAAAATCCACACCGTCGCGTTGCAACTGACGTCCTTCAGCACGCTCCTTGAATTCGATGTAGTCGTCCAGGTCTTTACGAAATTGCCCAGCACGGCCCGTCATACGCACCGCGCGACGGTACACTTCTTTCCAAAGCTCCTCTGCCAGCGGCAACCCAGCGGCGACAGAGAACCCGGCACCCAATATGTACAGCGCGTGCTTTTGCGAGGCCCACGCCTCGGCAAGATTTTCAGACACGGCAGGAGCCAGGCTCAAATTGGGTGAGTGCCGCAAGCGCACCGATGGTCAAGACACTACCACTTTCTCGCATCGCGCAACTATCGAGGCAACCGTCATCCCGCGCTCACCAACTATCCGCGTCCCGCCGTTTCTTACGCCTCGGCCGCTTCGCCGGCACCTTCGGGAACGACGCGGCGATCCGCTCCTCCACTGGCGCACGTGGCATCATGTGGCGCGCATGTGCGAAGGCGACGACGCTTGCAAAGCGCGCGCCCAGCGGCGGGGGAGTGAGCGTGTCGATCAAGCGCGGCTCCAATGGCGCGCCGTCACGCATCAGTTTGATCCAAGCTCTATGATTGTTCGTCTGCGTCAACGGCACTGGATTGCTCATGCCGAGTTCTCCCGCGAGACGCTTGGCGTCGTGAGCGCCGACGCGAAAGACGACAATCGTTCCGGCGTTGCCGAAGACGGCATGTTGTAGGGCTTCCGGAAGCTGGGCGATCTGCTGATTCGCCGCAACCAATGAGAGACGCCACTTGCGCGCTTCCGAGAGAATCGATGCGAAACTCTCGGTCGCGAAGTTTTGGAATTCATCGACGTACAGCGTGAAGTCGCGGCGCTCGTGCTCCGGCATGTGCCGGCGCGCTTCGGCCGCTTGCGAGCAAGCGGTGATGAGAAGCGCGCCCAAGAGGTGCGCCGGCTCCGTGCCAAGATTGCCCTTCGACAGATTGACGATGAGCACCTTGCCCTTATTCATTACGTCGGGGATTTTGAGCGTCGAAGAATTCTGACAGAGGATCGATCGAATGAACGGGTTGGCGAGGAATGCGCCAACTTTGTTTTGGATCGGCGCAATCGCCTCGTTGCGGAATCGTATGTCGTAGGCGGCGTACTCGGTCAACCAAAACGCGCGCACGACGGGGTCTTGGCAGCGGACGACAAGCCGATGGCGATAGTCGTCGTCGACCAGCAAACGGGGAAGTCCGAGCAATGTTTCATCGCGGGCGTCGAGCAGCAAGCGAATCGAATGACCGAGGATATATTCGAGGCGTGCGCCCCACGTGTTTGCCCAAATGTTTTTGAATGACGAGACGATGTTCGCGGCGGTGGTCGCGCGCTCGGCTTCGGGGACGTTCGATAGGGGATTGTAAGCGAAGGTGTGGGTGGGGTCGGACGGGTCGAGATAGATCACGTCCGCCCGGCGCTCCTTCGGAGCGAGGCTGGCGATGTGCTGGCTCGCATCGCCGTGGGGATCGAGAAAGCAGAAGCCCGCGCCGGCCTGAAGGTCGGCGTGCATGAGGTTGAGTAACAGTCCGGTCTTGCCGGTACCGGTCATGCCGACGACGTAGACATGCCGGCGGCGGTCAGCTTGCAACAGCGGCACGCTCTCGCCGGTCGAGAGCGTGCCGAGAATCGTTTCGTGGTTCGTGAGCATGGGAGGGCCGCCGCGCCGTGCCGAGTGTTCGCGCCGGTGGTGCAAGCTTCGGTCGGTTGGGGAGGCCCGCCATTGCCCGCGTGGTGAGCGCGAGCGAAGAGCTGCCTGCGGATATTGTAGCGCAGGGCAGGGGGAATAGTCGGGAGCGGTAAGGAACGGTTGAGAACCGTCCGCGCCAGTTCGTCGTGGCGCGCTTACGCGCGCCCGACCCAATAGGTTTTCCCGCAGCGACGTCCGTTAGGCGGAGCAAGTGGCTCGCTGATGTCCGATAGGCAGAAGAAAAGCTATTGGGTCGGGCGCGATAGCGCACGCGAACTGGCGCGGAATCAGTGTGCTGTCGCCATTCGATGGGGGAAACAGTTTCCCCCACCGTTTCCCCCTGCGCATATGCCACTTCGGTGGAAGGCGGTGGGGGAATCGATCGCCCGCTAGGCGGAAGGCCGGGGCTCCAGCGCGCGGAATTCGTCGAGCATGTCGGCCCATTTCTGCATGAGCCCGACACGCTCGCGCCAATAGCTCGCGCGATTGTAGGCCCGCCGTATCGAATCGTCTTGCTGATGACCGAGCGCCGCTTCGATAACGTCGGGATTGAAGCCGTTCTCGTTGAGAATCGTGCTCGCGGTCGAGCGGAAACCGTGGGCGGTCATTTCGTCCTGGGTAAAGCCCATGCGGCGCAGGGCGGAGTTGAACGCGTTTTCGGACAGGGGCTTTCGGAACGAGCGCGTCGATGGAAAAATGAACGTGCTCATTTCTGAGACCGGCCAAATGTCGCGCAAGATTGCGATGGCTTGTCGCGAAAGGGGAACGTCGTGCAGCCGGCGCATCTTCGTTCGCTCAGCGGGAATGCGCCAAACCGCTTTCTCGAAATTGATCTCTGACCGAGTCGCGCAACGAATCTCGCCCGGCCGTGCGAACGTCAGGGCGGAGAATTGCAGGGCCGCCTTGAGTGTCGGCCAGCCGTCGAAGGCGTCGATCGCGCGCAAGAGGCTCCCGAAGTGTCGCTCGTCGGTGATCGCCGCCCGCGGCTTGGAGTTCGGCTTAAGCAATGCGCCTTGTAGCGCGTAGCTGGGGTCGCTCGTCGCTCGCAGGGTAACGATCGCCAGCCGGAAGACTGAGCCGATAACGCCGCGCATCCGACGAGCCGTCTCTCGGCGTCCGCTCTTTTCGACCCGCTTCAAGAGATCGAGAATTTCGGCCGGGGTGATTTCAGTGATCGTGCGGGTCGAGATCGGACGGCACAGCTCCTCCAGGAACCATCTGTTCTTCTTCAGCGTCGATTGCGCCGCGCCGTTGGCCTCAAGCCGCTCGATGTATTCGCCAGCGATGACGCCGAAGGTGTTGTGCGACGTGGCTTCGGCGGCGATCCGGTCGAGTTTCTTTTGCACTGATGGATCGGTGCCCGCGATGATCTGCCGCTTCGCTTCTTCGCGCTTCCGCCTGGCGTCGGCCAACGAGACGATCGGGTAGGGGCCGATCGATAGGGTTCGCTCTTTGCCGAGAAAGAAGTAGCGCAGCCGCCAAAATTTGGAGCCGTTCGGCTGGACGACAAGGAAAAGACCGCCGCCGTCTGCGAGCTTGAACGCTTTCGCCGCGGGCTTGGCGTTGTCGACGGCGAGATTCGTGAGCGCCATGGTGGGGTAAACCTGGGTATCTCGCCAGTGGGGAAAATGGGCGTTGCCCAGGAATCTACCCCAAAATCGACGCGACGCAACGTTCCACCATGCACAACCATGCGACGGGGAATGACGATAACGATCTGATTTTCAGGGGAAAATGAGCGACTATGAGATACTACGAAACGATGTTGTGGTGCCCCTGGCCGGAATCGAACCAGCACTCCTTGCGGAACTCGATTTTGAGTTCGAGCGCGTCTACCAGTTCCGCCACAGGGGCCCGCGCCAAGCGGTCGCCGCGGCGATATAGAACGGCGGCGGGCGCGCGGTCAACGGTGGCGGCGGCGGCTTTAGCGCCTCGAATTCAGGAAATCCTCATCATCGCGCGCTATGCCGGCGCGATGGACTTCGCGGCCGCCGGCGGCTAAGCGTGCGGCGGCGCGGGCGTTCTCATCGGATCGGCATGTTCAAGAGCCTCTATTCCAGGATCATCGCGCTCTCCGAGAGCGCCAACGCGCCTTACGCGCTCGCCGCGGTCGCTTTCGCCGAGAGTTCGTTCTTTCCCCTGCCCCCCGACGTGATCCTGGCGCCGATGTCGCTCGCCAAGCCGCAGCTCGCCTGGCGCTATGCGCTGATCGCCACGATCGCCTCGGTCGTGGGCGGCGTCGTCGGCTATGGCATCGGCGCGCTGCTGTTCGACACGCTCGGCCAGTGGTTGATCCATCTATACGGCTACGCCGACAAGATGGCGGCGCTGAAGGAGACCTATGCGCGATGGGGCGCGCTGGTGATCCTCATCAAGGGGTTGACGCCGATCCCCTATAAGCTGGTCACCATCGTCAGCGGGCTGCTCGGCTACAACTTCGCGGCGTTCGTCGGGCTTTCGCTGGTGACGCGCGGCGCGCGGTTCTTTCTGCTTGCGGGCGCGCTCAATCATTTCGGCGATCCGCTGCGCCTCGCGCTCGAACGTCATTTTGCCGTTTTCCTCGGGCTCATCGCGATCATGGTCGTGGCGGGCTTCGTCATCGCGACGCGGGTGCTCTGATGTCCTTTGTTGTGGCGGCTCTTCCCAAACGCGCGACCGACAACGCGCTGGCGATCGGCGGGCTCGCCTTCGCGACGATCGTCGCGGCGTGGGTGTTTCAAGCGCTCGGCTACGCCCCTTGCGATCTCTGCCTCGAGCAGCGTTACGCCTATTACGCCGGCGTTCCCCTCGCCGCCGTCGCATTCGCTCTGGCGGCGTCCGGAGCCAGCCGCGCCCTAATGCGCGGCGCGTTTTGGCTGCTGGCGCTGATCTTCGTCGGCAACGTCGTCCTGGCGACGTACCATTCGGGCGTCGAACTCCACCTCTGGCAGGGTCCGACCGCCTGCACCGGCGCGATCGACGCGCCAAAGGGCGCCGGCAACCTTCTTGATCAGCTCGCGACCGTCAAGGTCGTGAACTGCGACGTCGTGCAGATCAGGATTTTCGGCCTTTCGTTCGCCAACTGGAACATTCTCGTTTCCGGCGCCCTGGCGACGCTCGCCGCGCGCGCTGCGTTGGCGCGCGGCTGAAGGCCGCGATTGCGGCTAAGCGGACCTCGCTCTAAATCGGCGCCTTGCCCAGCGGCAAGCCGTTGACCTTCATCATGCCGTCTGCGCCGAGCTCCCCGATCCAGGTCAACGAGCCGTCGCTTTCGGTCTTGGCTAGGCCCTTGGCCATCGCCAGAACGGGAACCATCTTCTTTTCCGCCTCCGGGCCGAGGCCCTTCAGCGCCGCCTGCGTCTTGTCGAAATTGCGCATGTGCACGGTGAACGTTCCCGTAGGCATCTTGGCCTGATAGCGGACCTGGCCTTCGAACGCGATGTCGAGCTGCGGCGCGACGATGTGCGAAGGCGGGATGTCGACGACCAAGGGTCCTGCGCCGGTCAGCTTGGCCCAGACCTTTGCGTCGTCTTCGTCGGAGATCGGCGGCGCGTCGCCGACCAGATGCATGTCGGCGACCGCTTCCGCGCCCGCGGCCGTCAGATCGAAGCCGCTGACCTTGAACCCGACGTCGAACGACGTCGGAACGAGATCGCGGAACATCGCGGGGACGAGGCCGGGCGGCAGCGTGAGGCCGCTCGCGGAGAAATGCTCCTCAAATCGGCTGGCGGAACCGGCCGCCGCGCCGCCGAGCCCCACCTTGGCGCCGTCGAAGGCGATCGGGCCCTGCGGCGTTTGCACGGTGAGCTTCTGCATTCCGACGTCTTCGTCGAGCGAGAGCTGGCTGGCGAGCGCCGCCGTCAGCAGCGTCTTGAAAGGCGCCTCGTTGGCGGCGAGTTCCGGTCGCGTCGGATGGGCGACCAGGAAAGCCCAGAGGTCGAGCAGCGGCTTCGGCTTCACGCCGCCCAATTTCATTTCGACGGACGCCTTGTCGGCCTGGGCGGCGATATTGACAGGCTTGGCGTTTGGCTTGGAATCGGCGTTCGGGTTGGCGCTCGCATCCGGTTTGATCGCGTTGGGATCGATCGTCATCGTCAAAGCGAGGGCGCCGATGGTTTCCTGCACGTCCGTCGCCTGCGCGCCGTCGGCGGACGCTTGGCTCGCCGTCGTGGCCTGCATCCCACCAAAATCCACCTTTTCGTCGATGCCGGGCCCCTGCGCGTGCATGGCGAATTTGTCGCCGCTCGCTTGGCCGCTCCGGACCCAGGAAGTCGCCGGATCGATCACCATGACGTTCTTCAGGCCGCCAAAAGTCATGGTCGAATCGAAGGTCAAGTCCTTGTGTTTCGAATGGGCGACGATAGTCGGGAACTCGCTCTGTTCGACGCGCCAGGCGCCGTCGTCCTGTTCGATCACTTTGAACTTCATGATCGCAGAGTCGTAGCTGACGCCTGTGGCCTTGAGCGGAGCGAGAAGAGCGCCGATGTCGAACGCGACGAGGTAGTCTGCGCTCTCCGGCGTAACGACGATCGAAGAAGGGGCGCCGGCGGTCTGTTGTCCGGCATAGGTCGCGAAGAATGCGCTGAGCTTTTGCGCTCCCTCGGGCGTGGCGGGCAAGTCTTTCGCGGCGGCGCCGACGGTGAGCGCGCCGAGCGCGGCGGTCGCGAGCAACGAGGCGCGCCAAGGAAAGCGAGTCTGGCGAGGCGGCATGACGATTCCTTTTGTCCTGGAGACACACGGAGCGCGCGCTCTGAACGCGGCGCGCACGGATATTAGAGGAATTCCCGCCCGTCGTCGCGACTTCATCGTCGCACCGTGTTCGGGTTCGCCCATCGACGTTACGGTCTGGTGAACGCGCGCCTTCGAAGACCAGCAAGCGCCGGCGGGCGTTTGTCGACTGGTTATGGCGCGGGCAGCGCCGGCGCCGGGCGATTGCCGGGAATTTGCGCGAGCGCGACGCCGGCCTTCACCGCCGCCTGCACTTTCTCGAACGCGCGCACCTCGATCTGGCGCACGCGCTCGCGCGAAACGCCGAATTCCGTCGAAAGCTCTTCGAGAGTCACCGGGTCGTCGGCGAGCCGGCGCGCTTCGAAGATGCGGCGCTCGCGGGCGTTGAGCACGCGCAGCGCCTTCTTCAGCGCGTCGAGCCGGGCGTCGCTTTCCTCGCGATCGGCCAGAACCGTCTCTTGGCTGGCGCTTTCGTCGACCAGCCAATCCTGCCACTCGCCGTCGCCCTCTTCGCGCAGCGGCGCATTGAGCGAGGCGTCGCCCCCCAAGCGCCGGTTCATGTCGACGACGTCCTGCTGGGCGACGCCCAGGCGCTTGGCGATCACGGCGACCTGATCGGCGCGCAGATCGCCGTCGTCGAGCGCCGAAATACGGCTCTTGGCCTTGCGCAAGTTGAAGAACAGCTTCTTCTGGCTCGCGGTCGTGCCCATTTTGACCAGCGACCAGGAGCGCAAGATGTATTCCTGGATCGAGGCGCGGATCCACCACATCGCGTAGGTCGCGAGCTTGAAGCCTTTGTCCGGCTCGAAGCGCCTGACCGCCTGCATCAGGCCGACGTTGCCCTCGGAAATGACTTCGCCGATCGGCAGGCCGTAGCCCCGGTAGCCCATGGCGATCTTGGCCACCAGTCGCAAATGGGAGGTGACGAGCTTATGCGCGGCCTCGCGATCGCCATGCTCGCGCCACCGCTTGGCGAGCATGTATTCTTCCTGCGGCTCCAGCATCGGGAACCGTTTGATTTCCGAGAGATAGCGCGAAAGGCCAGACTCTCCGGCAATAATGGGAAGGGCGGCGGCCATCGGGTTCTCCTCAGGGGGAGCGCACGCGGCGGCCCGCGCTCCGGCGGTCGCTCGAAGCGCCGCGTCGCTCGATATAGTTCGATCGACCATGGCCGAAAGAGGGCGAAACGCAAGAGTTCGATCGAGGGTTGGATGACAAATCGTTCATCTCGCGGCCGCGCCCGCAGGGACTTCAGCGGCCGATCGGCTCACGTAACGCCTTGACAACAGCAATAAAATTGTCCGGCGGGGGGCTCTCGAAGAACAGCGCCTCGCCGGTGATCGGATGCTCGAAACCCAGACTGGCCGCGTGCAGGGCCTGGCGTCCCAAGGCCGCCAGCGCGAGGCGCGCCTCAGCCGACAATTGGCTCGCCTTGGTCTTGAAGCCGGCGCCGTAGACCGAATCGCCGAGCAAGGGATGGCCGATATGGGCGAGATGCACGCGGATCTGATGGGTGCGGCCGGTCTCCAGCCGGCAGGCGACCAGGCTCGCCGGCCCGAGCGGCCGTTCGACGCGCCAATGGGTGATCGCTTCGCGGCCGCGACCCGGGCCGACCACCGCCATTTTCTCACGATGGCGCGGATGGCGCCCGAGCGGCGCGTCCACCACGCCCGCCTTTCCGTCCATCGCGCCCCACACCAGGGCGCGATATTCGCGCACCAGCGAGCCGGTGCGCCCGTGATCGGCGAACAGCGCGGCGAGCCCTTGATGCGCGGCGTCGGTCTTGGCGACCACGATCAGCCCGGAGGTGTCCTTGTCGAGGCGATGCACGATGCCCGGCCGCTTCACCCCGCCGATCCCGGAAAGGCTGGCGCCGCAATGGCGGATCAGCGCATTGACCAAGGTGCCCGAGGAATGTCCAGGCGCGGGATGCACGACCAGCCCCGCGGGCTTGTTGAGGACGACGAGATGGTCGTCCTCGAATGCGATGTCCAGCGCGACGTCCTCCCCGACGAGTTCCGATTCCTCGGCGGGGGGCGCGACGACGACGATTTTCGCGCCTTCGGCCAATTTGGCCGCCGGATCGCGCGTCTCGACGCCGTCGACCGCGACCTGTCCGGCTTCGATCAGCCCCTTGAGCCGGGTGCGCGACAGCGCGAGGCGCCGCTCGCCCGCCGCGTGCGCCAAGAAGCGGTCGAGCCGCTCGCCCGCTTCGCCCGCGCCGACCTCGAAATCGATCGCGCCTTCGGCGGCGGCGAGCGCGGGCCGCTCGGCAGGCGCCGGATCGGGAAGCGCCGGCTCGGAAGGCGCGCCGTCCGACGCCGCGCGGCTCCACGCGCGGCTCTTCGCCTTGGCGTTCACTTAGCCCCCTGGCCGCGCCGGCGCACGCGCGCGGCGGGTTCGGCGGCCGCCGGGGCGACCAGCGGGCCGAGCGCGGCGACGATCGCTTCGAGGCTCGGCCGCACGCCCGGCCGATGGGCGTCGAGACCGCGCCGCATCGCCGCCAGATGGGCGGGCTTGGTCCCGCAGCATCCGCCGATGATGCGCGCGCCGGCGTCGACCGCGAGGCCGGCGTAGGCCGCCATCAGTTCCGGCGAGCCGGAGTAGTGGATATGAGCGCCATGCCATTGGGGTATTCCCGCATTGGCCTTGGCGATCAGGACTCCTTCGGGCCGCGCCTCGCTCATGGCGAGGATCGAGACCAAGAGATCGGCGGCGCCGACGCCGCAGTTGGCGCCGAACGCGAGCGGCTGAGGATCGAAATCCGCCGACGAGTTCGGCGAAGGCGGCCGGAGCGAGTCCCATCATCGTCTTGCCCGCGGTGTCGAAACTCGCGGTCGCGGTATAGGGCATCCCCAAGCGGCCTGCCGCGCGCGCCGCGGCGCGGATTTCATCAGGCGAGGACATAGTCTCGATCCACACGACGTCGGCGTCGCCTTCGCGCAGCCCTTCGATCTGTTCGACGAAGATTTCTACGGCCTCGTCCTCGGCGAGCGGGCCGAGCGGCGCCAAGAGATCGCCGGTCGGCCCGAGCGAGCCGGCGACGACGACGCGGCGCCCCGCGCCTTTCGCCACGGCGCGCGCATTCTCAGCCGCCAATCGATTGAGTTCGCGCGTTCGCCTCTCGAGGCCGTGCAAGGCCAGGCGGCGGCGGTTGCCGCCGAAGCTATTGGTCAGGATGATGTCCGCGCCGGCGTCGACGAAGCTTTGGTGCAGCGCCCGGATCGCCTCGGGACGGGTGGCGTTCCATAATTCTGGGTTGTCGCCCGCAGTCAACCCAGCCTCAAACAAGTTCGTCCCCGTCGCGCCGTCGGCGAGCAGCGGACGACCCTCGGCGAGCAGAGTCTGGAGCATGGATTCCTCGTGAAGGGGGCGAGCAGCGGCCGCGAACGGAAAGCTCCCCGCGCTGGGCAGATTTAGGCGCGGCTGGCCGCGATGACAAGCGGGCGTGGCAAACCTTGATCGAGCGGGCGCGCCGGGCTCGGCTCCGCCTTGATTTGAACGGTGTGTTCCGGTATTCCGTAAGGCATCGATTACCGGCCGACGACTTGGCCCCGTATCTCGCGATGCGTGCCGACGAACCTCCCTGCATCGATATTCGCGCCGTCGCCGGCGCGCCAATGCGTATCGACACTCTCATATACGGAACTCTCCGATGGCAACGGGTACGGTGAAGTGGTTCAACGCCACCAAAGGGTATGGCTTCATTCAGCCTGACGACGGCGGCAAGGACGTATTCGTCCACATCAGCGCGGTCGAGCGCGCGGGTCTTCGCGAACTCAATGAAGGCCAAAAAGTCTCTTACGAAATCGTCGCGGATAAGCGCACTGGCAAGTCCTCGGCCGGAAATCTCAGCGTCGCTTAACAAGACCCTCCGTCCACTCGGCGGACCCGACCCAAGGCCCCGGCGACAAGCGGTGGGCTCTTGCCTATTGTGACGCCTTTCGCGCGGCGCGCCAGCGCCCAGCGGGGAGGACGAAGAATGTCGAGCGAAGGGCGCGCCAGCGAGACTTTTCTCGGGCTGGACATCGGCACGTCGTCCGTCAAGGCCCTGCTGATCGACTTCGATCAACAGGTCGTAGCGGACGTTTCCGTCCCGTTGTCGCTGTCGCGGCCGCATCTTTTGTGGAGCGAGCAGAACCCTCTCGATTGGGTCGAAGGGGTCGAGGCCGCCGCCGCCGCGGTTCGGCGTCACGCGCCGCAGGCGTTCGCCCGTCTTGCCGGGATCGGTCTTTCCGGGCAGATGCACGGCGCGACGTTGCTCGACGCCAACGACGCGCCGCTGCGGCCGGCGATTCTTTGGAATGACGGCCGCGCCTTCGCCGAATGCGCCGAGCTCGAGCGCCGCGTTCCAGAGTTTCGCCGCCGCGCCGGCAACATCGCGATGCCGGGCTTCACCGCGCCCAAGGTTCTCTGGGTCGCCGCGCACGAGCCGGAGGTGTTCGCTGCGACCGCCCGCGTCCTGCTGCCCAAGGATTTCGTTCGCCTGCGCTTGTCCGGCGAGGCCGTTTCGGACATGTCCGACGCCTCGGGCACGCTCTGGCTCGACATCGCGCATCGCCGCTGGGACGACGAGCTTCTCGCCGCCAGCGGGCTCAAGCGTTCGCAAATGCCGCGCCTGGTCGAGGGCTCGGCGGTTTCGGCCGTGCTCTCCCCCGCCGTCGCGAGCGCCTGGGGCCTCGCAGGGCGGCGCATTCCCATCGCCGGCGGCGCCGGCGACAACGCGGCCTCCGCAGTCGGCGTCGGCGCGATCCAAGCCGGCGCGGGTTTCGTTTCGCTCGGCACGTCGGGCGTGATCTTTTCGGCGACCGATCGCTTCGTCAGCCTGCCCGAGCGCACGCTGCACGCATTCTGCCATGCGCTGCCGGGTCGTTGGCACGCCATGGCGGTGATGCTGTCGGCGGCTTCCGCGCTCAGCTGGATTGCGAAAACGCTCGGCCGCGCCGACGACATCGCCGGCTGCGTCGAAGCCGCCGAGGCCTTCGCTCGGACGCCGGACGCCGTCGCGGCGGCGCCGGTTTTCCTGCCCTATCTCAGCGGCGAACGCACGCCCCACAACGATGCGGCCGCCACCGGGCTATTCGCGGGCCTGCGCGCCGATCACGGCGCGGACGCGCTGATTTACGCGGTGCTCGAAGGCGTCGCGTTCGCCTTCGCCGACGGCGTCGAGGTGCTCGCCGCGGCCGGCGCGCGGCCGCGCCAGTCGATGTTGGTGGGCGGAGGCGCGCGTTCCAGTTTCTGGGGCCAGATGATCGCCGACGCCACGGGGCTGACGATCGACCTCGCCGCCGGGGCGGAAGCGGGCGCGGCGTTCGGCGCGGCGCGGCTGGCGATGCTGGCGGCGGGGGCCGGCGACGAGGGCGCTGTCTGCCGCCGTCCCGCGATCGAGCGGCAATTCGTCCCCGACGCGGCGAGCGCGGCGCTTCACGCCCCGCGACTGCGGCGTTTTCACGCGCTCTACGCCGCGGAGAAAGAGATTCGCGAGGCCAAATTCGCCAGGATGTGATCGCAAGACCTAACTCTTCTTGAAGACGAGCGACCTAAGCTGCGCCGCTGTCTTCGATCGCTTTGGAGTACGAGTCATGGCCTTCCTGACTTGGCTGCGGGCGGGAATTCTCGACCGACTGGTGCAGACTTTCGGCGCGACGGCGCCTTACGGCGCGACGGCGTTGGCCGGCGCCCTGACCTGCTCGGTCGCCTATTACGTCTGGCGCCGGCGCTCGCGCGGCCGCCCGATGAGCGCGAGAGGCTTCGTGCGCTGGCTCTTCGCCGGGCGCATCTTCTGGAATCCTTCCTCGCTCATGGACATGCGCCTGTGGATTCTCAACGGGCTGGTGCTCGCCTGGGCTTACGGCTTCCTCGCGGTCGGCGCCGTCTTCTGCAAGAACGCGGTCGCGGCGGCGATGACCGACGCGTTCGGTTCGCATCAGCCGACCGTCTGGCCGGCCTGGACGGTGCTGACCATGGCGACGCTGTTCGAATTGCTCGCCTATGAACTCGCCTATTGGTTCGGCCATTACCTCTTCCACCGCATTCCCGCGCTATGGGAGTTCCACAAGGTGCATCATTCGGCCGAGGTGATGACGCCTTTCACCGAGCTGCGCCAACATCCGATCGAAATCCTCGCGTTCGTGAACCTGGTCGCCATCGCCACCGGCACGGTGTTCGGCGTGATGACCTACGCCTTCGGGCCCGGCGTCCAGCCCTTCACCTTGCTCAACAGCAATATCCTGCTGATGCTGTTCCTCATCACCTACGGCCACCTGCGCCATACTCATATGTGGATCTCGTTCACCGGTCTGGCGGGCAAGATCTTGCAGAGCCCGGCCCATCATCAGCTCCATCACTCCGACAACCCCTTGCATTGGGACAAGAATCTCGGCTTCGCGCTCGCGGTGTGGGACTGGGCGTTCGGGACGCTGTACATTCCACAGCCGACCCGCGAGGCCATCCGCTTCGGCGTCGGCCCGACCCAGGGCGAGTTCAGCACCGTGACGCGCAATTACGTGCTGCCGTTCGTCCGTTTCGGCGAGCACGTCGCCAAAGCCGCGCGCCATCTCGTCCCCGCGGCGCACGGCGCGATCGGAGCCGATGCCGGCAAGTTGCGCGGCTGACGGCATTTCATGGAAGCGCCCGCGAGGGCTCGTCCCTCTGTTCGCCGGCGCCGAACACAAGGTGACGAGCGCGTCCTGGCCCCTGTAAGATCGTCGCCCATCGAACTGGCGAGGCAACATGGCCGAGGACAAATTCGCGCTCGTCACGGGCGCCGGACGCGGAATCGGGCGCGCGGCGGCCTTGGCGCTCGCCAAGGCCGGCTGGCATGTCGCCCTCGCCGGCCGCAGCTTCGAGCCGCTCGCCGCAGTCGCGCGAGAGATCGAAGCGTCGGAGCGGCGCGCGCTCGCGCTAAGCTGCGACGTCGGCGACCCCGTCGCCGTCAAGGCGCTGTTCGCGGCGCTCGAACGCGATTTCGGACGGCTCGATCTCCTGTTCAACAACGCCGGGGCGGGCGCTCCCGCCGTGCCGATTGACGAGCTGAGCTACGAGCAATGGAAGGCGGTCGTCGACGTCAACCTGACTGGCGCGTTCCTGTGCGCGCAGGGCGCGATCGCCTTGATGAAGCGCCAGAGCCCGCGCGGCGGGCGCATCATCAACAACGGCTCGATTTCCGCTCATGCGCCGCGCCCCAACAGCGCCCCCTACACGGCGACCAAGCACGCGATCGCCGGCTTGACCAAGTCGATCGCGCTCGACGGGCGCGCTTTCGACATCGCCTGCGGGCAGATCGACATCGGCAACGCGCTGACCGAAATGGCGTTCAAGATGACCCAGGGCGTGCCGCAGGCGGACGGGCGCATCGCCGTCGAGCCGACGATCGACGTGGCTGAGGTCGGCGACGCGATCGTTCACATGGCGAGCCTGCCGCTCGCCTCGAACATCTTGTCGATGACGTTGATGGCGACCAAGATGCCCTTCGTCGGGCGGGGCTGAAACGCGAGGCCTTTTTAGTTCGGCGCGGCGATCAACGGCTCGAGCGGCGCAGCAATGGCGCCGCGGGCCATTTCGCGGTCGAACCGGGCGAGGCCCCCCTCCTCGTTGCCGTTGGGGTGGACGAGCACGATCGACCCCTCGCCCGGCTTCTGACCGAGCGCGAGCCAGGCGTCGGCCCCGAGCGAAATCAGATGATGGCGGCGCACCGCCTGCATCAACGGCGCGTTGGAGATCAGGCCGGGAAAGCGGAAAAACAGCGACGGCGTCTGGCCGTTGGCGATGAGGAGACGCTCGGTGTCGAGAATCTCCGCGTCGGCGTCGACGCCCCTGGTGAGCAGAAAGTTGCGCTCGTCGGGTTCGCCGCGCCGATAGGGATGATGATAGGTGTGGTCGACCCAGAGGATGTCGAGCGCGCCGACCGCCTGCTTGTCGACGAGCCAGCGATAATCCTGGAAGTGATGGGTGAGCCAAAGACCCGAGATCGACAACGCCACCGGGGTATGCGGCCCTTGGGCCGCGAGCTTGTCGAAGAACGGCCGGTCGAGCGGACGTCGGCTGGGACAGAGATCGCCAGTGACGAAGGCGCCGGCGGCGCCGCCGTGGGTGAGGCCGGCGTTCTGCAGAAAGCCGCGGTGGACGAGACCCGGCGCTTCGGCCGATCGCGCGACCGCGCCCATGATGCGCGTGTCGGCGAGGGACTCTTCGGCCGCGTCCTGGCAGGTCCAGCAGGCGGCGCGCTCCAGCCGGGTCGACAGCTTCTGCGGATCGGCGAGGAGCAGAATCGGCGCGCCGGCGATGGTCATCGTCCGGATCGCCACCGCCTCGCGCCCGTCCGCGGCGCGGCAGGTCCGCAACACCGATTGATAATCCTCGACTGCATCCTTGCTCGCGAGCCGCTCGGACGGGGCGGGCGCATACAGGCAGGGAGAAGCGTCGCCCGCTTCGGCGGCGCGCGCGACAGCGCCCATGGCGAGGACGAAGAGGACGAGGGCGCATGAGCGCAGGCGACGCGTCGGCAAGCAGAAACTCCTTCGGGCGCGGCCGCGTCAAACCGCGCCGCGCATCAATCATAACAGAGGTTTGGGCGCCGTTTTGTGATCATTTCGCGACGCCCTCCGCAATTTGGACCGGCCGGGCTGGAACATGGCGGTCCGCCGGCGCATATTGGTTGATCGTCGAGGGCGCGCGTCGAAGCGACGCGCGCGGAAGGATTTAAGATGATCCCGATCGCTCTATTGATTGCGCTGGCGGGCGCTCCCCCTTCCGTCAGTCTGGCGAGCATATGCCAAAGCGCGCAAGCGGCGGCGCTTCCAGAGGACAAGAAGGCGGCTTACGACAGCTGCGTGCGCGACGAGAATGACGCGCTCGATCGACTGCGAGCGAAGTGGGCGCACTATTCGGCGGCCGCGCGAGCGGCCTGCGTCGGCAGCGACGCCGTCACGCTGAGCTACGTCGAACTGCTGACCTGCCTCGAAATGCAGCCGGGCGGCAGCCTCAGCTTGCAGGGCGCCGATGACGCCGCCTCGACAGGCGCCGGCGTCGCGCCGCTCAAGCGCCCACCCAAACAGTAGCCGTGAGCCGCCCGCGCCTTTCGACAGCGATATCAGCGACGGCGCGACGGCCGGCCCACCTTGCTTAGTCGAGTCAATCTGTCTATTGACTAGACGGATTAGTCCTCCCGAGACGCTGTCGCCATGCCCAACGCTTTGCCCCTGCACCTCAGGCGCCTTGAGACGGAAGCAATTCACATAATGCGCGAGGTTGTCGCTGAGTTTTGCGCGCCAGTTATGCTATATTCGGTCGGCAAGGACTCCAGCGCGATGCTGCACATCGCGTTCAAGGCCTTCTATCCCGCGCCGCCGCCCTTTCCGCTGCTGCATGTCGACACGACCTGGAAGTTTCGCGAGATGATCGCGTTCCGCGACGAGACGGCGCGGCGGCTGGGGCTCGACCTGCGCGTCCATGTCAACCAAGAGGGCGTCGCGCGCGGCGTTTCTCCCGTCGCCTCGGGCAGCCGGGTCCATACCGAGGTGATGAAGACGGAAGCGCTGCGCCAGGCCCTCGACCAGGGCGGCTTCGACGCAGCGTTCGGCGGCGCCCGGCGCGACGAAGAAAAGAGCCGCGCCAAGGAGCGCGTGTTCTCGCATCGCTCGGCCGCGCACGTCTGGGACCCGCGCAACCAGCGGCCCGAGCTTTGGCGCCTCTACAACACGCGTATCCGCGAGGGCGAATCGATGCGCGTCTTCCCCTTGTCGAACTGGACCGAACTCGACGTCTGGGAATACGTGCGCGCCGAAGAGATTCCGGTCGTTCCCCTTTATTTCGCCAAAGAGCGCCCCGTCGTCGAGCGCGAGGGAACGCTGATCATGGTCGACGACGACCGTCTGCCGCTACGACCGGGCGAAGAGCCGCAGATGCGTCGCGTGCGCTTCCGCACGCTCGGGTGCTATCCTTTGACCGGCGCGATCGAATCGGACGCCGACACGCTCGACGCGATCGTCGCGGAAATGCGCGCCGCCACGACCTCCGAACGGCAGGGGCGGCTGATCGACGCCGACGAATCGGCCTCGATGGAAAAGAAGAAGCGCGAGGGGTACTTTTGAGATGGACGCTTCGCTGGAAGATCGAGCTCGGCCCACGCTGCGCCTGCTGACCTGCGGCTCCGTCGACGACGGCAAATCGACGCTGATCGGCCGCCTGCTCTACGAGCAGAAGCTGATTCTCGACGATCAGCTCTCGGCGCTCGAGCGCGACTCGAAGAAACACGGCACGGTCGGGGCGGAGATCGATTTCGCGCTGCTGGTCGACGGCCTGGAGGCCGAGCGCGAGCAGGGCATCACCATCGACGTCGCCCACCGCTATTTCGCCACGCCGCGCCGCTCGTTCATCGTCGCCGACACGCCCGGACACGAGCAATACACCCGCAACATGGCCACCGGCGCCTCGAACGCCGATCTGGCGATTCTGCTGGTCGACGCCCGCAAGGGCCTGCTCACCCAGACCCACCGCCACGCGATCATCGCCTCGCTGCTCGGCATCCGTCACGTCGTGCTGGCGGTCAACAAGATCGACCTCGTCGAATACGACGAGGCGACGTTCCGACGCATCGTCGCCGCGTTCGAGGAGTTCGCCAGACCGCTCGGCTTCCGATCGACGCTCGCGATTCCGATCTCGGCCCGCCACGGCGACAATGTTTCCTCGAAATCCACGCGCACCCCCTGGTACGACGGACCGGCGCTGATCGATTATCTCGAACGCGTGGAAGTCGAGGAAGACCGCCGGCAAGCGCCGTTCCGCCTGCCGGTGCAATGGGTCAACCGGCCGCATTTGGATTTTCGCGGTTTCGCGGGAACGATCGCGAGCGGGGTCATCCGGCGCGGCGACGCGATCGTGGTGGCGTCCTCGGGCCGGCAGAGCGTGGTGACGACGATTCTGACCGCCGGCCGCGAAGCGGAGGAAGCGGGGCCGGGCGAGGCGGTGACGCTGACGCTCGCCGACGAGATCGACATCGCGCGCGGCGACGTGCTCGCGCGCCCCGACGCCCGCCCCGAAGTCGCCGATCAGTTCACCGCGCATCTCATCTGGATGAGCCAGGATCCGCTGCTGCCCGGCCGCTCCTACCTACTGAAAATCGGCGCGAAGACGACGCCGGCGACGGTGACCGAGCTCAAGCATCGCATCGACGTCGACAATCTCGACAAGCTCGCCGCCAAGACGCTGGCGCTCAACGAGGTCGGCCTCGCCAATATCGCGACGACCATGCCGGTCGCCTACGACCCCTACCCCGAAAATCGCGAAACCGGGGCCTTCATCCTCATCGACCGCGTGACCAACGAAACCGCCGCCGCGGGCATGATCGCGCACGGCTTGCGCCGCGCCACCAACATTCACCGTCAAGGCCTGACGGTGACGCGCGAGGCTCACGCCGCCCTCAAGCATCAGCGCCCGGCGATTCTCTGGTTCACCGGCCTTTCCGGCGCCGGCAAGTCGACCATCGCCAACCTCGTCGAGTCGACGCTGCTCGCGCGCGGCGTGCACACCGCGCTGCTCGACGGCGACAACGTCCGCCACGGCCTCAACAAGGATCTCGGCTTCACCGCCGCCGATCGCGTCGAGAACATCCGCCGCATCGCGGAAGTCGCGCGGTTGATGTCCGACGCCGGGCTGATCGTCCTCACCTCGTTCATTTCGCCGTTTCGCGCCGAGCGGCGCCTCGCGCGCGAAATCGCCGCGGCGGGCGAGTTCGTCGAAATCTACGTCGAGGCGCCGCTGGAGACGGTGATCGCGCGCGACCCCAAGGGCCTCTACAAGCGCGCGCTGGCCGGGCAGATTAAAAATTTCACCGGCATCGATCAGCCCTACGAAGCGCCAGAGGCGGCCGAACTCGTGCTCCACACCGCTCAATCGACGCCCGAAGCGCTCGCGGAGCGGGTGGTCGTCGAGTTGGCGGCGCGCGGCCATATCGATCGCCTGTAACCCGTTCCCTCGCGGGCATTGCGCCCAGTCCAAAAACGCGCTTCGATGGGCCACGCCATACGGAAGGCGGCGGCGGTGCGCGCGGCGCGCCCGTCCGGCGCGCCCGAGTTGCGCGATTGTCAGGGGAGTTTCATGAAAGCCATCGCCTTCGCCAGCCTCGGGCTGGCCGCCTTACTCTTGGCGTCGACCGCTGCGTCGGCCAAGACGCTCGTCTATTGTTCGGAAGGCAGTCCGGAGAATTTCCAGCCGGCGATCAACACCACCGGCACCAGCTTCGACGCGGCGCGGCCGGTTTACAATCGCCTGACCGAATTCAAGCGCGGCACGACCGAAGTGATCCCCGGCCTCGCGCAAAGCTGGGACATCGCCGACGGCGGCAAGACGATCACCTTCCATCTGCGCAAGGGCGTGAAGTTTCATTCGGTGAAGGATTTCAAGCCGACCCGCGACTTCAACTCCGACGACGTGCTGTTCTCGTTCGACCGGCAATGGAAGCCCGACCACCCCTACTACAAAGTCTCGGGCGGCAAGTACGACTACTTCAACGATATGGACATGCCCACGCTACTCGATTCGATCGAGAAGAAGGACGATTACACCGTCGTCTTCAAGCTGAAGACGCCGGACGTCGCCATCCTCGCCAACCTGGCGATGGATTTCGCCTCCATCGCCTCGGCCGAATACGCCGACTTTCTGATGAAGAAGGGAACGCCGGAACAATTCGACCAGGTGCCCGTCGGCACCGGGCCGTTCTCCTTCGTCGCCTACCAGAAGGACTCGGTCATCCGCTATAAGGCCAACAAGGACTATTTCGGCGAGAAGCCGCTGGTCGACGACCTGATTTTCGCCATTACTCCCGACGCGACGGCGCGCTACGCCAAGCTGAAGGCGGGCGAATGCCACATCAACGGCTATCCGCGCCCAGCCGACCTCGCGGAAATGAAGAAGGACCCGTCGCTCAAAGTCCTCAGCGCCCCCGGCCTGAACATCGCGTTCTGGGCGTTCAACGTCACCAAGCCGCCGCTCGACAAGAAGGAAGTGCGTCAGGCGCTCAGCATGGCGATCGACCGCGACGCGATCATCAAGGACGTCTACCTCGGCGCCGGCGAGAAGGCCAAGACGCTGATCCCGCCCACCATGTGGTCCTATGACGACAAGATCGTCGATTACCCCTACGATCCCGAGAAGGCGAAAGCGGCGTTGAAGGCCGCGGGCGTGACGACGCCGCTCGAAATCGATCTGTGGTACATGCCGGTGCAGCGCCCTTACAATCCGAACGGCAAGCGCATCGGCGAAATGATGCAGGCCGACCTCGCAAAGATCGGCGTCGACGCCAAGCTCGTCACTTACGAATGGGGCGAGTACCGCAAGCGCGCCCAGGCCGGCGAAGACATGACGGCGCAGCTCGGCTGGACGGGCGACAACGGCGATCCCGACAATTTCTTCTTCCTCGACGGCTGCACCGACAATAAGCCCGCGTCCAACAATATTCCCAAGTGGTG
The DNA here is from genome assembly GCA_963759955.1 of uncultured Alphaproteobacteria bacterium. GTDB lineage: Bacteria > Pseudomonadota > Alphaproteobacteria > Rhizobiales > Beijerinckiaceae > Roseiarcus. The sequence goes on from CAVXCA010000026.1 coordinate 25,112, forward strand.
CAACGCCGAGTTCAACGATCTCTTGGTCAAAGCGCGCACGATTCCCGATCAGGCCGCCCGCGCCAAGCTCTATCAACGCATGCAGGAGATCGAGCACGATGAGGCGCCGGAATTGCTCCTCGCCCACTCGACCGTGTTCGAGGCGACGCGCGCCAACGTGACGGGCTACAAGCAGAGCCCGTTCGGCACGCACACCTTCGAAGGCGTCGACGTCAAGTAGGCTCGGGCCGGGCCCCGCGCTTTCCCCACGGCGCGGGGCCCACATTTTCCTGGACGGCCCATGCTGATTTATTTTGTCCGTCGGCTCGCGCTGACCATTCCGACGTTCTTTGCGCTGATGTTCGCGACTTTCGTCGCGATCCGTCTGGTGCCCGGCGATCCTGTGGAAGTACGGGTGGGCGAGCACGGCATTTCGCCTGAGCGGCTCGCCTTCTTCCGTCACCAATTGGGGCTCGATCTGCCGGTCTGGCGGCAATTCCTCGATTACGTCTGGCGCATCCTGCATGGCGATTTCGGCGTGTCGTTGGCGACACAGCAGAAAGTGCTGACCGAATTCCTCACCCTGTTCCCCGCGACGGTCGAATTGTCGATCTTCGCGATGGCGTTCGCGATTCTGGTCGGCGTTCCCGCCGGCGCGGTCGCCGCGGTCAAGCGCGGCGGATTCTTCGATCAGGCGCTGATGACGATCTCGCTGTTCGGCTATTCCATGCCGATCTTCTGGTGGGGCCTGCTGCTCATCATGTTCGTGTCGGTGAAACTCGGCCTGACGCCGGTCGCCGGCCGCGTCGACCTCATCAACTTCTATTACGATCAGCCCACCGGCTTCATGACCGTCGATGCGCTGCTGTCCGGTCAGCCCGGCGCTTTCCTCGATGCCCTTCATCATCTCATTCTGCCCGCCATCGTGCTCGGAACCGTGCCGCTCGGCGTGGTTGCGCGGATGACGCGCTCTTCGATGCTCGAAGTGCTGAGCGAGGACTACGTGCGCACCGCGCGCGCCAAGGGGCTCTCGCCGTTGCGGGTCATCGGCGTGCACGCGCTACGCAACGCCCTGCTGCCGGTCGTCACGGTGATCGGCCTTTCGGTCTCGAGCCTGCTCGCCGGCGCGGTTCTCACCGAAACGATCTTCTCCTGGCCGGGGGTCGGCCATTGGCTGATCGAATCGATCAGCCGGCGCGATTACCCCGCGTTGCAAGGCGGAGTGATGCTGATCTCCGCGGTCGTCATCTCGGTCAATCTCATCGTCGACCTCGTCTACGGCGCCATCAACCCGAGAATCCGCCATGGCCGCTGACGTCGCGATTCCCGCTGCCGCCGCCGACGAGGGCGCGCGCGTCCTCGCGCAGCCCTCGCCGATCGCCGCCTTCTGGGCGGCGTTTCGCGAGAATAAAGGCGCTGTGCTCGGTCTCACGGTCGTCTTGACGATCATCGCCGTCGCGCTCGGCGCCGATTTCCTCGCGCCGCACTCGCCGATCGAGCAGTTTCGCGACGCGGTGCGCGCGCCGCCGGTCTGGCAGACCGGGGGCTCGTGGCGTTTCGCGCTCGGTACCGACGGCGACGGCCACGACACGCTTTCGCGACTGATCTACGGCGCGCGCGTTTCGCTGTTCATCGGCCTTTCCGTGATGAGCGTTTCGTTCGTCGTCGGCGTCGTGCTCGGCCTGGCCAGCGCGATGGCGGGCTCGGTCGCCGACGTTCTGATCACCCGCGTGATGGATCTCATCATGGCGGTGCCGAGCCTGGTGCTCGCCATCCTCGTCGTCGCCATCCTCGGGCCGAGCCTCGCCAACACCATCGTCGCGGTGACCATCGTCTATCTCCCGCGCTACGTGCGTCTGGTGCGCGCTTCGGCGCTGGGCGAGCTCAATAAGGACTATGTGACGGCGGCGCGCGTCGTCGGCGTCGGCCCGCTGCGGCTGACCTTTTCGACAGTGCTGCCGAACTGCCTCGCACCGCTCATCGTCCAGGCGGCGCTCGGCGTCTCGGATGCGATCCTCGAGGCCGCCGGCCTCGGCTTTCTCGGCTTGGGCGCGCAGCCGCCGACGCCGGAGTGGGGCGCCATGCTCGCCGATTCGCGCGAGTTCATCCGTTCCGATCCCTGGATCGTCACGTTGCCGGGTCTTGCGATCCTGATCACCGTCGTCGCGATCAACCTGACCGGCGACGGGTTGCGCGACGCGCTCGATCCCAAGATGCGGCGGAGCTAGGCGCCATGCCCCTGCTCGAAGTGCGCAATCTCAGCGTCGCCTTCGCCACCCGCCACGGCGAATTCCTGGCAGTGGACGGCGTTGACGTGACGGTCGACCGGGACGAGGTGCTCGCCATCGTCGGCGAGTCCGGTTCAGGCAAGTCGGTGGCGATGCTCGCGGTGATGGGCCTGCTGCCCTTCACCGCGCGCGTCAGCGCCGACCGCATGGCGTTCGACGGCGCTGACCTGATGACGATGACGCCCAAGGAGCGCCGTCGCATCGCCGGCAAGGATTTGGCGATGATCTTTCAGGAGCCGATGTCCTCGCTCAATCCGTGTTTCACCGTCGGCTTTCAGGTCGGCGAAGCGCTCAAGACCCATCTCGGCCTCGATCGCCGCGCCCGCGCAAAGCGCGTCGTCGAGCTGTTGGAGGAGGTCGGCATTCCCGACCCCGCGAGCCGCACGAAGGCTTTTCCCCATCAGCTCTCCGGCGGCATGAGCCAGCGGGTGATGATCGCGATGGCGCTGGCGTGCCGGCCCAAGCTGCTGATCGCCGACGAGCCGACGACCGCGCTCGATGTGACGATCCAGGCGCAGATCCTCGATCTCCTGGTGTCGCTACGCAAGCAGAACGGCATGGGCCTGGTGCTCATCACCCACGACATGGGCGTCGTCGCCGAGACCGCCGATCGCGTCATCGTGCAATATGCGGGTCAGCAGGTGGAGGCGAACACGACGCGCGGCCTCTTCGCCGATCCGCACCATCCCTATACCGCGGCCCTGCTCGCCGCGCTTCCCGAACGCGCGACCGAGCGCCGCCTGCCGGCCATTCCCGGCGTCGTCCCCGGCCAGTTCGATCGGCCCAAGGGGTGCCTGTTCGCGCCGCGTTGCGCCTTTGTCTTCGACGCGTGCCGGCGCGCCGCGCCGACCCCCGCCGCGGCGGAGATGGGGCGCGCCCTGTGCTACACGCCGCTGAGCGGCGGCGTTCCGACGGCGGCGGCGAAGGCGGGGGCGCCCGCATGAGCCCGGTTCTCGAAGCGCGCGCGCTGTCGCGCGACTATTTGGTTTCGCGCGGCGCGTTCCGCCCCTCTGCGACGGTCCACGCCCTGGCGGGGGTTTCCTTTTCGCTCATCGCAGGGCGCACGCTCGCGGTGGTCGGCGAATCCGGCTCAGGCAAGTCGACGCTCGCGCGATTGCTGACGCTGATCGAAGAGCCGACCGCCGGCGCGCTCATCGTCGAAGGGAAGGAGGTGGCGGGCGCCGACGCCTCCCGGCGCAAGCGCCTGCGCCAAGAAATCCAGATGGTGTTCCAGAACCCGTACGGATCGCTCAATCCGCGCCAGAAAATCGGCAAGGCGCTGGAGGAGCCTCTGCTGGTCAACACCAACATGCGCGCCGCGGAGCGCGAGGCTGCGGCGCTGGCGATGATGGAGAAGGTGGGCTTAAGGCCAGAATACTACCATCGCTATCCCCACATGTTCTCCGGCGGCCAGCGCCAGCGCATCGCCATCGCGCGCGCGCTGGTGCTGCGGCCGAAAATCCTGGTGCTCGACGAGCCGGTCTCCGCGCTCGACGTCTCGATCCGCGCCCAGGTGCTCAATCTGCTCGCGCAGTTGCAGGAAGACTTCACGCTCGCTTATGTCTTTGTTTCGCATGATCTTTCTGTCGTACGCCACATCGCCGACGAGGTGCTGGTAATCTATCTCGGCCACGCCGTCGAAATCGGCTCGCGGGACGCGATCTTCTCGCGCCCGCAGCATCCCTATACCCAGGCGCTTCTTTCGGCGACGCCGATCGCCGACCCGTCCGCCAGGCGCGAGCGCATCATCTTGAAGGGCGAGCCGCCCTCGCCGATCGCGCCGCCGCCCGGCTGTCCGTTCAATCCGCGCTGCCCGCTCGCGTTCGACCGCTGCCGCAGCGAAAAGCCGCAGCTCGAGACCAAGCAGGGGCGCCAGGTCGCCTGTTGGGCGGCGTCGCCATGAGCGCGAGCGAAACTTACGATTATATCGTCGTCGGCGCGGGGTCGGCGGGCTGCGTGCTCGCCAACCGGCTTTCCGCCGATCCGCGCAACCGCGTGTTGCTCCTCGAAGCGGGCGGGCGCGACAATTGGATCTGGCTGCATATCCCCGTCGGCTACCTCTATGCCATCGGCGACCCGCGCGCCGACTGGTGCTTCAAGACGCAAAGCGAACCCGGCCTCAACGGCCGCGCGATCGCCTATCCGCGCGGCCGCGTCGTCGGCGGCTCGTCGGCCATCAACGGCATGATCTACATGCGCGGCCAAGCCGCCGACTACGACGGCTGGCGCCAACTCGGCCTCGAGGGCTGGGGCTGGAACGACGTCCTGCCGTTCTTCACGCGTCACGAAGACCACCACGCCGGCGCCAGCGCGCTGCACGGCGCCGGCGGCGAGTGGCGCGTCGAGCGCCAGCGCCTGTCCTGGCCGATCCTCGACGCGGTGCGCGAGGCGGCGGCCGAAATCGGCATACCCAAAGTCGACGACTTCAATGGCGGCGACAACGAGGGCTGCGATTATTTCGAAGTCAATCAGCGCCGCGGTCGGCGCTGGAGCGCGGCGCGCGGCTTTCTCGCGCCCGTCCTCAACCGCCCCAATCTGCGCCTCGTCACCGGCGCCCAAGCCGAACGGCTGGTCTTCGAAGGGCGCCGCGCCGTCGCCCTGCGCTACGCGCAAAGCGGGCGAAGTTTTGAGGCGCGCGCCCGGGGCGAGATCGTCCTCGCCGCCGGCGCGATCGGCACGCCGCAGCTTCTGGAGCTGTCGGGCGTCGGCCGCCCGGATGTCCTTGCCGGCCTCGGCCAAGAGGTCGTGCACGCGCTGCCCGGCGTCGGCGAGAACCTGCAGGACCATTTGCAGTTGCGGACCATCTTCCGCGTTTCCGGCGCGCGCACGCTGAACGTCGAGGCCCGCTCGCTGTTGCGACGCGCTGGAATGGCGCTGGACTATGCGTTGCGGCGGCGCGGCCCGATGACGATGGCGCCCTCGCAACTCGGGCTGTTCGCCAAGACCTCGCCGGATTTCGCAACCGCCAATGTGGAATTCCATGTCCAGCCGCTTTCGCTCGATCGTTTCGGCGAGCCCTTGCACGAGTTTCCCGCAATAACCCTCAGCGTGTGCAACTTGCGGCCTACAAGTTGTGGTTCATGTCATGCGGCAAGCGCGGACCCGCGCGCCGCGCTGGTCATCAAGCCGAACTATCTCACGTCGGATCAAGATGTTCGTGTCGCCGTCGACTCGATCCGGCTCGCGCGTCGCCTTGCCGCCGCGCCGGCTTTGGCGCGCTACCGCCCCGATGAACTACGACCGGGGGTTGCGGCACAAAGCAACTTGGAGCTCGCGGCGGCGGCGGGCGAGATCGGCACGACGATTTTCCATCCCGTCGGCACCGCGAAAATGGGCCGCGACGACGATCCGGGCGCGGTGACCGACGCGCGGCTGCGCGTGCGCGGGCTGGCGGCATTGCGCGTCGCCGACGCCTCCGTGATGCCGCGCATCACCTCCGGCAACACCAATTCGCCGACCATGATGATCGCCGAGAAGGCCGCGGCGATGATTCTCGCCGACGCCGGGGGGCGGTGAGATGCGCGAGCCGCCGCCGCCCGGGCTCGTCGACGGCCGCCAGTCCGAGACGGCGTCGGGGATCGCGCGCGGGGTGCGCCGGCTGTTGCGCGCGCGGGGATTTTCCACTGTCACCGAGCTGCCGCTGCTCGACGGCCGCCGCGCCGACGTGGTCGCGCTCAACGGCGAGGGCGCGCTGCTGATCGTCGAGATCAAGTCGTCGGTCGCCGATTTTCGCGCCGACCACAAGTGGCGCGACTACGCCGCCCATTGCGACCGGCTCTATTTCGCTATTTCCGAACAAATGCCCGTCGAGATCATGCCCCTGGACGCCGGCCTGATCGTCGCCGACCCCTACGGCGCGGAAATCCTGCGCGAGGCGACGCCGCGCGCCATCGCCCCAGCGACCCGCCGCGCCGTGACGCTACGCTTCGCGCAAGCCGCCGCCGACCGGCTGCATCGCCTCGCCGACCCCGGCGCGCTGTCCGAATTCTGATCCGTGCGTCCGCCGGCGCCTCGCCCGACCGCGCCGCGCCGCGGAAAGCCGCTATCGGCTTGCGGCCTGGTTCTGCGGGCAAGCCTCGTCGAACAGCAATGTCGCGTCGTCGGCGCCGACGGGATCGATCGTCACCGGCGGCTGGCTGGCGTGGGCCTCCCCGTCCGTCCCGGTGGGGGTTTCCCCGTTCGGTTCGATGAAACTGACGACGGCGCGCCCGTCGCGGTTCAGCCGGCAAAAGGCCTCGAGGGGAATCGCCACCCGCATCGGCTCGCCCGCGGCGGGCTTTGCCACGCGAAATTCCGCGCCCTCGGGATAGAGGATGAGGAAAATCCCCGAGCCGGGCGCCTCGACCGGCGCGCCGCCGGCCGAATCGCGCGCCAGGAAGGTCGCAAGCACCCCGCCGCCCCCGCGGCGGTAAGCGAACGACGCTTCGAGCGCCGCCGGGCGGCCCGCGAGCGGGCGTTCGAGCGGCGAGGCGACCTTCGCCGTAAAAAGCGATGCGGCGCCCGACTGCGCGTCGATCGGCTGTCCTCTCAAGCCGTTCGCCCCCGCGTCCTCGACGATGGGCGATGCGCCGTCGACCCAGATTGTCGCCAGACGCGAAGTCGCGAGTTCCTCGGCGGTCAGCCAGCGGACGTCCTTCGCCGGCGTCGTCAGCATCAGCTTCATCACGGGATCGAGGACGCCCATTTCCTGGAGATAGCGGCCGACGCTGTCGTCGACGCCTCTATCGGCGGCCTTTCTCGTCGTCGCTGTCGAGCGGCGCTCGGCGACGAGCTTACGGGAGAGTTCGAGCTTCACGCCGGCCAGGACGAGATAGCGCACCGCGTACGAGCGCTTGACCTCGGTCTTGGTGACGAGCTCGGTCATTTGATGAACGCCGACGAACGACAGCGGGCTGACGTATCGTTCGATTCCGCCGGCCAGCACGAGCGTGCACGCCGAAGCGCAATAGGCGCCGAACGACATCGCCGAGCCTCGCGCCTCGCCGCAATTCCTCACGCTCGCGGCGCAGGGCGCGATGGCGGTGTGGGCGACGACGACGGCCAGGCGCCTGGCGCGGATCAAGCGGCCCATCGCGATCGCGTCTTGCACCGAGCCGCCGGCTGAATTGATGAGGATCGGCAGGCGGCGATCGCCGACCGCCGCGACGACGCGGGCCAGCGCGTCGGCCGTCCCTATGACGATCTTGCCTTCGGCCGATATCCATTCCGGGCAGTCCGGCTGGCAGGCCGAGCCGTCGCTCCTGACGCGGACGAATTGCATCGGGGCCTGGGAAATCGGCGCCGCCTGAGGCGCGGGCGCGGCCTCGCCATGGCGGGCCGCGACGGCCCCGCCCGCGAGCAGCGCGACTGTCACGACGACTCGCGCCGCGCGTGCGAGGACGCGACCCACGCGAGGGCGGAAATGTTGCGCGGAAAGCATGTTGGCAATTATCGCGGCGGATGTTTCCCATGTCGAGCCCCGCGTCGGTTTCCATCGCACGCGCGCTTGTGCTAACGAACCGCGCATGACCACTCGCATCGATCGCCGTTTCGCCGCCCTGAGCGCCCAGCGCCGCGCCGCGCTCGTCACCTTCGTGATGGCGGGCGATCCGGACGCGGCGACGTCGCTCGCGATCGTCGAGGCGTTGCCGAAGGCCGGCGCCGACGTGATCGAGATCGGCATGCCGTTCACCGATCCGATGGCCGACGGGCCGGCGATTCAGGCTGCGGGCCTGCGCGCGCTTCATGGCGGGCAGACCTTGCGCAAGACCCTGGCGCTGGTGCGCGAATTTCGCGCCGGGGACGCAGATACGCCGGTCTTGCTGATGGGCTATTACAACCCGATCTACGTCTACGGCGTCGAAGCGTTCCTGCGCGACGCCGACGCCGCCGGAGTCGACGGGCTGATCGTCGTCGACCTGCCGCCGGAGGAAGACGAGGAGTTGTGCCTGCCGGCGTTGAAGGCCGGGCTCAATTTCATCCGCCTGGCGGCGCCGACCACGGACGACAAGCGCCTTCCGACCGTTCTCGCCAACACCTCCGGCTTTGTCTATTATGTGTCGATCACCGGCATTACGGGTTCGGCGGCGCCCGACGCGTCGAAAGTCGGCGAGGCGGTTGCGCGCATCAAGCGCCACACGGATCTGCCGGTCGCAGTCGGGTTCGGCGTCAAGGACGCCGCGAGCGCGGCCGGCATCGCCGCCAAGGCGGACGGTGTCGTCGTCGGATCGGCGCTGGTCGACGCCTTGCGCGCCTCGCTCGTCGACGGCAAGGCGGGGCCCGGCACGGTCGCCGCGGTCGCCGGGCTGGTCGAGAAGATCGCGGCCGGCGTGCGCGGCGTCGTCAAGGCCGCGCCGGAGTTAGCGAGGGAAGGCCGATGAACTGGATTTCCAACGTCGTCCCGCCGAAGATCCGCTCCTTCCTGCGGCGCGACACGCCGGAAAACCTGTGGGTCAAGTGCCCCGAGAGCGGCCAGCTCGTCTTCCACAAGGACCTCGAAGCCAATCTCATGGTGGTGCCGGGCTCCGGCTACCACATGGCGATCGCCCCCAAGGCGCGCCTCGCCGCGCTGTTCGACGAAGGCCAATTCGAAGAGCTGCCGGTGCAGGAGACGCCGACCGACCCGTTGAAATTTCGCGACGTCAAGCGTTACGCCGACCGTCTCAAGGAGCACCGCGCCAAGACCGGATCTCAAGACGCTATCACGCTCGCGGTCGGCCGCATCGAGGGCCTCGCGACGACGGTGGCCGTGCACGACTTCGCGTTTCAGGGCGGCACGCTCGGCATCGCCGCGGGCGAGACGATCGTCACCGGGATGACCGAAGCGGTCGCGCGGCGCACGCCGTTCATCATCTTCACCGCCTCGGGCGGGGCGCGCATGCAGGAGGGCATGTTCGCGCTGATGCAGATGCCGCGCACGACGGTGGCGGTCCAGCGCCTGCGCGCGGCCAAGCTGCCCTACATCGTGGTGCTGACCAATCCCACCACCGGCGGCGTCACCGCGTCCTATGCGATGCTCGGCGACGTGCAGATCGCCGAACCCGGCGCCGTGATCGGCTTCGCCGGCGCGCGCGTCATCGAACAGACCGTTCGCGAGCGTCTGCCCGAGGGCTTTCAGCGCGCCGAATTCCTTCAGGCTCACGGCATGGTCGACATGGTCGTGCCGCGTCCTCAGATGCGCGCGACGCTGGCGCGGCTGTGCCGGATGCTGACCAAGACGCCGGGCGAGCCGGCGGCGGCTTGACGGGCCGAGTGCGGAGCGCCGCATGAGCCCGACCGACGCGATCTCGGCGCGCTTCGCGCCGCTGCACCCCAAGCGCATCGACCTTTCGCTCGGCCGCATTCAGCGCCTGCTCGGCGACCTCGGCTCGCCGCACAAGCGCCTGCCGCCGGTCGTGCATGTCGCGGGAACCAACGGCAAGGGCTCGACCGTCGCCTTCATGCGCGCCGCGCTCGAAGCGGCGGGAAAACGCGTCCACGTCTACACCTCGCCCCATCTGGTGCGCTTCAACGAGCGCATCCGCCTCGCCGGCGCGCTGGTCGACGACGAGCGCCTCGCGGGGGCGCTCGACCGCTGCGAGGCGGTCAACGCGGGGCAGTCGATTTCGGTGTTCGAGATCACGACGGCGGCGGCGCTGCTGCTGTTCAGCGAGACGCCCGCCGATTATCTGCTGCTCGAAGTGGGTTTAGGCGGCCGCTTCGACGCCACCAACGTCATCGACGCGCCGGCCGCGTCGATCATCACGCCGGTCTCGCTCGACCATCCGGAATTCCTCGGCGCAACGGTCGAAAAGATCGCCTACGAAAAGGCCGGCATTTTGCGACGCGGCGCGCCAGCGATCATCGCCGAGCAGGAGGAGGACGCTCTTCGCGTCATCGAACGCGAGGCGTTGCGCGTCGGCGCGCCGCTCATCGTCGCGGGACGCGACTTCTTCGCCCGCGCCGAACACGGCCGCTTCATATTCGAAGACCACGACGGCCTGCTCGACCTGCCGCTGCCGCGCCTGGCCGGCCGCCACCAGCACGGCAACGCGGCGACGGCGATCGCGGCGCTGCGCGCGATCGAGCCGGATTTGCCGACGCGCGCGCTCGAACAGGCAATGCTGGAGGCCGACTGGCCCGCCCGCCTGCAACGCCTGCGCAGCGGGCCGCTGGTCGCGCTGGCGCCCGCCCAGGCCGAAGTCTGGCTCGACGGCGCCCATAACGAAGCGGGCGGGCGGGTCCTGGCCGAGGCGATGGCCGATTTCGAGGATCAGGCGCCGCGCCCGCTGGCGCTGATCTGCGGCACGCTGACGACCAAGGACACTGCCGGCTTCCTCAGTCATTTCAAGGGACTCGCGCAGGAGACGCTTGCCGTGCCGATCGCCGGCGAACACGCCGGCCGCCCCGCCGAGGAGGTCGCCGCGATCGCCCGCAGCGTCGGCCTTTCCGCCGCCGCGTGCGACAGCGTCGCTTCGGCGCTGCGCTTCCTGGCGGCGCGCGACTGGCCGAAGCCGCCGCGCATCCTGATCGCCGGATCGCTCTATCTCGCGGGCGACGTGCTCGAAGAGAACGACGCCGCGCCGAGATGACGGCGGTCGCCGAAATTCCTCTCAACCGACGTCCGGCTCGCCGCATCGCGCCAATACGGCCTCGCGGGCGGCGTCGCGCAGACGCAGCACCGAATGAAAGTCCCGTCCGCTCGGCTGGATCGGCTCGGCAATGTCTATGGTGATCGCGGCCCATCGCGGAAACCACTGGTCGCTGCGCAGCACTGCCCGCGTTCCCCGAATGGCGCCGGGAATGACCGCCAGGCCGGCGTCGGCCGCCGTCTTGAACGCTCCGAGATGAAACGCGCAAAGCCCTGGCTTGCGCGTGAACCCGCCCTCCGGAAAGGACACGAGGACGCCGCCCCGCCGGGCGGCGCCCGTCACCATCTCGGCGTCGGCGAGGCTGCCCATGACATCGGTGCGCTCGACGAACAACACGCCCAGCCGCGGCAGCGCCGCGCCGGCGACATGCTGGGCGGCAAGTTCCTTCTTGGCGACGAAGACCGGCTCGCCAGGCAGGACTGCGGCGAGGACCAGGACGTCCGCGTAGCTCGAATGGTTGAAGACCAGGATGGCGTTCGGGGACAACAGCCGCTCGCGACCGTTGAGCGAAACCGGAATGCCCATCGCGGCGAGCGCCGTGCGCGCCACGACGTGAAGCGCGCGCCATCGCCAGTCGAGCCGCGGCAGGATCATGACCGCGACCCAGCCCACCAGGAAGCCGCTCGCCAACACCGCCCACCACCATCCCGCATAGACAAGCTCGGCGAGCGAGCGCCCCCAGCGGCGCAGCGTCGGGCCGACGCCGGCGAGCTGCAACCGCAGCATCTGCCGCCACACCGCTGCGCCCGACGGAGCGCCGAGGCGGCCGGTCTCGTAAAGAGTCTTGGCGGCGCTGCGCCGGATCTTGCCGCTCGACGTCTTCGGCAGCGAACGCGGCGGCGCCAGCACGATCGCATCCGGCGCCACGCCGAATCGGTCGGCCGCGACATCCTGGGCGTTGGCGCGCAACGCCTCGCGGGCTTTCCCATCGGTTTCCCGCGTCTCCGCCACGACGATCAGTTGCTCGGTGCCGAGCTTCGGATCGCTCACGCCGAAGACCGCCACCCCGCCCTTGCGGACGCCTGGAATCTCGCCGACCGCTTCCTCCACTTCCTGCGGATAGATATGGCGCCCGCCGCGGATGATGATGTCCTTGATGCGCCCGGTGACGAACACCTCGCCGTTCGCCACATAGGCGCGGTCGCCGCTGTCGAGCCATCCCTCGTGGAACAGCTGCGCGGTCTTGGCCGCGTTACGGAAATAGCCCGAGGTCGCCGACGGACCGCGGAATTCGAGCCGGCCCTCGCGCCGCTCGGGGAGTTCCCGTCCGGCCTCGTCGACGATGCGGATTTCATGATCCGGCAAGGGCCGCCCGCAGGCGACGACCTCCAGCGGCTTCGCGTCGTCCGGCCGGGCCGGCGCCGCCACGCCGTCGCGGCTCAGCGCCTCGCGATCGACGCGATCGACGACCGGCCCGCGACCCATCGGCGGAAACGCCAGGCCGACCGCGTCCTCGGCGAGCCCGTAGACCGGCGCCATCGCCTCGGCTCGGAAGCCGTAGCGACCGAAACGTTCGATGAACCGGCGCAGCGTGTGGACGCTGACCGGTTCGGCACCGTTGGCCACCATCCGCAGCGAGCTCAGATCGAGGCCCTCCAGATCGGCGTCGTCGATCTTGTTCAGGCACAGCTCGAAGGCGAAATTGGGCGCCGCCGAAAGCGTCGCCCGGCAGCGATGCATCGCCCAGAGCCAGCTCTCGGGGCGCGCCAGGAAGCCAAGCGGCGACATCACGGTGAGCGGCGCGCCGAAGTAGAGGCAGCCCAGCCACGCCCCGATCAATCCCATGTCGTGATAGAGCGGCAGCCAGCTCACGAAGACGTCGGCCGAGCTCGCCTCCATGACGGCGCCCATCGCGCGGATGTTGGCGAGCAGGTTGGCGTGGCTGAGGACGACGCCCTTGGGATCGCCGGTGCTGCCCGAGGTGTATTGAATGAGCGCCGTCGCCGAGGCGTCGATCTTGGGCGCCTGCAACTCGGCGCTGTCCGCTCTCAGCGCCGCCGGGCTCTCGACCGTGCGCAAGGTCTCCACCTGGGCGCGCAGCAGGCGACCAACGCCCAGGCCCTCCGGGACGGTCACCAGCATGGTCGCGCCGGCGTTGCGCAGAATTCCGGCCTGCCGGCGCAAATGGTCCTCGATCTGCGACAACCGCGTCGGCGGATAGATCGGAACCGGAACGGCGCCGGCGTATAGGACCCCGAAGAAGGTGATGAAGAAATCGAGGCTGGTCGGCAGCATCAGCGCGATGCGGTCGCCCGGCACGACGTCGCGCGCGACGAGACCGGCCGCGACGCGGCGCCCCGCGTCGGCGAGATCGCCGTAGGTCAAGCGATCGGGCTCGGCCGCGTCGTCGCGCAGCAAGCTCAAATGGACGCGCTCGCGATGCTGCGCGGCGTGCCAGTCGAGCGCCTCGGTGAGGGTGGCGGCCTCCGAGGCGGGCGCAACGAGCGCGAGCGGCCGCGCGGGCTCCGGAATATTGGCCGTTCCTTCACGCGGGCGCGCTCGTTCGAGGGCGCGCGCCACGTCCGCGACCGTCTCCGCTTCGCTGATCGCGTCGATCGGAAGCCGGACCCGGAACGCGCGCTCGATGCGCAGGACCAATTCGGTGCGTCCGAGGCTGTCGATCCCGAGATCGCGATCGAGCCGGCTCGCGAGCGCCACCTCGACGGCGGGCCCCTGCCGCCCCCTGAGCTCCTGAACGAGACCGCGGACGACCGCGACGAGCTCGCGGCTTCGCGCAAGCTCGCCGGCGGATTCAGGGTCGGTCGCGGGCGATGAAGTGTCCACGCGATGACCTTAACGGCGCCGATGCGCGGCGCCTTGACGCGGATCATGCGCGATCGCGGCGCCCGCCCGTGGGCTGCGCTAGACTGCGCCCCGTCGGTGAGACATTGCCGCCTCGCCGGCCTCTCCAATTCACTTGCCGCTCCGACCGCGCCCTACCCCTTCGCTTTCTGCATGAACGCCATGAACGCGGCGCGCGCTTCGGGCGAGCGCAGGCGCTCGTGGAAGAGGCCCAGTTCCTCGTCCATGCGCTGGAGCAGCGCCGAGGGATCGCCGCGCAGCAATCGCCGAGTGGCGAGCATCGCTTCGCGCGGCTTGGCGGCGAGCGCCTGCGCTTTGGCGAGCGCGTGGGCGTAGAGCGCGTCCGGCGCGACGATCGCGTTGACGAGGCCGAGCTCGCGCGCCGCCTCGGCGTCGAACGGCTCGGCGAGCAGCAGGACCTCGGCCGCCTTGGCGGCGCCGAAGCGTTGCGGCGCCAGCAGCGACGAGCCGGCTTCCGGCACCAGGCCGAGATTGACGAAGGGCATTTGGAAGCGCGCGCTCGGCGCGGCGTAGACGAGATCGCAATGGAAGCACAGCGTCGTGCCGATGCCGACCGCCGGCCCTTCGATCGCGGCGACGAGCGGCTTGTCGAAGGTCGCCAGCGTGCGGATGAAGCGCACGCCCGGCGATTCGGCGTTCGAGGCCGCCGCGGCGAACGTCCCGGAGAGAAAGTCGCCGATGTCGTTGCCGGCGGTGAAGACGCCTTGCGAGCCGGCGAGCAGCAGCGCGCCGACGTTCGGCTCGCGGCTCGCCTCGGCGAACGCGGCGACCAGGCTTTCGTACATCGCGCCGGTCAGCGCATTCTTTTTCTCGGGCCGCGCCAAAGTGACGCAGGAAACCCCGCCCTCGCGCCGAACGCGAACCAACTCGCTCATGCCGTCTCCGTCAGAATGGTTTCGTAAGGCTCCAGCGCGCCGGCGCCCGAAAGGATGGAGCGCGCGAGGCCGGGGGCCGCGGTCGCGAGCTTTTCCGCGAAGAAGCGCGCGAGGCCGATGCGTCCGCGCTGCGTCTCGTCGCCGCGCGCCGCCAGATCCTGCGCGGCGAGTCCGGCTTTGACGAGACATGCCCCGCCCAGCGCGAGACCGAACAATTTCAGATACGCCGAGGCGCCGGCGAGCGCGGAATTCGGGTCGGCGCCGAGCGCCTCGCGCATGAAGCCCGTGGCCCGTTCGAGCGCGTCGACCGCCTCGCCCAAGATCGCGGCGCTCGCGCCGAAGCCGGCCTCGCCGCGCTCGGCGACCTCGGCGAGGATCGCGCGCATGCCGGCGATTTCGCGCGCAGCGACAGCGCCGCCGGAGAGCGGCAATTTGCGCTGCACGAGGTCGATCGCCTGGACGCCGTTGGCGCCTTCGTAGATCGCGGCGATGCGCGCGTCGCGCATGTGCTGAGCGGCGCCGGTTTCCTCGATATAGCCCATGCCGCCATGGACCTGCACGCCGAGCGAGGCGACTTCGTCGCCAACGTCGGTCGAGAACGCCTTGGCGACCGGCGTCAGCAGCGCGGCGCGCTCGCCCGCCGCCGCGCGCTCCTCGGCGCTCGGCGCATGAAACGAGCGGTCGATCGCGACCGCAGTCAGGTGGCAGACGCCGCGCGCGGCCTGGATGAGCGCCTTCATCGTCATCAGCATGCGCTGGACATCCGGATGCTCGACGATCGGGCTCATGCCGGCGCCGCCTTTGGCGCTGCGCCCCTGGCGGCGCTCACGCGCGTAGGCGAGCGCCTGTTGCAGCGCCCGCTCGCCGATCGCCACGCCCTGCAGGCCGACGGCGAGCCGCGCGCTGTTCATCATCACGAACATCGCCGCCAGGCCGCGATTTTCCTCGCCGACCAGCCAGCCCTTGGCCCCGCCGGCGTCGCCGTAGATCATGACGCAGGTCGGCGAAGCGTGAATCCCGAGCTTGTGCTCGATGCTCGCGCAGCGCACGTCGTTGCGGGCCCCGAGCGAACCGTCGGCTTCGACGAAGAATTTCGGCACGAGGAACAGCGACAGGCCGCGCGTTCCGTGCGGCGCGTCGGGCAGGCGCGCAAGCACGAGGTGGACGATGTTGTCGGCCATATCGTGTTCGCCGTAGGTGATGAAAATCTTCTGGCCGAATACGCGATAAGTTCCGTCCTCGGCGCGTTCGGCGCGGGTCTTCACCGCGGCGAGGTCCGAGCCGGCCTGCGGCTCGGTCAGGTTCATCGTCCCCGTCCAGGCGCCGCTGACCAACCGCTTCAGATAGGTTTCGCGCAGCGCCTCGCTTCCGTACGCTTTGAGCGCGCCAATCGCCGCTTCGCTGAGCAGCGGACACAGCGCGAACCCCATCGACGCGCCGCTCCACATCTCGCCGCAGGCGAAATTGACCGAGTGCGGCAATCCCATGCCGCCGTATTCGGGGGAAGCGGTCACGCCGGCCCAGCCCGCCTCGGCCCATTGCCGATAGGCCTCGCGAAAGCCCGGCGGCGTCGTGACAGCGCCGTTCTGGCAAACCGCGCCGATCTGATCGCCGACGCGATTGAGCGGCGCGATCGCTTCGGTGGCGAATCGGCCGGCTTCGGAGATCACCGCAGCGACGGTGTCGGCGTCGACGTCGCCGAACAAGCCGGATTCGATCGCTTCGTCGAGTCCGGCGACGTGCTTGAGCGAAAAGAGGATGTCGGCGACCGGCGATCGATAGGACATGGCGCTCCTCAAGTGCGGGCGTCGGCGACGTCTTGGCGTCGCGTCGCTTGACGGCTAGCTTGTCGCGCAGATAGCTGCGCGGCAAGCGGGAAGAACGTTTACGTATAAACCAAATGCCGCGCAAGGCGGCGAGGCGCCCCTATGCCGTCGAGCCATCGTCGAGTGACCCGCATAACGCCGGCCGACGCCGAGAGCATCGCCGCGGCCGCCGCAGTCTTGCGCGCCGGCGGTCTCGTGGCGATGCCGACTGAAACGGTCTACGGCCTGGCGGCCGACGCGACCTCGGACGCGGCGGTGGCGGCGATCTATGCGGCCAAGGGACGGCCGGTGTTCAACCCGCTGATCGCCCATTTCGCCGATCGGGAGAGCGCCGAGCGCGAGGCGATCTTCGATGAGAATGCGAAGAGACTGGCGCGCGCGTTCTGGCCGGGGCCGCTGACGCTCGTGGCGCCCGCCTCGCCGACCTGCCGGATCAGCCTTCTCGCCCGCGCCGGCCTCGACAGTCTCGCGCTCCGCGCGCCCGACCACCCGATCGCGCGCGCGCTGATCGCGGCGGCCGGGGTTCCGCTCGCCGCGCCCTCGGCCAATCGCTCGGGACGAGTCAGCCCGACGCGGGCCGAACACGTCGCCGCCGATCTCGACGGCCGGATCGATTGGATCCTCGACGCCGGTCCGACGCCGCTGGGATTGGAGTCGACGATTCTCGCCTGCCTGGGCGGGGCGCCGCGTCTGCTGCGCCCCGGCGCGATCGCCAAAGAGCGAATCGAGGCCGAATTGGGCATTGCGATTGCGAGCGAGCCGTCGGCGGGCGGTGGGGACGAGCCGATCGCGCCGGGACTGCTGAAATCGCATTACGCGCCTCACGCCGCGCTTCGTCTCGCGGCGAGCCGAGCGACGCGCGAGGAGGCAGCGCTCGATTTCGGCGGCGCCCTTTCTTCGAGCCCGGCCAAGGCAAGGCTCGATCTGTCGCCGGGCGGCGATCTCGACGAGGCGGCCGCCAACCTGTTCGCCTATCTGCGGGCGCTCGACGCCACGGGCGCGCCACGCATCGCGGTCGCGCCGATCCCCGAAAATGGTCTCGGCGCGGCGATCAACGACCGCCTGCGCCGCGCCGCCGCGCCACGGGAAGGCGCCGCATAGACTTTCGGCGCGCGGCCTATCGCCGCGGCGTCGCCTAAATCTTTCTCTTTCTTGCATATCCGACTTGCGCAATTGCACGTCCTCGGGGAATCTTCGCGCCGTCACGTAGCGTGATTCACGGATCTTCGAGATATGAATTCCGCCTTGGACTGGGATGAGTTTCGGTTGGTCAAAGCCATCGCCGACGCCCGCTCCCTCGTCGGCGCCGCGGAGGCGCTGGGCCTCAATCACTCGACGATTTTCCGTCGACTCGGCGCCATCGAAACCGCGATCGGCGCGCGGCTGTTCGAGCGTTCGCGCACCGGCTACCAGCCGACCGCGGCGGGCGACGAAATGATCGGGCTGGCGACCGCGATGGCCGATTCGATCATCGAGTTCGAGCGCCGAGTCGCCGGCCGCGACGTCAAGCCGACCGGGGAATTGCGCGTCACCATGGTCGACGCCTTCGCGGTTACGTTGTTGCCGCCGATCATTGCGCGTTTTCGCACAGTCAATCCCGGCGTCCAGCTCGACCTGATCGTCGCCGCGCAGACCCTCAATCTTTCGCGCCGCGACGCCGACGTGGCGATTCGCACCACCAACGAGCCGCCCGAGGCGCTGGTCGGTCGGCGCATCTGCGTCTGTCGTTGGGCCGTTTACTGCTCGGCGGAGGTCGCGGCGGAGTTCGGCCCCCGGGTCGTCGCGGCGGCGCCCTGGATCGGCTTTGGCGAGAATTTCGCGCCTCCTTTGGGCAAACGTTGGATCGACGAGAACGTCGGACCGCGCCGTCAGGTCTGCCGCGTCAATTCCGTGCTCGGGATGGCGGAGGCGACGGCGGTCGGCGTCGGCGCGGCGATCCTGCCGTGCTTTATCGGCGACCAGCGCCCCGAACTGACCCGCATCGGCCCCCCACAGCCCGAACTCGACGTCGATCTGTGGATCCTCACCCACGCCGACCTGCGCCATTCCGCGCGCGTGCGCGCCTTCATGGATTTGGCCGGCGCCGAATTGGTCAAGATGCGCAAGATCATCGAGGGCTCCGCGGGGGAGCCGGGCTAACCAGGGCTTCGCCCCGCCGCCAACGGGGCTGCGCCGGCGCTCCTTGCGCGTTCGATCCGGGCGGCGCGCGTGCGCATCGTCACCAGTTCCTCCGCCGCGGTCGGATGGACCGCCATCGTCGCGTCGAGGTCGGCCTTTCTCGCGCCCATCTTGACGGCGATGGCGAGGACTTGGATCATCTCGCCCGCTTCGTGGCCGAGGATATGCGCGCCGACCACGCGATCGCTCGCCGCGTCGACGACGAGTTTCATGATCGTGCGCTCCTTGCTGCCCGAGAGCGTCGCCTTCATCGGCCGGAAGTTGGTCTTATAGATGTCGACGACTTCGTAGCGCTCCACCGCCTCGGCCTCGGTGAGGCCGACCGAGCCGATCTCCGGGGTCGCGAACACCGCGTGGGCGACGTTGTCGTGATCGACGATCCCTTCGCCCCCGCCGAACAGGCGATCGGCGAGCGCATGGCCCTCGCGGATCGCCACCGGCGTCAGGTTGATTCGATTGGTCACGTCGCCGACCGCATGGATCGAAGGAATATTCGAGGCGGAGACGCGATCGACGATCACCGCGCCGACCGCGTCGAGCGCCACCCCGGCGGACTCCAGCCCGAGGCCCTTGGTGTTGGGCCTGCGGCCGGTGGCGACCAGGACCTGGTCGACCTCGATCGCCTCGCCGTCCGAGAGGGCGACATCGAGGCACGCGCCGCGCTTCTCGATCCGCGTCGGCAGGCAGCCAAACCGCAGCTTCACGCCGGCGCGGGCGAGCTCGTCGCGCAAGCCCTCGCGCATGTCTTCGTCGAAGCCCCTGAGCACATTGCTCGCGCGCATGACCTGGACCACTTCGGCGCTGAGCCGCGCGAACAGCGAGGCGAATTCGACCGCGATGTACCCCCCGCCGACAACGAGCAGCCGACTCGGGAACGTCGCGAGGTCGAAAATCTCGTTGGAGGAAATGGCGAGCTCGAGACCGGCGATCGAGCCCGGGAATTCGGGCCTCGCGCCCGTTGCGACAAGGATATGCCGCGCGCTGACGGTTCGCCCGCCAGCGAGCCGAACGCGATGGGCGTCGATCACCTCGGCGCGCTGTTCGATCAGCTCGACGCCGGCCTTATCGAGATTGGCGCGATAGACGGCGGAGAGGCGCGAAATCTCGCGCTCCTTGGCCGCCACCAGCGTCGGCCAATCGAAACGCGTCGGCCCGACGCTCCAGCCAAACCCTTCGGCGTCGGAAAAATAGTCGGCGAAGCGGCTCGC
The DNA here is from genome assembly GCA_963759955.1 of uncultured Alphaproteobacteria bacterium. Lineage (GTDB taxonomy): Bacteria > Pseudomonadota > Alphaproteobacteria > Rhizobiales > Beijerinckiaceae > Roseiarcus. The sequence continues at coordinate 44,898 of CAVXCA010000026.1, forward strand.
ATAGACCAGCAGCTTCTTGGGCACGCAACCGCGGATCACGCAGGTTCCGCCGACGCGGAATTCCTCGGCGACGACGACTTTCGCGCCGTGCTCCGCCGCAATTCGCCCCGCCCGAACCCCACCCGATCCGGCCCCGATGACAAAAAGGTCGACGTCGAACGCCATGGCGCGAACCTTTCCTTGGCGAGCGTATCGAGCGCGTTCGCTAGAAATCAGTGCCCTTCTTCTTCATTTCCTCGTGGGCGCGAGCGAGGATGTCCGTAGACAACTGCTCGCGCCAGGCGCGCGCCAATTGGCCGACTTGCTGAACCAGCACGGGTTGGGTCGCGAGATATTTCTTGCCGCTCGGGGTGTCGAAAAACGTCACGGTGTCCTTGAGCTCCTGCTCGGTCATCCGGCTTGCGAGAAACTTCGCCGAATTCCGCGACGATGCCTTGCTCGGACTTGACGAATTCGGGCTCGATGGCCACCAGCGTCGCCCGCAGGGAGTCCTTCAGCTCCGGCCGGGTCGCCGTAATGTTGCGGTCGAGACCCGAGAGCATTTCCGGCACCATCATATCGAGCGACGGTTTGATGCCGACGTCGACCAGGATCTGGTTGGCGTAATTGAGCGCGGCGGGCGTCGGCTCGTCGGCGCGCGCGCCGGCGATCGAGATCGCCAAGACGACAATGGCGGCGAGCGACGCTTTGATTTTCGATTGGGACGAGAACACGATTTCACTCTCCATTGCAGTTGTGGCGATCAGGCGATCGCGCCGATGGTTTCGACGCCGTTCGGGCCCGCGATCACGGCGGCGCTCGCCAGCCCGAGGAACAGGCCATGGTCGACGACGCCAGGAATGAACGCGAGCGCGCGATCGAGCGCTTCCGGGTCAAAGATCGCGCCGAAGGCGCAATCCAGGATGTAATGACCGCCGTCGGTGACGAAAATTCGATCTTCGCGCCGGCGCAGTTCGATTGGCCCGGTCAACCCGAGAGCCGCGCACGCGCGCTCGACGCGCCGACGCGTCGCGGCGAGGCCGAAGGGGACGACTTCGATCGGCAGAGGAAAGGCGCCCAGGCGCGCGACGCGTTTCGTCGAATCCGCGATCACCAGCATGCGCCGGGAAGACGCCGCAACGATCTTCTCGCGCAGCAAGGCGCCGCCGCCGCCTTTGATCAGACGCAGCGAGGAATCGATCTCGTCGGCGCCGTCGACGGTGAGGTCGAGTTCGGGAATCTCGTCCAGCGTCGCCAGCCGCACGCCGAGCGCCGCCGCCTGACGGAAAGTCGCCTCCGAGGTCGGCACGCCTACGACGTCGAGGCCTTGCCGAACGCCTTCGCCGATCAGATCGACGAAATGACGCGCGGTCGAGCCGGTGCCGAGACCGAGCTTCATTCCCGAGCGCACGAAGGTCATCGCGCGTTCGGCGGCTTGACGTTTGAAGACTTCGCTGTCCGACAAAGGCCGAAACTCCGCAATCGCGTTGGGCGCGCGCGTCCACTCGCAAGCGTCGGCGCCCCGCCGGGGCGTCGCGCGCCGATGGCCTAGCGGCTCGGCGGCAGAAAGGCAACTCGCGGCGAGGCCGGATCGCCTATCGGCGCGCCGCCTCGACGACGTCTTCGAAGGTCGTCAAACCCGTCCGCGGCGCGTTGACGAGAACCGCCATATTGCCGGGCGCGTGCTGGTTCTTCCACATCTTGGTGTGCGCAAGAGGAATCTTGTCCCAGGGGAAGACTTCCGACATGCACGGGTCGATGCGACGGTCGATCACGAATTTGTTGGCCGCCGCCGCCTGCTTGAGATTGGCGAAATGCGACCCCTGGATGCGCTTCTGCCGCATCCAGACGAAGCGGGCGTCGAACGTGAGGTTGAAACCGGTCGTGCCGGCGCAGAACACCACCATGCCACCGCGCTTGACGACGAAACAGGACACCGGGAACGTCTGCTCGCCCGGATGCTCGAACACCGTGTCGACGTCCCGCTTTCCCGTGATGTCCCAGATCGCCTTGCCGAACTTGCGCGCGCCCGCCATGAACGTGGCGTATTCGGGCGAATTGACCTTGGGCAACTGGCCCCAGCAGGAAAATTCCTTGCGATTGATGGCGCCCTTGGCGCCGAGCGACATCACGTAGTCGCGCTTCGATTCGTCGGAGATGACGCCGATCGCATTGGCGCCCGCCGCCGCGCAAAGCTGGACTCCGAACACGCCGAGCCCGCCCGAGGCGCCCCAGACCAGAACGTTGTCGCCCGGCTTCAGCCGATGCGGCTCGTGACCGAACAGCATGCGGTAGGCGGTGGCCAGCGTCAGCGTGTAGGAGGCGCTTTCCTCCCAGGTCAGGTGCTTGGGCCGCGTCATCAGCTGGCGATCCTGCACGCGGCAGAACTGCGCGAACGAGCCATCGGGAGTCTCGTAGCCCCAGATGCGCTGCGAAGCGGAGAACATCGGATCGCCGCCGTTGCATTCCTCGTCGTCGCCGTCGTCCTGGTTGCAGTGGACGACCACCTCGTCGCCGACCTTCCAGCGCTTCACCTTCGATCCGACCGCCCAGACGATCCCCGCCGCGTCCGATCCGGCGATATGGAAGGGATGCTTATGAACGTCGAGCACCGAGACCGGCTCTCCGAGCGCGGCCCATACGCCGTTGTAGTTGACGCCGGCGGCCATCACGAGAACGAGCACGTCGTGGCTGTCCAATGGCCAAGTGGGCACGACCTCGACCTGCATCGACTGCTCGGGCGGTCCATGCCGGTCTTTGCGCACGACCCAGGCGTACATCGACGCCGGCACGTGACCGAGCGGGGGAATTTCGCCGATTTCGTAAAGATCTTTCTTCAAAGTCGATGCGGCGTCCGGAAGGTCCGGCGCCGCGCCGCCCGCTGGGCGAGTGTTCATGGCGTTCCTCGTATGGCGCGGCTTGGCGCTGAGAGGCCCTGCGCCCAACCCGTGAGCGCGAGCCTCGATTTGCAACGGTCTTATTGCACCGCAGCATCAACCATGACGCGGCGCACGGCTAAAATCAATCCCACTTTTGGCTCTTCGAGCGCTACGCATTTCGTGCGGTCATGTTCACCGGCCGCAAAGGAATTTCAGGATATGAGGGGCGCGGGACGCGCCGTGCGCCGTAACGTCCCATGCGGAACTTGCCGCGCCGCAGTGCGGAACGAGGAAAAGCCGAAATGGCCGCCATGTCGCCCTTTTTCACCATGATCAACTCGCTCGAAGGGTTCGAGTTCGTCTGCTTTTGGCTCGCGGCGTTCGTCGGATTCGTCCTGATCGGATTTCTGCTCGACTACCTCATGGGTCGGCAAGGTTTCGGCCCTTACGTCAACTCCGTGCTGGCGGTCGGCGGCGTGTGCGCCGGGCTCTACGTGCGATACAACTATTGTCTGCCGTATGTTCGCTATGAGCCCTATTTGAGCTTCGGCCTGTTGTTCACGGCGCCGGTCTTCCTGGTCCTGATCTTGAGCTTCATGCGAACGCGGGTCTTTTAGGCTCGAACGATCGAACGCGGCGCTTTTTCATTCCCGCAGCTTTGATCGTTCGACGCGCTATGACCGCGGAATATCGGGCTTCGACGCGCCAACGCGCATGACGGCCTGGGTGCGGTTCGCCGCGTGCAGTTTTCTCATGATGCTGCGCAGATGCACCTTGACCGTGCTTTCGGACATTTGCAGATCGAAGGCGATGTTCTTGTTTGCGCGACCGGCGCGCAAGCTGTTGAGAACATCGCGTTCGCGCGCGGTGAGACTTTCTCGAGGGGCGCGGGCAATTCGTTCGGGCGCGCGGCGGCGGGCGGGACGGCGTCCTGCGGCGGGCGCTGTGCGGCGAGAGCTCGACCGTTCGCTTCTTCCTGGCGATCGAAGAGCTCGGCCGGCAGAAAGCTTCCGCCCGCCGCCATCAGCCTGACCGAGGCGACGGCGATCTCCACGCTTGCGCTCGGCATCACGATCCCAGCGACGCCCAGCGTTGTGACCAATTTTGCGACGGCCGCATTGTCGGCATGCAGATAGGCGCCGATCGGCGATCCCGCGGCGACGCGGCGCAACGTTTCGAAGGCGCCGCGCAACTGCGCCGGTTCGCATCCCGAGCGCGGATCAAGGCCGATCAGCACGAGGCGGGCAGGTCCCGGAACGACTTCGTCGACGGAGGTCGCGCCCTCGACCGCCACGTCGGGGAGGAACGACACGAGCGCGTACGCGAGGCACTCGCGAAGCCACTTTCGCGATTCGATCAGGACGATGCGCGCGGCCTGCGGTTTCCCGCTTGGCGCGGCGGGGCCTCCTTGGGTCTGCCGACTGCCGCCGGCCGGATTTCGATCGCGCTCGCTCATTCGCCCAGGCCGCGCATTTTGCGATCCCACTCGAGAGTATTTGTTTCCAAATCAGAGACGGCGCCCACGGCGCGGCGTCCAATTCTCGGTTGATCTCCAGGCGCGGCGCAATTTGCGGGCCACCGCCACGTGTAACGTTACGGGACGAAAGCGATTTCGATCGATCCGCCTGAGGGCCGCAACTTTCACAACGCGTCGACGATCTTTGTCGCGCCGCCAAGTTGCCGACCGGCTCTGTTCGCGTGCTTGGCCACGCCGACGAAGGCGGCCGCCTCCGGCCGGTCGGAACGACAGTCGATCGGGGCCTATCGTCGCGCACCCCACCGATGAAAACGTAACTCCGCGGCACTGGCGAAAGTGCTGAAATCAAAGATGGTTATGCCCAGCGTTCTATCCCGGGAATAGCCCTAGGCGCGTGGCTACAATGGACAAATATGCGTCCATATTGCTGACATAATTATTGGTAAAATGACCGATGTTGGCATTTTGTAACGGCTCAATCGCATCGAATGTGCGATACAGCTTGTGTACTGTTCATATCCAGTATTAACACCCTCATCACGAGCCAACAATAATCGTCGATAGCCATACTAGTGTGGTTGTTGTTCCGTCTATTGTAGACAAGGAGTGAGTATTTGAGACGAACACTACTGACGGCCGCGCTCATGGCGGCTTTTTTGTTGCCGGCAGCCGCGCAGCCGAGCGGACAACCGGAAACCCCGATGACTTCCGATTCAACTGCTGGTTCGTCTGCGCACTGGAGCGCAGGAGGCGACGTGCTCGTCGAGGCGGGGCGATGGATCGGTTCGGGCAACATGACAGGCACATTCGGCCCGTGGTGCGCGGACGCGGTTTCCTTCTGGCTGCGCCGCACCGGCCACCGGCCGCTCGCCAATCGTATGGCCGCCTCGGCGCTCGCCTACGGCCGGCGCCTGCCCGGCCCGCAAGCCGGCGCGATCGCGGTGATGAGCACGCACCGCGCCTGGGCCGGCCATGTCGGCCTTGTCGAGGGCGTCGAGCCGGACGGCTCGATCCGCCTCATTTCCGGCAACTGGGGCCACCGCGTCGCCGAGGCGGTCATCCCGCGCAACTCCGTCGTCGCGTTCGTCGAGGTGCAATAACAGGACGGCGGCGAGAGCGAGGCCCGTTTGCTTTGAAGCGCGGCCTCGCTCTTAAGTTCCGGGCGCGGGGCGCCTTGCCGAACCGCCGCGCCGATCGGCCAGCCTGCTAGCCCTCGCCGCGCTTTTCTGCGATTGTGCTGTGCACAAAATCGAGCGAGACGAAACGGAGACGGCGCGCAATGCAAGCGGGTGGTAAATCGGAAACGATGGCGGCGCGCGACAAGCCGTGGATTTTCCGCACCTACGCTGGCCATTCCAACGCGGTCGAATCCAATCGCCTCTATCGCGGCAATCTGGCCAAGGGCCAGACCGGCCTCTCCATCGCCTTCGATCTGCCCACTCAGACTGGCTACGACAGCGATCACCCCTTGGCGCGCGGCGAGGTCGGCAAGGTCGGCGTCGCGATCTCCCACATCGGCGACATGCGGGCCCTGTTCGAGGGCATACCGCTCGCCTCGATGAACACGTCGATGACGATCAACGCCACCGCCCCCTGGTTGATGGCGCTCTACGTCGCCGTCGCCGACGAACAGGGTGCGCCGCGCGCCCAGCTTCAGGGCACCACCCAGAACGACATCATCAAGGAATATCTCTCCCGCGGCTCTTACGTCTTCGCGCCCGGCCCGTCGCTGCGCCTGACCAAGGACCTGATTCTGTTTTGCGCGCGCGAAACGCCGAAATGGAACCCGATGAACGTCTGCTCCTATCATCTCCAGGAAGCGGGAGCGACGCCGGTGCAGGAGCTCAGCTACGCGTTGGCGACGGCGATCGCCGTTCTCGACCGCGTGCGCGAGTTCGGGCGAAGTCGACGCGGCCGGCTTCGCCAACGTCGTCGGCGGCATTTCGTTCTTCGTCAACGCCGGCATGCGGTTCGTCACCGAGCTCGCCAAGATGCGCGCGTTCACCGAGCTGTGGGACGAAATCACCCGCGAACGTTACGGCGTCGCCGATCCCGCCAAGCGCCGCTTCCGCTACGGCGTGCAGGTCAATTCGTTGGGGTTGACCGAGCAGCAGCCCGAGAACAACGCCTACCGCATCCTGATCGAGATGCTCTCGGTCGTGTTGTCGAAGAAAGCGCGCGCCCGCGCCGTCCAGTTGCCGGCGTGGAACGAGGCGCTCGGCCTGCCGCGTCCGTTCGACCAGCAATGGTCGCTGCGCCTGCAGCAGATCATGGCGTTCGAGACCGATCTTCTGGAATACGGCGACATTTTCGACGGCAGCGCCGTCATCGAGGACCGCGTCGCCGCGTTGAAACGCGAGGCGATGGCCGAGCTCGCCGCGATCGACGCGATGGGCGGCGCGATCGCCGCGATCGAATCGGGCGAAATGAAACGCAAGCTGGTCGAATCCAACACCCGCCGGCTCGAGGCGATCGAACGCGGCGAACAGCGCGTCGTCGGCGTCAATTGCTTCACGACGAGCGAGCCCTCGCCGCTGATGGCGGGCGACAGCGCGATCCTGACGCTCTCGCCCGAGGTCGAGGCGGAGCAGGTCGCGCGCCTGAAGGCATGGCGCGCGACGCGCGACGAATCGCGCGTGGCTGCGGCGCTCGAAGCCTTGCGCGCCGCGGCCAAGAGCGGCGCCAATATCATGCCGGCCTCGATCGAGGCCGCCAAGACGGGCGTGACGACCGGCGAATGGGGAGCGGCGCTGCGCGCCGAATTCGGCGAATACCGCGCCCCCACCGGCGTCAGTCCGCGGGCGCGCCAGGAGGCCGCCGATCTCGACCCGCTGCGCGGCGAGGTCGAGCGGGTGTCGCTCAAGCTCGGCCACCGCTTGAAGTTCCTGGTCGGCAAGCCGGGGCTCGACGGCCACTCGAACGGCGCCGAACAGATCGCGGTGCGCGCCACCGACGCCGGCATGGACGTCGTCTACGACGGCATTCGCCTCACCCCGCAAGAGATCGTCGAGCGGGCCAAGGCCGGGGTCGATTGCGTCGGCCTGTCGATCCTTTCAGGATCGCATCTGGCGATGACGCACGAAGTTCTGGAGCTCATGAAGGCGGCGGGTCTTAGCCGCGTGCCGGTGGTCGTGGGCGGCATCATCCCCCCCGACGACGCCGAGAAATTGCGCGCCGCCGGCGTCGCGGCGGTCTATACCCCCAAGGATTTCGCCATCAACGGCATTATCGGCGACGTCGTGGCGCATGTCGAACGCGGGTTCGAGGAGCGGGCGCGGAGCGCGGGAGCAGGGTTGGCGTGAATCGCAACGACGCAGGGAGCGCGGCCGGCCGCGGGCGCCGACGCGGGGGCCGCAGGATTCGCGTCGCGGCGCTCGGGGCGGTGAGCGGAGCCAGCGCATCGCGGCGGGGGCAGCGGTCGGGTCGACTGAGGGCGGCGCCGTTTTCGGGCGCGATGGTTTGTTTTCAAGGACTTGCGTGACGAATTTCCGCCGGGCCACCGCGCGGCGAGGCCTTCGCCCGCCAGCGGACGCCAGGCCGTCGAGGGGTTGGGTCAACGAAATAATGCGATTCGTATCACCGTAATTCGTATCCTGCCCTGTAATTCCAGCGCGTCGGCGCTGCGCGTTTGCCTGAATCCGCCAGTCCCGGTATATTTATCTCGAAACGTGAGGCCATCGGGGGAATGTCGGTTCATGCAGCCTTTACCGTACTTCAAATCCATCGGTGTTTTGTTTTTGTCGATGGCGCCTACGGTGATTTTTTTGCCTCACGATGTATTTCGTACTTGGTATGAAATCGGAAGCTGTGGGCCTTCTGATATTTGGCCTAACCGTAGTGTTCTGGATGGCCTGTCTTTATCGTCTGGCGACATTGTTTCTTTTCGACAGGACGGATTCGGCCGAACTTCAGCTTATCGGCGCTGTGCGGTTCGGCGAGGCCATTGACGCATTTTTGACCGGGAAAGGCGCAACCTGGCCGTTCGCAAAACTCTCTGCATCGAAGCATATGCTTCGACTGCAAACGCCTTGGGGCGATTTTGTCAGGCAAAACAACGACCAATTTGGCGCGATTCACAAGACCGGTTCGAGCAAATTTCGCTTCGACGGATTTGAGTCAACCGCCGGCCAGCCGATCACGTTCTTCGTGATGCCGTGGGACGCGGCGAAGATCGAGCGTGAACTGGGGGCGCTTGGCTATTGCGTCGAATATTGAATTTGTTCCGTAGGACTTCCGTCTGCGGATAAACATAGGGATCGTCGCTCATGCCGACTGTTCTGAGGGTAGCGCCAGTTGCGCGATTGGTGGCGCGTAACCGCCACAGGGAGGCATTCTGAGCAACCGCGATATTGAACCCGTCCGTGTTGATGTAGCTCTTTCCTCTCGCAGAGACTCTCCACACTCGCTTCGCGCTCATTTTCCTTTTTGTCTCGGTCGGTTCGGCAGGGAGCGCCGTCGACCTCATGGAAGCGACTTTTTCCGAAGCCGGAAGTTTTTTGGCCTCCATGAGAAAAGACGGCGCGGCGGGTCGGCGGGAGCGGCCGTCAAGCACGGAACCGGCTGCGTCTCGTCGAAGGGGATGCCGGGGAATACGCCAGGGCATACACACAAGTAGAATTCCCGTTGTTCGTAAGATAGATACGCCTCATGAAGACGCGCCCTTATTCAATTTTCGTTAGACGGCGCTCAACAGGCGAGCGCTCTCACGCCATATACTGGCCGCCATTCGCGGTCAGGGTCGATCCCGTGATGAACCCGGCGTCGTCGGAGACGAGGAACAGCACGCAGCGCGCGATCTCCTCGGGCTGGCCGAGCCGGCGCACCGGGATCTGCGGAATGATCGATTTCTCCAACACTTCTTTGGGCACCGCCATCACCATCTCGGTGGCGATGTAGCCCGGGCAGATCGCATTGACGGTGACGCCCTTGTTGGCGTTCTCCTGCGCGAGCGCCTTGGTGAAGCCGAGATCGCCGGCCTTCGCGGCCGAATAGTTGACCTGCCCCATCTGACCCTTCTGGCCGTTGATCGAGGAGATGTTGACGATGCGCCCGAAGCCGCGCTCGCGCATGCCTTCGATCACCGGGCGGCACATGTTGAACAGCGAGCTGAGGTTGGTGTTGATGACCGCGTACCATTGTTCCGGGGTCATCTTGTGGAACATGCCGTCCTTGGTGATTCCGGCGTTGTTGACGAGAATCTCGACCGGACCGAGATCCTTGGCGACCTCGGCGAGGCCGGCCGAGCAAGCCTCGAAGCTGGCCACGTCCCATTTGTAGACGTGAACTCCGGTTTCAGCCTTGAACTTCGCGGCCGCTTCGTCGTTGCCGTGGTAAGTCGCCGCAACGCTGTATCCGGCCGCAGCCAGGGCCTTCGAAACAGCGGCGCCGATCCCGCGCGTGCCACCGGTGACGACTGCGACTTTGCTCATCTTTCTCTCCTTTGATGACGCGTTTCCCCACGGCGCCGCCTCGTCGGGCGGCGTCCTTGCCGTTATCGAATCGCCGCGTCGAACCGCGGCGCTTCGTTCAGCGCTCGACCGTCAGCGCGATGCCCATGCCGCCGCCGATGCACAGCGTCGCCAAGCCCTTCTTGGCGTCGCGGCGCGCCATTTCGTGCAGCAGCGTGACCAGCACGCGCGCGCCCGACGCGCCGATCGGATGGCCGAGCGCAATCGCGCCGCCGTTGACGTTGACGATGGCCGGATCCCAGCCCATGTCCTTGTTCACCGCGAGCGCCTGGGCGGCGAAGGCCTCGTTGGCTTCCACGAGATCGAGGTCGGCGACCGTCCAGCCCGCGCGCGCGAGCGCCTTGCGCGAGGCTGGGATCGGGCCGGTGCCCATGATCGCCGGGTCGACGCCCGCCGTCGCCCACGAGGCGACGCGCGCGAGCGGCGTCACGCCGCGGCGTTTGGCCTCGGCGGCGCTCATGACGACCAGCGCCGCGGCGCCGTCATTGACGCCGGAGGCGTTGCCGGCCGTCACCGTGCCTTCCTTGGAGAAGGCGGGGCGGAGCTTGGCGAGCGCTTCGTAGGTCGTCCCGGGGCGGATGAACTCGTCGTCGGCGACGACGACGTCGCCCTTGCGGGTCGTGACCGTGAACGGCGCGATCTCGTCCTTGAAGCGGCCGGCCTTTTGCGCCGCCTCGGCCTTGTTCTGCGATCCGACGGCGAAGCGGTCCTGGTCCTCGCGGCTGATTTGCCATTTCACCGCGATGTTCTCGGCGGTGGCGCCCATGTGGTAGCCGAAGAACGCGTCGGTCAGCCCGTCCTTGATCATGGTGTCGACGAATTTCATTTCGCCCATCTTGACGCCGTTGCGCAGGTGCGCGGCGTGGGGCGCCATCGACATCGATTCCTGCCCGCCGGCGACGATGATCCCAGCGTCGCCGTTGGCGATCTGCTGTAAGGCCAGCGCGACGGCGCGCAGGCCGCTGCCGCACAATTGGTTGATGCCGAACGCGGTCTTTTCCTGGGGAACGCCGGCCTTCATCGCGGCTTGGCGCGCGGGATTCTGGCCCTGGGCGGCAGAGAGAATTTGACCGAGAATGACTTCGTCGACCTCCGCGGCGTCGACGCGCGCCGCCTCGAGCGCGGCTTTGATCGCCGCGGCGCCCAATTCGTGCGCGGGCGTATTGGCGAAAGCGCCGTTGAAGGAACCGACCGCGGTTCGCTTGGCGCTGACGATGACGATTTCGGATGCCGGCATAGCGCACTCCCTTTGGAAAACCGCGATAGCGCCGAGATGGGCGTCAGCGTCTTTCGCTTCGGGATCGTCTTACACGAACGCCGTCGGCCGACGCCAGTGGCGAATGGAACGAGAGGGCGTTCGGCGAGGCCGCCCAATGAGGACGATTTTAGCGAATTTGGCGACAACTCGATGAAAATATCGCGTTCCGACGGGCGCCGCAGCGCAAAAAAGTGTTTGGAGGACGCCAAAAAGGGCTTATCCTCCCAAAGTCCGGCTAGGACGAGCGTAGAGTGGAAACGGTAGAGCGATGTCGAATTCAACCACGCCGATCACCATCAAGAAATACGCGAACAGGCGTCTCTACAACACCGCTTCCAGCGCCTACGTCACCCTCGCCGATTTGGCGAAAATGGTTAAGACGGGCGAAGATTTCGTCGTCTACGACGCCAAGACGAACGAAGATATCACGCGCTCGGTTCTCGCACAGATCATCTTCGAACAGGAAGGCATCGAGGGCCAATCGCTGCTGCCGATCACCTTCTTGCGTCAAATCATCCGCTTCTACGGCGACAGCGTGCAAGCGCTGCTTCCCAGCTATCTCGAATACTCGATCGACCAGTTCAACGGCGAGAAGCAGGCGATGCGCGAGGCGGCGAGCCGCGCGTTCGGCCAAGGCCCGTTCTCGGCCTCCTCGTTCAGCGCGCTCCAAGAAATGACGCGCAAGAACCTCGCGGCCTTTACGCAGGCGCTAGGCCTTTTTTCCCCGTTCGCGGGCGGCGCGGCGCCGTCGAACGGAGCCCAGAAGCCCGAAGCGCCCGTGGCCAACGCCGATATCGACGAACTGAAGGCGCAATTGGCGGAGATGCGGCGGCGTCTGGACAGCATCGCCGAAAAGAGCTGATCGCCGCCGCGAGGCCAGGAGCAAGCGCTCACGCCCCGCGTAGCGCCTGTCGAGGTTCGGCGGCGCGCGGCTCGTAGATTTCCGGGCGGCCGAGAAGATGGCCCTGGAGATAGTCGATTTGCCATTCGCCGAGCAGTCGGCGCGCTTCGGCGTCCTCGACCCATTCCGCCACCGTTTCGATGCCCAGATGGCGCGCAAGCTCGGCGAGGGTGCGCACGAAGAAGCGATCGTCGACAGAGCGCGCGACGTTTTGCACGAACGCGCCGTCGATCTTGACGATGTCGACGCCGAGGCGGCGCAAATTGCGGAACGACGTGTGTCCGGCGCCGAAATCGTCCATCGCGATGGCGACGCCGAGGGCTTTCATATGGCCGAGGACGCGCGCGGCCTCGTCGATCGGCTCGATCGCCAGCGTTTCCACGATTTCCACGATCAGCCGCTCGGCGGTTCCCGGACGGGTCGCGAGCGCCGCCTTGAAGCGGTCGATCCAGTCGGGGGCTCGCAAGGTGGCGACGGAGATGTTGACGGCGACCCTCAGTGCGGGTTCGGCGGCGAGGCGGTCGAGCGCCAGTTCGAGCACGCGGTGATCGAGCTGCGCGACCAGGCCGAGTTTTTCCGCGACCGGAAGCAGCACTTCGGGGCCGACGAGGCCGCCGTCGTCCTGACGCACGCGCAGCAGCGCTTCGACAAATGCGGTTTCTCCTCCCTTGGTCGCGACGACGGGTTGGTAGGCGAGCACGATTCGACGCTGGTTGAGCGCCGAGATGATCTCGTCGGCGATCGCGGCCTCCCGCCGTTGCGCTTCGCTCTGCGCCTGGCCCGGCGTGTAGAGCGCGTAGCGATTGGCCTCGCCGGCGGCTTGTTCAAAAGCCTCTTCGGCGCGCTGGAGAAGACGGCAGGCGTTGCGCCCGTGCCGGGGCGCGAGCGCCGCGCCGATGCGAACCGAGGCCCGCACCGGACCGATCGCGGTTTCAAACAATTCGCCGTTGACGCGGCGCGCGAGCCGCGGCGCCGCCATCATCAGCTGCTCGGGGCTGCCTGCGGACAGGAGAACGGCGAACTTGCCGCCGGCGTAATGCGCGACCTCGTCGATCGCGCGCATGTTCGCCCCGAGGCGACGGCCCACCATGGCGATCACCTCGTCCGTCGCTTCATAGCCGTGGCGCCGATTGAGCTCGGCGAGGTTTTCGACGCCGACGATCAGAACGGCGAACGTCGTTTCGCCCGGCCGCGCGTGCGCAAAGCGCGACTCGAGCGCCTCGTTGAATCGCCGCCGGCTCGCGCGCGCGCCGTGGCGACCGCCGGACGTCTCTTCCGCGGAACCGGATTGCGGATCTTCGCTGCGCTGCAAGATTCTGAGGACGCCATGCGCGCGCGCCGGCCGACCGTGCGCGTCGGCGAACCAACGACCGAAATCCTCGACGGCGCAAATCGCTCGCTCCGACGGCGCGAGGCGATAGAAAACGCGATACGGCGCGCCGTCGCCGTCGTCGCCCGCCGCGGCGTTGTGAATCGCCTGAGACCGCGATGATTCCGAATCCGCCGTGACCAGTTCGGCGAAGGCCGCCCCGGTCGCGAGCGAGGCCGCGGCAAAGCCCGCGAGCGTCTCCGCGACATTGGCGCCCCAGGTCAAACTGTCGCTGGCGATGTCCCAGTCATAGACGACCGCGCTCACAGAGCGAAGGACCGCGCGTGGGTCGAGGGCGCGCTGCGCCACCGCGGCCGGCCGATCGGGCGCCTCGCGCGACGACGGAAACTGCGTTTCGCCCGCCGCCGGCGTTTCGCGTTCGGAAAAGCTGTCGACGTCTTGCAAGCGATTCGCCCCCGATCGGCGCGTGGTCGAGCGCCCGCGACGAAGAGACGCAGGCGCCTTCGCCGCCTCTTCGACAATGAGCGGAATGGGTTAACGCAAAGTTTACGCTTAAGGTTCCGGCAACCAAGAATCGCGGAGCGCGACGTTCAGAAGCGATCTTTGCGCGCGCGAATCTCGGCGAATACGGCGGCCGGATCGACGCCGGCCATGCCGAGCGCCGCCTGGAGGCTCGGCAATTCCGCGCGAAGAAAAGGATTGGCCGCCAGTTCGGCCGCCATCGTCGTCGGCAAGGTGGGCTGGCCGGCCGCGCGCAACGCGGCGACCTCGGCGGCGCGGCTCTTGAGAACGGCGTTGTCGGGTTCGATCGTCAGCGCGAAGCGCGCGTTGGCCTCGGTGTATTCGTGGCCGCAATAGACCTCGGTTTCTCCCGGCAGCGCCGCGAGTTTGACCAGCGAATCCCACATCACGGAATAAGGCGCCTCGAACACCCGCCCGCAGCCTAGGGAAAACAGCGTGTCGCCGGTGAAGACGATCTCGTCCTGCTCGAACCAATAGACGATGTGGCCGGCGGTGTGCCCCGGCGTCTCGATAACCCTGGCGGCGAGGGGCCCGACATGAACGTAGTCGCCTTCGCTCAAGCGCGTATCGAGCGAATCGATGCGCGCCGCTTCCTTGGCGGGTCCCGCGACGCGTAATTTGGGAAAGCGCGCCCTGAGGCCGGGAATGCCCTGGACGTGATCGAAATGGTGATGGGTGACGAGAAGATCGGTGAGCTCCCAGCCTTGCGCGGCGGCGGCGGCGATGATCGCGTCGGCGTCGGCCGCGTCGATCGCCGCGGTCGCGCCCGAGCCCGAATCGTGAATCAGGACGCCGTAATTGTCCTTGAGGCAGAGAAACTGATGCACATGCGTCGTCATGCCGATTCTTCCCCCGCCAAGCTTCGCCGCGGCGCCGTCATTTGCGCCGCGGCGCGGACTGGTCCAAATTCACTCGCGCTTGCCGATAGGCCTAACCGTCCATGCCGCTCGACGTCAACGATCTCCTCAGTTTCTACGCCTCGCCGCTCGGCGACGTCTCGCGTCGGCTGATCGGGCGGGTGCTGCGGGCGCGCTGGAACAATTGCGCGCAATTGTCGCTTATGGCCTTGGGCTATGGCGGGCCCTATCTCGAGCGCTTTCGCGACGAGGCGCAGCGCGTCCTCGCATTCATGCCGGCCGAGCAGGGCGTGGTCAACTGGCCGGCGAGCGGGCGCTCCGCCTCGGCGCTGGTCGCCCCGGACATGCTGCCGCTGCCCGACGGCTCGATCGATCGCGTCCTCGTCGTCCACGCGCTGGAGACGGCCGAGCATCCGAGCGTCGTGCTCGAAGAAGTCTGGCGCGTGCTGACGCCGGGCGGGCGGATGATCGTGGTGACGCCGTCGCGGCGCGGCGTATGGGCGCGCGTCGACGGCACGCCGTTCGGCCAGGGCCAGCCCTATTCGAAGGGGCAGTTGCGCGACCTGATGCGCGAGGCGCTATTCTCGCCGATCTATTGGGGCGAGGCGCTTTACGCGCCCCCGTTCCGCCGCCGCTTCTTCATCAATTCCGCGCCGGCGATCGAACGGGTCGGCGCCGCGATCGGCATCCCCTTCGCCGGGGTGCAAATCGTCGAAGCGACCAAACAGGTCTATCGCCCGGTCGGCGTGCGCCGCCTTGCGCGCCGCGAGGTCGTCGCTCTCCAGCCCCGACTCGCGCCCACCGCGCATCGCGAGACGGCGCGCCGTTTTTGAGATTGTCGCCGGCGGCGGATCGTGCTTTTAACGCGCCGTCTTTCCCCCGGAGACGAGAACTCATGCCGCAATCCGATCGCCTGCTTGTTCTCTTGCGCCACGGCCAGAGCGAGTGGAATCTCAAGAACCTGTTCACCGGCTGGAAGGACCCCGACCTGTCGCCGCTCGGCGTCGAGGAGGCCAAGGAAGCGGGTCGGCGACTCAAGAGGCGCGGCCTCGTCTTCGACATCGCCTTCACTTCGGTGCTGGTGCGCGCGCAGCACACGCTGGCGCTGACGCTCGCCGAACTCGGCCAGACCGGCCTCGCCGAAGTGCGCGATCAGGCGCTCAACGAGCGCCACTACGGCGACCTCTGCGGACTCAACAAGGACGACGCGCGCAAGAAGTGGGGCGAGGAGCAGGTTCACCTGTGGCGGCGCAGCTACGACGTCCAACCGCCCGGCGGCGAGAGCCTCAGGGACACGGTCGCGCGCGCGCTTCCCTATTACTGCCAAACCATTCTGCCCGCGGTGCTCCGCGGCGAGCGCGTCCTCGTCTCCGCCCACGGCAACAGCCTGCGCGCGCTGGTGATGGTGCTCGACCGCCTGACGCCGCAAACGATTCCCGCCATGGAGATCGCCACCGGCGTGCCGCTGGTCTATCGCCTGAAGGCGGATTCGACGGTCGAATCGAAGGAGATTTTGACCGACTGAGGCGCGGGGCTGCGCTCTGCCGTCTCGAGACGAACTCGTCTAAGCTACGCCTCGGTGATTCGCTTAATTTCCCGAGGTCCGGCGATGCGGCGTGCGAAACCCATTCTTACGGCCCTGGCGATCTTCGCCGCCGGGCCGGCGACGGCGGCGCAATATGAATTCCTCGCGGCGCCGCAGATCAATCTCTCTTTGGTCTATAGACTGGATAAACTGACCGGCGACGTCATTGCTTGCCAGTACGCCCATAACCCGGGCAAGACCGACATCGAGCCCGGCGCCTTCGGCATCACCAACTGTTATCGCAGCGGCGAAGGCGCAACCAAGCAGGAACCGGGCGACTACGGACTCGTCGCGACCCGGCATGAGCAAGAGGGCGGCGTCTTTCGTGTGGATTACCGCACCGGCGCGCTGAGCATCTGTTATCTCTATTTCCAGCGGGAAAAGCAGGGCGATCACGAAGTGATCGTCGATCAATACGTCGTCTGCACCCCGCCCTATAAGTAGCGCGGACGCAAGACCGGCGGCGAGAAAAGCGAGCGACATTCCGGCCGCCTTGTCGGCGCACCGCCGATCGCGCTGTTTCGGCCGCCTCGACACATCCGGAACAAGGCGCTCCGCGCCGGACGCGACCAGCGATCGCATCGACAATGACCGGCGCCGCAATCGCTCGCGACGCGAGCCGCCGCTTGCATTATAGAGATCGCCGTTCTCGCCGCCGAACTCGGCGAGGCGAGGAATTCGGTCAAGTCATGGTCGACGCGCGTCCAATTTTTCCGCATCGCGACACCATCTTCGCTCCCGCCTCGGGAAGCGGGCGGGCGGCGATCGCCGTGCTGCGGCTCTCCGGCCCGGCTTGCGCCACGGCCCTGGAGGCGTTGGCGCCGGGCGCGCCCTTTGCCGACCGCGTCGCGGCGCTTCGGCTGTTGCGCGATCCCGCCACCGGCGAAGCGCTCGATCGCGCGCTGGTGATCCGTTTCCTCGCGCCTCGCAGTTTCACCGGCGAGGAGATGGCCGAGCTGCATGTGACGGGCGGGCGCGCGGTGATCGCCGGGGTCATCGGCGCGCTGGCGAGAGTTCCCGGGCTGCGTCCGGCCGGGCCCGGCGAATTCGCCTGGCGCGCATTCGAGAACGGCAAGCTCGACCTTTCCGAGGTCGAGGGCCTCGCCGATCTCGTCGATGCCGAGACCGCGGCGCAACGCCGCCAGGCCCTGCGCATCGCCGGCGGCGCGCTGAGCCGCGAAACCGAAGCGATTCGTTCGAAGCTCCTCGAGGCGATGGCGATCCTGGAGGCACAGATCGATTTCTCCGACGTCGAGGACGCCGACGCGCTTTCGCTCGATGCGGCGCGCGCGATGGCGGCCGAGGCGGCCCTGCACGTGCGCGCGGCGCTCGCCGGCGCCGAAGCGGGCGAGCGGCTGCGCGAGGGGTTCAACGTCGTGATCGCCGGTCCGCCCAATGTCGGCAAATCGACGCTGATGAACGCGCTCGCGCGCCGCGACGTCTCCATCGTCTCGGCGATTCCCGGCACCACGCGCGATCTGGTGGAAGTGCCGCTCGAGCTCAGAGGCTATCCGGTCACGCTGGTCGACACCGCGGGGATCCGCGAAACTGACGATCCGATCGAGCGCGAGGGCGTCGCGCGCGCGCGCCGCCGCGCTCGAGAGGCGGATCTGACGCTGTGGCTGAGCGACGCCGCGGAGGCGGGCGCTGCGCCCGCGCCCGCCGGCGGACCGGTCATCGCGGTTCTGACCAAGGCCGACCGGCCACCCGCCAACGGGGCGGACGACGCGGCGAAGGGCGCCGCGATCCGAATCTCCGCTCTCACCGGCGCCGGCATCGAGCAATTGCTTGACGCCGTCGCCGATCTCGCCGAAGAGCGGATGGCCGGGCCGGCGCCGGCGCTGATCACGCTGGAGCGGCACCGAGCGGCTTTCGCCGATGCGCTTGGGGCGCTGGAGCGAGCGCTCGACCCGGCCGCCCAAGAGCTGGAGCTCGTCGCCGAAGACCTGCGCCTCGCGGCGCGGGCTTTGGAGCGGATCGGGGGCCGCATCGACGTCGAAGACGTGCTCGGCGACATATTTTCGCGGCTTTGCGTCGGCAAATGAGATCTGTTTCACGTGAAACAATCGAGACGACGGGAATGAACGGTTACGACGTCATCGTCATCGGGGGCGGGCACGCCGGCTGCGAAGCGGCGGCGGCGGCAGCGCGTTTCGGCGCGCGCACCGCGCTAGTGACGCAGAAACGCGAAACGATCGGCGTGATGTCGTGCAACCCCGCGATCGGCGGGCTCGGCAAGGGCCATCTCGTGCGCGAAATCGACGCCCTCGACGGGCTGATGGCGCGCGCCGCCGACGCTGCCGGGATTCAGTTCCGCGTTCTCAACCGTCGCAAGGGACCGGCCGTCCAGGGTCCGCGCGCCCAAGCCGATCGCAAACTCTACCGCCTGGCGATGCAGCGCCTGATCGCTCAGACCGCCAATCTCACCGTCGTCGAAGCCGAGGCGAGTCGCTTCGTCATCGAGGACGGCGCGGTCGCCGGGGTCGAGCTCGCCGACGGCCGCGCGCTGTCCTGCGGCGCCGTCGTCGTCACCACTGGCACGTTCCTGCGCGGCGTCATTCATCTCGGAGAAGAGCGCACTCCCGCCGGCCGCATCGGCGATCCCGCGTCGGTCGCCCTCGCTCGCTCGCTCGACGCCGCCGGCTTCGCCCTCGCGCGCCTCAAGACCGGCACGCCGCCGCGGCTCGATGGGACGACCATCGACTGGTCCGGGCTCGAAGTGCAGCCCGGCGACGATCCGCCCGAGCCGTTCTCGGCGATGACGGAAAAGATCACGACGCCGCAGATTCCGTGTCACATCACGCGCACCAACCCAGCCGGCCACGCGATCGTGCGCGCCAACGCCCATCGCACGGCGGTCTATTCGGGCGCGATTTCCGGGCGCGGGCCGCGCTATTGCCCCTCGATCGAGGACAAGGTGATCCGCTTCGCCGACCGCGAAAGCCATCAGATCTTTCTCGAGCCGGAGGGGCTCGACGACGCCACCGTCTATCCCAACGGCATCTCCACCTCGCTGCCCGCCGACGTTCAGGCGGCGTTTCTCGCCACCATCCCCGGCCTGAAACACGCGCGCATCCTGCGCCCCGGCTACGCCATCGAATACGACTATGTCGATCCGCGCGAACTCGATTCCAGTCTGGCGGCGCGGCGCGTCGCCGGGCTGTATCTCGCCGGCCAGA
The DNA here is from genome assembly GCA_963759955.1 of uncultured Alphaproteobacteria bacterium. GTDB lineage: Bacteria > Pseudomonadota > Alphaproteobacteria > Rhizobiales > Beijerinckiaceae > Roseiarcus. Next base: position 64,333 of record CAVXCA010000026.1, read on the forward strand.
TCAACGGCACCACCGGCTACGAAGAGGCCGCCGCCCAGGGCCTCGTCGCCGGGCTCAACGCCGCCCGCTTCGTCGGTGGAGCGGCCCCTGCCCTGTTCGATCGCGCCGAGTCCTACCTCGGCGTGATGATCGACGACCTCGTCACCAAGGGCGTCAGCGAGCCCTATCGCATCTTCACCTCCCGCGCCGAATATCGCCTGTCGCTGCGCGCCGACAACGCCGACGAGCGTCTGACCGCCAAGGGCCTCGCGCTCGGCTGCGTCGGCGCTGAGCGCGCGGCGCTCCATCGCGCCGCAGCCGACCGGCTCGCGACCGCCCGCGCGATGATGAAAACCGCCGCGGCCTCCCCCACCGCGCTCGCCGCCGCGGGGATCGCGGTCAATCAAGACGGGCTGCGCCGCTCGGCGTTCGAGTTGGCAGCCCAGCCGCATCTGACCATCGAGACGCTCGCCCGCGTCTGGCCCGAGCTCGCCGCGATCGACGCCCCACTCGCCAGACGCCTCGAGGCCGACGCCAAATACGCCGTCTACCTCGACCGCCAGGACGAAGACGTCGCGCGCTATCGCCGCAGCGAGGCGCTGACCATTCCCACCGATTTCGACTATTCGAGCCTCTCCGGGCTCTCCAGCGAACTCAAGGCCAAGTTCATCGCCGTGCGCCCCGCGAGCCTCGGCCAAGCGGGCCGCATCGAAGGCGCCACCCCAGCCGCCCTCGCCCTGATCGCGGCCCATGCGCGCCGCCGAGCCCGCGAACGCGGAGCGGACGCATGAGACCCGCCAGCCCTCACCCCAACCCCTCTCCCGCAAGCGGGAGAGGGGCTTTTCCCCTTCTCCCGCTTGCGGGAGAAGGTGGCGCGAAGCGCCGGATGAGGGCCCGCGCCCCTGTTTCACGTGAAACACCGCCGCGATGACCAGCGATCGCGCCAAGGCCCTCGCGCTCGTTCCGGTCTCGCCCGAGACCGAAGCGCGGCTCGCGATCTACGTCGACTTGCTCGGCCGATGGCGAAAGGTCACCAACCTGATCTCCGAGGCGACGTTCGCCGAAGTCTGGACCCGCCACATCGCCGACAGCGCTCAGCTCGTCGCCCTGGCGCCGAACGCCCGGCGTTGGGTCGACATGGGTTCCGGGGCCGGCTTCCCCGGCATGGTGATCGCCATTCAGCTCGCCGACGTCCCCGGCGCGCTCGTCCATTGCCTTGAAAGCGACCAGCGCAAGTGCGCGTTCTTGCGCGAAGTCGCCCGCGCCACCGGCGCGCCGGCGCAAATTCACCCCGTCCGAATCGAATCCATCGACCCCGAAACCCTTGCGCCTGTGGACGCCGTAACCGCGCGCGCGTTCGCCCCCTTGCCTCGGCTGCTCGAATTGGCCAAAGTATGGCTCGCCCAAGGCGCGGTCGGCATCTTTCCGCGCGGACGCTCGGCCGAAGCGCAGCTCGAGACCTACCCCGCCGCGCCAGACCTCGCGATCGACCTCGTCGCCAGCAAGCTCGATGCCGAAGCCGCCATCCTTCGGGTTCGAAGCGCTTCAAAGGCCCGTTCATGACCAACAACGCCCCGTCCGCCACCGAACCTGCCGAGCAAGACCCCGCGCCGTCGTCGTCGCCGCGCATCCTGGTCCTCGCCAACCAGAAGGGCGGGGTCGGCAAGACCACCACCGCCATCAACCTCGGCACCGCGCTCGCGGCCATCGGCGAACGCGTGCTCATCATCGACCTCGACCCTCAGGGCAACGCCTCGACTGGCCTCGGCATCGACCGCAAGTCCCGCACTTCGTCGACTTACGACGCGCTGGTCGGCGAGCGCACGCTCGCCCAGATCATCACGCCCACCGCCGTGCCGCGGCTGCTCATCGCGCCTTCGACGATGGACCTGCTCGGCGTCGAGCTGGAAATCTCCGGCCACCCCGACCGTTCCCATAAACTAAAGAACGCAATCACAACGTTCTTTTCCCGCGACAACACCGACGAGGCTATCACTTACGTCTTGATCGACTGCCCGCCCTCGCTCAACCTGCTCACCATCAACGCCCTCGCCGCCGCCGACTCGGTCCTCGTTCCCCTGCAATGCGAATTCTTCGCGCTCGAAGGCCTTTCCCAATTGCTCAAGACCGTCGACCAGGTCCGCCGCTCGCTTAACCCTTCGTTGACCATCCACGGCATCGTTCTGACGATGTTCGACCCGCGCAATTCTCTGGCCAGCCAGGTCGTCGCCGACGTGCGCGCGTTCATGGGCGAAAAAGTCTACGACACGGTGATTCCCCGCAACGTCCGCGTTTCCGAGGCGCCATCGCACGGCAAGCCGGTGTTGCTTTACGACCTCAAGTGCATGGGCAGCCAAGCCTATCTGAAGCTCGCTTCCGAGGTCATACAACGCGAAGGACGCTGGAGCGCCGCCTGACGCGCGCCCCGTCCGTCCCATAGGAGCTTATCGATGGCAGAAGACGCCGCCCGCCACGCCGATCATCGCCCGCGCCTCGGGCGCGGGCTCGCCGCCCTGCTCGGCGACGCCGGCCAGGAGCCCGCCGCCGCAGGGCGCTCCGGCGCGCGCAAGGCGCCGATCGAATTCCTCCACCCCAATCCCCGCAACCCTCGCAAGGCCTTCCCCGACGGCGAACTCGACGAGCTCGCCGCCTCGATCCGCGAGCGCGGCGTCATACAGCCGGTGCTGGTCCGCTCGATTCCTCGCGTCGCCGACGCCTACGAGATTATTGCCGGCGAGCGGCGCTGGCGAGCGGCGCAGCGCGCCGGCCTGCACGAGATACCGATCATTGTTGTGGAAGCAGGCGATCGCGAGGCGCTGGAAATCGCCATCGTCGAAAACGTCCAGCGCGCCGACCTCAACGCGCTCGAAGAGGCCAGCGGCTACGCGCAACTCGCCGCCGATTACAGCTATGCCCACGCCGACATCGCGCGGATCGTCGGCAAAAGCCGCAGCCATATCGCCAATACGATGCGACTGACCCAACTGCCCGAACACAGCCGCAGCCTGCTCGCCTCGGGCGCGATTTCCGCCGGCCATGCGCGCGCCCTGCTCGCCGTCGCCGACCCGGACGCCGTCGCCGACCGCATCGTCGCCAAGGGCCTCACCGTGCGCGACGTCGAACGCTTGGGCGAACGGGCCGGGCAGTCGCAGCGCGGCGGCGCCAGGGCGGCCAAGCCCGTCGACGCCGACACCCGCGCGCTCGAAGAAAAACTCGGCCTCGCGCTCGGAACCAAGGTGACGATCCGCCATTCCGGCGACAGCGGCGAAATGCGCATCGCGTTCCACGACTTCGAACAACTCGACGACTTTTGCCGCCGGCTGAGCCAGCCCGCCGCGCGGTAAGCTCTGCGTGGAGCGTGTCGAATTCGGAAAAACTGATTCCGACCTTTCCGAGGCACGCTCCGAGAGTTCCGATAACGGTGCACTTCGGCATTTCACACGACTCCGCAGTCAGCTAAGAACGTGCTACAAACCATAGCGCCTTCGAAGCTTCTGCAAGGATCTTCTGACCAGCTCGATTCCGCGCCGATTCTTTGCACGCTGATTAAGGTCAAGGCTTCGTTCGAGAAGCTGCTTGGCTTCCTGTGGAGAGCGATATTGAACCACGAAGGACAGGCTTCGCAGCGTCTGCGCGACGCCGACTTGGTCCCCGTGCCCCTCAAGGATGCCGATGCTGCGGCGATACAGCTCCTCCGCCTCGTTGCGGCGGCTTGCATCCCGCCCAATCAGATTCGCCATGCTGTGCAGCGTCTGCCCGACGCCGAGTTGGTCCCCGCGCCCCTCAAGGATGCCGATGCTGCGGCGATACAGCTCCTCCGCCTCGTTGCGGCGGCTTGCATCCCGCCCAATCAGATTCGCCATGCTGTGCATCGTCTGTGCCGCGCCGTGCCGGTCACCAAGCGTCTCAAGAATGCCGATGCTGCGACGATACAGCTCCTCCGCCTCGTTGCGGCGGTCCGCATCCCGTCCGATCAGATTGGCAAGGCTGTGCAGCGTCTGCGCCGCGCCGTGTCGGTCACCAAGCGTCTCAAGAATGCCGATGCTGCGACGATACAGCTCCTCCGCCTCGTTGCGGCGGTCCGCATCCCGTCCGATCAGATTGGCAAGGCTGTGCAGCGCCTGAGCAACGTGGTGCTGGCTGTCGATCTCTTCGCCGATCCCGATGCTACGGCGATACAGCTCCTCCGCCTCTGCAGTACTACGACGCCAGCCGAGATTGCCAAGAATATGCATTGAAATCGCGACTTCCTGGCGGCTTTCGTCCGTCTCGGCAATGCGTCTGAAGAGCGGTTCGGCCTCCCGGCTTCGGTGCTCACGAAACAGAACCATGGCGCGCAGGAACGTCGTCTCGATCGTCCCTCGTGGGATCACACCCGATTCTTCTTGCTCGCCCGCCAGCCGCGACGCCAGCCATTGCGCCCCCGTCAGCGGACCACATGCAGCTTTTCCGTAGAGCGTTAATGCATCTCCGCGCAGACCGAGGGCGGCCGAATGGTAGGCTTGCCCAGCATCGGTGAAAAGGTATGCGGGGATGACCGACCCCGCCAGCGAACGATCGGCCTTGTTTGCGAAATCGATCAGAGCCTTATGGGCTTTAGCAACGATTTCCGGGTTTGCAGCCGACAGGCCTTGAAGCTCGCGGCGCACATCGGACGCGATGTGCCACTCGCTGTTTCTGGGCACAACAAAATCTGTGTAGTGAAGCGCACTCAGGAAGGCTCCCGCCGACAACCCATCGACCGGCGCGATGTCGTAAACCGCCCCCGCAGCTGCGTCAGTAAGACTCTCAGCCGTCGCTAGCAACTGGAGAACGCGTGCCGTACCACGCGGGGCCGCTTCGAGGAAATCTTGAACTATTGAAGGCATCGGATCAGCCGAATTCGCTTTGAAGCTCCATTATACATGTCGCGTATTTCCGATGAAGCCGCGCAATATCGTCGACATGAGCGGCTACCAAGGCGTGAGCCTCGCCGCGCGCACGATCGGCAGGTATCGCCGGCACAGTCCTAACGATGAGCCTCGTCAAATCCTCAACCGCCTCATTCCGCGCCCGTTGACCAAGAGTCGTCGGGAGATTGATCTCGAGTCGCGCGGCTGGGGCAAGATCGTGAATGCCAGCGGTCCCGTCTGAGACCTCGATAAGGTGCACCAGCAGAAGCCCGAAGTCGACGAGATTGTCCAAGCCACCTCGCCACAGATAGCGCCAAAACTCATCCTGATCGGCCCGCGGGCCGTCGTTGACTACCACCATCATGTGGCCCGACTTGAGGAATTCGGCAAGCCCAACGCGAAGCGCTTCGACCCACCGATCTCGATTGCGGGACATCAGCGCGGGGTTTTCCCCGCCAAAATAATTGTTTTGTATAACGTTGGAGATGTCCGCCTCCACACTGTCGGCCTCAACATCTGCGAAGACGCTCAGAGCCCCGGGGAGGCCTTCGGCGCTATCCGGCCGGGGCAGTTCAAACTTCATGAGCCTGACGAACTCGTCGCGGATTCCGGAAAGGTACCGAACCGTATAGACTTGATGGTCGATACGGATCGAGCGCCAAGTTTGGTTATCGTCCTTACATTCGTACTCCGACTTCAGGGTGCCGAGGAACGCCGAAGGAGCGCAGCGATCGCCGGCATAGCTGACGCGCACGACGCCTCCTCGACGATTAAGATACGGCGCGAGCTGATCGAATTCGTCGCGCCAATCGATCGGATAGATCCGCCGCGGCATCGCCTAGGGCTCAATCTGGATGTTCTTTGCCTCGGCGTCGATGTCACCCTTGGCATTCACGTCGGAGAGGACGTCTGTGTTCGCGTGACCGTCGGTCCTTACTCCATCCACTTTGACCCTGACATTGCGCCCCCTGAGTCCAGACGCAATCCGGGCGCCGCTCGATTCAGCTGAAAGATTCAGACCTCGCGACGCCAACCAGAAACCCGTCGCCCCAAAGACAACGAAACACGCGACCACTCCGCCTAACTGATAGCTCTGCGGGAGGCTGAGCACGTACTTGTCGATGAGCCAAAATACAGCGCTCGCCGCGATACCCCCAAGTATGCCTGCTGCGTATTCCATGCCCGCCCCCACAATTTCGCGTCGGGTACGCCGACTGTCCAGTCTTTTGGCCACTTAATCACAATCTGAATACGCGGCCAAGGCGCGATTCGGGCAGTCTGCCCAGCTCTGCCATGGTGTAGCTCTGCGCGCGATGGAATGGCCCCCGACATCCGGGGCTTGGCGGTTCCCCTCACCCCCGCGCGCGCAACCCCGACACCAGCGACCACAGCGCGCGCGTCGCCAAAATATCCGCCAGACGCGGATCGCGGCGCACCCGCGCGGCGAGCGCGGCGACCGCGGCGAGGCGCTTGCCCAGCGCCGACGACGACCACCGCTCGGCCTGCTTGGCCAACGCGGCTCGCCCCGAGGGCGAAATGCGCACGTACTGCGTCTGCATCGCGGCGTCGAACGGGCGGCCACGCTCCATCTCCAGCCGCAGTCTGTGCAATAAGGCCAAGCGCGCCGCGAGCCGGATCACCAGCAGATTGGCTTCCCCGCCGTCGGCGAAATACCGGGTCGCGCTCGCTTCGAGCGTCGCCATGTCGCCGAGCAGCGCGCCGTCGATCAGCGCGTCGAGGCTGGACGGCGCCGCCTCGGCGACGATCGCCTCGACGTCCTCGACCTCGATCCGCTCCTTGCCGCGGGCATAAAGCGTCAGCTTGGCGATTTCTCCGCGCGTCGTCATGCGGTCCGAGCCGAGCAGGCCGACGAGGTAATCGCGCGCCTCGGGCGCGATCCCCAGCCCGGCCGCTCGCGCTTCAGCCTCGATGAGCGGCCCGAGCGCCCGCTTGTCGTCGGGGTAACATTCGATCGAGGCCGCGTTATCGGCCTTCTCGAACGCGGTGCGCAGCGCCGTTCCCTTTTTCAGCGAACCGGCCTCGACGATCACCGCGCAGTCCTGCGGCGGCCGCGCGAACAACGCCTCCACCGCCGGCAGAACATCGCGCGCCTGAGTCTCGATCCACACTGCCCGCGAGCCTCCGAACATCGAGATCGCGTAGACTTCGTCGGCGAGCGCGCCCGGATCGCGCGCCACCGCATCGCCGTCGAGCCGAGTCAGGCGCAGCGGGTCCGGCTCGCCAGCCAGCGTCGCCTTGACGAGGGCTTTCACGCGCTCGTGGATGAGCCCCTCGTCAGTTCCGTGGACGAGGAAGAACCGCGTCTCGCGCGGCGGCCGTTTGACGAAGGCGTCCGCGGTCACATTGCTGATCGACGTCACAGAACTTTTCGAACCCTTGAGACCGCCCAGCGACCGGGCCTTGCGGCCATCATAGCGCGAGCGGCGTTCCGCGCCAGACGGCGACCCGTTTTTCCCGCCAAAGCGGCTTTTCCCACGCGCGAAAATCGTCTAGCAAGCCTTCCGTATCCGGCGCGAACACGACGCGCCCCCTCCCCGTCATGGCCGGGCTTGTCGCCGCCATCCACGAATTGCCGCTGAGCGCGCCCTCGACGACGGAGCCTGCGGACCCAAGACGTGGATGGCCGGGACAAGCCCCGCCATCACGCATTCAAGAGCGGCGAAAATCCATGGCGACCTACAAGCTTCTCCTTCTCCCCGGCGACGGCATCGGCCCCGAAATCATGGCCGAAGTGGAAAAAGTCATCGCCTGTTTCTCCCGCGCCGGCCTCGCGCATTTCGAGATCGAGAAGGGACTCGTCGGCGGCTGCGCGTTCGACGCGCACGGCCAAGCTATCAGCGACGCCGATATGGCCCTCGCCAAATCCGCTGACGCGGTGCTGCTCGCCGCGGTCGGCGGCCCGAAGTGGGACGCCGTGCCCTACGAAGTCCGCCCGGAAGCCGGGCTTCTCAGGCTGCGCAAGGATCTCGGGCTCTACGCCAATCTGCGCCCCGCGATTTGCTACCCCGCGCTCGCCGACGCCTCCTCGCTCAAGCGCGAAGTCGTCGAGGGCCTCGACATCATGATCGTGCGCGAGCTGACCGGCGGCGTCTATTTCGGCGAACCCAAGCAGATCATCGATCTGCCCAACGGCCAGAAACGCGGCATCGACACCCAGGTCTACGACACTTTCGAAATCGAGCGCATCGGCCGCGTCGCCTTCGATCTCGCGCGCAAGCGCGCCAACAAGGTGACCTCGTCGGACAAGCGCAACGTGATGAAGTCGGGCGTGCTCTGGCGCGAGGTGATCACCGAGTTGCACAAGCGCGAATTCCCCGACGTCCAACTCGAGCACCAGCTCGCCGACGCGCTCGGCATGCAGCTGGTGCGCTGGCCCAAGCAGTTCGACGTCATCGTCACCGACAATCTGTTCGGCGACATGCTCTCCGACATCGCCTCGATGCTCACCGGTTCGCTCGGCATGTTGCCGTCCGCCTCGCTCGGCGACGTCGACTCCCAAACCGGCAAACGCAAGGCGCTCTACGAGCCGGTGCACGGTTCCGCGCCCGACATCGCGGGCAAGGGCCTCGCCAACCCGATCGCGATGATCGGTTCGTTCGGGATGGCGCTGCGCTATTCTTTCGGCCTCGGCGCCGCGGCCGATCGTCTCGACGCCGCGATCTCCCGGGTTCTCGCCAGCGGTCTGCGCACGCCCGACATTCGCGCCGAGGGTTGCCGTCTCGCCTCGACAGGGGAAATGGGCGACGCGATCGTCGCCGAGTTGGAAAACACGCCCGCCTGAAGACCGTCCGGTCAGCCGATCGCCGCGCGGCAGGTCGGCCGCCGCACGGCGAAACCCTTGACGATGTCGCTCAGCCCCGCCTCGCGCCCCGCGCGCGTGAGAGCGAGGCGATCGAGCAGGCAGGACAGCTCCCTCGCGTCGATTTTCGCGCCCGCCCCGGCGCAGGCCACGCCGTGCAGCCCGCCATCCGCGCGAGCCGCCAAGCGAAATCCGACGCAGCCGCGTTGCGCGCGCCCGTCGGCCAACGTCAGGCTCGCCCATTCGACCGGCCCTTGCGAACTGGTCAACATCTGCGAGGCCCCCAGCCGCTCGACCGCGGCGCCGAACGCCGCCGACGCCTCGGCGATTTCGACGAACAGGCTCTGGGCAACGCGCGGCTTCGCGTCTCTCCACATTTCGACCCGCACCGCCGGCGCATCGCCCTCGAGCGCGCCCAAGCTGTATGCGTCGCGCCGCGCGCCGGTCGCGCGGTCGATCCGCGCTTCGTAATGGGCGCGAGCGCTCTCGCCGATTTCGAACGTGAACAGCGGCGCGAGAGTCGGATCGACGATTTCTCCCGACGCGAGCGTGGCGGCGGGCACCGAAGCGGGGTCCGGCGCGCTCCCCGGCGCGGGCCCGAAAGCCGCGACGCCCACCAACGCGGTCCCCGCGACGAAACCGAGCGCGACGCGTCGGCCCACGCTCCCGCGGAGGCGGCCCCGACGCAGGACCGCGTCCGTCCAATAGGGATCAAACGGCCCGAAGCCGCCATGCGCCGTTATGTCGCTCATGCCGATTCCCGCGCCCTTCTCGGGCTATTGTCCTCGGCAGATTAGCCCCGCAACGGCGATAAAACCGTTACGCCGCGGGCAAACGTTGCAAGACCGTCAATGGCTTGTTAACGCGCCCGCCCTGTCGCCTCAGCCCGCGTCCGGCTATCGCGGCAATCGCCTTGCGCGCCCCGCGATTTCGTTATACCAAACGCTTTGTTCTCCAAATCGAACTCTTCGCGAGGTCCTCGTGCACATTGGGCGCCGTCATCTTGGGTGAAGCCAGCGCACTGACGAAGCCCGGCGCCGCGAGCGAAGCCGACGCGCCGCACAGCCTTGCGCTACGCCTTGGGCCGGACCGGCCGCTGGCGATGGAGGCCGGCGTCGACCTCGCGCCGCTCACGATCGCCTATCAGACCTATGGCGCCCTCAACGCCGCCAAGAGCAACGCGATCCTGGTGTGCCATGCCCTGACCGGCGATCAGCATGTCGCCAACCGCCATCCCGTCACTGGCCGCGACGGCTGGTGGGAAACCATGGTCGGGCCGGGCCGGCCGCTCGACACCGACCGCTTCTTCGTCATCTGCGCCAACGTCGTGGGCGGCTGCATGGGCACCACCGGCCCCGCCTCGCTCAACCCCGCAACCGGCGAGCCGTATGGCCTCGATCTCCCCGTCGTCACCATCCGCGACATGGTGCGCGCCCAGGCGATGCTGATCGATCATCTCGGCATCGATACGCTGTTCTGCGTCGCCGGCGGCTCGATGGGCGGCATGCAGGTGCTGCAATGGGCGGCGAGCTATCCCGAGCGCGTCTTCAGCGCGCTGCCGATCGCCACCGCCGCGCGCCATTCCTCGCAGAACATCGCCTTTCACGAGGTCGGCCGTCAGGCGATCATGGCCGATCCCGATTGGCGCGGCGGGCGCTATCTGACCGAGGGCGCGCGGCCCGCCAAAGGCCTCGCGGTCGCGCGCATGGCGGCGCACATCACCTATCTCTCGGACAGCGCGCTGCATCGCCGCTTCGGCCGCAATCTGCAGGACCGGGCCGCGCGCACCTTCTCGTTCGACGCCGATTTCCAGGTGGAGTCCTACCTGCGCCATCAAGGCTCGATCTTCGTCGAGCGTTTCGACCCCAATTCCTATCTCTATATGACCCGCGCGATGGACTATTTCGATCTGGCCGCCGACTACGGCGGCGCGCTGGTCAATGCGTTTCGCGGTTCGCGCACGCGCTTCTGCGTCGCCTCCTTCACCTCGGACTGGCTGTTCCCCACCAGCGATTCGCGCGCCCTGGTGCGCGCGCTCAACGCCGGCGGCGCCTCGGTGTCCTTCGTCGAAATCGAAACCGACCGCGGTCACGACGCGTTCCTGCTCGACATTCCCGAACTTTTCGCCACGACGCGCGGCTTCATCGACGCCGCCGCGCGCGCCCGCGGCATTTCCTGACAAGAGAAAGCCGCCCGCCATGCCGAACCAGACTTCCGCGCCCCGCGTCGACCTCGTCGTCGTCGCCGAAATGGTGGAGCCGGGCTCGCGCGTGCTCGACGTCGGCTGCGGCGACGGCGAATTGCTCGCGCTTCTTCGCGATGCGCGCGCGGTCGACGGCCGCGGCATTGAACTTTCGCAGAGCGGCGTCAACCAATGCGTCGCCAAGGGCCTTTCGGTCGTCCAAGGCGACGCCGACGCCGACCTCGTCGACTACCCCGACGATTCTTTCGACTACGTCATCCTGTCGCAGACCTTGCAGGCGACCCGGCGCCCGCGCGTCGTGCTCGAACACATGTTGCGCATCGGCAAGCGCGCGATCGTCTCGGTGCCCAACTTCGGCCATTGGCGGGTGCGCGCGCAGCTCGGCTTCAAGGGCCGCATGCCAGTGACGCAGAGTCTCGCCTATTCCTGGTACGACACGCCCAACATCCACTTCTGCACCATCGCCGACTTCGTCGCTCTCGCGCGCGAAATCGGCGCGACCATCGACAAGAGCGTCGCGCTCGATCGCCACGGCAATCCGTTGCAACTCGCGTTGCCGACCTGGGCGTGGAACCTGCTCGGCGAACAGGCCGTGTTTTTGCTGCACCGCAAGCGTAGCGCGCCGGCGGCTTGAGCGCGCCGCCGCGCTGTCAGCCCCCAGTTTCCTCGCGCAGAATTTCCAGCTCCAGCCAGTCGTCTTCCGCCGCATCGAGTTCGGCGCGCTTGGCCGCATAAGAGTTCGTTGCGCGCTCGAAGCCCTCGGGATCGCGCCCGTGCAGTCCGGGATCGCCGAGCGCGCGCTCCAGCGCGGCGATCTCGCCCTGCAAGGCCTCGATCCTGCCCGGCAGCGTCTCCAGCGCGTGCTTTTCCTTGAACGACATCTTGCGCTTGGCCGGTTGGCGCGCCGATTCGCGCGGCGCGGCCTTTTCCGCCTTCGGCGCCTCGGGCGCGGGCGGCCCCGATAGGCCGTAGCCGCGCTGCGCCACCATGTCCGAATAGCCGCCGGCGTATTCGCGCCAACGCCCGTCGCCCTCGCTGACGATCACCGAGGTGGCGACGCGGTCGAGAAAGTCGCGGTCGTGGCTGACCAGCAGGATCGTGCCGGGATAATCGCCGAGCAGCTCCTGCAGCAAATCCAGCGTCTCGATGTCGAGATCGTTGGTCGGCTCGTCGAGGACCATGAGGTTCGAGGGCAGGGCGAGCGCGCGCGCCAGCATCAGCCGCCCGCGCTCGCCGCCCGACAATTTCCCGATCGGCGTGCGCGCCTGGTCCGGCGTGAACAGAAAGTCCTTCATGTAGCCGATGACGTGCTTGCGCTCGTTGTTGACCGCGACGAAATCGCTGCCGCCGCCCGTCAGTGCGTCGACCAGCGTCGTCGCCGGCTGCAATGAACCGCGGCGCTGATCGAGGCTCGCCATCGCGACGTTGGCGCCCAGGCGCACCTGCCCCGAATCGGGAGCCAGCGCCCCGGTGAGAAGATTGATCAGCGTCGTTTTGCCGGCGCCGTTGGCGCCGACGACGCCGATCCGGTCGCCGCGCATCACGCGCAGCGAAAAATCCCGAACGATCGGCCGATCGCCATAGGACTTGGAAATCTTCTCCGCTTCGATCACCAAGGCGCCCGAGGCCTTGGCGTCCTGCGCGATCATTGTCGCGACGCCCTGAGCGCGGCGCGCCTCGCGCCGCTCGCGCCGCAGCGCCGCCAATTCCCCCACCCGGCGCATGTTGCGCTTGCGCCGCGCAGTGACGCCGTAGCGCATCCAATGCTCTTCCTCGACGATGCGCCGATCGAGCTTGTGGCGCTCGATTTCCTCTTCCTCGAGCTTGGCGTCGCGCCACGCCTCGAAGGCGGCGAAGCCCTGGTCGAGCCGGCGGGTGCGGCCGCGATCGAGCCAAACGGTGGCGCGGGTGAGGTCGGCGAGCAGCCGCCGGTCGTGGCTGATCACCGCGAAGGCCGCGCGCGAAGCCGCCAATTCCTTCTCCAGCCATTCGATCGCGACGAGGTCGAGATGGTTGGTCGGCTCGTCGAGCAGCAGAATGTCGGGGTCAGGGGCGAGGACCCGCGCGAGCGCCGCCCGGCGCGCCTCGCCGCCGGACAATTGCGTGGGATCGGATCGCGGATCGACCCCGAGGTCGTCCATCAGGGCCCGCGCGCGATAGGGATTGTCCTCTTCGCCGAGGCCGCTGAGCACGAAATCCAGCGTCGTCGCATAGCCTGTCAGATCGGGCTCCTGCGGCAGATAGCGCAGCCGCGCGTTGGGCTGGGCGAAGCGCGTGCCGCCGTCGGCCTGGCTTTCCCCGGCCGCGATCTTCAACAGCGTCGATTTGCCCGAGCCGTTGCGCCCGACCAGCGCTATCCGGTCGCCCGGCGAAATCGACAATTCCGCGCCCTCCAGCAGCGGCGCGCCGCCGAGCGTCAGGCGGATGTCTCGCAATTGCAATTGAGGCGGCATATGAAGCAAACTCGGCTTGGGCTGGCGGGCCGAACGCATAGAGCGCCGGACGGAAAAGGGAAAGGTCCATGAGCGAGGCAGCGCTTTCCGCCATCTTCTCCGAACTCGCCGCCCGTCGCGGCAAAGTTCTCGCCCACGCGATCGGCGCCGAATTCGCCGCCGACGGCGAGCGTTTCGAGCGCTTTCACCTCGTCCTCGACGACCTGCTCTACGATTATTCCAAGCAGCGCATCGACGCGGGCGCGCTCGCGCTGCTGATTCGGCTCGCTCGGGAGGCCGAGGTCGAGGCCAAGCGCGATGCGATGTTCCGCGGCGAGCGCGTCAACGTCACAGAACGGCGCGCGGCGCTGCACACCGCCTTGCGCAATTTTTCCGGCAAGCCGGTCGTCGTCGACGGCGCCGACGTCATGCCCGAAGTCGAGGCCGAGCGCGCCAAGATGCTCGCCTTCGCCGGCGACGTGCGCGAGGGCCGTCTGCGCGGCGCTCTCGGCCAGCCGATGACCGACGTCGTCAACATCGGCATCGGCGGCTCGGATCTCGGCCCGGCGATGGCAACTCGGGCGCTCGGCCCCTTTGCGCCCGCGCACCTGCGCTCGCATTTCGTCTCCAACGTCGACGGCGCCGACCTCGCCGACACGCTGCGCGGCCTCGATCCCGCGCGCACCCTGTTCATCGTCTCCTCGAAGACCTTCACCACCCAGGAGACGATGACCAACGCACAAAGCGCGCGCGCCTGGATCGTCCATGCGCTCGGCGAGGGCGCCGTCGCCGACCATTTCGCCGCGGTTTCGACGCGGCTCGACAAGGTCGCCGAGTTCGGCGTCGAGGCGAGCCGCGTGTTCGGTTTCTGGGACTGGGTCGGCGGGCGCTATTCGATCTGGTCGAGCATCGGCCTGCCGCTCGCCATTGCGATCGGCCCTGAGCTTTACGAAGAATTCCTGCACGGCGGCTATGAAGTCGACAAGCACTTCCGCGAGGCGCCGCTCGACGAGAACATTCCGACGCTGATGGCGCTGCTGGGCGTGTGGAACCGCAACGTCCTCGGCTACGCCGCTCAGGGCGTGATCCCCTACGACCAGCGCCTCGCGCGCTTTCCCGCCTATCTCCAGCAATTGCAGATGGAGAGCGAGGGCAAGAGCGTGACCCGCGACGGCGCCCCGGTCGGCCGAGCGACAGGCGCCGTCATCTGGGGCGAGCCCGGCACCAACGGCCAGCACGCGTTCTTCCAGCTCTTGCACCAGGGCACGGAAATCGTGCCGATCGATTTTCTCGTCGCCGCGAGCCCGACCCAAGCCGACGCCCATCACCATGACCTCCTGCTCGCCAACTGCCTCGCGCAAGGCGAAGCGTTGATGCGCGGGCGCACTCGCGCCGAGGCGGAGGCGATCACCGCCCAGCAAGGCGCAAGCGCCGAGGACGCCGCGCGGCTCGCCCCGCACAAGACGTTTTCGGGGAGCCGGCCGTCCTCGACTTTGCTTTACGCGCAGCTCACGCCGCGCACGCTCGGCCGCCTGATCGCGCTTTACGAGCACAAGGTGTTCGTCGAAGCGGCGATCTGGGACATCAATCCATTCGACCAATGGGGCGTCGAACTCGGCAAGGAGCTCGCCTCGCGCCTCGCCCCGATCGTCGCCGACCCGAATGCGGACTTGAGCGCGCTCGATCCTTCGACGGCGGGGCTGATCGCGCATGTGAGGAAACTGCGGGGCTGATCGCTCGCCTCACCCCACCCGCCGCGTCGCCACCTTCAGCCACGCTCGCGTCTCACGGTCGACCAGCGGCCCTATCGCTTCGCGCACCCGCGCGTGATAGCCGTCGAGCCAGCCGATTTCCTCTTTGCTCATCAACTTCGGCTCGACGAGGCGCAGGTCGATCGGGGCGAGCGAGATCGTGTCGAAACCGAGCATCGCCCGCTCGGCGCCGGCAATCGCTCGGCTCTCGACGACGACGAGGTTTTCGATGCGGATGCCGAACCGTCCGGCCGCGTAATAGCCCGGCTCGTTGGAGACGATCATGCCCGGCGCCAGCGCGACCGCGCCCGTCTTGGCGATGCGCTGCGGGCCTTCGTGGACGGAGAGATACGAGCCGACGCCGTGGCCCGTGCCGTGGTCGAAATCGAGGCCGGCGCGCCACAAGCCCTGGCGCGCGAAGGCGTCGATCTGCGCGCCGCTCGTCCCTTTGGGGAACGCTGCCCGCGCGATCGCGATATGGCCCTGCAGCACGCGGGTGAAGCGGTCGCGCATCTCCGCGCTCGGGCGGCCGACGACCATCGTGCGAGTGATGTCGGTCGTGCCGTCTTCGTATTGGCCGCCGCTGTCGACGAGAAAGATCCCGCGGCCGATCCTGAGGTTCGAAGCCTCGCTGACGCGATAATGCGGAATCGCCGCGTGCGGCCCCGCGCCGGCGATGGTGGGAAACGAGACGTCCTTGAGCGCTCCCGTCTCGCGCCGAAACGTCTCCAACGCCTCCGTCGCAGCGATCTCGGTGAGCTTGCCCTTGGGCGCCTCGCGATCGAACCAGCAGAGAAAGCGCGCCATCGCGGCGCCGTCGCGGATGTGCGCAGCGCGTGCCCCTGCGAGCTCGGCCTTGTTCTTCACCGCCTTCATCAGCGCGATCGGATCGGGCCCGAGAACCGCCGCGCCGCCCGCCGCCTCGAGCGCCTGGGCCAGCCGCGCCGGCGCGCTCGAAGCGTCGAACGCCACGCGCGCGGCGCGCTCGCCGAGGTCCGTCATGAACGGGACGAGACGATCGGGCTCTTCGATTGCGGCCAATTCGCCGAGCCGCGAGCGCATCGCGCTCGACAGCTTGCGGCCGTCGACGAACAGAGTCGGGCGACCCTCGCGCGGCGCATAGGCGAAGCTCAGCGGTAGCGGCGTATGCGCAACGTCGGCGCCGCGGATGTTGAACAGCCAGGCGACCGCGTGGGCGTCGCTTACGAGGAGGCCATCGCTCCCCCCGAGAGCGGCGCGCACACGCGCGATCTTCTTCGCCGCGCTTTCGCCGCTGAGACGCGCGCTGTGCGCGCCAATCGCGCCGAGCGGCGCCGCGGGCCGGTCGCGCCAGATCGCGTCGATCGGGTTCGAATCGACCGCGACGAGTTCGCCGCCGGCGGCGCGGCACGCCTTGCCCAGCCGTTCGACCATTTCCGGCGTGTGCAGCCACGGATCGTAGCCGAGACGTTGGCCACGCTGCAGATTGGCCTCGATCCACGCGCTCGGCGGTTGGTCGACGAGATGGCGCACCCCGAACGTCGCCGTGTCCACTTGCGCAGGCGCTTGCACGGTGTAGCGGCCGTCGACGAAGATCGCCGCCGCGTCCTTGAGCACGATCGCCATGCCGGCGGAGCCGGAGAATCCGGTCAGCCACAGCAATCTTTCGGCCGCGGCGGGAACGTATTCGTTCTGATGTTCGTCGGCGCGCGGCGCGACGAAACCGTTCAGGCCCCGCGCCGCCAGTTCGGCGCGTAGCGCCGCCACCCGCGCCGCGCCGTGAGCCGGTCCGCCGAGCTCGGCGAAGGATTGAAAGACGCATCTGAACGCAGGCGCGCGCCCCGCCATCACTTCGCCTCGCCCTCGGTGACCACATGCCCGATAAACGGCAATTCCCGGTAGGAATGGGCGACGTCCATGCCGTAACCGACGACGAACAGACCGGGGCAGACGAAGCCGACGAAGTCGGCCTGGATCGGCACCTCGCGCTTGCCGCGCTTTTCCAGCAGCGTGCACACCAGCACGCGTCGGGCGCCGCGCGCGACCAACAAATCCTTGGCGAACGCGAGCGTGCGGCCCGACTCGAGAATGTCGTCGACGAGCACGACGTCGCGGCCCTTCACCGAAGATTCGATGTCGCGAAGAATCTTCACCGTTCCCGAGGATACCGTGCCCTCGCGATAGCTCGAGAGATGAAAGAACTCCACCTGCGGCTCGAGGCCGATGCGATACATCGCGCGCAGCAAGTCCGCCGCGAACATGAACGAGCCCTTGAGGATCGCCACGACGAGCAGTTCCTTCGGCTCCGCCGCGGCGATTTCGCCCGCCAACTCCGCCGTTCGCTCGGCGATCGCCTTTTCCTCGAATAAGACTTCGACTTGTCTCGCGCCGCTCATGATCCCTCCGGGTTGGGAGCGACCTTATCCCCCGGCGCGACGAATTTCACCAGCGCGTCCTTGACCCCCTCCGGCGGCGCGGCGAGCTCGGCTTGAAACCGCACGCTCTCCCCGCGCGCCAGCTGGCTCTTGGGCGCGCGCGTCGTCCAGACATAGAGTTCGCGGCCATCGGCCGCGCGCAAGGCTATGCGCAAGTCGGATGTGGCCGTCCCGGCCTGACGCAGGTTCACGATCGCGCCTTCGACCATGAGAGTTTCTTGTCGCCGCTCTCGGCGACCCTGGCGCGCACATCCTCGATCGCCAGACCGCGCAAGTTCACGGGAAGGCCGATCGCCGCGTAGGCGCCCGCCGCAACCGGCGCCGCCGCGACGATCGCTTCGCGGGCCCCGATCGCCGTCATCGACGCCGCGACGAGGCCGCCCGCCGCGAGCGGCGGGACGAGCTTGCGCGCCAAGTGCGCCAGACGCCGTGCGAGCCCCGCACGCGGCGCCGGCGCGCGGTCGAGCCGCGCCGGCTCGCCGCGCGTCGAGGCGACCGAGGCCGCCAGCGTCGGACGCGCCGGCACCTCCCAGGATCGGCCGCATCCCGAGCAGCGAAATTCGCACGCTTCGTCGCCGAGAATCTCGTTCGGGATGTGGTATGAATTGGAGCAGGTCTTGCAAACGATGAACATGGCGAATCAGCCTCGCTCCAGGCCCCTGCGGGAAAGGTTGGCATTTGGTCCCGTTCATGGTTAAGGCCGCGTTAAGCGCTCATCCGCAAGGGATCGTCGTTGCTACGTTTTGAGAATGTCGGCTTGCGCTACGGCATCGGCGCCGAGGTCGTCCGCGACCTCAATTTCGCCATCGCTCCGCAGAGCTTTCAGTTCCTCACCGGTCCGTCCGGCGCGGGCAAGACGACGCTGCTCCGGCTCATGCTGTTGTCGCTGCGCCCGACGCGCGGAACGATCCACATTTTCGGCGAGGACGCCGCCAAGATCGACAAAGACAAAATCACGGCCCTCAGGCGGCGAATCGGCGTCGTGTTCCAGGACTTTCGCCTGCTCGATCATCTCACGACCTACGAAAACGTCGCGCTGCCGCTGAGGGTGATGGGCCGCCACGAAGGCGGCTATCGCGCCGAAGTGGTCGAGCTCCTGCGCTGGGTCGGCCTCGGCGATCGCATGAACGCCCTGCCGCCGGTGCTCTCCGGCGGCGAGAAGCAGCGCGCGGCGATCGCCCGCGCGCTCATCGTGCGCCCCGAACTGCTGCTCGCCGACGAGCCGACCGGCAACGTCGACCCCTCGCTGGCGCGCCGCCTGCTGCGGCTGTTCGTCGAACTGCACAAGTCCGGCACCGCGGTCGTCATCGCCACGCACGACCTGACCCTGATGGATCAATTCGGCTACGCCCGACGCCTCGTCGTCGGCGACGGACACTTGAAGATTTTCGAGGGGGACGCGTGAACGAACCGCTTCCCTCGGCTCTGCCCCCCGATTCGCAGCTCAAGCGCGATGCGCCGCTGGTCCCCCCCGATTCGATCGCCGGCCGCGCGCTGGTGGTCGTCATCGCGATCATGACCTTGCTCGCCTGCCTCACCGCCGGCGGCGCGATCCTGGTCGCCCAGGCCTCGCAAGCCTGGCGCGCCGACGTCTCCCGCGACGTCACCATCCAGATCAAACCGCGCCCCGGCGAGGACATCGAAGCCGCCGTCACCACCGCCGCCGACGTCGCGGCGCACGCACCCGATGTCGCCAACGTCCACGCCTACTCCAAAGCCGAATTGCAAAACCTGCTGGCGCCCTGGCTCGGCGAAGGTCTCGACCTCGGCCAATTGCCGATCCCTCGCCTCATCGTCGTCCACATGCTCCCCGGACATCGCGAGGATCTCGAACCCTTACGCGCCGCGCTCGCCACCGGAGCGCCCGGCGCCAGTCTCGACGACCATCGCCTGTGGCTCTCGCGCCTCGATACGATGGCCAGCGCGATCGTCGTCTTCGCCGCCGCGCTGTTCGCGCTGATGATCCTGGCGATGGGAACGGCGATCGGCTTCGCCACGCGCGGCGCGATGGCGGGCAATCGCGAGATCATGGAAGTGCTGCATTTCGTCGGCGCCGCCGACGCCTACATCGCCCGCCAGTTCCAGGGCCATTTCCTGCGCCTGGGTTTGAAGGGCGCGACGATCGGCGGCGCCTCCGCGGCGCTGTTCTTCGCCGTGGCGGCGCTCGTCTCGACCTGGCGCAGCCGCTCGACCGGCGGCGAGGAAATCGCCGCGCTGTTCGGTTCGTTCGCCCTCGGCCTCGTCGGCTACGCGGCGATCGCGGCGATTTGCCTCGCCATCGCCGCGCTGACCGGCGTTTTGTCGCGCGAAATCGTCTTCCGCCAACTGCGGCGCCTGCTATGACCGAGCGCGACGCCGGCCCCTTTGCCTGACCTCACCCGACGGATCGCCATGACCGCGCTACGCTCGCTCGCCTTCAACGTCGCCTTCTATCTCAATCTCATCGCCCTGATGATCCTCGGCCTGCCGTTGATCCTGCGCGGCCGCCACGGCGTCTTCTTCATGGCGCGCCTGTGGGGTTCGACCTCGGTGTGGCTACTGGAAACGATTTGCGGCCTGCGCGTCGAATATCGCGGTCTCGAGAACATTCCCAAGGGCGGCTATATCCTCGCCGCCAAACACGAATCCTTTCTCGAAACCTTCGCGCTGCTCAAATACGCGCCCGACTTCGCCATCGTGCTCAAGAAGCAACTGGTCTTCATCCCGATCTTCGGCCTTTATCTCGTCGGCGCCCGCCAGATCGCGATCGACCGCAGCCGCGGCCATACCGCCCTCTCGCAAATCATATCCCAGGCGCGCGAAATCCTGCGCGGCGACCGTCAGGTCTTCATCTTTCCCGAGGGCACGCGCCGCCCGCCCGGCGCGCCGCCGCGCTACAAGTACGGCGTCACCGCGATCTACGGGGAAACGGGCGCTCCCTGCCTTCCCGTCGCGCTGAACACCGGTCTGTTCTGGGGCCGGCGCGGCTTCACCCGCCGCCCGGGCGTCGCCGTCATCGAATATTTGCCGCCGATTCAACCCCGGCTCGACCGTTGCGCGTTCGCCGAGCGTTTGCAGGAGACGATAGAAACGGCCTGCCGACGGCTCAATGCGGAAGCGGTCGCCGCCGATCCTCGCCTGGGCCCGGTTCTCGCCGCCGGTGCCGCCACCGTCGACGAGGTCAAGGCCAGCGAGTTGCGCTCGCAGGCTTGACGGAGTCCGACGTTTGTTCTATGTTTGTTCCATCTCGCTCGCATGGAGATGGTTCGATGCTGGCCGTTCTGGACGCCGTTTCCCCCTGCCCCGCCGACGCCCCCCCGCCGGCCCCCGAATGCTGGCCCGAGCCGGCGCCTTCGACGGCCGCGTTCCTCGCCGAGACCGAAGCCGAGCCCCTCGTCGCCCTCAGCGACGAGGCCCTTTCCCCGCGCTTCCGTTCCTGGCGCGGGGCCTCGGGTCGTCGCTACATCGTCTCCGTTTATGACGCGCACGGGTGTCCGGCCTATTGCGAGGCGGTGCTGATCGCCGCCGCGGTCGGCGCCGACGGCCGTCGCCGCGCGCTGGCGCTCGCCGACACCGGCGTCTTTCCCGAGCCAATTCTTTCCCGCGTGGCGACGTCGCTGTCGCATATCGCCGAACGCGTGGAATTTCATCTGCACCTTCTAGCCGCCTCGGCGGCGGAACGGCGCGCGGCGCTCGACGACCTCTGCGCGGCCGCTCCTTATGCGGCGCGCAGCTGAGCGGCGAGCCATTCCAGCTCGCTGTCGACGATGCCGAGTTCGCGCAAATGGTCGCGGGTCGCGAGCACGTATTCGGCGTTGTCGCCCGACTGCCCGACGCCCTGGCGCACCAGCCGCAGCAGACGATCGCGCGGCATGTCGCCGGCGTATTGTCCGTGCGCGCGGTCGGCGACGTAGGTCAGCGCCGAAATGCGCCGTCCGTCCGCAAGGGTGACCGGGACCGACCGTTCCAGGTAGACCGCGGTCACCAGCTCCCGCTCGCGCAGATAGCGCACCGTCGCCTCGCGCAAGGCCGCCTCGACGCGAAACGCGACGCCGTGACAGGCGCCGCCGCGATCGAGCCCGAGCACCAACCCCGGCCGATCCGCCGTGCCGCGATAGATGTGGGAATAGATGCACAGCCGCCGACGCCAGCCGCGCAGCAGCGCCTTGTGGCGCTCGCAGTAGACGAAGCCCGGCCGCCACATCAGCGATCCGTAGCCGAACACCCAAAGCTCGCGCGCAGCCTCGCCCGCCGGCGTCGTCATCGCCGTCATTTCTCGGATTCGGCGGCCTCGCCGGCACGGCGCCCGAAGTCCGGCGCGGCGGTTTCCTGCCCCAGCTCGACGATGCCGCGGCGAATCGCGCGCGTGCGCGTGAACAGCGCGAACAAGCCGTCGCCGTCGCCGCGCCGGATCATCCGTTGCAGCGCGGTCAGGTCCTCGGTGAAACGGCCGAGCGCCTCCAGCACCGCATCCTTGTTGTTGAGAAACACGTCGCGCCACATCGTCGGATCGGAGGCGGCGATTCGGGTGAAGTCGCGAAAGCCGCCGGCGGAGAACTTGATGACCTCCGAGCGCGTCGACTCCTCGAGATCGTAGGCGGTGCCGACGATATTGTAGGCGATGAGATGGGGCACGTGGCTGGTGATCGCGAGCACGAGATCGTGATGGGCCGCGCTCATCACCTCGACGTTCGAGCCGATCGCCCGCCAAAACGCGCACACGCGTTCGACGGCCTTCGGGTCGGCGTCTTCCGGAGGGGTGAGAATGCACCAGCGATTGAGGAACAGCGTGGCGAACCCCGCGTCGGGCCCCGACTCCTCCGTCCCCGCCACCGGATGGGCCGGAACCAGATGCGCGCTCGACGGAAGATGCGGCGCGAGCGCCGCGATCACCGCGCCCTTGACCGAGCCGACGTCGGAGACGATCGCCCCCGCCTTCAGCGCCGGCGCGACCTCGCGCGCGAGCGCCTCATTGGCGCCGACGGGAACGCAAAAGATCACCAGGTCCGCGCCCGCCGCCGCCTCGGCCGAAGAAGCGGTCATTTTGTCGCCGAGCCCCAGCGCGGCCGCGCGATCGAGCGCCGCGCGCGAGCAGTCTGCGATCACGATTTGCTTCGCCGCGGCCTTGCGGCGCGCTGCGCGCGCGATCGACGAGCCGATGAGGCCGACGCCGATGATCGCGATCCGCTCGAACAGCGGCGTGGCGAGCGCGGGCCCGAGCCTGTCCGTCACGGCCGCCCGCCTTTCATGAACTCCGCCAGCGCGGCGACGACCCCTTCGTTGGCCTCTTCGGTTCCGACCGTCATGCGCAGGCAATCGGGAAGCCCGTAGCCCGCGACCGCACGCAGGATGAAGCCGCGCGCGCTCAAGAACCGGTCGGCCTCGACGGCGGTGCGGCCGTTCTCGCGGGGAAACCGCAACAACAGGAAGTTGCCGACGCTCGGCGTCACGCCGATCCCCAGCGCGGAAATCTCCTTGCCGAGCCACGGCAGCCAGCGCGCGTTATGCGCCGCCGCGGCGTCGACATGAGCCCCGTCCGCGATCGCCGCGGCCCCCGCCGCCAGCGCCGCGCCGTTCATGTTGAAGGGCGGGCGAACGCGGTTGAGCGCCCCAACGATCGCCGCCGGGGCATAGGCCCAGCCGATGCGCAAATTGGCCAGGCCATGAATTTTCGAGAACGTCCGCGTCATCACGACGTTCTCCGACGTCGCGACCAATTCGATCCCCGCGGCGTAATCGTTGCGCTCGACATACTCGGCGTAGGCCGCGTCGAGCACCAGCAACGTGTCGCCCGGGAGCCCCGCATGCAGCCGCTTGACCTCCGAGAACGGCAGGTAGGTGCCGGTCGGATTGTTCGGGTTGGCGAGGAAGACGACCTTGGTGCGCGCCCCGACCTTGTCGAGCAGCGCGTCGACGTCGGCGGTCTCGCGCGTCTCCTTGGCGACGACGGGGATCGCGCCCGCCGCACGGATCGCGATCGGGTATTCGAGAAAGCCGTATTGGCTGTACAGCCCTTCGTCGCCGGGGCGCAGGAAGACGTGGGCGATGAGCGAGATCAGCTCGTCCGAACCATTGCCGCAAATGATCTGCTCGGCGTCGAGCCCGTAGCGCCGCCCGATCGCTTCGCGCAACAGCCGCGCCGAGCCGTCGGGATAGAACGCCAACTGATCCGCGCTGGCGCGGAACGCCTCGATCGCGCGCGGCGAGGGGCCGAGCGGCGATTCGTTCGACGACAGCTTATGGACCTTGGCGAGCCCGCCCGCGCCGCTCTTGCCCGGGACGTAGGCCTCGATGGCCATGATTTCGGCGCGCGGTTGCGGACGCAAGCTCTTTGACGCGGACATCGTTTCCTCGTTGATCCCTCAAGCCCGACGCGGGCGCAATTTCGATCCGTCGAAGCGCGCGGCGTGCGCGCCGACCTCCAGGCTGCGCACGTCCTGCGCGCCCGCTCCGGCCAACGCGAGGCCGCCGGCGCCCTCGGGCAGAGCGCCCGGCCGCGCGACCAGCAAGGACAGGCCCATGCCGTTGGCGGCGTTGCCGATGATCTCGCCCCCCAGCGCCGAAATCGCCTGAGGATACTCGCCGCGCCATCGGTCGAGGGTCACCGCCTCCAGCACAACGTCGCGCGCGGCGCCGTCCGCCAGCGGCTTGGCGATGACGAAGATCGGCATCCCCGCGGGATGATCCGGCCGTTCGACGAAAGGCAGGCGCGCGATGATTTTGGGCGCGTCGGCGCTCGCCAAGCGCATCCACCACGCGCCGGCGCCCGGCCCGCCGTCGAGCGCGAACATCCCCAGGTCGCCGCCCGCCGCCGCTACGGCGCCGATCACGCCGCTCGCGCTCATGTGCGGCACGCAGGGAACGGTGAATCCGAAATGGAAACGCGCCGAATCGCGCATCGCCGCGTCGCCGCGCGAAACGTCGGCATGCACGCTGTAAGGCGACTGCACGTAGGTGAAGGTGGAGATGATGATTCGCCAGATGCCTTCGACCGTGTCGAGCGGCAGCAGGCCTTCGTGACGCTCCACGAGCGCCCGCATCATCGCCGCCTCGCGCGCGGGGCGAAACGCCGATCCGCCGCCCTGGCGCGTCTTGATCGCGATCAGCCGGTCGATGATCCGCCCGCGCTCGATCAGCAAACCATGCATCGACGCGTCGATACGATCGATCTCGACGCGAAGTTGCGCAAGCGATTCGGCGGCGGCTTCGGGCACGCGGGGAGCCTCGGGACGATCAGGTGTTCATCGATTCGAAGAAGTTCGAATTGGTCTTGGTGTCGCGCAATTTCCCGAGCAGGAACTCGATCGCGTCGACCGTGCCCATCGGGTTGAGAATGCGGCGCAGCACGTACATCTTCTTGAGGATGTCCGGTGGAACCAGCAATTCCTCCTTGCGCGTTCCCGAGCGGGTGATGTCCATCGCGGGAAAAGTGCGCTTGTCCGCGACCTTGCGGTCGAGGATGATTTCCGAATTGCCGGTGCCTTTGAATTCTTCGAAAATCACTTCGTCCATGCGCGACCCGGTGTCGATCAGCGCCGTGGCGATGATGGTCAGCGACCCGCCTTCCTCGATGTTGCGCGCCGCGCCGAAGAAGCGCTTGGGACGCTGCAGCGCGTTGGCGTCGACGCCGCCGGTCAGCACCTTGCCCGAGGACGGCACCACCGTGTTGTAGGCGCGCCCCAGGCGGGTGATCGAATCGAGCAGGATTACGACGTCGCGGCCGTGCTCCACCAGCCGCTTGGCCTTCTCGATCACCATTTCCGCGACTTGGACGTGCCGCACCGCCGGCTCGTCGAACGTCGAGGACACGACTTCGCCCTTCACCGAGCGCTGCATGTCCGTGACTTCCTCCGGCCGCTCGTCGATCAGCAGCACGATGAGAAAGCACTCGGGATGATTGGCGGTCACCGATTGCGCGATGTTCTGCAGCAACACGGTCTTGCCGGTGCGCGGCGGCGAGACGATCAGCGCGCGCTGGCCCTTGCCGATCGGCGAAACGATGTCGATCACTCGAACGGACAAGTCCTTGCGGGTCGGATCGTCGACTTCCAGGCGAAGCCGCTCGTCCGGATAGAGCGGCGTCAGATTGTCGAAATGCACTTTGTGGCGGGTCTTTTCCGGGTCCTCGAAATTGATCGCGTTGCACTTGAGCAGAGCAAAATAGCGCTCGCCTTCCTTCGGGCTGCGAATCACCCCTTCGACGGTGTCGCCGGTGCGCAAGCCGAGCCGGCGGATTTGCGACGGCGATACGTAGATGTCGTCTGGCCCGGCGAGGTAATTGGCGTCCGCCGAGCGCAAGAAGCCGAAGCCGTCCTGCAGGATTTCGATCACGCCCTCGCCGATGATCTCGGTCTCGCGGCTCGCCAGCTGCTTGAGAATGGCGAACATCAGCTCCTGCTTGCGCATGATCGAGGCGTTCTCGACCTCGTTCTCTTCCGCGAACGCCAGCAGCTCGGTGGGCGATTTCTTCTTGAGGTCCTTGAGTTTGATTTCCGGCATTGCGGAGTCCTTGAAAACTCGCTCGCGCGCGTTCGCGTCGGCGACGAACAGGAGAAGCGGAGAGCGGGGAACGAACTGAAGCCGCTGCTTGCCTCGGCCGGCTAAAGCCAGCGCGGATGGTCGAAATCCGCTTGCCTCGGGAAGCGCCCGCTGAAGGTGAGAGCCCCTGCTTAGTCGCCTTTGGGGAATCTTTCAACGGTCTTTTGCGCGAAAGTCGAGTTAGCGTTCAGAACGGCTTGAGCACCACGAGGCCGACGATCGCCACCATCAGAAGCGTCGGAAGTTCATTAAGAATTCGGTAGAACCGCGCCGGCCGGCGATTGCGGTCCTGCGCGAACGTCCGCACCAGCGTCGTCAGATACCCATGCGCCCCGGAAAGCGCGACAACCGCCGCCAGTTTCGCTTGCAGCCACGGCGACTCGAAGTAGCCCAGCCGATACGCGAGCAAGGGCCCCGTCAGCCACACCGCGATCATTGCGGGGTTGACGATTCCTTTGAGAAGCCTTCGCTCCATGACTTTCAGGGTCTCTGAGAGCTCGGAGCCGACTTTCGCGTTCGCGTGATAGACGAAAAGCCTGGGCAGATAGAGCATTCCCGCCAT
Organism: uncultured Alphaproteobacteria bacterium; assembly: GCA_963759955.1. GTDB lineage: Bacteria > Pseudomonadota > Alphaproteobacteria > Rhizobiales > Beijerinckiaceae > Roseiarcus. The sequence continues at coordinate 90,903 of CAVXCA010000026.1, forward strand.
CCACGATATCACCGCGAGGATGTGCAGCGTCTTGATCCAGAGATCCGGGGATTCCATGAGTTCGGTCGGTCCGATCGGCGCGAGGGCGGGGCGAGCCGCATGAGTGCGGCACTTTGCCATGGTCGCGTCGCGAGATCAAAGCCTCCCTCGAGCCGTTCCGCACGGATCGAAAGCTAAAGGCTCGGTGCGCACGAGTCTCTCCAAACGAGGCGCACAATATAATTTAGGGATAAGGACTCTTATTGATTCTCCTTAGAGGGGCCGAACGCGCGAACGCAATTTGATCCCCAGCCGAGCCGTCGACGGTCGCTCGACGGACGAGGCCGGAGCGGCGCCGCCACCGCTGGGGATGAATTAACGAATTCTTAACCATTTCAAGCCGCTCGGCGCCCGATCGGATGTGGATACGCAACACGGCATCCCCGCAATTCCCGGTAACATCGCAACCGATCGGTTATGTTGCGCCAAGCGGTTTGGTTGTGAACGGGGAGCGGCGGGCGCGACGGGGCGAATTTATCGCGTCCACGCGCGCCGGATTTGTCCACGCCTGTCCACAGCGATCAACCCCGGTTATATCAGCGCGTCGCACCCTCGGAGGCCGCCCATGGGGCGCAGTTACTTTCACCTTCATCTTGTCTCGGACTCGACCGGCGAGACGCTGATCGCGGCTTCGCGCGCCGCGGCCGCTCAATATCAGGGCGTGGCCTCGATCGAACACGTTTATCCTCTCGTGCGCACGCGCGCGCAGCTCGACCGGGTCGTCGCCGAAATCGACAACGCTCCGGGAATCGTCCTTTTCACGCTGGTCGACCCCGATCTATCGCGCCGCCTGGAAACGGCTTGCGAGGATTCGGGCTCGCCGTGCCTCTCCGTTCTCGGCCCGGTGCTGACGCTGTTCCAATCCTACCTCGGACAGACCTCCACCCCGCGGGCGGGCGCGCAACACATGCTCAATCCCGAGTATTTCAAGCGGATCGACGCGCTCAATTTCACCATGATGAGCGACGACGGCCAATTGCCGGAAACTCTCGAGCAAGCTGACATCGTATTGCTCGGGGTCAGCCGCACCTCGAAGACTCCCACGAGCATCTATCTGGCCAACCGCGGCTACAAGACCGCCAATGTCCCGCTGGTTCCGAATGTTCCTTTGCCGCGCGCCCTCGATCACCTGCGCCGTCCGTTGATCGTCGGCCTCGTCGCCTCGCCGGAGCGGATCATCCAGATCAGACAGAATCGTCTGCTCGCGCTTCACGCGCATGCGCAGACCGAATACGTCGACCGGGTCGCAGTGGCTCAGGAAGTCGCCGCTTCGCGTCGCCTTTTCGCCGAGCGGGAATGGCCGATTATTGACGTCACCCGCCGCTCGATAGAAGAAACCGCCGCGGCGATTCTCGATCTCTATCGGGAACATCGCCTCAAGTTCATCACTCAGGCCTGAAGGGGACGCGCCTTGAATTCGTCCCCTCCCTCCCTTTGGATCGGCCAGGAAAGACTGGTCCTGGCCTCCAAGAGCGCGAGCCGCCGGCATTTGCTCGAGAGCGCGGGCCTGCCCTTCGATGTCGAGACGGCCGAAATCGACGAACGCAAGCTGGAGAGCGAGTTCCTCGCGCGCGGGGAACCGAGCGACGCGCTGGCGCTGGCGCTGGCGCGCGCCAAAGCGCTCGAAGTCAGCGTCCGCCGCCCGCGCGCGCTGTGCGTCGGCGCCGATCAGATCCTGACCCTGGAAGGCCGGGTCGTGCACAAATCGGAATCGCTGGAAGCGGCCGCCCGGACGCTTTACGCGATGAGCGGCCGCACCCATCGGCTGACCTCGGCGTTCGCGATCGCGCGCGAGGGGCGAATCGTCGGCGAAGGGCAAGACAGCGCCGATCTGACCATGCGGGCGCTCGACTCGCGACAAATCGATCGCTATCTCGCCTGCGCCGGACCCGGCGTTCTGGCGAGCGTCGGCGTCTATCAGCTCGAAAGGCTCGGCGTGCACCTGTTCGACGCCATCGACGGCGACCATGCGACGATCCTCGGCTTGCCGATGCTGAAGCTGCTCGCGGCCCTTCGCAGCGAAGGGATGCTCGCGCTATGAGCGCCGCCGGAACACGGCGCGCGGGCGTCTGCGGCTGGCCGGTGGCGCATTCGCGCTCGCCGATGATTTACCAATATTGGCTGCGCACGCACGGGATCGAGGGCGTCTACGAGCGTTTCGCCGTGCCGCCGGACGAATTTGCCGCTTTCGCCGCTTCGATCGGCCACGATCGTCTGGTCGGCGCCAACGTCACCGTGCCGCACAAGGAAGCGGCCTTCGCCGCGTGCGACCGGCTCGCCGCGGACGCCGAAGGCTCCGGCGCCGTCAACACCCTGTGGCGCGAAGACGGCGCCTTGTGCGGCGACAACACCGACGTCCTGGGCTTTCTCGCCAATCTCGACGCGGGCGCCCCCGATTGGCGCCGCGCGACGGGGACCGCCGTCGTTCTGGGCGCCGGCGGCGCGGCGCGCGCGATCGTTCATGCTCTGCTCTCGCGCGGCCTCGAGCGCGTCGCCATCGTCAACCGCACCGCCGCGCGCGCCGAGGCTTTCGCCGCCCGGTTCGGCCGCAGGACGATCGCCGCGTCTTGGCGCGACTTGCCGCAATGCCTCGAACGCGCTGATCTTCTCGTCAATGCGACGACGCTTGGCATGGCCGGGCAGGGCGCGCTCACGATCGACCTTGAGCCGATGAAGACAACCGCCGTCGTGACCGACATCGTGTATATTCCCCTGGCGACCCCGCTGATCGAGGCCGCGCGGCGGCGCGGTCTCGTCGCCGTCGAAGGGATCGGCATGTTGTTGCACCAAGCGGCGCCGGGCTTCGAGCGGTGGTTCGGGGTGCGCCCGACGGTGACGCCGGAGTTGCGCGCGCTCGTCGAAGCCGACATTCTATCCGCCGGAAAGGGACGCTCGTGATCGTCGCGGGACTGACGGGCTCGATTGCGATGGGCAAGAGCACGGTCGCCAAGATGTTCGCGGCGCTCGGCGTTCCGGTGTTCGACGCCGATTTGGCGGTGCGCGAATTCTATTCTTCGCCGGGCGCAGAGGCGGTGGAGGCGGCGTTTCCCGGCGTCATCGAGGGCGGCGAAGTGAACCGCGACAAGCTCGCCGCGGCGAGCCTCGCCGACCCTGAGGCGCTCAAGCGCCTGGAGGCCATCGTTCATCCCGAGGTGGCGCGGCTGCGCCGGGCCTTTCTCAAACAGGCCGCCGCGCAAGGCCGGCGCGTCGTCGTCCTCGACGTGCCGTTGCTCATCGAAACCGCGGGGGCCGAATGCGTCGACCTCGTCCTCGTCGTCAGCGCGGGCGAAGCGGCGCAGCGCGCCCGCGCGCTGTCGCGCCCGGGCATGAGCGTCGCCAAGTTCGACGCGATCCTGGCTCGCCAGGCGCCGGATCGGGAAAAGCGCCGACTCGCCCATTGGGTCATCGACACCAGCGGATCGATGGAGCAAACCCGCGCGCAGGCGGCTGGCCTGCTGCGCGCGATCGCCGCGATGCCCGGCGGGAGATGCGACGATGCGTGAAATCGTGCTCGACACGGAAACGACCGGCCTCGATCCGGCCCACGGCCACCGTCTGGTCGAGATCGGCGCGGTCGAAATCGTCAATCAGATCGCGACCGGCGCAACGTTTCACGCCCTGATCAACCCCGAGCGCGAGGTGCCCGACGAGGCGTTCCGCATCCACGGCCATTCGACGGCGTTTCTGAGCGACAAGCCGGTCTTCGCGGCGATCGTCGACGAGTTTCTCGCCTTCGTCGGCGAGGACCGGCTGGTGATCCACAACGCCGAGTTCGACATGCGCTTCATCAACGCCGAACTGAGCGCTCTCGGTCGTCCGCCGATCGCGGCCGAGCGGGTCATCGACACGCTGGCGATGGCGCGGCGCAAGCACCCCGGCGCGCCCGCCAATCTCGACGCGCTGTGCGACCGCTATCGCATCGACCGCTCGCGGCGGGTCCGGCACGGCGCGTTGCTCGATGCGGAAATCCTGGTCGAGGTCTACGGCGAATTGACCGGCGGGCGGCAGCGCTCGCTGTCATTTGCTGCGATCGAGAGCGGCCGACGCGGCGCCGGCCCCGCGGCGGCGGCGCGCCGGACGCGGCCCGCCCCTCTCGCGCCGCGGCTGAACGAAACGGAGCGGCGCGCCCATCGCACGCTCGTCGCCACGCTCGGCGACGCCGCGATTTGGCGGCGCTACGCGGCGCCTGAGGCCGACGGCGAAGACGCTTAAGCTTGCGCGGCCGCTGCGCCGGTCGCGGCGGCGACGCGCTGCAGGTAAAGGCCGTGAAAATCGATCGGTTCGACGTACAGCGCCGGATAGCCGCCGCCGCGCACCGCCTCAGCGACGATTTGCCGCGCAAACGGGAACAGCAACCTCGGCCCTTCGATCATGACGAGCGGCTGGACCTGCTCGGCCGGGACATTTTCGACCCGGAACACGCCGGCGTAGTTGAGCTCGAACTTGAACATCGCCGTCGGCCCCTCGCCGGCGCCGCCTTCGAGCATCAGGCTGACTTCATAGTCGCTCGGCGCCAGCTGGCGCGCATTGACGTTGATCTGCAGGCTGATGTTGGGACCCTGCTGCGGCGCAAGCGTGCGTGGGGCGTTCGGGTTCTCGAAGGAGAAGTCCTTGATATATTGCGCGAGGACGGAAAATCGCGGCGTGGAGGCGCCCGGCTGCGCCTCGCCGTTGCTGTTCTGGTCGACCATTCCGTCTCTCCTCGCCCGCTAGGGGTGTTCCATCGGCAGCGCCGGGTCGTCGCCCGCGCCGCCTCAAACTGCAAAGCCCGGCGCCAAGCCGGTCTCCCGTACGGCGCGTCGCCTAACACGAGGCCGCCTTGGGAACAAGAATGGCGCCGTGCGATTTTGCGGCGACCCCACGGGCCGCGATCAGGTTAAGGCTGACGCGGCGTCAAAGGCGCGGCCAGGAGAAATCATCGGCGCGTCCCGTGCGCGGGTCGACGGGTTCGCCGAAGCGAAGCACCCGCGCGACCGTTTGGGGTTCGTCGGCCGGCGTCGCTTCGCGCGCCGCCAGCGCGCCGCCCGGCGAAGTCGGCCGCGCGGTCAGCGACAGGATCGGGCCGGCCAACGGCTTGGGCGGTTCGATTGGCCCGGGGGAGCCGGAAGCGGCGGGTCCTTCGGGCGCGCCCATTTCGCGGCGGATCTGCGCGTTGATGTCGCCGGCGGCCTGCTCGATGTCGGGTGGCAGGGTCGCGGTGTCGTATTGCGGCCTGTTCTTCTCGAAGACGCGCTTGATGTCGGCTTCGAGGAAATGCGCGACCTTGCGCGCGCCGGCCTTGGTGAAGAGGATGCCGTCGGCGGCGCGCAATTTGACGTTCTGCCCGTCCACGTTTGGCCCGTAGGCGTCGTATTGGCCGTTCTCGTCGGCGAAGGCGTCCCAGATGTCGATGTATTTGCCGCCCGCCTTTTCCGCGTGTTCCCGGTCGATTTCGTTGAGCTTGACGACCTCGGCGTTGAGGCGGTCGGTGCGCATCGGCGGCAGGCCGACCCAGGCGACCGGAATGTGCGCGGCTTGGAACGGGGCCACGATCGCCTCGACCCTTTGGGCGTAGAGAGCGCGCCAGCGATCGCTCAAGGGATCGAGCGTGTCGGCGCCGTCGCGCATCGGCTGCAGGTCGTTGATGCCGAGCATGATGACGACGAAGTCGACGTGATCCTTCCCTGTCGCCAAATCATGGGCGGCCTTCGCCCAGTCGTAATAGTCGTCGCGCACCAGACCGGAGGCTTCGCGCGATTTGTCGGCTATGGCGATTTCCGGCTTGTCGGCGAAGGCCTCGGTCAGGCCGTCCGCGGTCAGGACGCCGAGACTGTCGCCGAGAACGTCGATGAAGAAGGTCGGCTGAACCGGCGCCCCTCCCGGCGTTCCTGGCTCACGCGTCGTGGTCGCGGGCACGAAATCGCGCACACGCTTGTGCGGGGGCCGATGCGCGGGCGCGGCTTCCGGCGGCCTGGCGTTCGGGATTCCGAACAAATGCGAGAGGAAACCGCCGAGTCCGCTGTCCTGGGCGCGAACCGCAGGTCCGCCCAACGCCACGCAGAAGACGGCGATCGCCGCCAGGCGCGCCAGACTCGCGACGTGTAGACGATCGAACGCCAGCTTCATCTCGAACCATCCGCGACCCCGCGACTAGACGCGGTTTCGCATTTTTCGCAACAACGCGGTCGTCGGGTAGCCGTCGGGCGGCGCTCCGATCGATTCTTGGTACGCCCGCAAAGCGGCGCGCAACGTCTCGCCGATCCGACCGTCGACATCCCCGACATCATAGCCCAACTTGCGCAACCTTGTCTGCAAGTCGCGGATTTCACGCTCGCTCAACTGAGTATCGAAAACCGGCCAGCGCGCGCGGAGGCCGGGCCGTCCCGTGATCGCGTCGCCGAGCAAGGCGACGCCGAGCGCGTAGGACGTCGAATTGTTGTAGCTCTTGATCGTCTTGAAATTGGCGGTGACGAGAAAGATCGGCCCGTCGAGGCCGGCCGGGATCAGCAGTTGCGCCTCGCCCGAACGCGGCAGCGCGTCGCCGTCAGCGCGCACGACGCCCCGCTCGGCGAACGAGGCGAACGGCGCGAGGCGCGAGGAATCGGCGTTCGTGAGCTTGAATCCATGGGGGAGGCGCACCTCGAATCCCCACGGCGCGCCGGCGATCCAGCCATGTCTGGCGAGATAGTTGGCGGTCGAGCCGATGGCGTCGGGCGCGCTGTTCCAGATGTCGCGCCGACCGTGGCCCTCGAAATCGACCGCGTAATCGAGGAAACTCGAAGGCATGAACTGGGTTTGGCCCATCGCGCCGGCCCACGAGCCGCGCATTTCTCGCGCCCGGATGTCGCCTTCCTGGAGAATGGCGAGGGCGGCGATCAGTTCGGAGCGAAAATAGTCGCCGCTGTAGTGGACGAAGGCGAGGCTCGCGAGCGCGCGGATGACGTTGTCCGAACCCTCGAAGGCGCCGAATTCGGTCTCCATGCCCCAGATGCCCATGACGACCGATCGGTCGACGCCATAGGCCGCCTCGGCTTTGTCGAGCCAGGCGCGCTCCTCTTCCGCCTTGGCCCGGCCGCGCTCGATGCGCGCGCTCGAGACCGCGCTCGCCAGATACTGCCAGATCGGCCTGACGAATTCGGCCTGATTCTTGGTGTGCGCGACGATCCCGGGGTCGAAGGTCACGCCGCGGAAAGCGATGTCGAACGTTGGCCGTGAGACGCCGCGCGCCTCGGCGAGCGGCCAGAGGTCGGCGACGAACTTTCGAAACGCCGCATCGCTCGGCTTCGCGCTCGTCGCGGCGCGCGCCGGCGCCGGCTGGAAAGCGAGCGCCGCGGCGAGCGCGATCGCGAGCAACGCCGCGATCAGCCGCGCCAGCCATTGCCAAGGCGCGCGAGACCAATGCGGGTGAATCGGAACGAGCGTCGTCATGGCCTCTTCTCGCGCGGACAATGCGCGGGACTTTAGCGGCGAGCCGTTGCGAAAAAATAAACCACGCCGACGCGAAGTCGAATCACCCGCCGCCTTTGATGTCGTCCGGGCGCGGCATGGAAATGATGTTGTAGCCGGCGTCGACGAAATGCGTTTCGCCCGTCACGCCCGCCGAAAGGTCGGAGAGCAGATAGAGCGCCGAACCGCCGACGTCCTCGATCGTCACGGTGCGCCTGAGCGGGGAATGGTGGCGCTGGAAATTGAACATGAATCGCGCGTCGGCGATGCCGGCGCCCGCGAGCGTGCGGATCGGCCCGGCGGAGATCGCGTTAATGCGGATGCCGGCGGGGCCGAAATCGGCGGCCAGATATCTCACGCTCGCCTCCAGCGCCGCCTTGGCGACGCCCATCACGTTGTAATTGGGCATGACGCGCGTCGCGCCGCCGAAGGTCAGCGTCAGCATTGCGCCGCCGTTCGGCATCATCGCCGCCGCGCGCTTGGCGATCTCGGTGAAGGAAAACGCCGAAATGACCATCGTGCGGACGAAGTTCTCGCGCGTCGTGTCGGCGTAGCGGCCCTTGAGCTCGTTGCGGTCGGAAAAGCCGATGCAATGAACGACGAAATCGAGGCCTCCCCATTTTTCCTCGAGCGCGGCGAAAGCCGCGTCGAGCGAGGCGACGTCCTCGACGTCGCAGGGCAGCGACAGGCGCGAACCGAGACTCTCGGCGAGCGGGCGCACGCGTTTCTCCAGCGCTTCGCCCTGGTAGGTGAAGGCGAGTTCGGCGCCTTGAGCGGCGAGGGCCTGGGCGATTCCCCAGGCGATGGAATGGTCATTGGCGACGCCCATAACGAGGCCGCGCTTGCCGCTCATCAGGCCAGATTTCATCCCGCTCACTTCTTGTGCTGTCAGGCGTCGACGTGTTTGAGAACGATCGTCGCGTTGGCGCCGCCGAAACCGAAGGAATTGGAGAGCACCGTTGCGAGGCGCACGCCGTCGCGCCGCGCCCGCACGATCGGCATGTCGGCGAAAGCGGGGTCGATTTCCTCGATATGGGCGCTTTCGCAGATGAAGCCGTTCTGCATCATCAACAGGCAATAAATCGCTTCGTGCACCCCGGTCGCGCCCTGCGAATGGCCGGTGAGCGACTTGGTGGCGGAGATCGGCGGGCATTTCTCGCCCGAGCCGAAGACTTCGCGCAACGCTTCGATCTCCTTGAGATCGCCGACCGGCGTCGAAGTCGCGTGCGGGTTGATGTAATCGATCGGCGCCTTCACGGTGGCGAGCGCCTGGCGCATGCAGCGCGCCGCGCCTTCGCCCGAGGGGGCGACCATGTCGGCGCCGTCGGAGGTCGCGCCATAGCCGGCGATCTCTCCGTAGATGCGCGCGCCGCGCGCCTTGGCGCGCTCGTAATCCTCGAGCACGAGGACCCCCGCGCCGGCCGAAATGACGAAACCATCCCGATTCTTGTCGTAGGCGCGCGAGGCGCGCGCCGGCGTGGCGTTATAGGCGGACGACATCGCGCCCATCGCGTCGAACAGCACCGAGAGCGTCCAGTCGAGGTCCTCGCAGCCGCCGGCGAACATGACGTCCTGCTTACCCGACCGGATCTGTTCGCTCGCCGCGCCGATGCAGTGATTGGACGTCGCGCAGGCCGAAGAGATCGAATAGGCGACGCCTTTGATCTTGAACCAGGTCGACAGCGTCGCCGAGGCGGTCGAGCACATGGATTTGGGCACGGCGTAAGGGCCGACGCGCTTGGGGCCCCTGGTCCGCGCGATGTCGGCGGCCTCGACGATGGCGCGTGTCGACGGGCCACCCGAGCCCATGATCAGACCCGTGCGCTCGTTCGACACTTCGTCCGGCGCGAGCCCGCTGTCGAGGATCGCCTGATCCATCGCGACATGGTTCCAGGCGGTCCCTCCGCCATGAAAACGCATGGCGCGGCGGTCGAGGAATTCCTCGGGCTTCAGGCTCGGGGCCCCCTGGACCTGGCTGCGGAAGCCGAGTTCGGCGTATTTCTCGGCGCGCGAAATGCCGGATTTGGCCTCGCGCAGGCTCGCCAGCACTTCCTGCACGTTGTTGCCGATCGAGGAGACGATCCCCATGCCGGTGACGACGACGCGTCTCATCCATTTGCTCCAGAAATGTTCCTTCGCCGGCTCGCCTGGCGATCTCTAGGCTTGGCTCGGCTTTGCGGCGCCGAAAAGACCGACGCGCATATCCTTGACCTCATAGATGCGCCGCCCGTCGGCCTCCAGCCAGCCGTCGGCGATGCCGAGAATCAGCTTGCCCTTGAAGACGCGCTTGACGTCGACGCCGTAGATCACACGTTTGATCGTGGGCAGCACCTGATCGATGAATTTCACTTCGCCCACCCCCAGCGCCCGGCCGCGGCCGGAAAGGCCGAGCCAGCCGAGGAAGAACCCCGTCAATTGCCACAGCGCGTCGAGCCCGAGGCATCCCGGCATCACCGGATCGCCCTTGAAATGGCAGCTGAAGAACCACAGCTCCGGCTTGATGTCGAATTCGGCGCGCACGCCGCCCTTGCCGTGGGCGCCGCCCGTTTCGGTGATGTCGACGATGCGGTCGAACATCAGCATCGGCGGCAGCGGCAGTTGGGCGTTCCCGGCGCCGAACAGGTCTCCCCGGCCGCAGGCCAAAAGGTCTTCGTAGGCGAAATGGGACCGCCGCTCGGACATGTTCTCGTGGTTTCCTTGGCTTATTGACGCGGTCGCCCCGCGCGCCGGCCGTTTGTCCGGCTTCGTAACACAGGCGCGCGCGTCCCGGAAGCGCTCGGCTGCGATCCTTTTGTCGAACCGAGCGCGCGCCGCCGGCGGCGGATGTGGATTGACGGCCGGGCGGGCGGCGGCTGGCGACCGCCGTGCGAAAATGGGGGGATTATCCCCGGGAAATCCGATTCGATCGGTTTCAGTAGAGCCGGCTGACGGCGGCGAAACGATGTGATATGGATCAAGGCGCGCCGTCGCCAGTCGGTTAGCCCACCCGAATCAGGAAGAAGCGTTTTCAGTGCCCGCCACCGCCATTTCCGCCGCGCCAGGCGCCTTCATGGAAGGTTGCCCCGTTCACAAGCTGCGCGCGAAGCTGCGCGCTGCCCGCCTGCGCCCGACGCGCCAGCGCGTCGCGCTGGGATGGCTGCTTTTCGGCAAGGGCGACCGGCATGTGACCGCCGAGATGCTGTTCGAAGAAGCCAAAGCCGCCAAGGCGCCGGTGTCGCTCGCGACGATCTACAACACCCTGCACCAGTTCACCGGGGCCGGGTTGCTGATGGAAATCGCGATCGACGGGCCGCGCACCTATTTCGACACCAATCCGACCGCGCATCATCATTTCCTGATCGAGGAGACCGACGCGCTCGTCGATATCCCCGACGACCATGTCGCGCTTGCGCGATTGCCCAAGGCTCCAGACGGGTGCGAAATCGCGCGCGTCGACATCGTCGTGCGGGTGCGTCGCGCGGGCGGCGAACCGGCCCGGTCGGGCAGCCAGCCCGCGACTCAGAACGGCGCCTGATCGCTGGCGATCGTCCCCAGACTCGTCACCACGACCCACTCGTGGCCGCGGCGTTCGATTCGCTCGACGCGGCCCGCGCCGGGCAGGACATCGCCGGGCGCCACTTGTTGCGGGCCGTCCCGGCCGTCGACGAACGCGACGCCGTCCTGAACTTCGACGACCCAATAGCCGCGCAACGCCGGGCGCGGCTTTTCGATCGAGCCGGTCGTTTCGTTGGAGACGACAGGGTCCGGCTTGGCCGTCGCCGCAGCCTGCCTGGGCGAAGGCGGCGGCGCGGCGGTCGCGACGACCGCCTTCTTTTCAAGCTTGTCGAGACGCGTCACGAGATCGGCGATGCGAGCCGTCGATTCGTGGTCGATGCGGTCGGCGAGCTTGTCGAGGCGCGCGCTTTGGTCGTGATCGACGCGATCGACCCTCGCCGTCAGTTGCGCGAGCGCGCCGGAGAGATCGCGCGTGGCGACGCTTTCGGTTTTCATCTCGAGCGCGACTTTGCGCAGGTCCGCGGTTTCGTCGCGCGTCCGGGCGACCTCGATGGCGTCGATGCGGTCCTTCAGGGTCTTGACCGTCTGGGCGAGGCTGCGGCTTTCCTCGGCTTTGGCCGCCAACAGGCTCGACTGCTTGGCGTGATCGTAAAGCCCGGCCGCGGATATGCCGGCGAGCAGCGCCAGAGCGGCGGCGAGCCCGGACGCCCATGCTACGGCGCTCATCCGGCCGCCGGCGGCTTTGGCCTGCGCGGGCGCGGGGAAGGGAATGAGATGGAGCCGCGGCGGCTCGACTTTCGGCGCGCCTTCGCCTTCGCCGCCGGCGCCGGCCTCGAACGACGGCTCGCGCTTCGATTCTTCATGCATGGTCATGGAGGCGTCCCAAAAATAGCGCCAATTCGATTCAAGTGTCGGTCCTGCGGATTAACGGATCGTTGACCGAAGGGGGCGCGAGCAGGCAAATTTTGTGACCGAACGCGGGCACGGCCGCGGATGTCGAGGTCGTGGCGAGAGGGAACCCCCGCGCTCAAGTTTGTGCGGCCGGCCAGCAAGGGAAATCGACGCGATGAAAATGATGAAATTCGGCATCGGCCAAGGCGTCAAGCGCGTGGAGGACGTCCGGCTGGTCAGCGGTCGCGGCGCCTACACGTCGGACGCGGCTTGCGATGACGCGCTGCACGCGGTTTTCCTGCGCAGCCCGCACGCCCATGCGCGCTTCGAAATCGAGGACTTCGAAGCCGCGCGCGCCATGCCGGGCGTGAAAGGCGTTTACCTCGCCGCGGACTTCGCCAAGCTCGGCGGGCTCGCCTGCCTCGCCCCGGTGCGCAATTCCGACAATTCCCTGACGCCGTTGAAGCCCTATCCGGTGATGGCCGCGAACGAAGCCGCGCATGTCGGCGACATCGTCGCGATGGTCGTCGCCGAGTCGACCTTTCAGGCGCGCGACGCCGCCGAGGCGATCGCCCTTGCCTGGGACGAGCTGCCGCTCGTCGTCGACGTCGAACAGGCGATCGGGCCGGGCGCGCCGCAGGTCTTCGCCGACGCCCCAGGCAACGTCGCTTACGACGCGCATTTCGGCGACAGCCAAGCGACCGACGCGGTTTTCGCCGCCGCGCCGCATGTCGTCGGCGTCAAAATCGTCAATCCACGCGTCGTCGCCAATTTCCTGGAGCCGCGCGGGGCGCTCGCCGAATATGACGCCGAGTCAGACCGTCTGACTCTCCACGTCGGCAGCCAGGGCGCCCATGGCATGCGCGATTTTATCGCCAAAGGCATCCTGAAGATTTCGCCGGCCAAGCTGCGCGTCGTCACCAAGGATGTCGGCGGCGGGTTCGGAACCAAGGGCTTCACCTATCGCGAATATCCGCTGATTCTCGAGGCGGCGCGGCGGCTGCGGCGCGCCGTGCGCTGGCAGGCCGACCGTTCCGAGCATTTCGTCGGCGATGCGCAGGGCCGCGACAACGTCACCACCGCTGAAATGGCGCTCGACGGCGAGGGCCGGTTTCTCGCTCTGCGGGTCGATATCCTCGGCAATCTCGGGGCCTATCTCTCGCAATTCGCTCCTTACGTCCCCTGGCTCGGCGCGTCGATGGCGACGGGCCCCTACCGCATCGAAACGCTGCACGCGCGCGTGCGCGGCGTCTACACGCACACCATTCCCGTCGACGCCTATCGCGGCGCCGGACGGCCCGAGGCGGCCTACGTGCTGGAGCGGCTGGTCGATCGCTGCGCGCGCGCGTTGGGTCTGGCCCCCGAGGAGATTCGCGCGCGCAATTTCGTCAAGTCTTCCGAGATGCCCTACCGCACCCAGACCGACCGCGATTACGACGTCGGCGACTTCGAGGGCGCGATGCGCGCCTGCCTCGCCAAAGCCGACGTCGCGGGCTTCGGCGCGCGCGCTGAGGAAGCGCGAAAGCGCGGGCTCATTCGCGGGCTCGGCATGTCGAGCTATATCGAATGCACCGCGTGGGGCGAGGGGGAAGAAGGCTCCCTCGCGCTCGATAAGAACGGCGATTTCACGCTGCTGATCGGCACGCAGTCGAACGGGCAGGGGCACGAGACGGCCTATGCGCAGGTCGTTTCGCAGTATCTCGACGTTCCCCTGGAACGGGTGAAAGTGGTGCAGGGCGACACCGATCGCGTCGCCAGCGGAAACGGCACCGGCGGCTCGCGTTCTATTCCCGTCGGCGCGGTCATGACGGCGCGCGCTTCGCAGACGCTCGCCGCCTCGCTCAAGGAGCTCGCCGCGGACAAATTGGAGGCGGCGGTCGCCGATCTGGAAATTGCCGACGGCCATATCCGCATCGCCGGCACCGACCGCGCGATCTCCTATGCCGAAATCGCCGCCCTGCCCGCCGCGACGGCGCAGAAGCTGACCGCGATCGGGTCTTTCGAGCCGCCGAACGCGACCTATCCCAACGGCACGCATATTTGCGAAGTCGAGATCGACCCCGAAACTGGCGCGACGCGGATCGTGCGCTACACCGTGGTCGACGATTTCGGCGCGACCCTCAATCCGCTGCTGCTGGCGGGCCAGGTGCACGGCGGCATCGCGCAAGGGGTCGGGCAGGCGCTGATGGAGCGCGCGGTCTACGACGAGAGCGGGCAATTGCTGACCGCGAGCTTCATGGACTATTGCATGCCGCGCGCCGACGACCTACCGAATTTCGATTTCGAGACGCGCAATATCCCCTCGACCACCAATCCGCTCGGCTTCAAGGGCGCGGGCGAGGCCGGGTCGATCGGCTCGACGCCCGCCGTCATGAACGCCGTCGGCGACGCGCTGTGGCGCGCCTATGGCGTCGATCACATCGACATGCCGGCGACGCCGCTGGCGGTCTATCGGGCGATCAAGAATTCCCGCGCCGTGGGGTCACGCGCGCCAGGGTGAGATTCTCGTTCGGGAGGGCGCATCGCGTGAGCGCGGCCAACGACAAGCGCGCAATCACTGTCTGGGACGCGCCGACCCGGCTGTTCCATTGGCTCGTCGTCGCGCTGGTCGCGGCGGCCTACGCGACCCAGGCGCTGAACTGGATGGACTGGCACGCGCTGGCCGGCGACGCCGTGCTGGTCCTGGTGGCGTTCCGGCTGGTCTGGGGCTTCGTGGGGGGCGAGACGGCGCGCTTCGCGGGTTTTCTCGCTTCGCCGCGCGAGGCGTTGGGCCATCTCAAGACAATGCTGAAGCGCGAGCCGGATTTGCAAGTCGGGCACAATCCGGCCGGCGGCTGGATGGTGCTCATGCTGTTGGCGCTGCTGCTCGGCGAAACCCTGACTGGCCTCTATGCCCTCGACGACGTCGCCGAGGTCGGCCCGCTCACCCCTTACGTGCCCGCGCCGGTGGCCAATTGGATCGACGCGGCGCATGCGACGCTTTGGGACATTCTTCTCGCCGCGGTGGCGCTCCATGTGTTGGCGGTCGCGACATACGCCCTCGCGAAAGGCCAAAATCTGCTGACGCCGATGATCACCGGCCGCAAGCGGATGCCGGCGGGAACGCCGCCGCCGCTCATGGCGTCGTGGGCGCGTGCGGCGCTCGCGTTCTGCGGCGGCGCCCTGATCGCCGCCGCGCTCATTATCATGATTTGAAGAGCGGTCAGCCTTTTGGCGGAATCACTTGGCCGCGGATTTCGCCGGCGGGATTCGCCGCCGTGTGAATGTTGATGTACCAATCCCCGCTGGTGAATTGCTTGGCCTGAGCGGCGGTCAGAGTCGCCGATCCCTTGATCGGACTGTCCGCGGCGGCGCCTTTCTTACTGAGCCAAATCGTCACCGGACCGTTCTTGCCCGCCGCCGCTGGGCCATGGAAATGCGCCATCGTGGCGGGGCCGGAAAGATCGCTGTAGCTGACGTCCCAGGTGACTTTACGCGTGGCCGGGTCGTAAGTCAGATCGGCCGCTCCTTTGCCGGCGGTCTGAACCGGGGGAACCTGCTCGGCGCCCGAAAGCGGCACGCTGAACGACATCGGCGCTGCGGCCGCCAACCCTACCCACAAGACGCCCGCGAATCCCGCTGCCGCAAGAAGGGCTCGCCGCGACATTGAACCTGTCATGTTCGCCTCCCTTTCTTCTCCACGCTGGACGGCGCAATCCGCGATTCCACAGGCGGAAGGCAAGACAGCCGGCGCCCGCGCGCAGTTGCGACCGATTCCAATGTACTGGAAAACCGCTATCGAGTCACGCTTGCCGAACCGCGCCGACCTATCTCAAGCGGGGGCGAACGCGTCGGCGCGGATGCGCTCGATCATCGCGCGCACGCCGTTGGAGCGCTGGGGCGTCAGATGCTGCTCGAGGCCAAATTCGCGGAACGTCGCCAGGGCGTCGGTGGCGAGGATCTCCTTGGGAGTGCGATCCGAGTAGAGCGCGATCGCGATCGCCACCAGTCCGCGCACCAGATGCGAATCACTGTCGCCGCGAAAGTGCAGAGTTGTCTGGCCAGCCGCGTCGCGGCGGGTTTCGCTTTCGAGCCAAACTTGGCTGACGCAGCCGCGCACCTTGTTGGCGTCGTTGCGCGCGCCTTCGCTCAACGGCTCGAGCGTGCGGCCGAGCTCGATGACATAGCGGTAGCGATCCTCCCAGTCGTCGAGGAACGCGAAATCGGCGCGGATGGTTTCGATCGGGGTCAGCGGCGCGCTCGCAGGTCAGTTGAACGCTTGGCTTATATATCGTTTCGCCCGCCGAGGGCGAGTCTTAGCGAGGCCGCCCTCAAAGCGCGGCGCGCGCGCCGGCGCCGCGCCAGGGCGCGAGGCGGTCGTTGGGGGAGAGCGTATCGATCGAGGCGCGGTTCATCGTGAGCGAGCGATCAGGGCGCGCCGCGGCCTTGTCCGCGCTCGCCGGGCGGGGTTCGAGCGCTGCGCGAACAACCGCGCTCGCGATCGCCGAGGCCGCTCCCCCGTCGCGGCTCTGCGTCGCCAAGCCAGCGGCGAGCGCGTCCCGCGCGCTGGGGACGGCGTCCGCGAATCGCGTTTCGCCCCAAGGCATGGCGTGGAACACCAGCCCGAGCCAAAAGGCGGATCGTAAGAGGAACCCCATGAGAGCGTCTCGAATCGAGAACCGTCGCCGGGCGAGATGCCGGCAAGATCCACCATAGCGCGTCGGAATTGATCGCTCGTGCCGGAAAACCCGCGCATTCGACGGCCGGTGTTAACGCAACGGCAACCCCGCGGGACGGCAACGATTTGTCAACCATGACCGCAGGCAATCGCCGCTCGCAGCCCTCAAAGCGACCGCCGGCGCAGTGCGGGCCGTCGGTCTTAGGGTGGATTTAAGGGGGGACTGGGATCGTTCGGGGGCGGTCGAATGGACCAATAAGCCGCGGAGCGTGAGGTTCGTGTCTCTTTTTTCCATCGCGCGGCGGCGCACCCAGGAGTTCATCAACTCGGACGCCCACGGCGCCGGGCTCGAGGCCGGGCGCTTTGAGTTCTTCGTGTTCACGCGGTTGGCGACTGTTCTCTTGGTGGCCGTCTTCGTTCCGCGCTACCTCGCGTACGCCGGAGCGAGCGCGACTTGGCAGATCGCCGCCCTCCTCTGGTTGATCCTGCCGCTGACCGCGATCGCCCATCTCTCACGCACCGGAGACCTGATCGGGTCCCAGCTCATTTCCCTGTTCGGCTTGGTGTTGCTCGCGCTCATCGTCACCGTCGGCGCGGGATTGTCGCTGGAGCCGAGTCTGGGATGGTTGATGCTGCTGCCGCTCGAAGCCGCGACGTCCGGCTCGCCGTCGATGTTGCGGTTCGCAAGCCTGTTGGCGATCGGGCTCCTGCTCGCCGTGGCGTGCGCGCAAAGCGCGGGATTGATCGGCGGTGCGACGGCGATGAGCGCCGCCGGCGCGGCTGCGCTCGCCGCGCCTGTCGCCGCCTACTCGGCGTTGCATTTGATTGGCGGGCGCAAGATGCGCGAAGCGCGGCGCCGCGTCGAAATCGCCGATTCGAAGCGCTATCAGGTGCTCTCCAATGCGATCGGCGATCTGGTGCTGCGCCACGACGCGGGCGGCGGCGTGCTGTCGGCGAGCGGCGACGCGCCCGCCTTGTTCGGCCTGGCCACCGACAGTCTGCTCGGCCGGGGCTTCTTCAACCGCATCCATGTCGCCGACCGGCCCGCGTTCTTGCACACGATCGACGCGGCGGCGCGATGCGACAAGACGATGACCGCAACTTTGCGCCTTCGCATGGGCGAGGCGGGAGGCGCGGACGCCGGCAGCGACGAAACGCGCTTCGCCTGGGCGGAAATGCGGTTTCATCGCTTCAGCCCGGATCCGAGGGGCTGCCGGGACTGCGACGGCGCCGCCGTCATGTCGGTGGTGCGCGACGTCACCGACGCCAAGACCGCCGAGCAGAGGCTCGAGGCGGCGCGCCTCGAGGCCGAACTCGCCAACTCCTGGAAGGATCGGCTTCTGGCCAACGTGAGCCACGAATTGCGTACGCCGCTCAACGCGATTCTCGGTTTCTCGGAAATGCTCGGCGATTCCGAGCTGGCGCCGCGCGAGACCGCCAAACAACGCGAATACGCCAAAATCATCCACGCGTCGGCCGACCACCTTCTTTCCATGGTCAACCTCATCCTCGACACCTCGAAGATCGCGGCGGGCAAATTTCGAATTCTGCCCGAGCCCTTCGACGTGGCGCCGCTGATCGCCGACTGTTGCAACATGCTTCAGCTCAAAGCCGAGCTGGGCAAGGTCGAACTGCTCAGCGCGGCGACGAGCGCAGCCGGCGAATTGATCGCCGATAAGCGCGCCTGCCGTCAGATCGTGCTCAATCTCCTCTCGAACGCGATAAAATTCACCGAGCCGGGCGGTCGGGTCATCGTCGGCGCCGAAATCGTCGGCGAGGCGATGGATATTCACGTCACGGATACGGGTATCGGCATCCCCGCCGAATATCTGTCGAAGCTCGGCGATCCGTTCTTTCAGGTTCGCGGCGATTACGACCGGGGTTTCGAAGGGGCGGGACTAGGGCTGTCGCTGGTGCGCGGTCTGGTCGGGCTTCACGGCGGCGCCTTGCGGCTCGAAAGCGTCGCCGGCGTTGGAACGCGCGTGACCGCGCGATTGCCCCTGGTTTGCCGCCCTGAAGAGAAGCCCGGCCGCCCCGCGGCGGCGCAGCTGGAAACCGCGTCCAATTTTAGCCATCGCGGCGCGCCGCGCGCGCCCGGCTCGAGCCAGGAGAAGAAGATTGCGTGAGGCGTTAGCGCGCATGCGTCACGATCCGGTTCTCTCCGCGCCCGCACGTTCGGGGCCGCGCAAAGGACGCTCCGGCTGGATCGCTGCGACGTTCCGCCGCCTGCGCGCGATGTCTGCGCACGGATACGCCGGCGCCGCGCTGGCGGCCGTGTTGACCGGAATCGTGGTCAACGCCTTGACTCTCCAGCATGAGCGCCATCCCGCCCCATTCTTCGCCGCTCGTCCGCCGGCCGTCGGGGCGCCGCCCTCCGCCGCCGCTGCGCCGCCGCCTCAAGCGGCCAGAGCGGACAATTCGACCAGCGTCGCGGTGCTGCCGCCGACACGGCCGGCCAATCTCGGCGTCGTCGAGCCCGCGGCAAGCGCCCGCAGCCCCGTCGAGCCCGCGCCTAGCGCCCGCGGCGCCGACGCGATCGGCGAGATCTTGCGCGCGGACACCGCCAAGGACGGGGAAAAACAAGTGCTGGAGGCGCAGAATGCGCTGATCAAGCTCGGCTACGTCCTTCGGGCGGACGGATCGCCTGGCGCGGCGACATCGGCGGCGCTGCACGATTTCGAGCGCGCCCATTCGCTCCCGATCACGACGGACGTCACGCCGCGATTGCTCAAGCAATTGACGGCCGCCCTCGCGGCCGCCGAGCGATAAGCCGATGCGCCTGCGATCGGACATTTGGGTGGGCGCTTATCTCAGGCGCATAGCGGTGGAAGGCGCCTTTGCGGCGCTGCGCCGGCGCGGCGCGGCCGAGGCGGGGGCGATCTACATCAAGATCGATCGGCTCGACGGGCGCGTCGCGCTGTTCGAGCCGGCGCCGCAGTCGGAAGTCGCCGAGCGAGGCGTGGAGCGATTGTGGACCCGCGCGCACAAGGACGAGTGGGTCGGCGCCGACACCGTGGAAGCGCGAATGGCGCGCGAGATCGCGTTCGATCCCGACCTTTGGCTGATCGAAGTCGAGGACCGCGCCGGTCGTTGCTGGCTCGACCTCGCGACATCGTGAACGGCGGCTCGGCTCGTGCGAGCGAGCGGGCCGGTCTGAGCCTCATCGCCGCGGAAAGGTTCGGCGACAGTTAGGCGCTAACGCCGTGCAAGCGGCGCCGCTGTCTTCTTGGCGCCCGGCCGGAAATCGGTGAGGATTCAATGGCTGGTTCAAGCGCTCGTGCGAATACCGCCTCCGCGCTCGCTTGAAACGCCGCCGACCGCTCCCGGGCGTCGCGCGCCGTCGCGAATACTGTCGAACTTGCGCGGTAGCATTAACTCCGAAGAAATGGACGGTGGGTAGATTGACGGTATTCCCGACCACGTCGCGAATGACGCTAGGGATGTCGTTTCCCAAGAGGGGTAGAACCATGGCTAAGTCGTTCCGCATCTTCCTCGGCGACCAATCCGGCGCGACCGCCATCGAATACGCGCTGATCTCCTCGTTGATCGCCGTCTTCATTATCGGTTCCTTGGCCGCCCTCGGCACGCGCTTGAGCGCGGAATTCTCCGAGGTCAGCGCCGGCCTCCAGTAGCGCCAAGAGGCTGAAGTGGCCTTGCGAAGGCGCCGGCGCGGTTCTCCTTTCGTCGGCGACCCTTCCTTTCGCCCTGGCGCGGCGCCGCCGCGGTAACCGCGGGGCAACATTTTGCGGCTAGGTTCGACAACTGCGACCTCTCGATTGCGACTGGCGACCATGGCTGCGACGATCCTCATCCCGGCGATAATCATATTCTTTCCCGCGGCCATGGCGTTGGCGGCGTCGATGGACCTTGTCACGATGACGATCCCGAACCGCGTTTGCGCGGCCTTGGCGATCGGCTATTTCGTGCTCGCCGTCGCAGTCGGCGTCCCCTTCGGCGTCATCTTGATCCACCTTTCCTGCGGCGCCGCGGTGCTGGTCGTGATGTTCGCGCTGTTCGCGCTCGGTTGGATCGGCGGCGGCGACGCCAAGCTCGCGGCGGCGACGGCGCTTTGGCTTGGCTGGGGCATGCTTTTCGATTACGGCGCCTCGGCCGCCCTGTACGGCGGCGCGCTGACGCTCGCCATTCTGTTGGGGCGCCGCTTCGTCCTACCCACCTGGCTTTCTCGCCACGAATGGATCGAGCGGCTGCACGATCGCAAGACAGGCGTCCCCTACGGGATCGCACTCGCTGCGGCGGGTTTGATGCTCTATCCCCATACGCAGATCTGGCAGGCCGCAGCGAGCCTGTAAACGCTTGATCCCCTTAACTATCGGCCGGCCGAAGTGCCGCGGCGGAACGCGCCCCGAAGCGTCGCCGCGCGCCGCTGCGCCGGCCAGCGCGCTTCATCATACGGTAATCAGTTAGATACGC
Source organism: uncultured Alphaproteobacteria bacterium (assembly GCA_963759955.1). Classification (GTDB taxonomy): domain Bacteria; phylum Pseudomonadota; class Alphaproteobacteria; order Rhizobiales; family Beijerinckiaceae; genus Roseiarcus. Next base: position 111,841 of record CAVXCA010000026.1, read on the forward strand.
CTGATTAACCGTAATTTGACGATTGGCTGCTCTTATTGCCCTCGCGTAGCGTTTCGGGGCGCGAGAAGGGCCTTCAGTTCATGAACAAAGTGCAAATCGCGGTTCTCGGCGTGACCGTCGTCGCCCTCGGCGCGGCCTATGTCCTGTTCGCCAATTCATCGTCGCCGCCGCCGCGCGCCGTCCATACCGTCGAGGCGCCCAAGGTCGACACGGACGAAGTGCTGGTCGCCGCGCAGGACATTCCGATGGGAACGGCGGTCGGCGACGCCCAGATCGCCTGGCAAGTGTGGCCGAAGGCGGCGATCTCCGACTACATGATCGCCAAGTCGAGCGGCCCGCACGTCAAGGAGGACGTCGAAGGTTCGCTGACCCGCGAGGCGTTCTTGCGCGGCGAGCCGATGCGTCGGGACAAGCTCGTCAAGGGCGGCAACAGCGGATTCATGTCGGCGATCCTGCCCTCGGGAATGCGCGCCGTCGCGATCAAGATCGACAATGCCGGCGATTCCTCCGCCGGCGGCTTCATCCTTCCCAACGACCGCGTCGACGTCATCTCGATTTTTCACGACGACGAGGCGACCAAAGAGCGCGGCGTCGCCGTCATCGGCGCGCGGACCATTCTGGCCAACGTCCGCGTTCTCGCGATCGGACAGAACGTGCAGGAAGAGAACGGCAAGAAAGTCGTGGTCGGCGCCAATGCGACATTGGAACTCGATCCGGCTCAGGCCCAGCTGATCATTCTCGCCCAGCAGGCCGGGAACTCCAACCTGCATCTGGCGCTGCGCAGCCTGGCCGACAGCGCCGGCCCAGCCGAGACCGTCGGCGCCAACAGCACGGGCGGGTCCGACAATTTGACGATCGTGCGCTACGGCGCTCCGCAGACAGCGACGCGCTGATGGAAGAGGGCGCTGATGGCAAAGTTCAAGGTTGAGGCCCGCCGCATGAAAAATCATCGCTACGCGCGCTGGTCCGCGCTTTCGATCGGCGCGATGATCGCGCTCGTCGCCCTCGGCCCGCAAACGCCGGCGTTGTCCGGCGACGCGGCACCGACTTCGTCGCTGAGCCTCTCGGAGGGCGCGGTGAAGAGCCTGCAGCTCGGCGTCGGCAGGTCGGTGATCATCGATCTTCCCGAGGACGCGGCCGAAATCTATGTCGGCGAGCCCAAGGTCGCCAATGCGGTGGTGCGTTCGGCGCGCCGCCTCTATGTCTCGACGCTCGCCGCCGGTCAGACCACGATCTTCGCGCTCGCCGCGGACGGCCGCAAGATCGCCGTGCTCGATATCTCCGTCGGCCGCGACGTGGGAGAACTCTCGGCTCTGCTCAACGCAGCGATTCCCGGCAACGACATTCACGTTCGCACGGTCTCCGAATCGATCATCCTCACTGGTTCGGTCGCCTCGGCCGGCGACGCGCAGAAAGCGCTCGACATCGCCTCGGGATTTCTCAGCCAGAGCAAGGACGCCGGCCAGGGGGCGGGCGGCGCGCAAAGCCCGGAAGGCAAGGTCGTCAATTCCCTCACCATCCGCGGCCTCGACCAAGTCAGTCTGCGCGTCACCATCAGCGAAATTCGTCGCGAAATCGTCAAGCAGCTCGGCGTCAACATGGCCGTCGGGACGAACGCGAACGGCTTCGCCGCCGTCAATGGCTTCAGCGTCAACGGCCAGCAGAACAGCATCCTCCCGTTCAATCCCGCCAGCGCGTGGTCAGCGACGTCGGGGGCTTTGGGCTGGATCACGGCGGGGCAGAACATAAGGGCGACGCTCCAGGCGTTCGAACGCGACGGCGTCGCGCGCACGCTCGCCGAACCGACAGTCACCGCCGTCTCCGGCGAAAGCGCCAAGTTTCTCGCCGGCGGCACGGTGCCGATCCTCAGCGGCTCAACCTGCAGCCAAGGCGTCTGCACCCCCACTTTGGCTCAACAGCCCTATGGCGTCACGCTGAACTTCACGCCGGTCGTTCTTTCGCAGGGCCGCATCCAGTTGCGCGTAGCCACTGAAGTCACCGATATCGACTCGTCGACGGAAATTTTGATCGGCAACGTGCCGGTTCCCGGCTTTCGCACGCGCAAGAACGAAACGACCGTCGAACTGCCCTCGGGCGGCTCGATCGTCACGGCCGGCCTCATTTCGACCAAAACCCAGCAGGCGATCAACGGCATGCCCGGCCTGATGAACCTGCCGGTTCTTGGGGCTTTGTTCCGTTCGCGCGACTACCTGCGCGACGAAACCGAGCTGGTGATCGTCGTCACCCCCTACATCGTGCATGCGATCGATCCGCGCGATGTGACGCGGCCCGACAGCAATTTCGCCGAAGCGAGCGATCCCCAGGCGTGGCTGCTCGGGCGCGTCAATCGAATTTATTCGACCTCCGGCGCGTTGCAGCCGATGCCCGGCTACTCCGGCAAAGTTGGATTCATCACCGACTGAGCAAAGACGAGAACCGTGCCGCGGCCCCCATCAAACGAGAGCGCCATCATGTCGAGGAACCCAACCCAACGTCTTTCGCGAGCCCTGCCGATCGGCTGGCTCCTTCTCGCCGCCGTCGCGGCGTCGCCGCTGGCGGGCTGCGGCGTCGATTACGCCTCCAACGATTCGATCCCGTCGGGCGATTATCATCAGCGTCATCCGATCGTTCTGGCTCAGGCGCCGACGACGCTCGACGTCTATCCCGCCGGCGGCGGTCTCGATTCGCAGTCGAAGGCCAATATTCGCACTTTCGCCGAGCGCTATCGCGCGTTGGGCACGGGCCAGATCGCGATTCTGGCGCCGGCGGGCGAGAGGGGGAGGAGCGGCCGTATCATCGACGAGATTCGCCGAACCCTGGCCTCGACCGGACTGCGCGGGTATGTCGGGGTCGGCGTCTACGCGGCCGACGATGCGACGCGGGCCTCGCCGATTCGGCTGACATTTCAAGGTCTGAAGGCCGTCGTGTCGACGCCATGCGGCCAATGGCCGAGCGATTTGGCGTCGGGCGACTCGATCGAGGGCTGGAAGAACGATTCCTACCCGAATTTTGGCTGCGCGACCCAAGCCGATCTCGCCGCCCAGGTCGCCGATCCCCGCGATCTCGCGCAGACACGCGCGAGCGACCCGCCCGACGTCAGCATGCGGCTACGCGCGATCGGCGACGTGCGCGAGGGCAAGGATCCGGGAACGAACTGGAAGATTCAGAATACGGCGATCGGTCAGGTCGGGTCGGGAGGCTGAACGATGCGTATTCCTGCAGCCGAACAGACGGAGCCGCTCGCCGCCCCGCGGCCGGCGGCCATCCCGCAAATCGATCCGGTCCCTCGCGTCTCCATTCAAGCCTTTTGCGAAACCCCGGAAATCGCCGCCGTCGTCCAGGCGGCGATCAGCGACCGGCGCATGAGCAAGACTCATGTCAAGCAGAATATGGGCGGAGCGGCCGCGGCGGTCGAGGCGTACCGCAATGCGCCGACGCCGAACGTCATCGTGCTCGAGGCGACGACGAATCGCGATTTGCTCGTCGAGCAGCTCGACGAACTCTCGCACTTTTGCGACGCCGGAACGAAAGTCGTCATTCTCGGCCGAGTCAACGACATCGTCCTCTATCGACAGCTAATGGCGCGCGGAGTCAGCGAATATCTCGTCGCTCCGTTCAGCGCCGTCGATTTCGTTCAGGCGATTTCGTCCCTGTTTCGCGCGCCCGGCGCCAAACCGCTCGGTCGCGTGATCGCGGTCATCGGCGCCAAGGGCGGCGTCGGATCGTCGACGATCGCCCACAATCTTTCGTGGGCCCTGGCGACGGGGCTGGAGATGGCGACGATCGTCGCGGACTTCGATTTGGGCTTCGGCACCGCGGGCCTCGATTACAACCAGGATCCGCCGCAGGGCGTCGCGGAGGCGGTGTTCGCGCCCGAGCGCGTCGACGCGACGCTCATCGAGCGCCTTCTGTCGAAGTGCGGCGACAATCTGAGCCTGCTCGCGGCGCCCGCGACGCTCGATCGGCCGTATGATTTTTCCGAGACGTCGTTCGATTCGGTCGTCGACACCATGCGGGCCTCGACGCCGTGGATCGTCTTGGACCTTCCTCACGCTTGGAACGCATGGACGCGGCGCATGCTCGTCGGCGCGGACGAAGTCGTCATCGTCGCTGGGCCGGATCTCGCCAACTTGCGCAACGCCAAGAACATCATCGACAACGTCCGCGGCTCGCGTCCCAACGACTACCCGCCCCGTCTGGTCCTCAATGGCGTCGGCATGCCCAGGCGTCCGGAAATCTCGGTGGCGGATTTCGCCAAGACCATGGAAACGGAGCCGTTCGCGATCATCCCTCACGACGCCAAGCTGTTCGGCGCGGCAGCCAACAACGGACAGATGATCGCCGAAATCGACGCCAACGGGAAAATCGCCGAGATTTTCACCGATCTCGCCAACGAGGTCGCGGGCCGCGGCGATACGCGCAAAGCCAAGCGCGGCCTGCTCGATCCGTTCATCGCCAAGTTCGTCCGAAAGAAAGCTTGAGGGCCGCGCTGCAAGACAGGAACAGCGTCGGCGCCCATGGTTGGCGCCGTAGCCGCAGACGCAGGGAAGCAAAGTATGTTCGGTAAGCGTTCCAATCCCGGATTGAGTGTCCAACCGCCGCCGGCGGCCAGCGCGCCCGGGCCCAGGCCAGAGGCCGCGAAGTCGGTCGCCCCGGCGGAGCCGTCGTCCGGGGGGCAGCTCGAGCGCCGGTCGGACAGCTATTTTCAAACCAAGTCGATGATTTTCGGCGCGCTGATCGAGGCGATCGATCTGGCGGCGCTGGCCAAGCTCGATCCCGAGAGCGCGCGCGAGGAAATTCGTGACATCGTCCACGAAATCGTGACGATCAAGAATCTCGTGCTGTCGATCTCGGAACAAGAGGATCTGCTCGACGACATCTGCAACGACGTGCTCGGCTTCGGGCCGCTCGAGCCGCTGTTGTCGCGCGACGACATCGCCGACATCATGGTCAATGGGCCCACGCGCTGCTTCATCGAAGTCGGCGGCAAGATTCAATTGACCAACGTTCGCTTTCGCGACGCCGCCCAGTTGATGAACATCTGCCAACGCATCGTCAGTCAGGTCGGCCGGCGGGTCGACGAGGCCTCGCCGATCTGCGACGCGCGCCTGATGGACGGCTCGCGCGTCAACGTCATCGCGCCTCCCTTGGCGATCGACGGCGCGGCGCTGACCATCCGCAAATTCAAGAAGGACAAGCTGACGCTCGACCAACTCACGCGTTTCGGCTCGATCTCGCCCGCCGGCGCGGAGATTCTCAAGATCATCGGCCGCGTCCGTTGCAACGTCATCATTTCGGGCGGCACAGGCTCGGGCAAGACGACGTTGCTCAATTGCCTGACCAATTACATCGACACGGACGAGCGGGTCATCACTTGCGAAGACTCGGCGGAACTCCAGCTGCAACAGCCGCATGTGGTGCGTCTGGAAACCCGTCCGCCCAATCTCGAGGGCGCCGGGCAGGTCACGATGCGCGATCTCGTCAAGAACTGCCTGCGCATGCGGCCCGAACGGATCATCGTCGGCGAAGTGCGCGGACCGGAGGCCTTCGATCTCCTGCAAGCGATGAACACCGGTCACGACGGCTCGATGGGGACGCTCCACGCCAATTCGCCGCGCGAGGCGCTCAGCCGCATGGAATCGATGATCACGATGGGCGGCTATTCCCTGCCTTCGCACACCATTCGCGAAATGATCACCTCGTCGGTCGACGTGATCATTCAGGCGGCGCGCCTGCGCGACGGATCGCGACGCATAACCCACATCACCGAAGTGATGGGAATGGAGGGCGACGTCATCATCACCCAGGACCTGTTTGTCTACGAAATCCTCGGCGAGGACGCGCAAGGCAAGCTCAAGGGTCGGCATCGATCGACCGGGATCGGCCGGCCGCAGTTCTGGGATCGCGCACGCTACTTTGGCGAGGAGCAGCGTCTCGCCGCAGCGATCGACGCTTCGGAAATCAACGAAGCGTCGTAGCGCTTCGACACGCAAAGGCGCAGAGCGATGGTCAATAATCTGGTCTTGGCGGCGGGCTGCGCGGTCCTCGCGCTCGGCGGCCTCGCGTTCGTGCTCGCCGGTGGCGATTCGCGGGCCGACAAGCGGCGCGCGTCGCTCAAGAGGGTTGAAGCGAAGGCCGGCGCCGCCTCGACCGACAAGACGGCGAAGAAGAAGCAGATCGCCGAAAGCATCAAGGATCTGGAAAAGAAATCCGAGCGCAAGCGACCGGACCTGCAAACTCGCATCGAGCAAGCCGGACTGTCGATCCCCCGTCAACAGTTCATCATCATCTTCGCGGCCGTCACGGTCGCGCTCGCCGGCCTCGTCTACATCAAATCGCAGAGTGCCCTGCTGGCGGCTCTGGTCGCGGCCATTTCCGCCGTCGGCCTTCCCAATCTGGTGCTGGCCCGGCTTCGCGCGCGCCGGATCGCCAAGTTCGTCGAAATATTTCCCAACGCGCTCGACATCATCGTGCGCGGCGTCAAGGCCGGCCTTCCGTTCGGCGACACCCTGCGCATCATCGCCAACGAATCGCCCGAACCGGTGCGCTCGGAGTTTCGCAAGATTGTCGAAAACCAGGCGGTCGGCCTGCCGCTGGCCGAAGCGGTCGAAAAGATGGCTCAGCGCGTGCCTGTCAGCGAGACGAATTTCTTTGCGATCGTCATCGGCATCCAGTCCAAGTCCGGCGGCAACCTGTCCGAGGCGATCGGCAACTTGTCGCGAACCTTGCGCGAGAGAAAGAAAATGAAAGGGAAAATCGGCGCGATGGCGATGGAAGCCAAGGCCTCCGCCTGGATCATCGGCGCGGTTCCGTTCGCCGTCACCGGCCTGCTTTATCTTTCGTCGCCGAAATACATCAGCCTGTTGTGGACGACGGAGCACGGACGGATCGTATCGGCAATCGCGTTATTCTGGATGAGCATCGGCGTCGTAATGATGAAGAAGATGATCAACTTCGATTTCTGATCGGACGAGCGCAATGTTGGACGATGTTCTCAGCAAGTTGGGCGATCCGCGGTTCCTCGCGTTTCTTCTCGCCGCGCTCGGCTGCGCCGCGACTGTCTTGATCGTATTCGTGCCGATGCTGCAGACGGACAATCTCGAACGCCGAATCAAGGCGGTCGGCTCCGAGCGTGAACGCATCCGCATGCGCGAGCGCGAGAAGATGGCGGCCAGCCAAAACAAGACGCAATTGCGCGCCAAGCCCAGCACCATGCTGAAAAATCTCGTCGACGCGCTCAATCTGACGAGTTGGCTGAGCACGGAGAAAGCCAAGGAGACCCTGGCGAAAGCCGGGTTTCGCGGCGCCGGCGCCGAATACGCCTTCGTCACGTTTCGACTTGTTGCGCCGATCGCGTTCGCGGCGTTCGCGAGCGTCTACATCTTCGTCATCGCGAAATTGACCCAGCCGCTGCCGATGAAGCTCGGCTTTGTCATGTTTGCGATGTACATGGGCATCAAGGCGCCGGAAATCTATCTGCGCAATTCGACCACCAAGCGACAAAAGTCGTTGGAGCGCGCCTATCCGAACATGCTCGACCTCCTCTTGATCTGCGCCGAGTCCGGGATGTCGACCGAACACGCGGTGCGCAAGGTGAGCATGGAAATCGGCGCCGAGAGCATCGACATGGCCGAGGAACTGACCTTGCTCGCGGCGGAAATGTCCTACCTGCCGGACCGGCGCACCGCGTTCGAAAATTTCAACGCCCGCACCGGACTCGAATCGGTTCGTTCGCTCACCACCGTCCTGATCCAGGCCGAGCGCTACGGCACGCCGCTGGGTGCCTCGCTGCGGGTGCTAAGCCAGGAAAGTCGCGATCAACGCATGAACGCCGCCGAAAAGAAGGCGGCGGCGCTGCCGCCGACGTTGACGGTGCCGATGATTCTGTTTTTTCTGCCTGGCCTGTTCGCGGCCATCCTCACCCCGGCGGCCATTCAGATCAACGGCTGGAATTGACCGGCCGCGCGCCGGGAAAAGCCGATTTCCGTTGCGCCGCGCAACGCGCCGACGCATGATTCGTCATGCGCCGCGAGACTTCCCGATCGTTGTCCGTTCCTGTTGATTCGGTTACGCCCGAGGCGAGTGCCGCCGGTCACGCGCGGAGCCTTTCGGCGCGGGCGGGGGCGGGCGTCGCGCCGCGTTACCTCAAGGGCTTGAACGAAGAACAGCGCCACGCGGTCGAAGCGCTCGACGGGCCGGTGCTCGTGCTCGCCGGAGCCGGGGTCGGCAAGACCCGCGTCCTGACCGCGCGCATCGCCCATCTCATCGCTGCGGGCCGCGCCAGGCCGCACGAGATTCTGGCGGTGACCTTCACCAACAAGGCGGCGCGCGAAATGCGCGAGCGCGTCGGCCTCCTGACCGGCGTCGTCGAGGGCATGCCCTGGATGGGCACGTTCCATTCGATCGGCGCCAAGATCCTGCGCCGTCACGCCGAACTGGTGGGCCTCAAGCCGAATTTCACCATCCTCGACACCGACGACCAGATCCGTCTCATCAAGCAGATCTTGCAGGCGGAGAACATCGACGACAAGCGCTGGCCGGCGCGCGCCCTGGCGAGCCTGATCGACGGGTGGAAGAATCGCGGCCTCGATCCGGCCCATGTTCCACGCGGCGAGGCGGACGCTTTTGCGGCCGGCCGCGGCGGTGCGCTCTATGCCGCCTATCAGGAGCGCCTGAAGGGGCTCAACGCCGTCGATTTCGGCGACTTATTGCTGGAAAGCCTGCGCCTCTTTCGCGAGCGCGCGGAGATTCTCGCGCAGTATCAGAATCGCTGGCGCTACATTCTCGTCGACGAATACCAGGACACCAACGTCGTGCAGTATCTGTGGTTGCGGCTCCTCGCCCAGGGGCATCGCAATCTCTGCTGCGTCGGCGACGACGACCAGTCGATCTACGGCTGGCGCGGCGCCGACGTCGACAACATTCTGCGCTTCGAGCACGATTTTCCCGGCGCGATGGTCATCCGCCTCGAGCGCAATTACCGCTCGGGCGGCCATATCCTTGCCGTCGCCGCAGGGTTGATCGCCCACAACGCCAATCGCTTGGGTAAGACGCTCTACACCAGCGCCGAGGACGGCGACAAGCCGACCGTGAGCGGCGTGTGGGACAGCCAGGAGGAAGCGCGCGTCATCGGCGACGAGATCGAATCGGCGCAGCGCGCCGGCGTTCCGCTGAACGAGATCGCCATTCTCGTGCGCGCCTCGTTTCAGATGCGCGAGTTCGAGGAGCGCTTCATCGCGCTCGGCATCCCCTACAAGGTGATCGGCGGGCCGCGATTCTACGAACGCGCCGAAGTCCGCGACGCGCTGGCCTATTTGCGTTGCGTCGCCCAGCCGGACGACGATCTGGCTTTCGAACGCATCTACAATCTGCCGCGGCGGGGCTTGGGCGAAGCGACCTTGAACGTGCTGCACGCCTATCGCCGCAGCGCCGGCGTTTCGCTGATGCGCGCGGCGCGCGTGCTCATCGAAAGCGAGGAGCTCAAAGCTCGGCCGCGCCAAATCCTGCGCGATCTGCTGCGCAGCTTCGAGCGCTGGTCGGCTCAGGTCGACGTCGCGCCGCACGAGGAACTCGCCCAGACGATCCTCGAGGAGAGCGGCCTGATCGACATGTGGAAGGCGGAGCGCACCGCCGACGCCGCCGGAAGGCTGGAAAATTTGAAGGAATTCGTGCGCTCGATGGGCGAGTTCCCGACGCTGGCGGCGTTTCTCGAACACGTTTCGCTGGTCATGGAGGTCGAGAGCGGCGAAGGCGGCGCGCGCGTTTCGATCATGACCCTGCACGCCGCCAAGGGCCTCGAATTCGACCTGGTGTTCCTGCCCGGCTGGGAAGAAGGCCTGTTTCCCCATCAGCGCGCGCTCGACGAGAACGGACGCGCAGGGCTCGAGGAGGAGCGACGCCTCGCCTATGTCGGGATCACCCGCGCGCGCCGAAACGTGAAGATCTATTTCGCCGCCAATCGGCGCGTGCGCGGGCTATGGCAGACCTCGCTGCCCTCGCGTTTCATCGATGAACTGCCGGAAGATCACGTCGAGGTCGTCGAAGCCTTGGGCGCCGCGCACGGCGGTTACGGCATCGCACGCTTCGAGCGCGAACCGTCATTCGCCTCGCGCTACGAAACGCCGGGCTGGCGGCGCGCCCGCGAAAGCGCGGCGCGGCAGGAGACGGCTTCGCCCGCGACGGCGCGTTTCCTCGAAGGCCACGCGGTCTCTCGCTCCGACGCGCCATCCGCTTTCGCCGCGGGCGCGCGCGTGTTCCACATCAAGTTCGGCAACGGAAGCGTCGTCGCGGTCGACGGCCCGAAGCTCACGGTCGATTTCGACCGCGCGGGCCGCAAGATGGTGCTCGACAATTTCGTCAGCGCCGCGGGGTGAGGCGGCGCTCAGGCCGCCTTCGATTTGGGCTGGACCTCGGCGGTGTAATCGTCGATCAGCGCCGCGGTCAAAGCGCCGGGCGTGAATTTGTGCGGGCCGATCTCGCCGACCGGCGTCACTTCGGCCGCCGATCCCGTGATGAAGCATTCGCTGAAGGTCGGCAGTTCGTCGGGCATGATCCGGCGCACCGCCACCTCGACGCCGCGCCGGCGGGCGAGTTCGATCACCGTCTGACGCGTCAAGCCGTCGAGGAAACAATCCGCCGTCGGCGTGTGCAGGACGCCGTCCTTGACGAAAAAGATGTTGGCGCCCGTGCATTCGGCGACGCGGCCCTGCCAGTCCAGCATGAGGGCGTCGGCGTAGCCGCGCCGCTCCGCGCGATGTTTGGAGATCGTGCAGATCATGTAGAGGCCCGCGGCCTTCGAGCGCGACGGCGCCGTCGCCGGGTCGGGCCGACGATACTCGGCGATGTCGAGACGGATGCCCTTCATGCGCTGCGCAGGATCGAAGTAGCTCGGCCATTGCCAGGCCGCGATCGCGAGATGGATCTTGTTGTGCTGGGCCGAAACGCCCATCATTTCCGAGCCGCGCCAAGCCACCGGCCGCAAATAGGCGTCGACGAAACCGTTCTTGGCGAGCGTGAGGGCCTTGGCCGCGTCGATCTCCGCCGCGCTCCAGGGAACCTCGAAATCGAGAATGCGCGCCGACTCCTTCAAGCGCTCGGCATGCTGGGTCGACTTGAAGATCGCTCCGCCATAGGCGCGCTCGCCTTCGAAAACGGCGCTGCCGTAATGCAGGGCGTGGGTGAGGACGTGAATCTTCGCGTCGCGCCACGGCGTGAACTGGCCGTCGAGCCAGATCCATCCATCTCGATCGTCGAATGTCGGGCCCGCCATGGCTTACTCCTCGGATTGCGAAGGGGCGGTTTTGATTTTGTCCGCGCCCGGATTAAATAGCCCAGCCGCTGTCGTGTGGCTAATCCCTAACGGGGACGCTGCAATATGTCAACAATGCTGACCTAATGATCGAACCGCCGCGCATCAGCGCCCAGACGGACGCGAGCGCCGCGTCGGAGCCGGACGGCGCGCCGATGTACGACCTCGTCGAGCTGTTCTTTTTCGCCTACCGCGATTTTGTCGGCGACGCCGATCGATTGCTCGAGGTCTACGGTTTCGGTCGCGCCCATCACCGGGTGCTGCACTTCGTCAGCCGACATCCCGGCTTGACCATCGCGGCGCTGCTCGACATCCTCAAGATCACCAAGCAGAGCCTCAACCGGGTGCTCAAGGAATTGATCGCCAAGAATTTCATCGACGCACGCGCGGGCGCCACCGATCGGCGCCATCGCCAGCTCTACGCCACGCCCGAGGGCGAAAAACTGGCGCGCGACCTCGCGCTGTTGCAGACCCGACGCTTCACCGGCGCCATGGAGCGACTCGGCCCGGGCGCCAAAGACCACGCGGTCGCGTTCCTGATCGCGATGATCGACGCTAAGGAGCGCGAGCGCGTCATCGAACTGATCGGAGTCAACCGCCGGAGGAAGGATTGAGCGACACCCGTCCTGCTCCGCAAGACGACGCTGCGCATGTGCTGGTGGTCGACGACGACCGGCGCTTGCGCGACCTGCTTTCCACGTATTTGAGCAAGCACGGTCATCGCGTGACGGTCGCCGTTTCGGCGGACGAGGCGCGGGGGTTCCTGGAAAGCCTCGCGTTCGACATCATTGTGCTCGACGTGATGATGCCCGGCGAAGACGGCTTTTCGTTCGCCACCAGCCTGCGCCTTCGCTCCGAGGTGCCCATCGTCATGCTCACCGCGCGCTCCGAAGCGGCCGATCGCGTTCGCGGCCTCGAGATCGGCGTCGACGACTATCTCGCCAAACCCTTCGAGCCGCGCGAGCTGTTGCTGCGCATCGGCTCGGTGC